>NZ_CAKLBV010000001.1 GCF_920984675.1 Methylobacterium sp. Leaf118
TGTCGGCCGTGGCAGCCTGATCACCTTCGGACCCTGCCGAGGACCAGCGCTCATACACCACGTCACGGGACACGACCCACGAAGGCGCCTCATCAAATCAGAAATCTGTGCATCATTCGCGGCGGAAAGGTCCGGCCGATGCGAGCGGGCGACCAGTTCCGCTTCGTTGGTGTCGAGCAATCGTTGCTCACGGCGGCGAGATACGGACATGCACATTCCCTCTGCTGAGACTGTTGCGTCGCCAACAGAATCGCGAGCAATCCGTTGCCTCTTCTTGGCAGCCCAATGACACCGAGGTGCAAGTGCACACAATGAAATCTCTGCCGTGGGATGAACCTGCTTGATCAGCCGTATGACGCCAGCCCGCCCTCGCTTCTGAGATAGTTCAATGGATTACTTTCAGTATCTGATGGTAAAACGAGGATCTAGGTTACAAAACAATCGTGCTTATTGGGGATTTGCCCTCAATTGCCGGCGTAGACAAGCGCGAGAGCTGCCGGCGGCGACAGTCTTATGACGGCGCTTCGTGTGGAGGGAAGAAGATGCCGCTCGGTGTCATCGATTACAAATCCTGCTTCCGAAGCACAGTGCTGCCATCACGCAGCATCACTTCCGGGGCGCTTACGGTGGAATTTTGGATTTCACTTTTGCGCTTCCGATAGGCTGATTCCGTTAAGCCTTAGCGCCGAAGGGTGTCAGTCTTTGATGCGAACACACGGTCATGTTCCGCACTGTCTCTTGCCTGACGGAGCAGCATACCGGCTGGGTGGTGCCGCTCGCGGCGCTCGTCTGCTGGGTGTCGGTCCACACCGCCCTGCGCCTTGTCCGACAATCGCGCGAGGGACGCGACGCCGGTCGCTGGCTGTGGCTCGTGGCGGCCGGCTTCTCGGCCGGCGCCGGAGTTTGGAGCACGCACTTCATCGGCATGCTCGGCTACGATCCGGGCGTCGTGATCGGCTACGATCCGCATCTCACGCTCGCCTCGCTGAGTGTAGCCGTCGTGACGGCGGCAGGCACGTTCGTTCTCTTGAGGCAGGCCACGAGCCCGGCGCACGGGGCGGTTGCGGGTCTCTGCTTCGGCCTCGGTGTCGGGGCCATGCACTTTTCCGGGATGGCAGGGGTTGAGGTTCCCGGTGCCCTTGCCTGGACCGGGCCTCTCGTTGTCGCCTCCCTCCTGATCGGCACCGGCATCGCTGCCACGGCCTTTGCCGTGTTCGCGAACCCGCGGGTGAGGCATTCGAACGCCATCGCCGCCACGCTCCTTTCGGTCGCGATCGCCGGATTGCACTTCACCGCCATGGCGGCGGTCGAGGTGATCCCGGGGTTGAATCACCCGAGCCCAGAACCGGGTCTCCCGCGCCTCGCGCTCGCCTTCGGCGTCGCCGCGGTCATGCTCACCGTGCTCGGCTTTGCGGTGCTCGCCCTATTCGCCGACCGGATGCGCCGGGCCAACCAAGCGCTCAGTGTGAGCGAGCAGCGCTTCCGGCTGCTCGCCGAGAACACCACCGACGTCATCATCTGGTGCCATCTCGACGGCACGCGGGAATATGTCTCGCCCGCTGCCAAGGGGCTGCTCGGCTACGAACCGGGGGAACTCGTGGGCACCCGCCCACTCGACTCCGTGCATCCGGACGAGGCGGACGACTTCCGGGCCGTCCTGAGCGACCTCAGGCACGGCCGCGTCGAGCAGACGACCTGCCAGAAGCGCTACCGGCGCAAGGACGGCAGCTACGTCTGGGTCGAAATCTCCTTCAGCCGGACGAAGGAGGGCGCGACCGGCGGACCGAGTGGCTGGGTCGCCTCGCTACGCGACATCTCAGCCCGCAAGGAGGCCGAGCAACAAATCACTCACATGGCCCTGCACGACGCCCTAACCGGCCTACCCAACCGCCTGGTGTTCCGGGACCGGCTCAACCAAGAACTCGCCAACGCGCGGCGCTACGGCGGCAGCTTCGCGGTGCTTGCCTGCGACCTCGATCGGTTCAAGGCGGTCAACGACACGCTTGGCCATCCGGCAGGTGATCAACTCCTGCGCATCGTCGCCGATCGGCTGATCTCGGTGGCCCGCAATGTCGACACCGTCGCGCGGCTCGGCGGCGACGAGTTCGCGATCATCCTGTCCTGGCTCGAGGAGCCGCAGGTCGTGAGTGCCGCCGCGGAGCGCATCATCGAGTTCGTGGGCCTGCCGATCGATCTCGACGGCAACACCGCCTGCATCGGCATCAGCATCGGCATCGCGATGGGGACGGTGGAGACCGAGGATGCCGACGCCCTGTTCAAGAACGCCGACATCGCGCTCTACCGGGCCAAGGCCGCGGGACGGAACACGCTGAGCTTCTACGAACCCGGAATGGACGAGATCGTCGCCGATCGCAGCGCGCTCGAACGCGACCTGAGCAACGCCGTGCGCGAGGGCGGGTTCGTCCTGCACTACCAGCCGATCATGAACCTCGCGGCCGACAGGCCCAGCGGCTTCGAAGCGCTGATCCGCTGGCAGCATCCCGTCCGGGGCATGGTCTCGCCGGCCGACTTCATCCCGCTCGCCGAGGACACCGGCCTGATCGTGCCGCTCGGCGCCTGGATCCTCCGGGAAGCCTGCCGAGAGGCGGCGGGCTGGCCAGGCGATCTGCGCGTGGCGGTCAACGTGTCGGCCATCCAGTTCCAGAAGCCCGGCTTCGAGCAGGCCGTCATGGGCGCGCTCGCGGCCTCCGGCCTCGCACCGCAGCGGCTGGAACTCGAGATCACCGAGAGCGTCCTGGTCGCGGACGCCGAGGCGGTGATCGCCTGTCTGCACCGCCTGCGGGCACTCGGTGTCCGGATCGCCATGGACGATTTCGGCACGGGATACTCGTCGCTGAGCTACCTGCGCCGCTTCCCCTTCGACAAGATCAAGATCGACCGCTCCTTCATCCGCGACATCGCCGACCCGGATGCGGCGGCGATCGTGCGGGCGATCGTCGGCATCGGCACGCAACTCGGCGCGTCGATCACGGCCGAGGGGGTCGAGACGGACGAGCAGCTCGCCCGCGTGCGCCAGGAGGGCTGCAGTGAGGTGCAAGGCTTCTACTTCAGCCGGCCGCTTCCGGCCCGGGACGCGCTCGCCTTCGTCGCCAAGCTGGCCCAAGCCGCGGCGTAGAGGATTCTATCGCATCGACGCGGGTGAACTGCTCCAAAGGTCAGGCTCCCGCTCGAATCAGGTCAATCATCGACTGCCAGATAGCGAACAACTGCTCCCGAGCAGTCGGCTCCTGAAGCAGTGAAAGCGGCACGTAGGGCTCGCCATCCACCGCACGCTCCCCGTAGCGCTGCCCGAAGGCCTGCTCGATTGACCTGAGCACGTCGCGACGCGCCTCGACATCGTCGAAGGGTGGGCTTTTCCTGATGTAGCACAAGGCCGTCGTCACCCGGCCGTTCGTCCGCATGATTGAGGGCCAGCAATGGCCGCCCCCGTGGACGAACTTGACGATCATCGACGGCTTCTGCGCGGACGTGACCTCGTATCGTCCGCCGCGGGCGACCCACCAGTCGCGGATTTCACGGGCGATCGCCGCCTCGACTGGCCCGCGCTGCTCAGCGAACCAGGAGAACCATTCCTCCTCCGTGAGCTGCGGGCGGGAGTTGGCCGTGGACGAGCCCGAGACGCCCTTGCGTCGCTCGGCTTCCGCCGTGCGTCCGATGAGCCGGGGGACCAACGTCCGCAGGCCTTGTCCGGTGTAGTGCTTGATCTCGAGGGCGATGACCTCAGCCGGACTCATCTGGGCGTTCAGGAACTCGACGATCCGCTTGAGTTCCGGGTAGATCACGTCCGCGACGAACACCATGCGAATGCGGCCCGCCCGAAGGTTCACGTCGACCTTCCGCCAGAACTCGTCCAGATCAGCGTCGATGCGCCCGAGGTGCTCGCGCAGCGCCTCGTCGGCATCGCGCTCGCTCGCCACACAGGTCCGCTCGAACTGCTGCCGGATCACCTCGACCGGCCAGTAGACGACGCCGTTGGCTGCATAGTCGAGCATCTGGGCGACGACCTCGCGGCGCCCCCTCGTGTCGCTCGCGCGCTTGACCTCGACGAGCGTCGGCACGCCGTCCTGATCGACGAAGAGGTGGTCGAGCGACCAACGCCCGGCCCCACCTTCCTCCCCCGGCACAGCCTGCTCGCGCGCGATCAGAAGCCAACGGCGCGGGTTCGTCGGATCGACGGCATCTCCGGCAATCAGGCTCGGATGGGTCGCGAGGAGCTGCTGAAGCAGGTCTTCGCTTTCGAAGGGGCTCGACCGCATCTCGACGAGCGCGTTGTCGTTGCGGACGATGAAAACGCCGTCGGTCATGGGCACCTGCTAAGGGAGATTGTTAAGAATACAAAATTGGTCTGACAGCTCGATATGTTAGGAGCTGCCGCAGTGCCGCCACAGACGGCTCAGGCACTCCTTGTTAGATTTTGGGCATGAAGACCGCTCTCCTCGCCCTCATCGCCGTCCTGAGCCCGCTCTGCGCATCCGCGGCCCCTTCTGTCGAGAAGCCCGGCCCCTACACGCTCAAGCGGGACCAATATGCCTGCCAGAACCTGGCCGACATGCAACAGCTCTACGAGTCGACCGGCCACAACCAGGTCGCCGTAGACGGCTTCCTGCGGCGCCAGGACAACGCGGAGGCCGAAAGCGTCGGCATGGCCTGCACCAAGCTCCCCAAAGGCGCCACGGTCATCGTCCGCAAGCGCTGGATCGCCTTCGAGTGCGTCGAGGTGAAGGGCCGGCCCTCGAGCGCCTGCTTCTACACGGAAAAGGTCTCCAACGTCCGCTACGACGACAAGTCGTCCTGGATCTACGGCGACTACTAGGCCATGCACCCGGCCCGGCTCCGCGCGATGGTGAGCACGGGAAGCCCAGGCCTGATCGACCACGCCGTCAAGATCGCGCTCCGGCACCTCGACGACGAGAAGCCGAGAGCACGTCACTGCAGCCTCTATGCCATCCCGGTCATCACGCATGGCATCGAGAACGCCGATACCATCCTCAACCGCTCCATCTGGCTCCGGCAGGCCTACAGGTCATAGGACACAGCCCGGACAAGATGTCCGCCGGTCGTCCGGCGCCTGTCCAATACGAACGATCCCTCCCCAAGTCGATTTGTCCGCCTAGTGTCTAGTAGACGTCCTACTGGCGTCCGGTTCCTGTCCCTCGCTCCAAGCGAAAGCGCTCGCGAAGGACAAAGTCGCGGGATTCGCTTACACAGTGTCGGCATACGCGCTGAGCATCATTGAGAACGCGCAAAGACAACGAATATGCTTACAGTTATGAGTTGTGGCTCTACGAAGGCAGAGCGTCAGCACGAAGTTTCTCCCATTGATGAGAGGAAATCAGATCGTGCGGGCACCTCCACAATGAAGCCCGCGATATCCATCCACAGCATGCGGGTCGGACGGAAGCACGGGAACGTGGCTGCCGTGCGCCAAACCCGTGTTGCCCTCCCAAAATCCGGAATTCTCCTTGGCGGCGCGCTCGCGGCGTCCTTCAGTGCAGCGCTCGCACGAGGACACCACGACGATGGCGACGATCCGGAAGCTCAGAGGCCGCTGGCAGGCAGCTGTTCGCCGGCGAGGCATGGCGCCTCGCTCGAAGAGTTTCGACAGCAAGGTCGATGCCGAGCGTTGGGCGCGCAGCCTGGAGGCGGAACTCGATCGAACCGGCGAACTGCCAGACACGCGTCCCGCCGAGAACACAACTCTCGCTCAGATCCTCACCCGCTACCGCGACATCGTCTCGCCGACGAAGCGCAGCTCGGTCACTGAGATCGCGCGCATCAACGCCATCCTGCGACGCCCTCTCTGTCACCGGACGTTGACTCGGCTCTCGACCGCAGACCTCGCCGCCTATCGCGATGAGCGACTCAAGATCGTCGCGCCAGCAACGATCATCCGCGAGTTGAATACGATCTCGCATGCAGTCGACACTGCGCGCCGGGAGTGGAACATTCACCTCGCCCAGAACCCTTGCAAGCTCGTCCGTAGGCCTTCACCGCCAAAGGGACGCACGCGGCGTCTGGAAGGCGACGAGGAGCAGCGACTGCTCGCGGCTGCTGATAAGGGCCGAGTGCCGTATCTGCGTCCCTTGATCGAGCTCGCCGTCGAGACCGGCATGCGGCGCGGCGAGCTGTTGAGCTTGACCTGGGAGCACGTGGACCTGGATCGACGCGTCGCCCACCTGCCGCTCACGAAGAACGGATCGAGCCGCGACGTGCCGCTATCGACGCGAGCTGTCGAGACGCTCACGAGGCTCAGGACGGGCGAGAGCGTGAAAGTGTTCAGTGCTGCCCCAAACGCCGTCAGGCTCGCCTGGGAGCGCCTGAGGCGACGCGTGGGGCTCGAGGACCTGCACCTGCACGACCTGCGGCACGAGGCGGTGTCCCGACTGTTCGAGAAGGGGTTCAACGTCGTCGAAGTCGCGTCGATCTCGGGTCACCGCGAGTTGCGCATGCTGCAGCGTTACACCCACCTTCGGGCCGCTGATCTCGCCGAGCGCCTCCGTTAAGCTGGACGCACGCTGAGAGCGAAGTCTTAGAAGGACTCGCGGTGCACCTGCCCCATACCATCTGTGCCCACGAACGCCTCGCTTCAACCCTTGGCGAGCGGGACTGGTCTCGGCCAGCGGCCATTGGACCCAAAGTGAGTGCCCCTGAACCCCGGCGATCGTGAGGTGCCTAAGCTCCGGGCCCAAGTCCAGCGGCCTCACCTCGACCGCTGTCAAGTTCATACAACCTCGTGACTTTTTGGAGAGCCGGGGCGGTTCTTTTGCGAGCAGCCTTCAGGGATCCGGAGCTTCTTCTCGGAGCGCTTCTTCATGTTCCGGGACTCATCCTCATCCCGGAGCCTGGGGTTTGTAACGCGCTCTATAAATATAAATACCTTTGAGAAGCATAATACATTTAGAGAGCGTTACATCGGCGGGAGGAGTCCGACGGACTGCGTTCTACGGGGTCTGAAGGCCTCGGCGAGATCCCCGGCTCTTTGCGCCTATGCGGCCTTGGCAATGGCTCCGGCTACCGGATCACTCGCTGCAGCCTCCGTCAAGCGCTTCTTCTCGCGGTGGCGGCGCACGCGCTCACGCCCAAGCTCCCGGCGATGATGCAGCGTGGGATCTGCCGATCCATAATGCTCCACGACATCGGCGAGCACGTGCTCCGACGCCTTCCGGCACTGGTCCGCGAGCGGACACTTGTTACAAGGCTCGGCTGCAACGTCGAACGGCGCGGGCAGCCCAAAGCAAGAGGGGATGAGCTGCTCCGGCTCGAGCAGTTCGACAGGAGCCGGCCTCCCGATACCCATGCTCCTCTCGCGGGCACGGGCGACGAACTCAGCGCCATGCACTGCCTCGGCCGTCTCGACCGGCAGAACGCGCAGTTCGTCGATCGCCATGCCCAGGGCGAGCGCGCCGTTCGACCGCTTGCGGACCCCGTGTGCCACGTGCTCCTGATGGGCGAACTGAGCGGGCAGCGCGCAATGATTCTCACCGCGATAGTGCGGCAGCTCAGATAGCCAACGGCTGCCGGCGAGTTCCTCCTCCCACCGCTTCTCGATCGCCTGGATGCAGTCGGCCCGGCGCATCTGGCCCGCCCTCAGCAAACGCTTCTGCTTGGCCCGCCGAAGGGCGGTCTCCATCGCGGTGGAGATGTAGACATCGTAGCGCACACCCATAGAGTCGGCATGCACACGAGCATTCCAGAATTCGCTGAACTCCTTGCGGCTATGGAACAGGCCGCCGGTAGCAATGCCACGCTTCTTGCCTGCGTCGGTGGAGTCGAAATGCCGCCTCCACTTGAGACGGAAGACGCGCTGATATTCATCGACGTAGTGGAGCGTCGCCTGAACGGGGGAGAGGAAGCGGTAGTCAAACCACTTCATCTGCGCTAAGTCGCGCTCGACGAGCCAGCACGACGGAGACATATAGAGGGAAGCCGCGAGGATAGCCTCTGCCCGCTGCTCGATAGCACTCTGCTGAAGAAGGTCGAAAGCGCGCACGGGGGTGCATTCAGATGAATGGGTCATCTGTTGAGGTCCTTGTCGAGGTGATTTCGGAGACGCTGCTAGCGTCACGCTCTCTATAGGGACCGGTGCTCGGCTCTTCACAAGAAAATCGCCGTTCCTCGATTAGCTGCGGGCGATTCGCTGGGAGGCTCGCTGGCAGGCGTCTCGGTGTGGGGCCAAACCTCTATCGAGCGGCCCTTTAAGGCGCTCAGCGACGTTCCTGCGGCGTTCTACAGGGTGCTAAACTTGGGGGCGTGTGTTGGGCGTGCGCGCCGTCTGCCCCTACGCCACCGCGCTCCGGTTCAGCGCCTCGATAATTTCGAACAGTCGGCTCGTCTTCACGTCGTCGAAGACCTGCTCCGCCCCATTAGGTGCTACGTCGGTGAGGGAGCTCTCGTAGGGCAGGCCCGGCTCCATGAGGCCCTGGGCGGTGAGGTGATCGACATGGCGAATAGTCCGATGCCGGCACTCTAGATCGTGTCGGCGACGGATGCGCTCGCAGAATCACGGCGGCCACGCTATCGTTGATTGAAGACAGGGCAAGCAGACGATGCGGGGGGGGAGGCAGATGGGAGGGCCAGTTCGCATGCAGCAGCAAGAGGTGAAAGGCTTTCGTGTCCCTAACTCCACCTCCAGGATCGCGGTCTCATCCGTATCATGAGCTACGGCGTTCGGCTGCACGTCTGGGGCGAGCGGGCCTGCTTCACACGGCCCGAGTTGAAGGTCGAGCGCGTCTCCTACGACGTGATGACGCCGTCGGCCGCCCGCGGCATCCTTGAGGCCGTGCTGTGGAAGCCACAGATCCGTTGGATTGTCGACCGCATCCACGTCCTGAACCCCATCCGGTTCCAGTCCTTCCGCCGCAATGAAATCGGCGCCAAGGCCTCCGCTGCCAATGCCGAGCGGGCGATGCGCGCCGGCGCGACGGTCGGGCTCGGGATCGTCGTCGAAGAGCACCGGCAGCAGCGCGCCGCCACGCTTCTGATCGAGGTTGCCTACGTCATCGAGGCCCGCTTCGCCCTCACCGACAAGGCCGGCCCCGACGACACGCCGGCCAAATACCTCAGCATGTTCAATCGGCGCGCCGCCGCCGGCCAGTGCTTCCACCGCCCCTGCCTCGGCACCCGCGAATTCCCGGCCGACTTCGCGCTGCTGCTTCCCGATGCGCCGCCACCGGAGAGCAGGTTGCCGCCCGACCAGCGCGAGCGCGACCTCGGCTTCATGCTGCACGACATCGCCGGGCCGGAGCGGGTCTCGCACTTCTTCAGGGCGCGGCTGACCGGCGGCGTGCTCGACGTGCGTGTCTGCCTCGGCGAAGGCACCGTGACGTGACGATCCTCCAGGCCCTCGACCGCTACTACGACCGCATGGCCGCCCGCGGCGAGGCCGAGGAGGCGGGCACGTCCCGCGAGAAGATCGGGCTGTGCGTGTGCATCGCCTCTGACGGCGCAGTGAGCGAGATCATCGATCTGCACGAGCGCAGCGGGCGCAAGGCGCAACCGCGCCTGCTCGCCGTGCCGGCGGCGGTGAAGCGCACCGTCGCCATCCTGCCGAACCGGCTCTGGGACAAGACCGCCTACGCCCTGGGCCGCACCGCGGGCGCGGGCAGCCGCACGGGCCAGGAGCATGCGGCCTTCAAGGCGCTGCATCGCGACCTCCTGGCCGGCACGAACGATCCGGGTCTCGTCGCCCTCCTGCGCTTTATCGAGACCTGGGACCCGGCCGACCTCGACCGCTTCCCCCATGCGCTCGCGGCACTCGACGCCAACGTCGTGTTCCGTCTCGGCGACGAGCGCGCCTTCCTCCACGAGCGCGAGGCCGCCCGAACCCTGCTCGCGGGTGCCGTGGCCTCGACATCCGCGCAGATCGGGACGACTTGTCTCGTGACGGGGACGACGGCCTCCGCAGCGCGGCTCCATCCGACGATCAAGGGGGTCGCGGGCGCGCAATCCTCCGGCGCCGCGCTGGTCTCGTTCAACCTCGACGCCTTCACCTCCAACGGCAAGGTCCAGGGCGACAACGCCCCCGTGAGCGAGGCGGCCGCCGCCCGCTACGGCGAGGCGCTCAACCGGATGCTCGACCGCGGCAGCCCAAACCGTCTCGCGCGATCCATCGGCGACGCCACCGTGGTGTTCTGGGCCGACATCACGGAGGCCGTGAAGGAGCACGCGGCCCGCGCAACCGAGGATTGGTTCGCCGCGATGCTCGATCCGCCGCCCTCCGACGCGGGCGAGGCGGCCAAGATCGGCGACCGGCTCGATCAGGTCGCCCGCGGGCGCCCGGTCGCCGAGGCGATCCCGGACGTTGTGCCCGGCACTCGCTTCCACGTGCTCGGGCTGGCGCCGAACGCGGCCCGGCTGTCGGTGCGCTACTGGCTGGACGATTCCTTCGAGAGCTTCGCGATCCGGCTCGCCGCCCATCATGCGGCCCTGCGGATCGAGCCCCTGTCCAAGGATTGGGGCGGCGCCCCCTCCATCGCCCGCCTGCTCGTCAAGACGACGGCGCTGGGCGAAAAGTTCGAGAACATCCCGCCGTTGCTCGCGGGCGAGGTCGCCCGCGCCGTGCTCGGCGGCGGTCCCTATCCCCGGACCTGGCTCGCGGCCATCGTCACGCGCCTGCGGGCGGGCGACCGGCCCACGGGCTGGCACGCGGCGGCCCTGCGCGCCGGCCTGACGCGCGGCTCCCTCAGCACAGGAGACATCCCGGTGAGCCTCGCCAAGGACGATCCCCACCCCGCCTACCAGCTCGGGCGCCTGTTTGCGGCTCTGGAGACGGCCCAGCGCCTCGCGCTCGGCCGCGTCAACGCCACGATCCGCGACCGCTATTTCGGCGCCGCCTCGGCCACGCCCGCGGGTGTCTTTCCGCTGCTGCTGCGGGGCGCGCAGAGCCATGTCGGCAAGCTGCGCAAGGAGGGCAAGGACGGCTGGATCGAGCGCGAGATCGCCGAGATCGTCGCCCACCTGCCCTCGTCCCTGCCGCGCAGCTTGAGGCTTGAGGCGCAGGGGCGCTTCGCCATCGGCTACTACCACCAGCGAGAGGCCCAGTTCGCGGGTCGGCCCGCCCTGAAGGCCCAGGTCGAAGCCGAGGCGGATGCCGGCACGGAAGGGGAGAACGGGGATGTCTGAGGCCGTCGCGCGCCGCCACGAATTCGTGCTGTTCTTCGACGTGACGAACGGCAATCCGAACGGCGATCCGGATGCGGGCAACCTGCCCCGGCTCGATCCCGAGACCAACCAGGGTCTCGTCTCCGACGTCGCCCTCAAGCGCAAGATCCGCAACTACGTCGCGCTCGCCCGGCCCGAGGCGCCCGGCCACGAAATCTACATGCGCGACGGCGCGACCCTCAACGTCGAGCACAAGCGCGCCTGGGCGGCGGTGATGCCGGAGATCACCAAGGCGGAGGATCTCAAGAAGGGGCCGAAGGAGGCCGACAAGGCCCGCGCCCTGACCCGTTGGATGTGCGACAACTTCTGGGACATCCGCACCTTCGGCGCCGTGATGACCACGGGGGTGAATGCCGGGCAGGTGCGCGGGCCGGTGCAACTCGCCTTCGCCCGCTCGGTCGAGCCGGTGCTGCCGCTGGAGATCGCGATCACCCGGCTCGCCGCCACGACGGAAGCCGATGCCGAGGCCAAGGGCGGGCGCACCATGGGCCGCAAGCACATCGTGCCTTACGGCCTCTACCGCGTCCACGGCTTCGTCTCGGCCCCCCTCGCCTCGCACCCGATAAAGGGCACCGGCTTCTCGGAGGCCGACCTCGACCTCCTGTTCGAGGCGCTGTCCAACATGTTCGACCACGACCGCTCGGCCGCCCGCGGCGAGATGGCCGCGCGAAAACTCGTGATCTTTCGCCACGCCTCCGCGCTCGGCAACGCCCCGGCCCATACCCTGTTCGAGCGGGTCAAGACGTGGCGCACCTACCAGGGCACCCGCCACGCGATCGGCGCGCCCGAGACCGACAACTGGCCGGTGGCGCGGGATTTTTCGGATTACGCGATCACGGTCGAGCGGGAGGGGTTGCCGGAAGGCGTGGAGGTGATCGAGCGATAGGGGTTATGCCATGCCGCCCCCTGACCCCGCGGCCGAAGACGCCCTCATCCCCCTCTCGGCGCTCCAGCACCACCTGTTCTGCCCGCGCCAGAACGCGCTGATCCATGTCGAAGGGCTGTGGGCGGAGGATGCGGCGACCGCCGAGGGGCGGCTGCTGCACGAGCGGGTCGATGCCGGCGGGGGCGAGGGGCGGCGGGGCGTTCGCGTCGCCCGCGGGCTGGCCCTGCGCTCCTTCGCGTTGGGCGTGGCCGGCAAGGCCGATGCGGTGGAGTTCCGCAGCGAGGGGAGGGGCAAGCCCGCGCGGCCTTTCCCAGTCGAATACAAGCGCGGCAAGGCGAAGGCTCACCGGGCCGACGAGGTCCAGCTCTGCGCGCAAGCCATCTGCCTCGAGGAGATGTTCGGCGGCGCCGTCCCCGAAGGCGCGTTGTTCTACGGCACCACTCGTCGGCGGCAGGCGGTCGCGTTCGATGCCGATCTGCGCCGTCTCACCGCACAGGTCGCGGCGCAGGCTCGCGCCGTCATCGCGAGCGGGATCACCCCGCTTCCGGTGAAGACGCCCGCTTGCCGCCGCTGCTCGCTCGAAGCCCTGTGCCGGCCGGATCGCTTGGCCCGCCCGCCCCAAGTCGCCCGCTGGCTCGCCGCGCAGATCGCCGAGTGAGGACCGCACCATGCGACGGATGCGTAACACCATCTACGTCACCAGCGAGGCGGCGTGGCTGCGCAAGGACGGGGCGAACCTCGTCGTCGAGGTGGAGGGCGCGGAGCGCGGCCGGGTGCCGCTCCACCTCATCGAGGGCGTCGTCACCTTCGGGCGCGCCGGGGCTTCGCCGACCCTGCTCGCAGCCTGCGCCGAGGGCGGGATCTGCGTCTCGCTGCTCGATCCGAACGGCCGCTTCCTCGCCCGCGTGGAGGGCGCGCGCAGCGGCAACGTGCTCCTGCGCCGCGCGCAGCACCGGGTCGCCGACGATCCGGCCCGCGCCGTGCCGATCGTGCGCGGCATCGTGGCCGCCAAAGCGGCCAACCAGCGCGCGGTGCTGCGCCGGGCCCTGCGCGATCACGGCGAACGCATTGGTGCTGCCGGGGTCGCGGCCCTGGAAGCGGCGGAGCGCCGGCTTACCGACGCCGCCCGGCGCACCCTCGCGGCCGAGACGGTCGATGGCCTGCGCGGCATCGAAGGCGAGGCGGCCTCGGCCTACGTCGCCGCCTTCCCGCACTTGGTCCGAGTCGAGGATCAGGCTTTCGCCTTCGACGGGCGCTCGCGCCGTCCACCGCTCGACCGTATCAACGCGCTGCTCTCCTTTCTTTACGCGATGCTTGGCCACGATTGCCGCTCGGCGCTGGAGACGCATGGCCTCGACCCGCAGGTCGGCTTCCTGCATGCCGACCGCCCGGGCCGAGCCGGGCTCGCCCTCGATCTGATGGAGGAGTTACGCCCGGTGCTGGCCGACCGTCTCGCACTCAGCCTCGTCAACCGGCGCCAGCTCACGGCCGCCGACTTCACGGTCGAGGAGGCCGGCGGGGTGCGGTTGATGGAGGAGGCACGCAAGCGCGTGCTGGTGGCGTGGCAGGAGCGCAAGCGCGAGGAGTTGCGCCATCCCTTCCTCGACGAGATGATGCCACTCGGCCTCGTCGGCCACGCCCAGGCCCAGATGCTGGCGCGCCACCTGCGCGGCGATCTCGACGGCTACCCGGCCTTCGTCTGGCGCTGAGGCGATGCGATGCTGATGCTCGTGGCCTACGACGTGAACACCGAGTCCCCCTCAGGACGCCGCCGCTTGCGGCGGGTCGCCCGTGCCTGCCTCGATTACGGCCAGCGGGTGCAGAACTCGGTGTTCGAATGCGAGGTCGAGCCGGCGCAATGGACGGCGTTGCGCGCCCGGTTGGTGGCCGAGATCGACCCGCAGCACGATTCCCTGCGCTTCTACCGCCTGGGTGCCGAAGGACGCCGCCGCGTCGAGCATGTCGGCGCCAAGCCGACCCTCGATCTCGACGGCCCGCTCTTGTTCTAACCGCGGTGACGCGAACCGGGAGCGAGCAGGCCGTTCATCGATGGTTCGCGCAGCCCGTAAGCTGCTGGAACCTCTCGGAATTCGCCCCAGCTCCACAGACGCAGATCCAACGCCCCACGCCGTTTCTAGGCGGTTCGCGCAGATCTCTCGATTTCCTGAACCTGATCAACTTGTTACGATGAGGCCGTCGCTCCCTCACGGGGGCGCGGATCGAAACTTGCCGGGCGCCGGCTGGTAGTACGGCTCCGCCGTCGCTCCCTCACGGGGGCGCGGATCGAAACTCGTTGGCTGCCGCGGCCTGCGCGGTGATGCGGGTCGCTCCCTCACGGGGGCGCGGATCGAAACGTCGGGGAGGAGACCTTCCTGGAGATCGTGTCCGGTCGCTCCCTCACGGGGGCGCGGATCGAAACATGGGTGCGCCTCCTCGCGCATGAGCGGCCGCGGGTCGCTCCCTCACGGGGGCGCGGATCGAAACACGAAGCGATGAAGCGGGTCGTAGGTGCGGAGGGTCGCTCCCTCACGGGGGCGCGGATCGAAACTCGCTCCTCGAGACGGCGCTGCGCCTATCGGGTGGTCGCTCCCTCACGGGGGCGCGGATCGAAACTTGGCCATCGCGGCTACGCCCTCGTAGACGCCATGTCGCTCCCTCACGGGGGCGCGGATCGAAACCTACGTGCGGATGGCCACTGCGAGGCCCCCGGCGTCGCTCCCTCACGGGGGCGCGGATCGAAACCCCTGATCCCAAAGCTGGTCGGAACCCGCTCCAGTCGCTCCCTCACGGGGGCGCGGATCGAAACTTCGTATCTCACGAGCAGGGCGGCGACAGACAGGTCGCTACCTCACGGGGGCGCGGATCGAAACTTGCAGAGATAAAGCCGCCCTTCCCGAAGCCGGGTCGCTCCCTCACGGGGGCGCGGATCGAAACTCCGCGACCTTCTGGACGAGCACAGCAAGAGCGTGTCGCTCCCTCACGGGGGCGCGGATCGAAACAGGCTCATAGCCAAGCCGTGAACGGGCTGCCGGCGGTCGCTCCCTCACGGGGGCGCGGATCGAAACGCTATGCAGATCGGGCTTGGCCGCACCGTCAGCGTCGCTCCCTCACGGGGGCGCGGATCGAAACTATCGCCTCGTCCTCAAGGACAAGGCTGATGTCGTCGCTCCCTCACGGGGGCGCGGATCGAAACGCCGAACAAGCCGGCCGACGAGTCCAAGGCGCCGGTCGCTCCCTCACGGGGGCGCGGATCGAAACTTCGCCAGCCAATCCGAGACGCGGAGCGCCTCCGGTCGCTCCCTCACGGGGGCGCGGATCGAAACGCGCTGGGCGGCAGGCCCGTCGGCCCGGTGACCGCGTCGCTCCCTCACGGGGGCGCGGATCGAAACACGAAGGCCTTGAGGCTTTCCCCGAGAGCCGTCACGTCGCTCCCTCACGGGGGCGCGGATCGAAACGCGCTGATCAACTCCAACCTGACCCGATCCTCGGTCGCCCCCTCACGGGGGCGCGGATCGAAACTGCCCGAGCACGTCGCTTGCCATGCGGATGGCTGTCGCTCCCTCACGGGGGCGCGGATCGAAACACCGATCTGGTCCTGAAGGAGGAGCGCTTCCGCTGTCGCTCCCTCACGGGGGCGCGGATCGAAACTCCTGCTTGTCGCTGATCGTGAAGATGGCTGCGGTCGCTCCCTCACGGGGGCGCGGATCGAAACAAAGTCGCCGAGCATCGCCGTGAAAGGGCTGCGGGTCGCTCCCTCACGGGGGCGCGGATCGAAACTTGTTGAGGTAGACGAGGGCGCCGAGCGCCAGCGGTCGCTCCCTCACGGGGGCGCGGATCGAAACACGGTGGCCATCAGACCGGCCGGCCTCGGATCGTGTCGCTCCCTCACGGGGGCGCGGATCGAAACGAGGGCTATGGCGCCGTGTTCAACACGGTGGACAGGTCGCTCCCTCACGGGGGCGCGGATCGAAACCACATGACAGAAGCTTGAACGGCCCCCATCGCGGTCGCTCCCTCACGGGGGCGCGGATCGAAACACGTCCGATCGCACCTCGGGTGAAAACCTCGGCGGTCGCTCCCTCACGGGGGCGCGGATCGAAACTAGCGGAACGGGATCGTCTGCTAGATGAGCATGGGGTCGCTCCCTCACGGGGGCGCGGATCGAAACGATGAAGCCGGCCGGGGCTTGAGAGGACCAACCCTGTCGCTCCCTCACGGGGGCGCGGATCGAAACAAGCTGCTGCGCATCACGGGCGGCTCGCTGCGCACGTCGCTCCCTCACGGGGGCGCGGATCGAAACAGCTCGAACCGGGCCAACTCCAGCCTAGTGATCCTCGTCCCCTCACGGGGGCGAGGATCAGACGTAGATCTCTGCGGCGGGGAGTGTCTTCCCGCCGCCATCGCCTCTCACCGGGCGCGGATGCGACGGAAGCGAACGGCCCGTCAGCCAATGATGTTGTCCTCGGCCGCCCGGTCGAGGCTGCCGTCGAGGCGCAGCCCAGTTCGGGCGTCGTAGAGGTCGGGTTCGGTCAGGCGCAGCAGGGCGTCGCCGGTCTGCGGATGCACGGGTGCGAGGGTGCCGCGGGCGAGCCAAGCTGCGCGCGTCTTGGGCGGGATCGGCACCATGTAGCCCTGCAGGCGGCGCAGGTCCGCGGCGAGCGGTCGATCCATCGCCGCAATGCGCTCCAGCAGATCTTCGGCCTCGTTGTCCTCGGTTGAGGCCCGCCAGGGCACGATCACCGGCTCCATCGCCGCATCGATGAGACGAAAAGTGCGAGCGATGGATCCGAAGGGAAACGCACCCGTGCTCGCGCGTTTCTCAATCTCCGGAAGGATCGGCCAGACCTGTCCTTCGAGGATCCCGTTATCGAACGCCTCCGCCCCCTTGCGGAAGTAGAGTTCGCGGAAGTAGTCGCGCATGGTGTCTGCCGCAAGCGGATCCTGCGCCCGCCGCAGGATCGGGGCGGCGGCGCGCCAGAACGCCTCGAGGTCGCGCGGCATCCGATGTTCGGCCGGCTCGAATACCACCATCCGTCCGCGCTCGCCACGTCCCTCTCGGTTGCAGCGCCCGGCCGCCTGCGCCACCGCGTCGAGCCCGGCGCAGGCGCGCCAGACCTCGGGCAAGTCGATGTCGACGCCCGCCTCGATCAGCGAGGTGCTGACGATCCGCACCGGCGCCTCGGCCATGCGCAGGCGTTCGCGGGCCGCCTCGAGCACGGCGCGGCGATGGCGCGGGCACATGAGGGTCGAGAGATGGACGGCGCCCGGCAGATCGCGGATTCGCTCAAAGACGGCTGCCGCATGCGCTCGGCTGTTGACGATGCACAGCATCCGCGGGGCCTGAACGAACTGCGCGGCGATCACGGCGTCCTCGACCGGGTCGGCCTTCGTCTCCACCGTCACCCGCCGCAGGGCCGCGTAGAGCCGCGGCGGATCGGGGGCGAGTTCGCGCGTGTCGTCGATCGGCAGACCGTTCGGGAAGCCATCGATGCGGCGCAGGGCCGGCTGGGTCGCGGTGCAGAGCACGATGCTGGTGCCGTAATTGGCGGCCAGTTCTTCGATCGCCGCCAGGCAGGGCCCAAGCAGACGCAGCGGTAAAGCCTGCGCCTCGTCGAGGATGACGACGCTGCTGGCGATGTTGTGCAGCTTGCGCGCGCGCGACGTGCGGTTGGCGAACAGGCTCTCGAAGAACTGCACCGCCGTCGTGACCACCACCGGCACATCCCAGTTCTCGGCGGCCCGGCGCAGGCGCGAGGCGCCATCCGTCCCGAAGCCGGTATCGCCGCCTTGTCGATCCAGGGCTTCCCAATCGAAGCTCGCGTGATGCTCCAGCACGCCCGCATCCGCACCGAGCGCCCGCCGGAACACGGCTGCCGTTTGCTCGATGATCGCGGTGAAGGGCGCGACGTGGATCACGCGCCGTAGGCCGTGCGCCGCAGCATGATCGAGGGCGAAGGCGAGCGAGGCCAGGGTCTTGCCGCCACCTGTCGGCACGGTGAGCGTGAACAGCCCCGGTGGCAGGCCGGCCCGCGCCCGCACATGCGCGAGCACCTCCGCTCGGATGGCGTTGACCCGGCTCAGTTCAGCCCTGTCCCGAAGAGCGCCGAGATGCGCCTCCAGCCGCGCCCGCAGGACGGCGAGATCAGGGTATCCGCCCCGCGCGACCGCTCCGCCCGCGTAGAAGCGCTCCGTCTCCAGGAAGTCGGCATCGACGAGGCAGGAGAACAGCATCCGCGTCCGGAAGGCCCAACTAAAGCCAGATCCGTAGGGTGCGACAGGTTGCCGGGTCGGCCGCAGCGCGGCGACCGGCGGCAGCGGACCGGCCTGGGACGGCCACGCCGTAGAGTCGGGAATTGGATGGGACAGATCGAGCCGGCGATCGAGATCGGCGCCGTCGCTCAGCCCGGCATGATGCCCCGCGACGATCGCCGCGATCATCCGTCCGAGCAGAGTCGGGTAGAGCGCCGCGCCCACCCGCGCCCCGGCGGTGGAATGGTCGCGGCTCGGCCCCTGCCCGTGCAGATAGGCTTGCACCTCGGCCGAGGCTTTGCCGATGTCGTGCAGGAGCCCGGCGGCGCGGGCGGTCTCGGCCCAGCCGAAAAGGCTCGCGAAGGCTGCGGCCCTCGCGGCGACGGCGGCGAGATGATCCGGCAGCGGCTCCCACTCCGCCTCCGGTCGGCCCGGGACGGAATGCGCGTAGAGGATCATGCGAGGCGCCCCCGGAAATCGTCGCCTTGCCAAGACATCATGTTTCGCTCCGCGCCCACAACCTCCAAGCCGAGTCCCGTCGGCCAGAGTGGCGTTTGGTGCGGGGGAAGCCCAACTTTCAGGGCTCCGGCGATGGCACGCCGCGACCGAGCCTATCTGCCATCCAGAACGCGCACGGCGCTCTACCGGCACATCAGCGGCACACGCCGTGCGCCGCCTCCGCGCTGCAACCGAACTCTCCTCGATCGCCGCCCGCTCATTGCGACGGACCCGCGCAGTCCGACACGATTCGAACGGGTGACCGTTGCCTGAGGAGGGCCACGCGTTCATCCCTTTGAGCGGTCAGGATTTTCATTTCTCCCGCTCAGCGGCGTTGCGCGGTAGGGCCGATTGGGCTACTGACGTGGCGGCTTAGCACCCGTAGCTCAGCTGGATAGAGCGTTGCCCTCCGAAGGCAAAGGTCACACGTTCGAATCGTGTCGGGTGCGCCAATATTTTCAATGACTTAGCAGTGTGCTAGCGCCTCGGGCTGAGGCCGGGGCTACAGCGCCGGCGCGTAGCCCTGGCGGCTTGTTGCGGCTCCGCTCGAGCCGTACCTGGATCGCTTCGCCCTGGCAGCCTTCTCCATGCTGGCGGTAAAGTCTGCGCGCACGCAGCCGAGCTGGCGCATGACGTACCCTTGGCTATGCCAGCAACGTCCCCGATGCGCTGGACACCTGGGGCGAACAGGACGCGCGCGAGCCTCTTTCTCTCGGCACCACAGCGGGCGCCGAGCGGATCGCAGGTTAGAGGTGACCGCTTTGAGCCTCGGCCACGGTGTTCCGAGGTGGCGGCAAGCGGGACAACGATGCAGATCGGTCCATGGTGGAATACGTCGGTGGCACTTGTTACGCGGCACCCAGCCTGACGATCTCCGGATCACTTAACGCCTGCGCCCCGCTCCGCGTCGTCCACAGACCGATGCCCACCGAGGAGTGGGATTGCCCCGTTTTTATGGACGGTCAGGGGACTTGGCTGAGTAGGTCTGGTTTTACCGCCTCTGAGGCAGTGTCCTGCTCGTAGACGATGGGTGATCGATAGCCGAGCGCTGAGTGACGGCGCAGCGGGTTGTCGAAGCCTTCGATGTCGCGGAAGACCGCCATCCGGGCCTCTGCCTGCGAGCGGAAGCGCGGCGGACAAGCAGATCGCATTCGAGGGTGGAGAAGAAGCTCTCGGCCATCGCGTTGTCGTAGGCGTCGCCGACAGAGCCCATCGAGGGCCGGACGTCGGCCTCCCGGCATCGGTTGCCGAAGGCCAGGGACGTGTATTGGGAGCCCTGGTCCGAGTGATGGATCACGTCGCGTGGCTTGCGCTGCGTGACGGCCATCTCAAGCGCGTCCAGCACCAACTCCGAGCGCAGATGGTTGGCCATGGCCCAGCCGACGATCCGGCGGCTGAAGGCGTCGAGCACCACCGCGAGGTAGAGGAAGCCGGCCGCGGTGGGCACGTAGGTGATGTCGGCCACCCAGAGCCGGTTCGGCGCCTGAGCCGCAAAGTTGCGGTCGACGGAGATCGGGGGCGGGCCGCACCTCTTGGTCGCGCCGCGTCGTGATGGGGCCACCGCGCCGGTGACTGGCTCCAACAAGGCCGGCCTCACGCATCAGCCGGGCGATGCGTTTGCGAGAGTGCCGCTCATCCTGCTCGCGCAGTTCGGCGTGGACGCGCGGCGCACCATAGGTCTGGCGCGAACCGAGATGGACGGTGCGGATCCGCTTCAGCAGCGCGGCGTCGGCAACGGCCCGCGCCGAGGGCTGCCGGCTGGCCCAGGCGTAGTACCCGGCCTTCGACACGCCGCGCGTGCGCGCCATGACCGTGATCGGGAAGTCGGCCTGGTTCGCGCTCATGAACCGGAAGATCCCGACGGCAGAACCCCGGTCTCCCGCGCAAACCAGGCTGTTGCGCGAGAGAGAATGTCGCGCTCCAGCTTCAGTTGCCGGTTCTCACGGCGCAGCCGGACGAGTTCGTCGCGCTCGGCTGTCGTCAGGCCAGGATCGGCCGTCGATAGCTTGGTCGCCCGCCGGCCCTCACTGCGGTCGGCCTCGGACACCCAGTTGCGGATGGCCTGTGCGGAGGGCTCGAACTCGCGGGCCAGATCGGTCGGATCGCGGCCGGCGCGAACCAGCTCGACCATCTGGCGACGAAACTCGGCCGGGTAAGGGGGACGGCTCCTGGGCGTTGGGAAAACACCTCACGCGAAAGCGCTCTCGGTGTCCACCAAACCGGGGCAATCCCACTCTAGAAGCGTGCCCGAAAGCGGACGCGACAGCGCGGTACGGCTTCAGCCGCTTCCCCATCATCCCGGGCGTGAGGGTATACAGATAGCGGGCCCTCCCGATGCCCTGGACGATCCCCGAGCGGACTCCCGGACCTGCGAGGGCCGCTGCTCGTTGGGACTAGTTGGACCTCGGTAAGGGCGCTTAATGATCAACGCCACTCGGTGCGGCAGCGGCCGCAAGCTCCTCCTGATCCACGGCCTAGGCGGAAGCCAGCGCTCGTGGAGCCCGATTGTCCACGCCCTGAGCGCGGAGCGCGAGGTGATCGCGATCGACATGCCCGGACATGGTGCAAGCCCGCCTGAACCTGATAGCGGCACCTTCGCCGGCCTTGTCGGTAGCGTGCAGCGCTTCATCACCGAGAGCGGCCTTGCCGGCGTCGATCTCGTCGGAAGCTCCATGGGCGCCCGCATCGTGCTCGAGCTTTCCCGGCGTGGTAGCGGGGGGAATGTCGTCGCGCTCGATCCGGGCGGCTTTTGGCGTGGCTGGGAGCGCAGCTATTTCAAGGTCACGATCGGCGCCTCCGTCCGCCTCCTCCGCGCGCTCCGTCCTGCCTTGCCGACTCTGAGCCGCAACACGGCCTCGCGGACGGCGCTTTTGGCGCAGCTCTCGGCGCGACCTTGGGCGCTCGATCCGAACGTCGTCGTAACCGAGCTGAAGAGCTTTGCCGCGACCCCGACCTTCGACGCGCTCGTCGGGGACCTCGCTCACGGACCCGAGCAGGAAGGACCGGCTGCCGCTCCCGAGAACCGGATCACGATCGGTTGGGGCCGGCAGGATCGGCTCTGCCTGACCGGCCAGGCCGCACGCGCCAAAGCGGCGTTTCCGGCCGCGGAACTTCACTGGTTCGAGCAGTGCGGCCATTTCCCGATGTGGGATCAGCCTGCCGAGACGATCCAGCTTATTCTCGCCAGGACTGGGTGACCGCAGTCGCCCTGACACCAGCTCACGTGCCGAATGGGCGTCTGACCGAACGCTTTCGGACGGCGGCATCCCGCCCGGCACGGACGAGCGCTGGTCGAATACACTTGGTTCCGGGTCGCGCCGCGAGCGGTCATTAACCCTTTGCCTGGAAGCAGACGTTCTGCTTTCGACCCCATCCGGACTCTGTGAAACAGCAACCCAGATGTCTGCTTGCGGTCCAGGCTGTGTGAAAACGCGTTGATCTGGTAGAGTAATTTCCGATCTTGGGAGGTCGGGAGGAAGCGCTTCATCGCAGGCGAGGATCGTCAGCAGATCACGCTCCTTCGCGACTGCCTGGACGATTACATCACCGCCGACAACCCGGTTCGCCTCGTCGAAGTGTTCGTCGATGAGCTCGATCTGAACGCGCTCGGCTTCGCGGGCGCGGTGCCGGAGGCGACGGGCCGTCCAGCCTACCATCCGGCGACCCTGCTCAAGATTTACCTCTACGGCTATCTCAACCGGATCCCGTCGAGCCGGCGCCTCGAACGCGAGAGCCAGCGCAACGTCGAGCTGATCTGGCTCACCGGCCGCTTGATGCCCGACTTCAAGACGCTGGCCGACTTCCGCAAGGACAACGGCCCGGCCATCCAGGCTGCTTGCGCGCAGTTCGTGGTGCTGTGCCGTCGATTGAACCTGTTCGGCAAAGCCGTCGTCGCGATCGACGGCAGCAAGTTCAAGGCGGTCAACAACCGCGACAAGATCTTCACCGCCGCCAAGGTCGAAGCCCGGCTGGCGCAGGTCGAGACGAGCATCGGCCGTTATCTTGCGGCGCTGGATCGGGCCGACCGCGAGCCGAGCGACATCGCCGAGGCGCGCACGGTGCGGCTCAACGAGAAGATCGCGGGCCTGCGCGAGCAGATGCAGGCGCTCCAGGCGATGGGTCGGCAGGTCGAGGCCGCCCCCGACGGCCAGGTCTCGCTGACCGATCCCGACGCGCGCTCCATGGCGACCAGCGGCAAGGGCACCGGCATGGTCGGCTATAACGTCCAGGCCGCGGTCGATGCCGAGCATCACCTGATCGTGGCCCACGCCGTGACCAACGTCGGCAGCGACCGGGCGCAGCTCGCGCCGATGGATCTTCTGGCGCAGGCGGCGACGGGATGCGCCACGCTCACGGTGCTGGCCGACCGGGGCTACCTCAGCGGGGAGCAGGTGCTGGCCTGCGAAGGCACCGGGGTGCTGCCCTGCGTGCCCAAGACCCTGACCTCGGGCCACGCCAAGCGTGGCCTCTTCACGGGACAGGACTTCGTCTACGATGCCGAACGGGACCACTACACCTGTCCCGCCGGCCAGCACCTGACCAAGGGGGCCACCCGGTCCGATCGCCGGGCCGAGGGCGACGCGATGGACCACTACCGCAACCTGACGGCCTGTCTCGACTGCGCGCTCAAGCCCCGCTGCACGCCGACGGAGACGCGCCGGGTCAAGCGCCGGGTGCACGAGGGCGTGCTCGATGCGATGCAGGCGCGGCTCGACCGGATGCCGGATGCGATGAAGATCCGTCGCCAGACCGTGGAGCACCCGTTCGGCACGCTGAAGGCCTGGATGGGCGCCACCCACTTCCTGACCCGGACCTTGGGGAAGGTCAGGACCGAGATGAGCTTGCAGGTTCTGGCCTACAACATGAAGCGGACGATCCAGATCTTCGGGGTCGGTCCGCTGCTGGCGGCCATCCGGGCCTGAAGCTCGCCAGTTCGATCTGCCACGCTGCTCCACGCAAACGACCCAAGCCTGACGCATCGGCGTTCTCACACGGCCTAGGTCAGGAGTTAGCATGCCGACTGGTCGGCTACGCGCCATCGGCGGGCATCTGACTTTACGTACGCGAAGGTCCGCTATCGACGTATTAGCAGAACTTGACAACAGTGCGCCGGGATTTAGCGATAACCAAGAGCCAATCACATACTCAGCAATCTGGATAGACATTGCCTAATCGCCATAAATCCGGCCTAAAATCAGCGTGACGACAATAGTCTCTTGTATCTCATTATGGCATGGCGCGGCGTGTTACTATCTCCGCCAGCAAATTACCATCCTCCGTCGATAGGAGCGCACGGTGGCAACAACTCGCCTCGTCGCCCGAAGCCAGTATCCGCACCGAGAGACGGTCACCTATTTCGACGTTCGCGTGGAACAAAGCTCGACGGACACGGGTGGCGTAGTTGCATGATCGCTTTCCGAGGAAGCGCCACTCGGCCCGATCTACGGCTGCGACGAAGCTGCTGAAGTACAAAAGGCCGGCCCCGTTGAAGTCCAGATGGGGACATGGCTCGACGACCAGGGTTCCGAGCTCGCACTCGTCCGGCGCCGCGACAGCCCCCGAAAAGACGTGCTCGATGATGGAAGGCTGACCGAGCAGGGCCGCGAAAGCGGGCATGGCGTGCCCCCGGTCCTCGATTCTTATCCGAGCGATGGAACGGTTCACGCCCTCGGCTTGGCGCCTCACAAAGACGGAGGTCATCTCTACGTCTGCAACCAGCCGGTCCCGGCACGTCGCAAAGTGCCGGCTGATGACCCGGGTCTTCGAGAGGTACGTCACCATCGAGCGCACGTCCAGCGCGTCGTTCTCGCGAACGCCACCGAGGTCGCCGCCCTGCAGGGAGATCCTCCGGAACGCCGCGTAGACGGGCGGCTCGCCCGCCGGCCCGAATCCGGCCTCGGCTCTCCCGAAAGCCTTGGCGATCAAACCCCAGTGGCGGTGCCCCAATTCCTTCCAGAGCCAGTTCTCGGAAAGGCCGCTCGGGCAGAGATGCGGCATGCCCAGGACATGGCAGCTATCATCCTTCAGGGGCTGACTGACCCCTTTTATCCTCATGTGCAGACTCAACGCTCATCTCCTTTGAGAAAGGACGGGACCAGGCGGCGATAGCTGTCGAGACTTGGCCATCCAGTCCCTGTCGAAGTGGACCCTTGGGAAAAAGTTCACCCCGTTCTCGGTCGGGCTCCCGGCGTTACCTTCGAGAGGAAGCCGGGGCCGCGGCATCTGTCGTCAATACTTCCGCACCAGCGCGACCGGCTCGACCACGGCGGCCTTCGGCGGGGTGTAGAGCGGGGCGATGAGGCGGATGAAGCCGTCGGTCGATTCGGTGCCGTTGGTCCGGACGGCGACGTCGCGGGCGACCATGAGTTGCGCGGTGAACGGCCCGAAATCGTAGCCGACCAAGCCGCCGACCGCGAAGCGTCCGGCCCGGGCGTAACCCTGCGCCGCGGCGCGGGCGAAGTCCGCTCCGCCAAGCGGTAGGTCCGTCACCCCGTAGGCCACCGCGCCGATCTCGAACTTGCCGAACTTCTTGGTCGCCGTCAGATCGAGCAGGAGGGCGTCGGCGAGGTAGAGCGGGCCGATCGCCTGCCCGATGGCACCCTCGAACCGGCCCGGGGAGTCATAGAAGTTGTGGGTGAGGTTGGCTGTGAGGTTCCAGCCATCGGCGGTGTAGCTGGCCGCGAAGCCCTGACGATAGGTGTTGGAGGAGAATTGCGGCAGGGCGCGGCCTGCGTTGAGGTCGTTCAGGTGGACTGCGGCGAGGTAGCTGACGCCGAAGCCTCCACCCAGGTCCCAGGCGAAGATCGACCCAACCAGAGTGCCGACGTTGACCGAGAAGTCGCGGTTCGGCACGCCCGGTGGGTTGTTGGGAAACGCGAACACGGTCGGCTGGGCTAGTAGGGGCTGAATGTTGGCGCCGAAGATCTTGTAACCCGTCGACCAGACTAGGACCGGCACGTTGATCGCCGTATCGGTCGAGAACCGCGTGTCGTTCCGGCGGTAGATGAAGGTGTCGATGGCGTAGATGCCCTCGGGCAGCGGCGCGCCGACGGCAAGGCCGACCTGCTCGCCGGGGATCGTAGTGGCCTGGGCGTACGAGGCGGTCGCGCTCAGGGTGACGGCGGCGAACGCTCCCGCCGCGGTCGCGAACTTCTTCAGCATCATCGGTTTCCTTCTCGGACATCGGCCAGCCGCGTCCGTTCACCGAGAAGCATCGGTGGCAAGGGTGCGCGAGCGAGATTTTATGTCTGATTGTCTTGATTGCATGGAAATACATACAATCTGTATGTATTTCCATCAATGCTTATATTCTGCACCGTAACATCACAGAGTCTACTAGTGAATGCTTCAGAGGCTCTCGAAGGGATATCTTGTTGCATGAACGGCACAGGCTTCGACCTACCGGAGCGGTCCGGATTGATGCCGCCATGGAAGGGGCCCGAGCGAGACCGGGTCAGACCACGAATTTCAGGGCGGGCCGCTCGGTGCCGAGGCGCTTCTGGATCACCCCCACGACGTACTCGGCGTCGCGGCCGACGGCGCCGAAGCGGCCTGATCCCCAGGTGTTCAGCCAGGGCAGGCCGATGAAGGAGACGCCCGGCTCGCTCGTGACGCCGCGCTTGTGCTTGGGGCTGCCCGCGCCGTTGAAGACCGAGGCGTCGAGCCAGCGAAAATCCGGCGTGAAGCCGATGCACCAGACGACGCTCGTGATGCCCGATCCCTCTAGCCGGAGGCTGAGGATTGGTTCGCCCGGCACCCAAACTGGGCTGTAGTGCTCCTGTGCCGGGGCCTCGATGCCATTATCAACGATGTATTTGTCGATGGCAGCGTTGATGCCGTTGTAGGTTCGGTCGGCCGAGTCCAATGAGCGTTTGAGGTCGTCCCGGAAACGCAAGCTGCCGTCTTCGTAGTCCTCCATCAGGCCGTAGAGCTTCATGCCCTCAATGGCGAAGCGGCGCAGGTCGATGTCGCGACCGCCGTCGCGGCCGGTCACGTAGTGGTTGGTGTTATCGCGGACGCCGTCGCGCAGCGGATGTTTGTCGACGGTCATCTCGTAGTAGCCCATGTCGGCGAGCCAGGTGACGACGTCGCGACCGCGATAGAAACGGGCGCAGCGGGGCGCGTCGCCGACCGCCAAGTGCACCTTGCGGCCGGCGAGGTGCAGATCCTCGGCGATCTGCGCGCCCGACTGGCCCGAGCCCACCACCAGCACCTCGCCCTCGGGCAGCTGTCCCGGGTTGCGGTACTGGTTCGAGTGGATCTGCGTGATCGAGCCCGGCAGTCGCTCGGCCATGCGCGGGATGATCGGCGTGTGGTAGCCACCGGAGGCGACGACGACCTCATCCGCGGTAAAGTCGCCCTCCGAGGTCTGGACCGAGAAGGTGCCATCCTGGCGCCGCTCGACGCGTGTGACCGCCACACCCTCGCGGATCGGCGGGTTCACCTTGGCGACGAAGGCCTTCAGGTAGGCGACGATCTCGTCCTTCTTCATGAACCCGTCGGGGTCTGGCCCATCGTAGGGGTGGCCGGGCAGGTCGCACTGCCAGTTCGGCGTGACAAGGCAGAAGGTGTCCCAGCGCTGCGTCGCCCAGGTGTGCGCGGCGGTGTTCTTCTCGAAGACGAGGTGCTCGATGCCGCGCTGCTTGAGGTGGTAGCTGACCGAGAGGCCGGCTTGGCCACCGCCGACGACGGCGACGGGGACGTGACGGGTCTTGGGGGGCATGGCTCAGGCTCCGCGAGGGTCCGGAAGGGGCGTCGGCTCAGGATTCGAAGGACTCGACGGTGACTCGGCCACCGGGCGCTTGCCGCTTCGCGGCGGCCTCGATCCGGGCGAGTTGGTCCATCGCGGACGAGCACGCGAAGCCGTACTTCTCGCGCACCCGCTCGCTCGCGATGTTGAGGGCCGTTCGGGACTTCTCGACGAAGTCGTCGAGGGCGTAGCTTTCCCCCGGGGTGAGGAAGTCCTTCACGACGAGGGAGGGCGAGTAGCAGGCCTCTTGCCGGCCGTCGGGCCAACGGACGTGGAAACGCATCTCAGGCATGGATCAACTCCTGTCGGGTGCGGGCGCAGGCCGCGTAGGTATCGAGGTGGCGTCCCGCGCAGGCCCGCCACGAATGGGCGGAAGCCCGCACGAGGCCCGCCGCCCTCAACCGGTCGCGAGCCTGCGAGACAAGGGCCGCCGCCATGGCGTCGGCGATGGCGCATGGGTCTGCTGGATCGACGAAGAGCGCGTCCGTTGCCGCCAGGTACTCGGTGAAGGGTGGCTGCCGGGACACGATGGCGGGCGTGCCGCAGGCCATCGCTTCCAGCACGCAGAGGCCGAAGCCCTCCATCCAGGACGGGAAGGCCAGCATGTCGGCGACCCGATAGAGGGCGGGCATGTCGGCCTGCGGGAAAGGGCCCGTCTCGATGACCGCCGAGCCCCGCCCGACCGTCAGGTTCGCCGATGCCAGGGCTGCGCGGCACCGCGTATGGTAGGCGGTGTGGTCGAGGAGCGAGGCGCCACCGGCGACGACGAGCTGCGCCTGGGGGTGGCGCGCGCGCAACCGGACGAAGGACTCGATGATGCCCAGCGTGTTCTTGCGCTCCTCGAAGCCGCCGACGCTGAGGATCACCGGCCCCCGATCGAGGCCCCAGCGCTCCCGCACAGCCGTGTCCGCCTCTGTTGGTTCATTGCGATAGAACGAGAGGTCTACCCCGTTCCCGACGACGTCGGCCTCGGCCCCGAAGTCGTCCCGGATCCAGTCGGCCCAGGTACGGCTGACGCAGAGCAGGCGCGCGGCCTCGCGGATCGAGCGGTCTTGCCACTCTGCCAACTGCGGATCGGAGAAGCGGTCGACGTGATGGACCGTTCGCACGAAACCCGGGATCAGGCGACGGTGCTTCAGGGTCGCGAGGGCATTGCCGCCAATACCGTCATGGGCGTGGAAGACGTCGAAGTCGCAGGCCGCCGGCGTCGAGAAATGGCGCAGGTAGTCGTTGATGCGGGCCCGCACGAGGTCAACGGTGGAACCGCCGACCGATTGAGCGACCACCGACACGGTTGGGCAATCCGCGTTCCGGAAGAAGCCGCGGCCGCCAGGATCAGGCGCATGCACCACCGCCTCGTGCCCGAGGGCGCACAAGGCCTCGGCGAGCGCGAGGCAGTGGGCGACGCCGCCGCGCGGGTTGATGGAGTGCGTCAGGATGGCGATGCGAAGGCCCGTCATGATGCGTGCCCGCCATCCTTCCCGCAGCCGATGAGCGGGTTGGCAACGAAGTCCCAGACCACGGCCTCCGCACCGGCGGCATCGCACACCCGGGCGACCCGGCTCGCATCGAGCCGGCCGATCGATGCGGCTGTGATGCCGCGTTCCGCGAAGCGCGCGCATACGGCTGGCGTGCGGTCAGGGTGGACGCTGAGGAGGTAACCGAAGCTCGGGAAGGCCGTCAGCCAGCGCGCGAGGGGAACGGGCTCGGGCCTCGGGATCGCGTCGAGGTCGATGACGCCGCCGACGTTCGAACATTCGAGAAGCATCAGCGCCGTGCCGACGACGCCCGCCATGCTGATGTCCTTGGCGGCCCGACACAGGCCGTCCTCAGCGAGCCCGGGCAGCAGCGCGAGGTCGCCGCGCAGCCGCTCACCCGGCGCGCCGGTGGAGGCGTCCCAGTAGGGATGCGGCTCGCGAAAGCGACCGCGCAGGTCGATGGCGGCGACGAGGTCGTCGCCAGGCGTCGCATCGAAGCTCGTCAGCAGGCGCGGCCCCGCCCGACCGAGCACGGCGACCGCGAGGTTGCCGGCATCGGCGCGCCTGTTGGTGTGGCCGCCGACGACCGGCACGCCGTAGAGCGCGGCCGCGTCGGAGAGGCCGGCCAGGATCGCGTCCGCCTCAGCCGCGTCCCGGCTCCAGAGTGCATCGACCACCGCGAGCGGGTGCCCGCCCATGGCGGCCACGTCGCTGAGGTTGACCATGATGCCGCAATAGCCCGCGAAGTACGGGTCGGCGGCGACGAAGCTGCCCAGGAATCCCTCGATGGCCAGCAGCAGGTGGCCGTCGCCGTCGGGAATGGCGGCACAGTCGTCGCCGACCGGAACTGCGGCGTGCCGGCTGCCGAGCCCCAGCCGTGCCACCACGGCGTCGATATCGCGCTTGTGCGCGACGCCTCGCGCGTCCTGGATCTGACGGGCGAGCGCCTGGATGTCGACGGCGGCCGTCATCACGCTGCCCTGCGGAAGGTGACGAGCCCGTGCTCGGGGTCGTGCATCGGCGGGTAGGCGGACAGATCCGCCTGCATCAGGTGATGCGCCCGCCCATGAAGGTCGACGGCGTCGAGGCGTGCCCAGTGCAGGGCCTCGAACAGCGGCACGTTCCGCTCCTGCACGTGGGCGAGGAAGCGGATGCAGCCTCGGGCATGGGCCGAGGCGACCGCGACCTGGATGAGGCCGGCCCCGAGGGCGGCCGTGCCGCGGAAGGCCCTGGCGACGGCGAGCCGCGAGCCCCACCACTCGCCGGGCCGCTCCGCGACCTCGTGGATGCGCACGGTGCCGACGACGCCGTCGGCTTCGCCGCCCATCGTCGAAAGGGCGCAGATCGGGATGGCATGCGCGTCGACGGCGTCGCGGTCGTCGTCGGTGAAGATGCCCTGCTCGGTGCAGAACACCTGCCGGCGAAGCGCCGCGCAGGCGCGCCGCTCCCAGGGCGCGACCGCGAACTTCACGCGGAAGTGGCTCGGCCGATAGGGCGGGACGGGGTCGAATATCATGCTGCCAACCCCGCGCGCTCGTAGGTGGAGAGGGCCGAGCAGGCACCGCAGCGCCCGCAGCCGGCCTTGATGTCGGCCGAGCGCAGGTTCGCTTGCGCCAGCATGTCGGCGAGCGGCTTCAGGATGGCGTGCATGAAGTCCGGGCCCGGTGCCGGGTGACTCTCCAGCGGCGTGCCCGAGATCGGCACGAACGGCACGACGAAGGGGTAGACGCCCATCCCGATCAGCCGCTCGGCCATCGCGAGGATCGCCTCCGGCGTGTCGCCGAGGCCCGCCAGGATGTAGGTCGAGACCTGGCCGCGACCGAAGACCGGCACGGCGGCGGCGAACGCCGCGTCGTAGCGTTCCAACGGCACGCTGGCCTTGCCGGGCATGATCCGGGCGCGCACTTCGGGCGTCACGGCCTCCAGATGCATCCCGAGCGCATCGATGCCGGACGCCTTCATCCGCTCGAACCAGCGGTCGTCGTCGGGCGGCTCGCATTGGGCCTGGATCGGCAGATCGACCGCCGCCTTCACGGCAAACGCGCTCTCGCACAGCACCGCCGCGCCGCGGTCGGTGGCATTCGGCGTGCCGGTGGTCATCACCATGTGCTTGACGCCGTCGAGGAGCACGGCGGCACGGGCGACCTCGGCGAGTTGCTCGGGCGTCTTGTGCGCGACCGTGCGGCCGGCCGCCAGCGACTGGCCGATGGAGCAGAACTGGCAGGTCTTGGCGCGGCTCTGATAGCGGATGCAGGTCTGCAGCACCGTAGTGGCGAGCACGTCCCGCCCGTGCAGCACGGCGATCTTCGAGTAGGGCACGCCGTCGAAGGTCGAGAGGGCGTAGAAGCGCGGCTTACCGGGGAAGGTCGCCTGCCCGATCACCACGCCGTCGTGCTCGATCACCGAGACCCCGTCGGCGTCCGGGCGGCGCACGAGGAAAGGCGAGGCGAAGGCGGTCTCGGTGTGCACCGGCACCATCACGGTGCGGCCCGCGATGGTCATCGCCTTATGATCGGAGGGTCCGGCTCCGCCGCGGCGGCTCGGGGCCCCCGCGCGGCTGTCGGCCAGCCTAACGCCGTAGGACTGCAACGCGTTGATCAGGCGCTCCGTCGGCATCCCGACCAAGCCCGCCACGACCGGCGGACACGAGGGTTGGTTCGTCAGAAGCGGGCTGCTGCTCATGGTCGAGGCTCCGGGAATCGGACGTTGAACGGACCGGCTGGTGCACGAATGAGGCCGGACGGTCGTCGTGGAGGAGGCTAAGGAGTTCGGGCCGAGCGTAGTGGCCGACCGAGTCCATCATCCGCTTGCGCTTGGTCACGAGCGCGAGGTCCATGTCGGCGATCAGGATGCCCTCGCCGGGTCCGAGGGGGGCGGCGAGGTGCTTGCCTTCGGGCGAGACGATGGCGGTGCAGTTACCGCCGCGGCAGGCGCCGCGCAGGCGCTCGTCCGGGCAGACCTGCGCCACCTGGGCGTCCGTCAACCAGCCGGTGGCGTTGACCACGAAGCAGGCCGCCTCCAGGGCGTGGTGGCGGATCGTCACCTCCATCTGGTCGGCGAAGATTTGGCCAACGAGGGAACCCGGAAACTGCGCCGCGTGGATCTCCTCGTGACGCGCCATGAGCGCGTAGCGGGCGAGCGGATTGTAATGCTCCCAGCAGGCCAGCGCGCCGACGCGGCCGGCCGCGGTCTCGACCACGTCGAGCCCGGCGCCGTCGCCCTGACCCCAGATCATCCGCTCGTGGTAGGTTGGGGTGATCTTGCGGCGCTTCAGCTTGAGCGACCCATCGGCGTCGAAGATCAGCTGCGCGTTGTAGAGCGAGCCGTGGTCGCGCTCGTTGACGCCGAGCACGATGACCGCGCCGTGACGGCGGGCTGCCGCCGCGACCGCCTGCGTGACCGGGCCCGGCACGGTGACCGCGCGCTCGTAGAGCTTGAGGTGCTCCGCCCCCTGCATCGCGGGCGGCAGCACGAACGAGAAGTACGGGTAGTAGGGCAGGAAGGTCTCGGGGAAGACCATGAAGCGCGCGCCTTTGCCGGCAGCTTCGTCGATGGCGTTGAGCACGCGCTCTAGGGTGCCGTCCGGCCGGTCGAGGTCCGGCGCGATCTGGACGGCGGCAGCCCGCACGATCCGGTTCTCTGACATGGGTGATCCTCCGGCTGCGACGGCGGCCGCGTCGTGCGCGGCCGCCAGATGCGATGCGCGCGCGTCAGACGGTCCAGGTGTCGAGGATCACCGCGTTGTCGCGCTTGTGCAGGAGGATGCAGTCGAGCACGTCGAGAGGGTTGATCATGCGGATGCCCTCGATGAAGGCGGCTTCGCCGTGGCCGTAGAGCGCCTGGGTCGAGAACCGGCAGGCATAGACCTTGCCGCCCTCGGCCATGAATTTCTCCAGCTGGTTGTTGAAGTTGAGGTGGCCGGGAAACGCCTCGTCGCCGAGCCGCGGGAATCCGCGCTGGACGCCGAGCGTGATGCCGGGGCCGTAGAGCAGGATCGAGGTGTCGAAGCCTTTGCGCTGCAGGCGGGTGGCCTGGAGCAGGTTCACGAGGCCGATCGAGCCCTCGAACGCGACGGTGTGGAAGGTGACGAGCGCCTTCTGGCCCGACTCCGCCTTCACGTCCTCGAAGACCTTCTCCTCGTAGTCGACCAGGAAGTCGCCCTTCTTGTTATGTTCGCGGTTCACGGCAGGCATGGATCTCACTCCTCGATGGATTGGACCGCGGAAGCCTGGCTTCAAGCGGTCACTGGACCATCAGCGCAAGCGGCGTGCCAGAAGTCTGCCGATCAATGTGTCGGTCAATTTGCCGAAGCAATATGCATACAATTACACGATCAATAATCCGAGCCTCGCTGTCACGCATCAATTCGGCCGGCGCTCGTTTTGGAAGCAATTCGTGCGCGTTTCGTGACCACGAAAGGCACGTTCGAGGCGCGGCGATTGCTGGTATTGTATGGATTGCGCGAGCGCTACTTCCGAGGCATCGTTGCGGCATGGCGCTTGCTAGCCATACAATCGAACATTGATCGCATATTGATGGTGCAGGCGCGGAGCGGATGAAGGCGACGAAGAGAGGAGGGACGACGAGCCCTCATGAGGTCACGGCCGGGCACTGGACGCCGGACCTCAAGCGCTGGGGCAAACCGCATTATCTGGCCATCGCGGAGGCCCTGGCGGACGATATCCGGACTGGGCGCCTGACGCCCGGCACGCGCCTGCCGACCCAGCGGGCGCTGGCCGATGCGCTCGACCTGAACTTCACGACGGTGTCCCGCGGGTATGTCGAGGCGCACAAGCGCGGCCTGATCGAGGGTCGTGTCGGCCAGGGCACCTTCGTGGTCGATCCGGCCCTTCCTTCCCGTTCAGGCGCCGCCGGTGCGCCACGGGTGGGGCCGGTCGACTTCACCATGAACCTGCCGCCCGAGCCCGACGCGCCTGCCCTGCAGGCCCGCATGCAGGCATCGTTTTCGGAGCTGTCCGGCGATCTTGCCAATCTTATGCGCTACCAGGGCTTCGGCGGGACCGACGCCGACAAGGAGGCGGCGCTGAAATGGCTGAAGGGCCGCGGAGTCGACACGAACCGGGAGCGGCTGCTGATCTGCCCTGGCGCCCACAGCGCCCTGTTCAGCGTGCTCGGTCAGGTCGCCCGCCCCGGTGACACCATCTGCGCCGAGCGCATCACCTACCCGGGCATCCGCGCGCTCGCGGCGCATCTGGGCTTGCGCCTCGTCGACCTTCCCATGGACCGGCACGGGGTCGACCCCGACGCTTTCGCGGCCGCCTGCACCAAGGTCGCGCCGAAGGCGATCTACCTGAACCCGCTGCTGCAGAACCCGACCACCGCGACCCTCTCCCGCACGCGGCGGGAGGCCATCATCGCGGTGGCGCGGCGCTACGCGGTCAGCATCATCGAAGACGACGCCTACGCGCGCATCTGCCCGGCACCGCCGCCGAGCTTCGCCGAACTCGCGCCGGAGATCACCTACTACGTGGCAGGGGTGGCCAAGTGCCTGGGCGCCGGCCTTCGCCTCGCCTTCCTCGTCGCCCCGAGCGCCCGGTCCACCCTGCCGGTCGCGGGTGCGCTGCGAGCCGCGACCGTCATGGCCTCGCCAATCTCGACCGCTCTCGCGACGCGCTGGATCGTGGACGGCACGGCGGAAGCCATCGTGCAGTTCGTCCGTGAGGAATCGGCCGCGCGCCAGCGCATCGTGGCCTCGCTTCTTCCGGCCGAGACCTACACCGCCGATCCGCACGGCTTCCACGTCTGGATCACGCTGCCGGATGGCTGGACACGCTCGGCCTTCGCCAGCCAGGGGCGGTCGGCGGGGCTTGGCGTGGTCGGCAGCGATCCCTTCTGCGTGGCAGGGACACCGCCGGAGGCGGTGCGCCTCTGTCTCGGCGGCCCCTCAACCCGGCAGCAGATCACGCACGGTCTGGAAGTGCTCGCCCACGCACTCGAAGGGTCGCCGGCACTTGCCTCGACATACATCTGAAACATTCCGGGCACTTACGCTGGCCATCCAGCCTCAGGCAGTTTGTGGCATCAGGCCGAGTAGCATGGATCGACCCGTGCAGGCATCAGGCGGCCATTCGAGGCGCCGCCGATTAAAGTCCGGACAGGGTCAGGAGTTCGCCCCCACCTTGTTCCGTGCCGTCAGGTCCGCGACAGACATCACCAGCCTCGTCGCGCGCCGGCACGTTGGCTGTCCGATCTCCCTCACAAGGAGAGATCGAGCTGCCGTGCTTCGTCATCACCGAACGGCCCCTGCAGCGACGAGAGCGCCGCACCGATCAGCCGCACGCTCCGGCGCAAGGGAAACGCCTCGCGCAGCAGGCCGAGGCTGACCCCCTCCAGCGTCGCGCGGTCCGCTAGCGCGACCGGCAGCGAGCGCGCCCGGGTGATCTGGGTAAAGTCTGAGAACTTCAGCTTCAGCGTCACGGTGCGGGCCACCACCGCCTTCGCGGTGGCCACCGCCCACACCTTGTCGAGGCATGGCTGCAGACGTTCGGCCAGCACCGCGTACTCGCTCGTGTCCTGCGAGAACGTCGTCTCCGCGCCGATCGATTTGCGCTCCCGGTGCGCCCGCACCGGCCGCTCGTCGATGCCACGTGCCACTGAGTGATAATGGTCGGCCGCGCTGCCGAACGCCGCCCGCAGTTCATCGAGCGAGCGTGCCTTGAGATCGGCACCGGTGTGGATGCCCAGGCGCCGCATCTTCGCTTCGGTCGCTGGTCCGACGCCGCGGAACTGACCAATCGGCAGGGTCTCGACGAAGCCCGGCCCCATCGCTGGCGTGATGACGAAGAGCGCGTCTGGCTTCCTGTGGTCGGATGCCACCTTCGCGAGGAACTTGTTGTAGGACACGCCCGCCGAGGCAACGAGCCCCGTTCGCACGAGGATCGTGGCGCGGATGTCCCTTGCAACCTCGGTCGCGGTCGGCAAGCCCTTCAGGTTCTCGGTGACGTCGAGATAGGCCTCGTCGAGCGCGACCGGCTCGATGATGGGCGTGTGCGCCTCGAACACGACGCGAATCTCGGACGAAACGGCCTTGTAGGCCTCAAAGCGTGGGCGCACGAACACGAGGTCGGGGCAGAGGCGGCGCGCGGTGGCCGAGGGCATGGCCGAGCGCACACCGAAGGCCCTCGCCTCGTAGCTCGCCGCCATCACGACGCCGCGCTCCCGCGAACCACCCACCGCGAGCGGACGATCACGCAAGCTCGGGTCGTCGCGCTGCTCGACGGAGGCGTAGAACGCATCCATGTCGATGTGGATGATCTTGCGCATCGGCGTCGAGCTGAGACCACATCCCCTGCAGGCCGCCCACGCGCGGCGCCACCTGCTTCGCGGTTCAGCGTTTGTTCCCATCCGGGCAGGCGTGGTCAAGGGACGCAGACCAGCATCCCCTGCGTTGATCGAGGTGCCCGAGCCCGTCACGGTCGTCGGAGGAGGCGCGGCCGAGAGAACACATCGGCGCATCCCTGCGAAGGGAGCCGGGGCGAGGTGATGTTTCGCGGCTGTCGCCACCACTACATGACGTTCCAAAATCACCCGGCGGACGAGAGGATGAGGAAGCGGCCATCCATCCGCCACAGGCCACACGCCGCCGGCCGCCGGCATCCACCAGCCTGACAGACCGCCGACCAGACGTGCAGCCGACACCCCGCCGCCGCCCGCCGGCTGTGCCGACCCGCCGCCCCACGACGCCCACACGGCCCTGCCGCCCAACCGGACTGACGCCCCCTGACCTGCCGCCGCCCCGGACCCGTGTTCATCCGGATGGACCTACACATCGCGGCCCCTTGACCGGCCGCGGGGGGAGCACAAAACGCGTTGACCGACGCCCCTTCGTCGCCCCGCCTGACAGTTCGCTGGCCGCCGCTGCGGCTGACAGGGACTCGTTTCCCCCAGACCGGTGGCCCGACCAAACCGGCACCACCCACAACACTGCATCACCGTAAGCTGGCCGGTTCCGGCAGCGCCAAGTGTTTGAAACTTGAGCGGTCGCGTCTTGGCCATCAAACACCTTACCCGCCCGCACGGAGCGTATCAGAGGTGTCCGTGAAACCGGGGGAGGATCAGTGCAGAAAACGACCGCTTTCCGCACACGAGCTAACAGCCGCTCCCGGACCCAACTCGGTCATCTCGTGGCCCAACAGCGTCTCCCCAAAGCGGAAGTTGGTCAGTCCCGTTCTTCGACCGGCAGACGGCCGATGGCTGCAGACTGCTGGAACGCCCCCAAAGAAGCAACTTGACTGATCGTTCCAAAACAGCCTAAACACAGCGAATGGCAAGGCCGAAGGCATTCGATACGGAGATCGCGCTCGATGCGGCGATGGGCGTTTTCCGTGAACACGGATACGAGGGCACCTCGGCCGAGATGTTGCTGGATGCGATGAAGATCGGCCGTCAGAGCCTGTACGATACGTTCGGGGACAAGTGGCGGCTCTATCAGGCCACGCTCCGTCGATACTGCCAGCTCGAAGGCCATGGTCACGTTACTGCACTGCGGGGGCAGGACAGAGCTTTCGACGGAATTCGCGCCATGATCGATCGGGTCGTGGCCGATCCTCGTTCGCCCTGTCTAGGCGTGAGTTCTGCCTGCGAGTTCGGACAGACCAAGCCGGAATTGGACGCCATCAAGGTCGCAGCGGACCATGTGCTGCGAACGGCGATGGTCGCGCGCATACAGGAAGCACAGGCTGACGGAGACGTTTCGCCCGACCTGCAAGCTAACGAGATCGTCGATTTTCTCTACGCCTCTTTCGCAGGCATCCGCATCGCCGCACGAAGCGGCGCAGATCATCCGCGGCTGGAGGCGTTGGGAAGGACTACTCTACGCGCGCTTAGATAGGCCGCCCCTTTTTTTGCCCTATTTTTGACCAATCGTTCCAGAAAGCGATGCCGTTATGACACCTCATGTGACACGTCCTTCGAATTCAAAGCGAACTGCACTCGTTTATGGCGGATCGCGTGGTATCGGCGCCGCCGCTGTTCGGCGATTGGTATCGGACGGCTATGCCGTCGCCTTCACCTACGTCTCGCGAGCCGACAAAGCGTACAAAGTCGTGGAAGAGGTCGCAGCCAAAGGCGGAGAAGCCTTGGCAATACGAGCTGATAGCTCCGATCCGGCAGCAATTTGGTCGGCTGTAGCTCAGGCCATCGAGCGCTTCGGGACGATCGACATTGTCGTCGTGAATGCCGGAATCTTTAAACTCGGAGCGATCGACGCCGTCTCGCTGGATGACCTCGATCAGATGCTCGCGATCAATGTTCGTGGCGTCTTTCTATCAATCCAGGCGGCCGTCCCGTATCTAGCCGAAGGTGGCCGGGTCATCACGATCGGAAGCAATACGGCCGTCAGGACGGGCCATGCTGGGGCCAGCGTCTACCAATTCACGAAAGCTGCCGTCGCCGCGATGGTGAAGGGCATTGCTCTCGATCTCGCGCCCCGGCGGATCACGGTCAACAACATCCAACCTGGTCCGACCGTAACCGACATCACAGCAGACTTGGTGGACACGCTTGCTGAGCGGAGCCCGATGAAGCGGATCGCCGATCCTGCGGAAATCGCCGGGCTCGTCTCATACCTTGCACGCAGCGAGGCTGGCTACATCACCGGCGCGAGCCTCACCATTGATGGCGGCTTCTTACTCTGAACCGTCGCGTCTAATTTAGCCGGTTTTTTAACTAGTCCTCCATGACAACCTAAAATGCGGAGGTACTTGCATGTCTGAATCTACGTTATGGGATCGCCGAACGTTGCTGGCGGGTGCTGCAAGCCTCGCCGGGCCGGGACTGACCCTGCTTTCTAGTGCACGGGCCTTGGCAGAAGGGTCTTCCAGCAAGGCTCAGGATACGTCGACGGGTTCAGGCGGCTCGTTCGGATCTCTAAAGCAAGTTCAAGCGGGAGACCTGAATATTGCTTATGCAGAGGCAGGTCCTGCGGACGGAAAGTCTGTCCTCCTTCTGCACGGCTGGCCCTATGACATCTACAGCTATGTCGATGTCGCTCCCGTTCTGGCGGCGGCGGGATACCGGGTCGTCATCCCGTATCTCCGCGGCTACGGCGCGACGCGATTTCTGTCGGAGTCGACTCCGCGCAACGGCCAGCAAGCCGCTCTGGCGGTTGACGCGAAGAACTTCCTCGATGCGTTGAACATCGAAAAGGCGATTGTCGCCGGCTACGATTGGGGCGCGCGTACGGCTTGCATCCTCGCTGCCCTCTGGCCGGAACGCTGCAAGGGATTGGTCTCGGTCAGTGGCTACCTGATCGGGAGCCAAGCTGCGAACGCGATGCCGTTGCCACCAAAGGCCGAACTGCAATGGTGGTATCAGTATTACTTCGCGACCGAGCGTGGCCGGGAAGGGTATGGTCTCTACACCCGCGACTTCGTCCGGCTGATCTGGCAACTGGCATCCCCGCAATGGCGCTTCGACGACGCGACCTTTGCGCGGTCGGCACCGGCGTTCGAGAACCCCGATCACGTGGCGATCTCGATCCATAACTACCGCTGGCGACTGAAGCTGGCGGAGGGCGAAGCCCGCTACGACGAGATCGAGCGCAAGCTGGCGGCTTTCCCAACCATCTCTAGCCCCACGATCACGATGGAAGGCGACGCCAACGGTGCCCCCCACCCCGAGCCGTCTGCTTACGCCAAGAAATTCTCGGGTCGATATGAGCATCGCCTCGTGAGTGGCGGTATCGGACACAACCTCCCACAAGAGGCACCGGGTGCTTTTGCGCAGGCGGTGATCGACGTCGATGGCTTCTGATCGCCGGGCGGCCTTTGCCATCTCTACCGGAGTGCTCGCGCTGGCTGGCTCGATCATAGCGGCGTCAGGGGTTGCGCAATCTTCAGACAAGCCCGCTTCGCCGATCTACGGGGCGACGATCCCCGACGGCTACCGTGCGTGGCAACTCATTGCGCCAGCGCTGGAAGACGCACCGCTGAACGAGTTGCGCGCCGTTGTCGGGAACGAGGTTGCCGTCAAGGCTTACAGCGCCGGGACGTCGCCATTTCCGGACGGAACCATTCTGGTGAAACTCGCATGGGAACGCGTTCAATCGTCGGATTTCGAGTCTGCGACCATCCCGGGGCGAGCAACAACGGTGCAGGTCATGGTCAAGGACACGAAGCGCTATCCCGATACCGGTGGCTGGGGCTTCGGACGCTTCATTGACGGCAAACCGGTCGATGAGGCCCAACATCAGACCTGCTTCGCTTGCCATGAAGCGCGGGTGAAGGATCGTGACTACGTCTTCACGCGGTATGCTCGCTGACGTGCTTGGTCCAACTCAAAGCTGACGATGGGATCGGCTTCCGATTGGCTGAGCAAGAGGCCGATCCTATCCTCAATAGCTCTCGTCCGCGGGACGAAACCGGGCGGGGCCGCCACGTCTGCTTCTCTATCTTGTCGCCCGAAAGCAGACCAGCGGAAGACCACCCCGAGCAGCCATTCCACCTTTCGCCCCCATGTGCAGAAAACGACCGTTTTCCAGCGACTTAAACGCATGCAGAAACTCTGTGGGGAAATCAAATTCTGGGGCACGCAAACGTTTTGTGGCAGGAGCTGGCTCTCGGCCCATGGGCTCGAACCGCTGCTTACGACCCTACTCGGAGCTTCGGATTGTCTGCTTCTCGGCCGTTTTCGTGGACGCAAGCGCAACAAACACGGTTGTCGGTAAGCAGACCGTCCGCTCCTCGTTTGACCTCAAGCTGCGGCGGCGAGCACGCCCCGGAGCTGATCGTCCAAGTCAGCTGCGACGGCGTCGACCTCCCGATTGCTGAACTGTCCGAAGGTGGTGGCCGGGCGGTCGTACTCGAACGCGACGCCGCCCTCTTCATCCTCGCGCAGGAGCACCCGGATCGGCGCGTAGAGGGCGGCGGAGAGGGCGTGCCGGGTCATCCGCGCGGCCGTCAGCGGATTGCCGATGTCGTACTGGACGGCCTTGCAGCTCAGCCCGGCGGTGAGGAGCAGGCCGCCGTGGTCGCGGGCGCCGAAGATCGAGAGCGGCGCCTGCCGTTCGAGGAGATCGCGCGCCGCCTCCACCTTTCCGTCGCGCAGCAGCCCGGCATAGGCGTGGTCGAGGGGCGGCACCGCCGCCTCCAGGGCGGCGCGCACCGCCTCGAAGGTTTTCTGGGACCGCAGCGTCACGTGCTCGACGGTGATGCGGGTCGAAGTGATCTGTTCAGGCATGGTGTCGATCCTCGCTTCTCAGGGGGATGTAGGGCCGCCCCTCAACTGACGGCCGAGAGCTTCGGCTTCACTGTGCGGGCGAGGATGATGTCGGCCCAGGCCTCCGGACGCTCCAGGGCGCTGAAATGCCCCGTCCGCTCGAGAGTGATGATTTCGGGCGAGGGGAGGGCCGCCGCGACCCCGGCGCGGTCCTGCGGATTCGCCCAATCCTTGTCGCCCCAGACCAGCGTGACCGGCGCGGTGACAGACCGATACCGGGCGCGGGCCGCGACGAAGCTCGGAAGCGCCTTGAGCAGCGTCCGCGCCGCCCTGCTGTAGCCGGCCCGACCACCGACCCGGGCATACTCGTCCAAGAGGTCGGAGGGCAGGCTGCGGGGATCGTGGAAGCCGCCCTTCATGATGCCGCCGGTGATCGACCGGTTCTCCAAAGCCGCGAAGATCGGGCCGAGGAACGGCGCCCGCACGCTCTTGATGATGATTGAGGCGAGCAGGTTCGAGCGCTCCAGCCCCGGCAGATAGTCGTAGGTGTTGAAGGCGAAAACCCGCTCGACCGCGTCGCCGAGTTCCGCGGCCAGCGAGAGCGATAGCGTCGCGCCGATGGACTCGCCCGCGAGGATCGGGCGCTCGATGCCGAGGGTCGCGATGAACTCGCGCAGTGCCACCCGCAGGGTGGGCTCGTCCTTTCGGGCGTCCGGCTTCAGGTCCGACCAGCCGAAGCCCGGCAGATCGAGGGCGTAGACCGTAAAGTGGGGCGCGAGCAGCGGGATCACACGCTGGAACAGGTCGAGCTGCGTCCGCACGGTGTGGGTCAGGACGAGGTTCGGCCCGCTTCCGGCCCGGACGTAGCGGATGCGGGTCCCGTCCCGCAGCGTCGCGACGGCGATCTCGCCAGAGGCGAGCCAGCGGCGTGTGTAGTCCTCGGCGTCCCGGCCAAGGGTGGCAATGCTTTGCGTGGTCATGGGACAAACTCCTGCGCGACGGGGCCGGCGCGGTGTGTCGCCCACGCCTGTGCCATCGAACCTAGACGCGCCCCGTCATATCCCATATGTCGAACACCCCACCTTTTCGGACATTCGAAGCGAGTTTCGCCATGCCGTCCATTGGTGTCGTCCTCTTCCCCGGGTTCCAGGTGATGAACCTCGCGCCCCTGACAGCCTTTGAGTTGGCCAACCTGGAGCTCGGCCAGGACTTCTACGACGTGACCTTCCTGTCAGAAGGGGGCGGGCCGATCCGGACCTCCATCGGAATGGTCATAGAGACGGAGCCGTTCTCCGGCCGTCGCTTCGACACGGTCGTCGTGGTGGGCTCGGTCAGGGTCGATGCCTCGTCGCCGGGCCTCGTCGAACGGCTGCGCGAGACGGCGGCCAAGGCGCGCCGCGTCGCCGCCACCTGCACGGGGGCGTTCCTCCTGGCCGAGGCGGGCCTGCTCGACGGAAGAAAGGCGGCGACCCATTGGGCCCATGCCCGCGACCTCCAACGGCGCCATCCCTCAATCAAGGTCGATGACGACCGCATCTTCGTCTCGGACGGCAACGTCTGGACCTCGGCCGGCATGACGGCCGGGATCGACCTGACGCTGGCCCTGGTCGAGGACGATCTGGGGCCCGAGATGTCGAAGGGCATCGCAAGGATGCTCGTCGTCTACCATCGCAGGACAGGCGGCCAGTCGCAGTTCTCCGCGCTCTTAGAGCTGCAACCGCGCTCCGACCGGGTCCAAAAGGTCTTGGCCCATGCGAGGGCCAACCTGAGAAACGAACTTTCGGTGGAGGAACTGGCAGAGGCCGCCCATCTGAGCCCGCGCCAGTTCAGCCGCATCTTCCGGGAGGAGACCGGCCAGTCACCGGCGAAGGCGGTTGAGAACCTCCGCCTGGAGGCCGCCCGGACGATGCTGGAGGACGGCCGGCATTCGCTCGACACGGTGGCGCAGGAGACGGGTTTCGCCGAACGGGAACGGATGCGGCGGGCCTTCCTGCGGGCGTTCGGTCAGCCACCCCAGGTCATCCGACGCAACGTCCGTCATCACGAGCCCGGCCCGACTGCTTGAGCCGTCGATGGGATAGAGTGCGCTGGAGGTGCGGGCCTCTCACTCCAGCGGCTTGCGAGCCGGTGTCGCTAGCCGCCTCGCGCCTTTCTGCCTGAGTTTGCGCCGACTGCTACTCCTCGGACAACCCACCGTTCTTGCAGGCAAACGTCCGCTCACGGGCTCGGCGGCAAAGCCCGCTTTCCACCCTAAGCGGTCCCTCAGCAGTTGTGACTGAGAAACGCGTAACCCGGTCGTACGCCTCTCCCGCCTGCGCCTTCCACGCACCGGCCCAGGACCACCCACGACGCCCCTTCCGCATCTGCCTCCTGCTTCGGACCACGCTAAGTGCCTGAAACTTGAGCGGTTGCGTTGCCCAAATGCTGGCCGGATGGCAGCTATCCACGCCGCCGCGAGCTGTCGCTCAGCCCAACGCACACTGCCGCCCCTTTGCTGTGCGGTTCACCACACCCATCCGGGAAACCCGTTCACGAGGCCGCCCCCTTCGTCGCGGCCGCAACGGAGCCCACTCGGCCATGCCCGCCGACCTGCACGCGCGCGTCACCGCCACCATCCTGCAGCAACTCGACACCGCGGACCCCAACGCCTGGACCCCACCCTGGCATGGCGCCGACCCGCTGCCTCGCAATGCGCTCACGGGCAAACGTTATCGCGGCCTCAACATCCTGGCGCCGTGGTGCGCGGCGCAAGGACACGGCTACGCTGACGCCCGCTGGGCGACCTACCGCCAGTGGGCGGCACTCGGCGCGCAGGTTCGTCGTGGCGAGCGCGGTACCCTAATCCTGTTCTACAAGGACCTGCCAACCACCAACCGAGCCGACACAACGCACGAAACCGGCGCCGACAACGACGCGACCACAGCCCGCTTCGTCGCCCGTGCCTCGACCGTGTTCAACATCGCCCAGGTCGACGCCGCGCCCCAGGCGAGCGCGCCGACGGGACCACCGCCCGCCCCGCAACCCACCTTCGTCACGGTCACGGGCTCCACCATCAACAACGGCGGCACCCGCACCTGCTACATCCCGACCACCGACACGATCCGGATGCCGCCGCGCAGCGCCTTCCGCTCGGCCGAGGGCTACGCCGGCACGTTGGCGCACGAACTCGTACACTGGACGGGCGCCCCCCCCCACCGCCTCGCCCGTGACCTGACCGGCCGCTTTGGACGCCGTGCTTACGCCGCCGAGGAACTGATCGCCGAACTCGGCGCCGCGTTCGTGCTGGCCGACCTCGGGCTCGCACGCACCTCACACCCGGACCACGCCGCCTACCTTGCGTCCTGGCTGCCACGGCTAACGACCGACCCGCGGGCACTGGCGACAGCCGCCGCGGCCGGCTCACGGGCCGCCGACTACCTTGCCGCCCTGCAGCCGCCGGACAACGCGACCCGCGCCGCAAGGCAACACAACGGACAACACAACCCCGCCACCCCGAACTTCATCGCTGACCAACAACCCACAACCGCGACGCCGATCGCTGTACAATCCACCGCCGCGAGTGTGGCATGACCGCGGTGCCGCCCCTCTCCCGCCGCGTGCTCACCGCCCTGCACCCGACCGCGTCGACGACAGGACCGGACAGCGCGGAGCCAACACCGGTCGCCCGCGCCTTCGTGCGCATGGAGGCTGCCCTGGAGGCGCACTTTACCGCCTGGGCCGCCCTCGACCGGATCGAGGCGGCGGTGGTGACCGCCCACGGCTATCCGCGTGTCCCCCTGCCGAACCGGAGCGGGATGCCGGATCACGCTGCCGACGCAGGCGCGATCATGCGACGCCTCGGTCCCGGTCCGGCCGCGCGCCGCCTCACCGCGGAGCTGCGCCGTCGGCAGGCCACCTTCGTGCAGGCCGCGGCAGCGGCCGGCATGGGCATGGCCCGGGCGCAGGAGGCGCGGACCGCGCGGGAACTCAGCGACGCGGCCAGCCACCTTCTGTTGGCACCGACGGAGGCCCACGCCGACCTTGCGCTGAAGCTCACCGTGCTGATCGCGGCCGGCGAGGCGACGGCGGACGACGCGCTGACCTTCCCCTGGCGCCACCTGCGCGCCCTGCATGCCGACCTTGTTGGCGCACCGATATTATGAGTGTTGGGTCGTGCGGTTCGGGGGGGGGCGCCCAGGGGGCAGGCGGTCTCTCAAAACAGGACAACGAGGCCATTCAGCTCATCTTGCGCTGCGTCATCCGGTGTGCATTCAGCGGCCTCCGACGGGAATCGGGTTCATGAGGCAGCGCTACCACACCCATGGGTCCTGTTCTCGCTTTCCGGGCTTCGAGCGACTCAGCTGGACGCCGAACACTTTCTCGACTTCCATCAGGTGCTCGCACTCCAAGCAGAAGAGCGCGAAATCCTCACGATCACCCGGACTCTCGTTAATGGAAGCATCGTGGTCCGTCTTGCATCTGCTGCAGGTGTAATCTGCCATTGAGGGTCACCTGTCTGACACCCCGACCATCACGGTTGTTCAAAGGTTCGGCAAGACCACCCTTGAGCCGCCGACATACAGGCCGAGCCCTGATCAGTCCCCGCTTCGAGGAGCAAGGAAAGCTGAGACGAGATCCGAGACATGGTCGGCGGCGGCCCGCGCCGGATCACGTGCGATGTGGGCGTATCGCTGCGTCGTGTTCGGATCCCTGTGTCCGAGGATCGCGCCGAGCAGGGGCAGACTGCTTCCGGAGGAAGCTCCGACGCTGGCAAAGGAGTGACGGAGATCGTGAAGTCTCACATCCGGGAGGCCGGCGCGCGTTCGTATGCGCTCCCAGACCTTCGACAACTCGACGAAGTGATAGCCTGCGACACCACCAACGAAAACGTGCGGATTTTGATCAAGTCGCGGCTGTGCATCGATCAGGGCCAGTGCCGCCGCTCCGACGGGTATCGCCTTCGCACCCGTCTTGCTCGCCGGAAGGCGAAGGTACCCGTGCTCCCGATCAACATGGGTCCACTTGAGCTGGAGCAGCTCGGACTTCCTGGCCCCGTGAGGAGCAGCCGGCGGATGGTGCCCGTGGCGTACGGGTTCTCCGCATGAGATGAGGCCACAGGTGGTCTCCCATGCCTGCCCCCGGCTTCCCATGCTGCCAGCGCAGATGCGTGCTGGCGCCATGCCTCGTCCGATGCGGCGAGGACCAGCCCGAGTGCCTGCAGTTCCCCTCCCGAGAGGAAACGCTCGTTGCGCCCGTCCTTGAAGCGCTGCACCCCCCGGACCGGATTGTCGGCGCGCATCCGTTTCCGGACGGCGTATGCGAATGTGTAGGGCGGTGACAAAACCATCCACTGGAGCGTCAGCGCAGAGCTGATGCGGGCGGTATAAAAGCCGGCCAATGGAGAGGCTTCTCTTTCGAGAGGGGCCGAGGATGTTCGTCGTGGAAGTCTACGCGGCCGTTCGGCAGTTCGTGTTCATTGGGGGCAACTCTCGGCGTGAAGCGGCTCGGGTGTTCGGGTTGAGCCGAGAGACGATCGCCAAGATGTGCCGGTTCTCGCTACCGCCGGGCTACACACGCTCGAAGCCGGTCGAGAAGCCGAAGCTCGGGCCGCTGCTGTCGGTGATCGGGGGGATCCTGGAGGCGGACCGGTCTGCCCCTGTCAAGCAGCGGCATACGGCCAAGCGGATCTTCGAGCGCCTGCGCGACGAGCACGGCTATGCTGGCGGCTACACGGTGGTGAAGGACCACGTGCGGATCTGCCGGGCGCAGGGGCAGGAGACCTTCGTGCCGCTGGCCCACCCGCCGGGTCACGCCCAGGTCGACTTCGGCGAGGCGGTGGCGACGATCGGCGGCGTGCGCCGGAAGATCCACTTCTTCTGCATGGCCCTGCCGCACTCCGACGCCTGCTTCGTGACGGCGTATCCACGGGAGACCACCGAGGCCTTCCTCGACGGGCACGTCGCCGCCTTCGCCTTCTTCGCGGGCGTGCCGCTGTCGATCCTGTACGACAACACCAAGATCGCGGTCGCCAAGATCTGCGGCGACGGGCAACGCCAGCGCACGCGTGCCTTCACCGAACTGGTGAGCCATTACCTGTTCCGGGATCGGTTCGGGCGTCCGGGCAGGGGCAACGACAAGGGCAAGGTCGAGGGGCTGGTCAAATACGCCCGGTCCAACTTCATGACCCCGGCCCCGGAGGCGGCCTCGTTCGAGGCGCTGAACGCCGATCTGGAGCGACGCTGCCGAGCGCAGCAAGAAGACCGCGCCGGACGGCATGCCGAGACCATCGGGACGCGGCTGCTCGCCGATCGCGCCGTCCTGCGTACCCTGCTGGCCGTGTCGCTGGAGCCGTGCGAGAAGCGGGCCGGACGCGTCTCCTCGACCGCGCTGGTGCGCTACCACGGCAACGACGACTCGGTGCCGACCGCCTACGGCTTCCGGGACGGGCTGGTGAAGGGCTTCGTCGAGGCGGTCGTGATCCTGTGCGGCGGGGTCGAGATCGCCCGGCATGAGCGCAGCTACGGCACCAGCGTATTCGTGTCCTCGTTCAGCCTGCCCGCCGCCCGTGGCCTGGTTTTACTCCGCCACAGCGGCCTGGAATTCAGGGCAATCGGGTGAGTTTGCGCGTGACATCGGGCTGATGTGCTGACTCGGTCGTGCCACCCATCGCCTGAACGAGATCATCCACGGACCGGGTCGAGATGCCCTGGATGTCGGCCTCCTGGATCACGGCCGTGAGCGCCTTCTCGGCCATCCGGCGCGGCTCCAGGAAGCCAGGGAAGTACGAGCCCTTCCTCAGCTTCGAGATGCGCAACTCGGCCGTGCCGGCCCGCGTCTGCCAGTCCCGGTCGCGGGAGCCATTGCGCTGGACCAGCCGCTCGGAGCTCTTCTGGCCGTGGGCCGCCCCGGTCAGGCCGCCCACCTCCCGTTCCATCAAGCGTTCGGCCGCAAAGCCGATCATCTCACGCAGCAAATCCGCGTCGGCGCTCTTCTCCATCAGCCCATGTAGGGTCATCATCTCGTCGGTCATCGGGGGTCTCTCGGGTTCGGGGTTGGCTGTCGCAACCCGACCCTACCCGGCAATCGCCGATGACCACCCCGCAGCTACACCACCGACTGGGACACGACCGCAGCAGGCCACATGTCCCGCCTCCACGATCCGTGGCAAACACGCTAAACTCCCACCGCCCCAGTAGGAATCCCAGCCGAGTCAATCACCCGGAAACGGTATCAGCTACACCACCGCATGGGACACGACCCTCATTCTGAACGCGGACCCCCACGCGGGGCCGATCAGACCCCAGGTCGCCAGAGCCGAACGGCCTAGCCTTTGGGAGACCCGGAACGGTTCCGGTGGGCCGGGCGCTCAAGGCATGCGATACACGCTTCCGGTCGTGGAATTTCGAATTCAAAATAAGGGCCTCTCACAAGGCGCCCCCGATGCCGTCGCGGCCGGAGGGCGAACTCTCGGGAATCGGGAGCTTTGTGAGGCGCTCGACGACGACAGGGAGGGAACGAATGCCTCGCAACATCCTGATTCTGGGAGCCTCCTACGGCTCATTGCTTGCCACCAAGCTGCTGATGGCGGGTCACAACGCGACACTCGTCTGCCGCCGCAAAACGGCGGACCTGATCAACCGAGAAGGCACGGAAGTTCGCATCAAGTTGCGGGATGAGCCCGATCACCGGGCCATCCACTCGCGCGATCTGCCCGGAACCGTCGATGCGAAGGCGCCCGAGAATGTCGATGTGTCCCGATACGACTTGGTCGTCCTGGCCATGCAGGAGCCCCAATATACCAACCATACGATCCGCGTGCTGATGATCAAGATCGCGGCGGCAAAGCTGCCGTGCCTGTCGCTCATGAACATGCCGCCCCTGCCGTATCTCAAGCGCATCCCGGCTTTGGCGGAAATGGATTTGGAAGCGGCCTACACCAATGCGAGCGTTTGGGATCGATTCGAGCCGGGACTGGTGTCGCTCTGCTCGCCGGATCCGCAGGCCTTTCGCCCGCCGGATGAGGGCGCGAACGTGCTCCATGTCGGGCTGCCGACGAATTTCAAAGCGGCGCCGTTCGCCGACGAGGCCCACAATCGCCTTCTTCGCGAGCTCGAGGCCGACATCGACGCGGTGCGCCTCGATGATCAGGATGTCCCGGTCAAGCTGAAAGTGTTCGACTCGCTGTTCGTGCCGCTGGCGAAATGGTCGATGCTGCTGACGGGGAATTATCGCTGCATCACGCCGGACGAGATGCGATCGATTCGTGACGCCGTGCATGGCGATCTGGCGCAGTCACGCGTCATCTACGATCATGTCGATGCCATTGCCCGGCGCCTGGGGGCCGATCCGAAAGATCAGGTGCCGTTCGAGAAATATGCCAAAGCCGCCGAGAGCCTCCTGAAGCCCTCATCGGCCGCCCGGGCTGTCGCGAACGGTGCCCCCTTCATCGAGCGGGTCGACTTGCTGGTCAAACTGATCGCCCACCAGCTCGGAATGCCGAACGCGGAAATCGACGAGACGGTCGAGATCGTGGATCGCAAGCTCGACGAGCGGATCGTCGTGAGCTGACGGACGACGATCGGACGGTTCCGTTCCGGTCTTGCCTTCGACGGGTCGATCGAACGTCGATCGATCCGGTCGGGTGACGTCTCTCACCGTCAAGGGGGGGCGGCGCCCGAGGGCTGCCTGGGAGGAACGGAGCGGGACTGCCCGGCGTGACGCGTGAGAGCAGGGGCGTCTTGATTGGGCCCCTGCTGTTTGTCGGCGCGTTCGAGTGAACGCACCTCGCTGCCGCTGCGAGCGGCTGACCTGGCGCGGCCCCTCGCGGCCTCCATCAGCCAGGGTTTGTCAGCCGCGTGGCGAGCGCATGCCGATGACGGTCGTGAGGCGAGCGCCGAGCGGCCGGACCAGCCAAGACGCGCAGACCCCGGCCGGCCGATGATCCGCGTTTCGGCCCCGCCGAGTGTCTGGATCGCACCGGCGGCGACTGGTCAGGGTTCGGCCCGCAGCCTATGCCTTCGTCCATGACCGCACCGGGCCCCATCGTGGTCTTCGACACCGACTGCCTGCTGTGCAGTGGCATGGTCGCCTTCGTCCTTGCCCATGAGCGCGCGCCCGTCCTGCGCTTCGCGGGGGCCTGGTCGGCGGAGGGGCTCGCGCTTGCGGCCCGCCACGGCTTTTCCCGCGAGGATCTCGACGCGACCTTCCTCGTGGTGGAGGGCGCGACGGTGCTCACGCGCTCGCAGGGCGCGCTGGCGATCGCGCGGCACCTGCATGCGCCCTGGAACTGGCTCGGGCGCCTGCTCGTCCTCGTGCCCCGACCCTTGCGCGACGCCGCCTACGATGCCGTCGCCCGGCGACGCATCCGCTGGTTCGGCCGGCGCGAAGACTGCACCCTCGCCCCATCGGGAGAACGCCACCGCTTCATCGGCGTGCGTTCGCGCCCGGCCGACCCGTGACATCCCTGGGGTCGCGCAGCCCGCGCGGGGCATGAGCGAAGCGGGCGACCGGGGCGCGACCGGCCGGGGGCCGCACAGCGCCGAGGAGGCGCTGCACTCCCTCGGCCAGCTCTCGCCGCGAGCATCGGCTCGAGAGGGGAAACCGGGCCATCGGGAAAAGCCGATGAGGCGCACGCTTTCGGAGGATCGGTCTGGGTTTGATGTCCGAGACGATGGGTCAGGGGGCAAAGCGCCGAGGCATCGGCGAGCGGGTCCGCCGCCGCGGGTCGGATCAGGGTTTCCGGAGGGTTCTCATGGGGTCCCCTCGAGCCGGGTTCCATGCTAGAACAGACGATGAACATGGGGGCTGGTTCGCGGACCGCCGGAGCGGGACGCGGTCGCGACGGGGCCTGTGGCCTCGACGCCGGGGTGCCGCCCTGTGACAGGATCGAAGAAGGGAGCCGAGATGGCCTACAAGCCGAAATCCGCCGCCGAGACGAAGGCGCGCGATCTGGGGCTCGCCCTGGCGCGGCTCGCGGAGAGCGCCGGCACGCCCGCCAGCGTCGGCGTGGACAGCCTGCGTCAGGCGAGCCCGCGGCTGACGCCCCTCGCGATCGGACAGATGGTGCGCAAGCACCGCGATCTCATCGAGGAGACCTTGTCCGAGCGCGGATTGACCCTCGTCGATTACGCCGACGAGGGGCCGGGCTGCGGCATGGCCTTCACGGTCGAGACCGCTCAGTGAGGGAGGGACGGCGCGTGCGGCGCTCCGAGGACGGCCTTCGGATCGTCCAGGCCTGCCCTGGCGCCTGAATCCGCGCCGGCACGGAGACGGCATCCATGGACACGGTCCGGCGGGTCGGCGCCGACCTTCAGGTCCGGGACGGCGACGGATGCCGGCATCTGCTGCGCGTCTCCCGTGTCCAGGCCGTCAGCGACACCGACCTGATGCGCAACGAGACCTTCATCACGGCGGCAGACCGTACGATCCGCGTGCCGCAGCCCCTCGACGAGATCCTGCCGCTGATCGCGCCGGGCGAGCGGCTTCCCGTCGAAGACGAGGCGGAGCCCTGGCCGTTCTGAGCGCCGGACCCGTTCGCCGCTGAACCGATCGCCGCCTCGTGGGATGCCGAGAGGGCCGGGCCGCGATGCCCGGGACCGATCGCAGACGGCCGCATAGGGCCGACACAAGGTGAGCTTTCGAATGCAAGGACCCTCGCGAGACCGCGACGTCGCCCTCGTCCTGAGCGGCGGCAACGCCCTCGGCGCCTATCATGCCGGCGTCGTCGACATGCTGCAGGCCCGGGCGATCCGGCCGAATTGGGTGGTCGGCGCCTCGATGGGAGCGATCACGGGCGCCCTCATCGTCGGCAACCCGCCCGAGGAGCGGATCACCCGGCTCCGACAGTTCTGGGATGCGGCGACCCAGCAGACCGGTCTGGGCGGACCCGCGGGGCTGAAGCCGCGCCAGTATGCCAATGCGCTGCACGCGCTCCTGGCCTTGGCCTGGGGACGGCCCGGGCTGTTCCGGCACCGGTTGCCCGGCCTGTGGTCGGCCCTGCCGTGGATCCCGAACGACATCGCCCTGTTCGATCACGCGCCGCTGCGGAACACGCTGAACCGGCTGGTCGATTTCGAGCGGCTGAATGCCGGCGACATCCGCTTCACCGTCGCCACCGTCGATGTGGCGACGGGCGAGGAGGTCTATTTCGACACCCGCCGCGACACGATCCGGCCCGAGCACCTGCTGGCAAGCGCCGCCATCCTTCCGGCCTTCCCGCCGGTCGAGGTGGACGGCCAGCTCCTGTGCGACAGCGGCTACACCAACAATCTGCCGCTCGATCCGCTCTTCGCGCCGGCGCCGGAGCGCGACCTCCTCTGCATCGCCTCGGACCTGTTCGGTCTGGAGGCGCCGCGCCCGGCCTCGCTCGATGCGGTGCTGGAACGGGCTAACGACCTCATCTTCGCCAGTGCCGGCCGCCGCGCGATCGCCGGCCTGTCCCGCGAATACGCCCTGCGCGAGCAACTCGACCCGCAGGGGCCGACGGTGACGCTGCTTCACCTCGCCCACAAGGCCGGCGCCGACCAATTGGCGGCCAAGAGCGTCGACTTCTCGCCCTCCTCGATCCGGGACCGGTGGGAGGCGGGCGTCCGCGACATGACCCTCGGTGCCGACTGGCTGACGGCGGGACCGGAGGGTTCGGGCCGCTTCCTCTATCGCAGGATCTGACGCCGATCGCCCGCGACGAGGTCCCGGCCGCGGGCCGAGACGGGGCGCCGAGCGGTGTTGGGTCTCGGCGCGGCGTCTGGATCGCGCCCTCGGCGAAATGCCGAAGAGACCGGGAACTTGGGCTGGCACCTGCGGTTCCCGAAGTGCTCAGGTCGAGGGAGCCGTTCAATGTTGGCGATGAACTATCGCGGACCTTATCGAGTCAGGCTCGACCGCAAGCCAATACCTGTCTGTGAGCATGTCGAGGACGCCATCGTGCGCGTCACGCGCACCTGTATTTGCGGGTCGGACCTGCATCTCTACCACGGCATGGTTCCGGACACGCGCGTCGGCTCGACCTTCGGCCACGAGTTCATCGGCGTGGTCGAAGAGATCGGTCCCAGCGTGAAACACCTCGCGGTCGGCGACCACGTGCTCGTGCCGTTCAACATTGCCTGCGGTCGATGCCCTTTCTGCCGGCAGGGCCTGTTCGGAAACTGCCACGAAGCAAACCCCCTGGCGACGGCGGTGGGCGGCATCTACGGCTATTCCCACACGGCGGGCGGCTACGACGGGGGCCAAGCCGAGTATGTCCGCGTGCCCTATGCGGATGTCGGCCCCTGCAAGATCCCCGACACCATGGATCCCGACGATGCGGTCCTGCTGACTGACGTGGTGCCCACCGGCTACCAGGCGGCGGAGATGGCGGGCATCCGGTCCGGCGACACCGTCGTGGTGTTCGGAGCCGGGCCGGTCGGCATCATGGCCGCGCGCTGCGCGTGGCTGTTCGGCGCCGGACGGGTGATCGTCATCGACCATGTCGAGTACCGGCTCGACTTCGCCCGGCGCTACTGCCCCGCCGAGGTCTACGATTTCCGCTCCCTGGGTGATCCGGTGGTGTTCCTGAAGAAGATCACCGATTCCCTCGGTCCCGACGTGTGCATCGACGCGGTTGGCGGCGACGCGGCTGGCAACGCGCTGCACACGCTGTTCGGGACCAAGATGAAGCTCGAAGGCGGCTCCGCCATCGCCCTGCATTGGGCCATCAACGCCGTGAAGAAGGGCGGCATCGTCTCGATCGTCGGGGTCTACGGACCCACCGGCAACCTCATCCCGATCGGCAACGTGCTGAACAAGGGCATCACGATCCGGGCGAACCAGGCGTCGGTGAAGCGCCTCCTCCCGAAGCTGATCGAGCATGTGGAGGCCGGCCGCATCACGCCCCGGGACCTCATCACCCACAAGGTTCCGCTCGAGGAGATTTCGGATGCCTACCACCTCTTCTCGGCAAAGCTCGACGGCTGCATCAAGCCGGTCCTCGTTCCCCCCACGGCGCGCGGTTGAGGAGAGGCAGATGACACACCGGCCCGTCGATCCGTCCACGATTCCCGGCTGGGGCATCGATGCCGATCCCCGCAACGATCCGACCTACCCGATGCGCGATGTCTCCAAGGAGACAGGCGATCCCGGCCGGCCGATGCGCCTGCCCCGGCAGGAGCCCCGGGTCGAGCTGCTCGTTTCGATCGAGCGGACCGACCTGCCGGCGGTGTTCGGCACAACCGTGCCGCCGAGCGGTCTCAGCGGGACGATCCGGCGGTCCGCTTTCCGCTACAGCGAATCGCACTGGGCCCATTGGCTGATGCTGATGGCCGCCGACCGGGTGAACGTCGTTGAGGGCGTGGTGCAGGATCTCGGCCGCGGCCGCATCCCGAACGTTCCGGCCGAGATGGGTGTTCGGGCCGAATGGGCGCACAATCGGACCGGCCTTGTCCAGAAGGTTGCGATCGTCGGCGCCCTCATGGGCCTGGGGTGGCTCCTCCTCCGCCGTCGCGCCCGCTGAACCGGCACAGAGAGGGCCAAATCGGCGGCCGGATCGGGGCCCGGAAGCCGACTTTCGAATGTCGGCGGGTTCGGCTTGACAGGTCCCGGCGCCCCCCCTAAACCCCGCCTCAACGCCGGCCGCGAGGCCAATCCGCCCGGCGATACGCCACGCGGGCGTAGCTCAGTTGGTTAGAGTGCCGGCCTGTCACGCCGGAGGTCGCGGGTTCGAGCCCCGTCGCCCGCGCCACGTTTTCCCAGAACCATGCATGCCCTTCCGCCCATCGGACAATGATGTCCCTCGGCAGGATTCGATGCTGTCTGGACGCTGACCCTCAGTGTTTCGCGCGCACTTCACCGACATTCGTCGTGGCCCTGCCCATATGGGCCTGTGCACCCCGGGCCGCATGGCCAGCGGCAACAGGCATGCAGTGTGAGCGCGGGTGGCGCTCTTGGAATGCATGAATACCCGGACGCTTGCCTGGGCGGCACGCGTCTCCGGTTCCAGGCGCCGGATCGCATGGCCGCATTTTGTCTACAAAATACCACGGGATCGACGGGTGAGGGGCGTGTGAGGGAGCGCCGCTGTCCAAAAACGACCCTGTCCGCGCGGGCCCACCCGGCTCCCGAGGCGTAAGGATCATCGCCGCTGTCAGCGCATCGGCCGTTTGTGCGACGCGCAATACCCTTGTCTCCATCCGGGGTGTCGTCTAAGCCACGCCCGGCGCCAGTCTGGCATTGGAGGAATTCCACCCGGAAGATCCTCCCCCGCCGATCGGGGCGCCCGAGAGGGCCGTTTCATGATCCTCGCGCGCAACGAAACGGGGGGTGCGGCATGACCGGCCTGCTGGCGGATTACCTGCCGCTGATCGTCTTCCTCGGCGTGTCGCTGTTCATCGCGGTGGCGCTGCTGATCGCTCCGTTCGTGGTGGCCTATTCGAACCCCGATCCGGAGAAGCTCTCGGCCTACGAGTGTGGCTTCAACGCCTTCGACGACGCGCGCATGAAATTCGACGTGCGCTTCTATCTCGTCGCGATCCTGTTCATCATCTTCGACCTCGAGGTGGCCTTCCTGTTCCCCTGGGCGATCACGTTCGGGGAGCTCGGCTGGTTCGGGTTCTGGTCGATGATGGTGTTTCTCGGCGTCCTCACCGTCGGCTTCGTCTACGAGTGGCGCAAGGGCGCCCTCGAATGGGACTAAGAGTGCCTCTGGAAGCCTCCGGTCGCCGACCGCGTCCAGCCCGGACGCGGACGGGCTCCAGGGGTTTCGCTCGAGTCACGAGGCGCGGGCCGATCCGCGCTGCCTTCCGTTTCCTCGCTCAGAGGCAGAGATGGCCCTGACCCCGACCTTGTCCCGCGCTCCTGAGATCGCGCCCCAGCCGAAAGGGATCATCGATCCCGCGACGGGTCGCCCGATCGGTGCCAACGACCCGACCTTCCTGTCGATCAACAACGAGCTCGCCGACCGCGGCTTCCTCGTCACCTCCGCCGACGAACTCATCACCTGGGCCCGCACCGGCTCGCTGATGTGGATGACCTTCGGGCTCGCCTGCTGCGCCGTCGAGATGATGCAGATGTCGATGCCGCGCTACGACTGCGAGCGCTTCGGCTTCGCGCCCCGCGGGAGCCCGCGCCAGTCCGACGTGATGATCGTCGCGGGCACGCTCACCAACAAGATGGCTCCGGCGCTGCGCAAGGTCTACGACCAGATGCCGGAGCCGCGCTACGTCATCTCGATGGGCTCCTGCGCCAACGGCGGCGGCTACTACCACTATTCCTACTCGGTGGTGCGCGGCTGCGACCGCGTGGTTCCGGTCGACATCTACGTACCGGGCTGCCCGCCCTCCGCCGAGGCGTTGCTCTACGGCGTCCTGCTGCTGCAGCGGAAGATCCGCCGCATCGGCACGATCGAGCGGTGAGGGGAGCGCGATGAGCGAGGCCATCACCACCAACGGGATCGTCCTGCGGTCCAACGTCGAGGCGGCGCAGGGCGAGGCGAGCCTGCACGCCATGGGCGAGCGCATCGCCGGCGCGCTCGGACCGGCCGTCACCGACTGGACGGTCGCCTTCGGCGAGCTGACGCTGACGGTCCAGGGCAGCGACATCGTCTACGCGCTGACCTACCTGCGCGACGAGCCGGCCTGCGCCTTCCGCTGCTTCATCGACATCTGCGGCGCCGATTATCCGCAGCGCGCACGCCGCTTCGACGTCGTCTATCACCTGCTCAGCCTGCGCCATAACACGCGCATCCGTGTGAAGGTGCAGACCGATGCCGCGACCCCGGTCCCCTCGGCGATCCCCGTCTTCCCGGCGGCGAACTGGTTCGAGCGCGAGACCTACGATCTCTACGGCATCCTGTTCTCGGGCCATCCCGACCTGCGCCGCCTGCTGACCGATTACGGCTTCGAGGGGCACCCGCTGCGCAAGGACTTCCCGCTGACCGGCTTCGTCGAGGTCCGCTACGACCAGGACGAGGCGCGCGTCGTCTACGAGCCGGTGAAGCTGACGCAAGAGTTCCGGAACTTTGATTTCCTCTCGCCCTGGGAAGGCACGGATTACGTGCTGCCCGGTGACGAGAAGAAGTCGAGCTGAAGGAAGCGGGCATGTCCGAACACAACATCCGCAACTTCTCGATCAATTTCGGGCCGCAGCACCCGGCGGCGCACGGCGTGCTGCGCCTCGTGCTCGAACTCGACGGCGAGGTCGTCGAGCGGGTCGATCCGCATATCGGCCTGCTCCATCGCGGCACCGAGAAGCTGATCGAGCACAAGACCTACCTCCAGGCGACGCCCTATTTCGACCGGCTCGACTACGTCTCGCCGATGAACCAGGAGCACGCCTTCTGCCTCGCCATCGAGCGGCTCGCGGGGATCGAAGTGCCGCGCCGGGCGCAACTCATCCGCACCCTGTTCTGCGAGATCGGGCGACTGCTCTCCCACCTCCTCAACGTGACGACCCAGGCGATGGATGTCGGCGCGCTGACGCCCCCGCTCTGGGGCTTCGAGGAGCGCGAGAAGCTCATGATTTTTTATGAGCGCGCGAGCGGTGCGCGGCTTCACGCCAACTACTTCCGCCCCGGCGGCGTCCACCAGGACCTGCCGCCCGCGCTCATCGACGACATCGACGCGTTCTGCGATCCGTTCCTGCAGGTGGTGCAGGACCTCGACGACCTCGTCATGGCCAACCGCATCTTCAAGCAGCGCAACGTCGACATCGGCATCGTCAGCCAGGACGAGGCGATGGCCTGGGGGTTCTCGGGCGTGATGGTGCGCGGCTCCGGCATCCCGTGGGACCTGCGCAAGTCGCAGCCCTACGAAGCCTACGAGGAGATGGAGTTCGACATCCCCATCGGAAAGAACGGCGACACCTACGATCGCCAGGTCATCCGTATGGAAGAGATGCGGGAATCGGTGAAGATCATGCGGCAGTGCTGCGCCAAGCTGCGCGAGCCTGCAGGAGGGGGGCCGATCGCCTCCATCGACGGCAAGTTCGCCCCGCCGCCGCGCCGGGAGATGAAGCGCTCGATGGAGGCGCTCATCCACCACTTCAAGCTCTACACCGAAGGTTTTCACGTCCCCGAGGGCGAGGTCTACGCCGCCGTCGAGGCGCCCAAGGGCGAGTTCGGCGTCTATCTGGTCTCGGACGGCACCAACAAGCCCTATCGCTGCAAGATCCGCGCGCCGGGCTTCGCCCATCTTCAGGCGATGGATTGGATGTGCCGCGGCCACCTCCTGGCCGACGTGTCCTGCGTGCTCGGCACGCTGGACATCGTGTTCGGTGAAGTGGATCGCTGAGGGAACGCGTCGGACGTCATGGCCAACCGCAGACTCGCCCCCGCCGCCGAGCAGCCCCAGAGCTTCGCATTCTCCCCCGAGAACGCCGAGTGGGCCCGCGGCCAGATCGAAAAATACCCGGAGGGGCGTCAGGCCTCCGCCGTGATCCCGCTGCTGTGGAAGGCGCAGGAGCAGAACGGTGGCTGGCTGCCGCAAAAGGCGATCGAGGCGGTCGCCGACCAGCTCGGCATGCCGCATATCCGCGTACTGGAGGTCGCGACCTTCTACACGATGTTCGCCCTGGAGCCGGTCGGGCGATTCTGGATTCAGCTCTGCGGCACCGTGCCGTGCGATTGCTGCGGAGCCAAGGAACTGAAGGCCGCGCTCCAGGCGCGCCTCGGGGCTCCCGGCCATGTCTCGGCGGACGGCAACTTCTCCTGGCTCGAGGTCGAGTGCCTGGGCGCCTGCTGCAACGCGCCGATGGTGCAGATCAATCAGGATTATTACGAGGATCTGACGCCCGAGAGCCTCAACAGGCTCCTGGACGACCTCGCCGCCGGACGCCCGGTCAAGGTCGGCTCGCAGGTCGGCCGGGTCTCGTCCGAACCGAAAGATGCGGTCAACACGCTGACCGACCCGACCCTGTTCGACGGCTCCCGCGTCGGCGCGTGGCGCAAGCGCTTCGAGGCGACGAAGGCCGACGAAGCGATCAAGCAGGACGAAGCGAAGTCCTCCGAGGCGCGGGCCGCCACGGAAGCGAAGCCCGCCCGTCCGCAGGCTGGCCGCCCGGTCGAGCAGGGCACCGCCGACGGCCCGGCCCAGCGCGTCGCCGCGGGTGAGACGCCGCTTCGCGAGTCCGACCGGGCGGACGCCTCGGAGCGGGGTACCTCGCAGGCCAAGACCGCCGCGGCCCGCCCCGGCGACAGCCCGGCGCTCGATTCGCCGGCCGAGCGCGCCGCCGCGGGCGAGCCGCCGGCCAAGACCGGGACGCCCGACGCCAAAACCGGGACGCCCGACGCCGAGACCCGCGCCCTTGCCGAGGACGCCGCGCTCCGCACCGAGCCGCCGCAGCACCCGGCGGCGGCCGGCGACGACGATGCCGTGCCCGAGGCGGAGAACCCGGAAGCGCGGGCCGACGCGGCCGGCGAGCGCCCTCAGGGACTGACGGCCGCCCGCGACGACCGGCCGGACGATCTCACCAAGATCCGCGGCATCGGCCCGGTCAACCAGACCCGGCTGAACGACCTCGGCATCTGGCATTACGACCAGATCGCCGCGTGGTCTCCGCGGGAGGTCGCCTGGGTCGGCGCGTATCTCGCGTTCCCCGGTCGCATCGACCGCGAGCGCTGGGTGAGCCAGGCGGCCGACCTCGCCGGAACGAAGGGCTGAGGACCACACCATGCTCTCCGATCAGGACCGCATCTTCACGAACCTCTACGGCCTGCACTCGCCGGGTCTCGACGCAGCGAAGAAACGCGGCGCATGGGACGGCACCAAGTTCCTGCTCGACATGGGCCGGGACTGGATCATCGACGAGATGAAGGGCTCGGGGCTGCGCGGCCGCGGCGGCGCCGGCTTCCCGACCGGCCTGAAATGGTCGTTCATGCCCAAGAAGTCCGACGGGCGCCCGCATTACCTCGTCGTCAACGCCGACGAGTCGGAGCCGGGCACCTGCAAGGACCGGGAGATCATGCGGCACGATCCGCATCTCCTGATCGAAGGCTGCATGCTGGCCTCCTTCGCGATGGGCGCGCATGCCTGCTACGTCTATCTCCGCGGCGAGTACGTGGCAGAAAAGTTCGCGCTGCAGAAGGCGGTGGACGAAGCCTATGCGGCCCGCCTCGTCGGCCAGTCCAACGTCCATGATTACCCGTTCGACATCTACGTCCACCACGGCGCGGGCGCCTATATCTGCGGCGAGGAGACGGCCCTTATCGAGAGCCTCGAGGGCAAGAAGGGGATGCCGCGGCTGAAGCCGCCGTTCCCGGCCAATATGGGCCTCTACGGCTGCCCCACGACCGTCAACAACGTCGAGTCGATCGCGGTGGCCGGCACGATCCTGCGCCGCGGCGGCGCATGGTTCGCGGGGCTCGGCGGCAAGAACAACACCGGCACCAAGCTGTTCTGCGTCTCGGGCCACGTCAACAAGCCCTGCAACGTCGAGGAAGAGCTCGGCATCACCTTCCGCGAGCTGATCGACAAGCATTGCGGCGGCATGCGCGGCGGCTGGGACAATCTTTTGTGTTCCATCCCGGGCGGTTCGTCCGTCCCGCTCGTTCCGGCCGAGCAGATCATCGACGCCAAGATGGACTTCGACACCCTGCGCAATCTCGGCTCGGGGCTGGGCACCGCGGCGGTGATCGTGCTCGACAAGTCGACCGACATCGTCGGCGCCATCGCGCGCATCTCGTACTTCTACAAGCACGAGTCCTGCGGCCAGTGCACGCCCTGCCGCGAGGGCACCGGCTGGATGTGGCGCGTGCTGACTCGCATGGCCGCCGGCCGCGCGCAGAAGCGCGAGATCGACATGCTGTTGGAGGTCACCAAGCAGGTCGAAGGCCACACCATCTGCGCGCTGGGCGATGCCGCCGCATGGCCGATCCAGGGGCTCATCCGGCACTATCGCTCGGAGATCGAGAAGCGGATCGACCAGTACAGCGCGAACCCGCATTCCGATGCCGTGCCGATGGCGGCGGAGTGACCGCCGCTCCGATGCTCAACGTCGAGATGACACGATGACAAAAATCCTCGTCGACGGCACCGAAGTCGATGTCCCGGCCGACTACACCCTGCTCCAGGCCTGCGAGATCGCGGGCGCGGAGATCCCGCGCTTCTGCTTCCACGAGCGGCTGTCGATCGCCGGCAATTGCCGCATGTGCCTCGTGGAGCTCAAAGGCGCGCCGAAGCCCGTGGCCTCCTGCGCCTACGCGGTGAAGGATTGCCGGCCGGGGCCGAACGGCGAACCGCCCGAAGTCGTCACTCGCTCAGGGCTGACGAAAAAGGCCCGCGAGGGGGTGATGGAGTTCCTCCTCATCAACCACCCGCTCGATTGCCCGATCTGCGACCAGGGCGGCCATTGCGATCTTCAGGATCAGGCGATGGCCTACGGCGTCGATTCGACCCGCTATCACGAGAACAAGCGCGCGGTCGAAGAAAAGTATATCGGCCCGCTGGTGCGCACGGCGATGAACCGCTGCATCCACTGCACCCGCTGCGTCCGCTTCCTGGCGGAGGTGGCCGGCGTGCCGGATCTCGGCGCCATCGGCCGCGGCGAGGACATGGAGATCACGAGCTATCTCGAACAGGCGATGGGCTCGGAGCTTCAGGGCAACGTCGCCGATCTCTGCCCGGTCGGCGCGCTGGTCCACAAGCCGCAGAGCTACAACGTACGCCCGTGGGAGCTGCACAAGACCGAATCCATCGACGTGATGGATGCGGTGGGCTCCGCGATCCGCGTCGATGCCCGCGGTCGCGAGGTGATGCAGATCGAGCCGCGGGTCAGCGAGGAGATCAACGAGGAGTGGATCTCGGACAAGACCCGCCACGTGGTCGACGGCCTGCGCCTGCAGCGGCTCGACCGCCCATTCCTGCGCGAGAACGGGCGCCTGCGCCCGGCCTCCTGGGGCGAGGCCTTTTCCGCGATTGCCGCCAAGCTGAAGGGCGCCGACCCGAAGCGCGTCGGCGCGCTGGTCGGTGACCTCGCGGGCGCGGAGGAAATCTTTGCGCTGAAGGCCCTGATGGGCTCGCTCGGCGTGACCAACCTCGATGCGCGTCAGACCGGCGAAGCGATCGACCCGGCCTGGGGCCGGACCGCCTACACCTTTGGGCCGACGATCCCCGGCATCGAGGCGGCGGACGCGATCCTGCTCGTGGGCACCAATCCGCGCACCGAGGCCTCGCTGCTCAACGTCCGCATCCGCAAGCGCTGGCGCATGGCGCCGCTGGCGGTGGGGCTGATCCTCGACGAGCAGCCGGATCTGACCTATCCCTACACCTATCTCGGCGCCGGAACCGACACGCTGGCCTCGCTCGCCAAGGGCGAGCACAGCTTCCTCGACATCCTCAAAAAAGCCGAGCGCCCGCTGATCATCGTCGGCGAGGGCGGACTGGGCGCGCTCGGCGCGGCGGCCGCGCTGGCGAAAGACATCGGCGCCGTCACCGACGGCTGGAACGGCTTCGGCGTCCTGCACACCGCCGCCGCCCGCGTCGGGGCGCTCGATCTCGGCTTCGTGCCGGGGGAGGGGGGGCGCGGCTTCTCCGCCATGCTGGAGCCGAACGCCCTCGACGTGGTGTTCAACCTCGGCGCCGACGAGCGGGCGATCCCGGCCGGCGCCTTCGTGATCTACCAGGGCACCCACGGCGATACCGGCGCCAGCCGCGCCGACGTGATCCTGCCGGGCGCCGCCTATACCGAGAAGAGCGCGACTTACGTCAATCTCGAGGGCCGGGTTCAGACCACCAACCGCGCCGGCTTCCCCCCGGGGGATGCCCGCGAGGATTGGGCGATCCTGCGCGCGCTGTCCGATGTGCTCGGCAAGCGGCTGCCCTACGATTCGCTCGCCGCGCTGCGCAAGGCGATGTATGCGGAGCATCCGCATCTCGCGGCGGTCGGCGCCGTCGAGCCCTCCGACGCGGCGGCCGCCCTCGAAACGCTCGCGGCACTTCCGGGCCGCACCGAGAAAGCCGCGTTCGCCTCGCCGATCGCCGACTTCTACCTCACCAATCCGATCGCCCGCGCCTCGCGGGTGCTCGCCGAGTGCTCCGGGCTCGCCCGGGGCCGCGCGCTCGAAGCGGCGGAATAAGGGACGGCTTCGATGACCTTCCTCGAGGTGCTCGGCACCGTCCTCCTGATCGCGCTGAAGAGCTTCGTGCTGCTCGCGGCACTGCTGGTCTTCATCGCCTACGCCCTGCTCGCCGACCGCAAGATCTGGGCGGCGGTGCAACTGCGGCGCGGTCCGAACGTGGTCGGGCCCTGGGGCCTGTTCCAGTCCTTCGCCGACCTGCTGAAGTTCGTCCTGAAGGAGCCGGTGATCCCGGCGGGCGCCAACAAGGCGATCTATCTGCTGGCGCCGCTCGTGTTCGCGATGCTGGCTTTGGCGTCCTGGGCGGTGATCCCGCTCGCCGACGGCTGGGCGATCGCCGACATCAATGTCGGCATCACCTATATCTTCGCGATCTCGTCGCTCGGCGTCTACGGCGTCATCATGGGCGGCTGGGCGTCGAACTCGAAATACGCCTTCCTCGGCGCGCTGCGATCGGCGGCGCAGATGATCTCCTACGAAGTCTCGCTCGGCTTCGTCATCATCTGCGTGCTGCTCTGCGCCGGCTCGCTCAACCTCTCGCGCATCGTCATGGCGCAGGACACCGCACTCGGCCTCTTCGGCTGGTACTGGCTGTGGCTGTTCCCGATGTTCGGCGTGTTCTTCGTCTCGGCGCTCGCCGAGACCAACCGCCCGCCCTTCGATCTGCCGGAGGCCGAGTCGGAACTCGTGGCCGGTTACATGGTCGAGTATTCCTCGACGCCGTACCTGCTGTTCATGCTCGGCGAGTACGTGGCGATCATGACCATGTGTGCCCTCGGCACGGTCCTGTTCCTCGGCGGCTGGCTCTCGCCGATCCCGTTCGCGCCCTTCACCTGGGTGCCCGGCGTGATCTGGTTCACGCTGAAGGCCAGTTTCCTGTTCTTCATGATCGCCATGGTCAAGGCCATGGTGCCGCGCTACCGCTACGACCAGCTCATGCGGCTCGGTTGGAAGGTGTTCCTTCCGCTCTCGCTGATCTCGGTCGTCATCGTCGCCTTCGTCCTGAAGCTGACCGGCCTCGCGCCGGGCGCTTGAACCCATCCCTTGTGAGGTCGCATTTCCTTCACGCGAGCCGGTAACCACCTCGCTCGGAAATGCTTCCAACGAATCGGAGATCGCGCCGTGAAGCTCGATCAGGTCGCCAGAAGCCTTCTCCTGAAGGAGTTCGTGTCGGGGTTCATCCTCGCCATGAAATACTTCTTCAAGCCGAAGGCCACGATCAACTACCCCTTCGAGATGGGACACCGGGGCCCTCGCTTCCGCGGCGAGCATGCGCTCCGCCGCTACCCCAACGGCGAGGAACGCTGCATCGCCTGCAAGCTCTGCGAGGCGATCTGCCCGGCCCAGGCCATCACCATCGAGGCAGGCCCGCGCCGCAACGACGGTACCCGGCGCACCACGCGCTACGACATCGACATGGTGAAGTGCATCTATTGCGGCATGTGCCAGGAGGCCTGCCCGGTGGATGCCATCGTCGAGGGGCCGAACTTCGAGTTCTCGGTCGAGACCCGTGAAGAGCTGCTCTACGACAAGGACAAGCTGCTCGCGAACGGCGATCGCTGGGAGCGCGAGATCGCGCGCAACATCGCGATGGACGCACCCTATCGCTGAGGCGCCCCGGCGCGCTGTTGTGCGCCGCAAGGCCGAGTTCTATAGACGGGCCGCCGCCTGCGGCCGAGGGTCCACCGAGGCAGAAGGGAGCCGCCCGCAGGGGCGGCCGATGCTGAAAATCGCATGACCGCAGCCGCCGCCTTCTTCTATCTCTTCGCGAGCCTCACCGTGGCCTCCGGCTTCATGGTGATCGCGGCCCGGAACCCCGTCACCTCGGTGCTGTTCCTGATCCTCGCCTTCGTCAACGCGGCGGGCCTGTTCGTCCTGATGGGCGCCGAGTTCCTGGCGATGATCCTGATCGTCGTCTATGTCGGCGCGGTCGCGGTGCTGTTCCTCTTCGTCGTGATGATGCTCGACGTGGATTTCGCGGCGCTGCGCCAGGGCTTCCAGCGCTACCTGCCGGTCGGCGGTCTGATCGGCGCGATCTTCCTCATCGAGCTCCTGCTCGTCGTCGGCTCGTGGACGATCGATCCGGGCCTCGTTCAGGCGCCCCTCGGGCGGGCCGCCCAAACCGAGCACGTGACGAACACCCAGGCGCTCGGCCGCGTGCTCTACACGGACTACGTCTACTTCTTCCAGATCGCCGGCCTGATCCTACTGGTGGCGATGATCGGCGCGATCGTGCTGACCCTGCGCGACCGCACGGGCGTCAAGCGCCAGAACATCTCGGTGCAGAACGCCCGGACGCAGGCGATGGCGGTCGACACGATCAAGGTGCCCTCCCGCCAGGGCGTGGAGGTCTGAACATGGTCGGTCTGAGCCATTACCTGACGGTCGCCGCGATCCTGTTCACGCTCGGCGTGCTCGGCATCTTCATCAACCGCAAGAACGTCATCGTGATCCTGATGTCGGTCGAGCTGATCCTGCTCGCCGTCAACATCAATCTGGTGGCCTTCTCGACCCACCTCAACGACATCACGGGCCAGGTCTTCGCCCTGTTCGTGCTGACGGTGGCTGCGGCCGAGGCCGCGATCGGCCTGGCCATCCTGGTGGTGTTCTTCCGCAACCGCGGCTCCATCGCCGTCGAGGACGTGAGCATGATGAAGGGCTGACGGCTCGAAAGAAGCGCCGCCCCTTCGTCCGCCTGCTGCGAGGCAACCGAGATCCATGTATCACGCGATCGTCTTCTTCCCGCTGATCGGCGCCCTGATCGCCGGCCTGTTCGGCCGGTATCTCGGCGCGCGGATGAGCGAGCTCGTGACGACGGGCTGCCTCGCCTTCGCCTGCCTTCTGTCCTGGGGCGCCTTCTTCCTCGTCACCGGCGACGGCCGCGCCGAGACGGTGCCGGTGGCGCAGTGGTTCACCGCCGGGGACCTCAGCGTCGACTGGGCGTTCAAGGTCGACACGCTGACGGCGGTGATGCTCGTGGTCGTGACCACGGTCTCGACCCTCGTGCACCTCTACTCCATCGGCTACATGCACGAGGATCCGCACCGGCCGCGCTTCTTCGCCTACCTGTCGCTGTTCACCTTCGCCATGCTGATGCTAGTGACGGCCGACAACCTCGTGCAGATGTTCTTCGGCTGGGAAGGCGTCGGCCTCGCGAGCTACCTGCTGATCGGCTTCTGGTACGAGAAGCCGTCGGCGAATGCGGCGGCGATGAAGGCCTTCATCGTCAACCGCGTCGGCGATTTCGGCTTCTCCCTCGGCATCTTCCTGGTGTTCGTCCTCACCGGCTCCGTCGGGTTCGACGCGATCTTCGCCAAGGCCCCCGAGCTGAAGGACGCGACCTTCCACTTCCTCGGGACTGACTGGAACGCGCTGACCCTTGCCTGCCTGCTCCTGTTCATGGGCGCCATGGGCAAGTCGGCGCAGTTCCTGCTGCACACCTGGCTCCCCGACGCGATGGAAGGCCCGACCCCGGTCTCGGCGCTGATCCACGCCGCGACCATGGTCACCGCCGGCGTCTTCATGGTCGCCCGCCTGTCACCGCTCTTCGAGCTGGCGCCGACCGCGCTCACCGTGGTCACCGTCATCGGCGGCATCACCGCCTTCTTCGCGGCGACCATCGGCCTCGTGCAGAACGACATTAAGCGGGTCATCGCCTACTCGACCTGCTCGCAGCTCGGCTACATGTTCGTGGGCCTCGGCGTCGGCGCCTATGCCACGGGCGTGTTCCACCTCTTCACCCACGCCTTCTTCAAGGCGCTGCTGTTCCTCGGCGCCGGCTCGGTCATCCACGCGATGCACCACGAGCAGGACATGCGGAACATGGGGGGCCTGCGCGCCTACATCCCCTTCACCACCGCGATGATGACGATCGGCACGATCGCCCTGATCGGCTTCCCCTTCACCGCGGGCTATTACTCCAAGGACGCCATCATCGAGGCGGCCTACATGTCTGACCGCCCGGGTCACGTTCTGGCGTTCCTCGCCACCGTGATCGCGGCGCTGATGACCTCGTTCTACTCCTGGCGCCTGTTCTTCCTCACCTTCGAGGGCCCGGAGCGCTGGGCGGCGCATGCCAGCCACGGCCACGAGGCGCATGGACACGATGCGCATGGCCACGACGCACAGGCCCAGGGCGCGCACACCCATGCGGCGACCGCCCACCAGGCCGACGGCGCACCGGGGCATCACGAGGGCGTCGCCCACAACGACAAGGGCCACGACGTCGAGCCGGCCTCGCACAGCGCGGTCGAGCACCACGACCACGCGCCCCACAAGCCCCACGAGAGCCCGCTTGTGATGACGATCCCGCTCGCAATCCTGGCGTTCGGCGCCCTGTTCGCCGGCATCGTCTTCAAGGAGCGCTTCATCGGGCACGACATGGACAAGTTCTGGGGCAACGCGCTCCCGCACGGGTCCGGCAACGACATCATGCACAAGATCCACGACGCGCCGGGCTGGGTCGCGGCCTCGCCGTTCGTCATGCTGGTTCTCGGGTTCCTGCTGGCCTTCTGGATGTATATCCGCCGGCCCGACCTGCCGAACCGGCTCGCGACCTCGCAGCCGATCCTGTACCGCTTCCTGCTCAACAAGTGGTACTTCGACGAAATCTACGACCGGATCTTCGTGCGGCCGGCCAAGAACTTCGGTCTGTTCCTCTGGAAGGAGAGCGACGGTCGCGTCATCGACGGGTTCGGCCCTGACGGCATCTCGGCCCGCGTCGTCGACGTGACCCGCGGCGTGGTCCGCCTCCAGACCGGCTACGTCTACCACTACGCCTTCGTGATGCTCGTCGGGGTCGCCGGCCTGATCACGTGGTACCTCGTCTCCGGCGTGCCGGCGGGCGTGTCCGGAGGAGCGCACTGATGTTCGGCCTCGGCATCCTTTCCGGGCTCCTGATCGTCCCGCTCGCGGGCGCCGCCTTCATCCTGACGCTGGGTGAGGAAAGCGAGAGCGTGAAGCGCAACGCCCGCTGGGCGGCGCTGATCACCACGATCGTCACCTTCCTGCTCTCGCTGGTGGCCTGGGCGCGCTACGACATCGCGAGCCCGAGCTTCCAGCTGGTCGAGAGCCATGCGTGGCTCGCCGAGACGATCCGGTTCAAGCTCGGCGTCGACGGCTTCTCGATGCCGCTCGTCCTGCTGACCACCTTCCTGATGCCGTTCTGCATCGGCGCCTCCTGGCTGTCGGTCGAGAGCCGGGTCAAGGAGTACTTCGTCGCGTTCCTCGTGCTCGAGACGACGATGATCGGCGTGTTCTGCGCGCTCGATCTGGTGCTGTTCTACCTGTTCTTCGAAGCCGGCCTGATCCCGATGTTCCTCATCATCGGCATCTGGGGCGGGAAGCGGCGCATCTACGCGAGCTTCAAGTTCTTTCTCTACACCCTGCTCGGCTCGGTGCTGATGCTGCTCGCCATCATGGCGATGTACTGGGAGGCCGGAACCACGGACATCCCGACGCTGCTCGCGCACCGCTTCCCGGTCGGTCTGCAATGGTGGCTGTGGCTCGCCTTCTTCGCCTCCTTCGCGGTGAAGATGCCGATGTGGCCGGTCCACACCTGGCTCCCCGACGCCCACGTCGAGGCGCCGACGGCGGGCTCGGTGATCCTGGCCGGCATCCTGCTCAAGATGGGCGGCTACGGCTTCATCCGAATCTCGCTGCCGATGCTGCCGGACGCCTCCGCCTCGTTCGCACCGCTGGTCTTCGCCCTCTCGGTGATCGCGATCATCTTCACGTCGCTGACGGCGATGATGCAGACCGACATCAAGAAGCTGATCGCCTATTCGTCGGTCGCCCATATGGGCTTCGTCACGCTCGGCCTGTTCACGCTCAACGAGCAGGGCATCCAGGGCGCCCTGTTCCTGATGATCTCCCACGGCATCGTCTCGGGCGCGCTCTTCCTGTGCGTCGGCGTGGTCTATGACCGGATGCACACCCGCGAGATCGCGGCCTATGGCGGCCTCGTGAAGCGCATGCCGCTCTACGCCGCCGCCATGATGGTCTTCACCATGGCCAATGTCGGGCTCCCCGGCACCTCGGGCTTCGTCGGCGAATTCCTGGCGATGATGGGGGCCTTCAAGGCCAACCCGACGGTCGCCTTCTTCTCCGTGTTCGGCATCATCCTCTCGGCGGGCTACGCCCTGTGGCTCTATGCCCGGGTGATCTACGGGAAGCTGGAGAAGCCCAACCTCCAGGGCATCCTGGATCTCGACTTGCGCGAGAAGATCATCATCGCGCCGCTGGTCGCGCTGACGATCTGGTACGGCGTGCATCCGTCCCCCGTGCTCGACACCTTCGCGCCCGCCACCGAGGCGCTGGTGCAGAACATGCGCACCGCGCTCGGCGCGACGCAGACCGCCGAGGCGGCGGCCAAGGCCGCCAAGATCGCCGCGGCCGAGTCCATGGCTGGGCCCGAGTCCCGAAACACCGTCGAGGCCGCCGCGCGATGACCCCGATCCAGTCCGTCCTGCCGGCGATCACCCCGGTCCTGCCGGAGATCGTCCTGAGCGTCGGCGCGCTGCTGCTCGTGCTCTACGGGGCCTGGCGCGGCGAGCGCTCGTCGGAAGGCGTGAACATCGGCGCGCTGATCCTGCTGATCTTCACGCTCTTCCTCGTGGCGTCCCAGACCGGGCGGGTCACGACCCTGAACGGCGCCTTCATCGCCGATCCGTTCGCACGGGTCATGAAGGTGCTGATCCTGATCGGCTCGTCGGCCACCATCCTGCTCTCGCGCGACTATTTTCAGCGGGAGCGGATCGACCGGTTCGAGTACCCGATCCTGATCGTGCTCTGCACGATCGGCATGATGGTCATGGCCTCGGCCAACGACCTGATCGCGCTCTATCTCGGTCTCGAGCTGCAGTCGCTCGCCGCCTACGTCATCGCCGCCTTCCACCGCGACGACGTGAAATCGACCGAGGCGGGCCTCAAGTACTTCGTCCTCGGCGCACTTTCCTCGGGGATGCTGCTCTACGGCTCGTCGCTGATCTACGGCTTCACCGGTACGGTGTCCTTCCCGGGCATCGTCACGGCGCTGGACGGCCCGGCGAGCTTCGGTCTGGTGCTCGGCATCGTGTTCGTCGCGGCGGGCGTCGCCTTCAAGCTCGCCGCGGTGCCGTTCCATATGTGGACGCCCGACGTCTACGAGGGCTCGCCGACCCCGGTGACGGCCTTCTTCGCCTCGGCGCCCAAGATGGCCGCCATGGCGATGACCGTGCGGGTCTTCATCGGCGCCTTCCCGGACGTGACCGCGGTCTGGCAGCAGATCATCGTCTTCATCTCGATCGCCTCGATGGCGCTCGGCTCGTTCGCCGCGATCGGCCAGCGCAACATCAAGCGCCTGATGGCCTATTCCTCGATCGGCAATATCGGCTACGCCCTGATCGGCGTCGCCGCGGGGTCGGAGGAGGGCATCCGCGGCGTGGTGATCTACATGATCATTTACCTGGCCATGACGCTCGGCGCCTTCGCGGTCCTGCTCTCGCTTCGGCGCAAGGACACGATGTTCGAGACGATCGACGACCTGTCGGGCCTCTCGCGCACCCATCCGTGGCTGGCCTTCAGCCTTGCTGCGATGATGTTCTCGCTCGCCGGCATCCCGCCTCTGGCCGGGTTCTTCGGGAAGTTCTACGTCTTCGCCGCCGCCATCCAGGCGGGATTGGTGAGCCTCGCGGTCATCGGCGTGGTGACCTCGGTGGTCGGTGCCTTCTACTATATCCGCCTCGTCAAGGTGATGTACTTCGACGAGGCCCGTGCCCCCTACGAGCGCATCCCGCCGGGCTCGGCGATCGTGCTCGCGGCGTCCAGCGTCGTCGTGGTGCTGTTCTTCCTCGTGCCGGCTCCGCTGGTCGCTGCAGCGGGCGACGCGGCCAAGTCGTTGTTCTGAGGCGCATGCAGTTCCGGCTGAGCCCGGCGGCGCGGTCCGAGGGACATCGCCTGCACAGCCACGACACGCTCGGCTCGACCAACAGCGAGGCCCTCGACCTCGCACGGGGCGGCGAGACGGGTCCGCTCTGGATCACGACCCGACGGCAGGTGGCGGGCCGGGGCCGCCGCGGCAATGCCTGGAGTTCGCCGGAGGGCAACCTCGCCGCGAGCCTCTTGGTCTCGGTGTCGGGGGTGGCGCCCGAGTTGATCGCCACGATCGGCTTCGTGGCGGGTGTGGCGCTCGTCGAGGCTCTGCGCGACGCAGCCGGTACGGGTCTCTCCCCCGGCGTGCGGGGGATGAGCCGCGGTGAAGCCGGGACCGGCACAGGCGGGAGCGGACCGGCGCCGTCGCCGCAGGCCATTGCCGGATCCCCCCCGGCCATCCATCTCAAATGGCCGAACGACGTGCTGGCCGACGGCCGGAAACTCGCCGGCATCCTCCTGGAGGCCGAGACGTTGCCGGGCGGACGCCGGAGCGTGGTGATCGGTTTCGGCGTCAATGTCGCCTCCGCACCCGACGGTCTTCCCTACCCGACGGCAGCCCTGTCGGCCTTTTCCGCGGCGGATGCGCCGATGCTGTTCGAATTTCTGTCGGAACGATTTGTCGAAGCGGCTCGGATCTGGAACAAGGGGCGCGGATTTGCGGAGATCCGACGGCTCTGGCTGGAGCGCGCGGCGGGGGTGGGCGCCCCTGTCTCGGTGCGCACCGCCGGTGCGACGCTGTCGGGCACCTTCGAGACGATCGACGAGGGGGGGCGGCTTGTGATCCTCGCCCCGGATGGAACACGACGAACCGTGACGGCGGGCGAGGTGCATTTCGGAAGTGCCGCGACGGCGGCCTGAGACTGGATAGACGACAAGATGACGACACGGCAGGACGAGCTCGTCTTCGTGCCGCTCGGCGGCGTGGGCGAGATCGGCATGAATGCGGGCCTCTACGGGATCGGACCCGAGCGGGCGCGCAAATGGATCATGGTCGATTGCGGAATGGGCTTCGCGGGTGAGGAGGGGCTTCCGGGCATCGACCTGATGTTCCCGGATCTGACCTTCATCGAGGAGCGCAAGAAGGATCTTCTGGGCATCTTCATCACTCACGCGCACGAGGACCATATCGGCGCCATCTCGGAGCTGTGGCCGCGCCTCAAGGTGCCGGTCTACGCGACCCGGTTCGCCAAGCAGCTCCTGGAGACCCGGCGCCTCTCCGAGCCCGGCGCGCCGAAGGTCGATCTGCGCGAGATCAAGCCCGGTCGCCGCGTCACCGTCGGCCCCTTCGAGATCGAGTTCGTACCGGTGGCGCACTCGATCCCGGAATCGAACGCGGTGGCGATCCGGACCGAGTTCGGTCTCGTCGTGCATACCGGCGACTGGAAGCTCGACGACACCCCGGTGGCCGGCGACTCGACCTCGCCCGAAGCGTTCCAGGCGCTCGGTGACGAGGGCATCCTGGCGCTGGTGTGCGATTCCACCAACGTCCTGCGCGAGGGCCGCTCGCCCAGCGAGGCCGAGGTTTCGGCGACGCTCCGGCGCATCATCCAGGAATCGCCCCACCGGGTGGCGGTGACGACCTTCGCCTCGAACGTCGCCCGCATCCGCGCCGTCGCCGAGGCGGCGCAGGCCAGCGGACGCGAGGTGATCGCGGTCGGCCGGGCCATGGATCGGGTGATCGATGTCGCGCGCGAATGCGGCTATCTCGACGGCCTGCCCCCGTTCCGCAGCGCGGATTCCTACAGTCATCTGCCCCGCGACCGGGTCGTCTGCCTGCTCACCGGCTCCCAGGGCGAGGCGCGGGCGGCGATGTCCCGGGTCTCGCGCGACGACCATCCGGCCATCGCGCTGACCGCGGGCGACCGGGTGATCTTCTCCTCCCGGGCGATTCCCGGCAACGAGCGCGATGTCGGCGCCATCATCAACGACCTGATCGAGTCGGGCGTGGAGGTCATCACCGACCGCACCGAACTCGTCCACGTCTCCGGCCATCCCCGCCGCGAGGAGATGGTGGCGATGTATGGCTGGACGCGGCCGAAGGCGGTGATCCCCGTGCACGGCGAGGCTTTGCACCTCGACGAGCATGCCCGCTTCGCCCGGGCGCAGGGTGTCGAGACCGTGGTCAAGGCCCGCAACGGGACCGTGGTGCGCCTCGCCCCCGGCAAGCCCGAGGTGGTCGAGCATGTCCGCGCCGGACGCCTCTACAAGGACGGCAACGTCCTGATCGATTCCAAGGATCGGGCGATCCCGGAGCGGCGCAAGCTCTCGCAGACCGGCATCGTCTCGGTCGCGCTGGCCATCGACGAGCGTGGGGCAGTGGTCGGTGAGCCCGCGGTCGACATCATGGGCCTGCCCAATCGCGGCCGCGGTGGCGAGCCCCTGCTCGACACCGTGGTCGATACCGTCAACCGCACGCTCAACGGCCTCTCCCGCGCCAAGATGAAGGACTCGGAGGCGGTCGAGAACGCCGTCGACCGCGCGGTGCGCTCCGCCGTCAACGAGGCGTGGGGCAAGAAGCCCGCCTGCCACGTGCAGGTGGTCGAGGTGTGACAGCGACGGGCGGCGGGGGAGCCCCGCCGCCTCGTCCCTGCGGGTCGCGGTCGACGCTATCCAGGGTGCTGTCCCTTCGGGACGCGCCGCCGGGGCGCTTCGCGCCGATCCGCAAAATGCGGGAACAGCTTCGGGCAGGGAGGAAGACCCAATGATCGGACGGCTCAACCACGTCGCCATCGCGGTGAAGGATCTCGAGGCGGCGACCGCCATCTACCGCGACACGCTCGGTGCCAAGGTCACGGAGCCGCTGCCGCAGCCGGAGCATGGCGTCACCGTCGTGTTCGTGGAACTGCCCAACAGCAAGGTCGAGCTGATGTCGCCGCTCGGCGAGAACTCGACCATCCAGGGCTTCGTCGACAAGAACCCGGCCGGCGGCATCCACCATGTCTGCTACGAGGTCGAGGACATCCTCGCCGCCCGCGATCAGATGAAGGCCGCCGGCGCCCGGGTGCTGGGCAATGGCGAGCCCAGGATCGGCGCCCACGGCAAGCCGGTGATCTTCCTCCACCCGAAGGACTTCCTCGGAACTCTGGTGGAGCTGGAGCAGGTCTGACGGCCTGTCGCCCTGACCCTTCCCGTTCGGGGGAGGGGGCCCGCGGGCAGGGCCGGGGCCAGCGAGACCTTCCCGGGACGGTACCGACGCAACACGCCACGGCACGCTATGACCCCTCTGCGCACCATCGCCGCCTCGACCCCGCTCACCCTGGTGACGGTGGTGGTCCTCGTTGCGATCATGGTGACGATCGCCGTGATGGGCTTCGCCCTCACGGTGGTCGGCGCGCTCGGGCTCTATTTCGTGCTGTGGTGGACTTTCCTGTTCGCGATCCTGCCCTTGGGCAATGCGGCGGAAGCCGATCCGCAACGGCTGGTGCCGGGCCAGGACCCGGGCGCCCCCGCGCTGCCGCGCCTGCGTGAGAAGGCGCTGCTGACGACGGTGGCTGCCGGCTTCGCGCTGTTTGCTGCGATGCTGGTCTTCCCGCTCGCGCGGCTGTGACACCGCCATCGCGTCCCGGAGCGCGACGCCGGGTTCTCCACCCGCGCGACGAGGGCGCCGATCGCGCCTCGTGAACCGCCGCGGCTCTCGTCCGAGAGCCTGCGTTCTCCCCGCTCAGGCCGATGCGCGTCTCGCAATGGACGCCTCTCGGAAACAGGGGCCCAAAAACAAAAAGCAAGGCGCGAAGCCTTGCTTTGAAACAATCAAGTATGCCAGCCTGATTTTTTCGCGCATCTTTTGCGGCGCGTCGGCTGATTATTCCTCCCGAGACTCGGACCGTGCGCCGCCTCTTGCTGGGCTGCGACCATCACGCGGCTGCTTATAGGAACAAGATTTCCCGTTGTCATCAGCCCGCAGAAGGTTTGCGGCGCTTTTTTTGCATGGGTTGCGTCAAACTGCCTCCTGCGCACCGGAGCCGGGTGATGAGCCGGCTTCCATCCCCCCCGGGTCGCGGCGGGGGGCTGTGGTCGGCCGGCGCTTGTCTTTTGCAGGCGCAATGTGTTGTGTGCCTCGCATCCGGTCTGACCCGCCTCGCCGCCGGTCGGTGCCCCGCCGTTCCAAGGTCGTCCGATGCGTCTCTCCCGCTACTTTCTGCCGATCCTGCGCGAGACGCCCAAGGAAGCCGAGATCGTCTCGCACCGGCTGATGCTGCGGGCCGGCATGATCCGCCAGGAGGCCGCGGGCATCTATGCGTGGCTGCCGCTCGGTCTGCGGGTGCTGGAGCGGATCTGCAAGGTGATCCGGACCGAGCAGGACCGCTCGGGTGCCGTCGAGATCCTGATGCCGACGATCCAGGCCGCCGACCTCTGGCGGGAATCCGGCCGCTACGAGGCCTACGGCAAGGAGATGCTGCGCTTGAAGGATCGCCACGACCGCGACCTTCTCTATGGGCCGACCGCGGAAGAGGTCGTCACCGAGATCTTCCGCGCCAGTGCCCGCTCCTACAAGGACCTGCCGAAGAACCTCTACCAGATCTCGTGGAAGTTCCGCGACGAGGTGCGTCCGCGGTTCGGCACCATGCGCTCGCGCGAATTCCTGATGAAGGACGCCTACTCGTTCGATCTCGACCAGGCCGGGGCGCGCCACGCCTACAACAAGATGTTCGTCGCTTATCTGCGCACCTTCGAGACCCTCGGCCTTCGGGCGATCCCGATGCGGGCCGAGACCGGGCCGATCGGCGGCGACCTGAGCCACGAGTTCATCATTTTGGCCAAGACCGGCGAGAGCGAGGTGTTCTGCGACCGCGCCTATCTCGACATGCCGGTGCCGCCGCCCTCGGTCGATTTCGACGACGTGGCGGGGCTCCAGGGCGTGGTCGACGCCTGGACCTCGCACTACGCCGCCACCGACGAGATGCACGACGAGGCGGTCTTCGCCGAAGTGCCGGAGGCCTCGCGTCTCTCGGCCCGCGGCATCGAGGTCGGGCACATCTTCTACTTCGGCACGAAGTATTCCCAGCCGATGAAGGCGGTCGTCACCGGCCCCGACGGGCAGGAGCGGCCGGTCCATATGGGCTCCTACGGCATCGGCCCGAGCCGGCTTGTCGCCGCGACCATCGAGGCGAGCCACGACGAGGCCGGCATCATCTGGCCGGACGCGGTGGCTCCGTTCGACGTGGCGTTGATCAACCTGAAGGTCGGCGATGCCGCCTGCGACGGCGCCTGCGCCGAGATCCAGGCGACCCTGGAGACGGCGGGACTGTCCGTTCTCTACGACGACCGGGACGAGCGTCCCGGCGCCAAGTTCGCCACCGCCGACCTGATCGGCCTGCCCTGGCAGGTCATCGTCGGGCCGAAGGGGTTGGCGGACGGCAAGGTCGAGCTGAAGCGCCGCGCCAGCGGCGAGCGCGAGACCCTCGACCCCGTCGATCTGCCCGCTCGGCTGCGGCGCATCTGAGGATCCAACGCAGTGGCGCGCGCGCTCGGTATCTGGAAGGGCGTTCTGGCGCGGGTGGGCAATGCCCGGCGTGCCGCCTCGACGCCGCCTTTCGCGGGCTTCGAATGGCTCATCGCCGGGCGCTACCTGCGGGCGCGTCGTCGGGGTGGCGGCGTCTCGGTGGTGGCCCTGTTCTCGGTGCTCGGCATCGCGCTCGGCGTGGCGACCCTCATCATCGTGCTCTCGGTGATGAACGGCTTCCGCACGGAGCTCCGCTCCAAAATCATCGGCCTCAACGGCCACGTCTTCGCCGCCCCGATTGATCGGCTGTTCACCGATTACGTGGATCTCTCCGAGCGGCTGGAGAAGGTGGCGGGCGTGCGCGCCGTGGTTCCAATGGTGCAAGGCCAGGCCTTCGCCTCCTCGCCCTATGGCGGTTCGGGCGTGCTGGTGCGCGGCCTGCGCGAGACCGATCTCGCCAAGGTTCCCGCCGTGTCCAGCGCCATCAAGAGCGGCACGCTGGAGGGCTTCGACGACGGCACGGGCATCGCGCTGGGCAAGCGGCTTGCCGATTCCCTGGGGCTGCAGGCAGGCGATCAGGTCACGCTGCAGACGCCGAAGGGGGCGAGCACGCCCTTCGGCACCGCGCCGCGTACCAAGGCCTACACCGTCAAGGCGATCTTCGAGATCGGGGTGACGGATTTCGACACGACGATCGCCTTCATGCCGCTCGCCGAGGCGCAGGCGTTCTTCAACCGCGACGGCGACGTCAGCATGATCGAGATCTACCTCGACGATGCCGACACGGTCGCCGAGATGCGCGAGCCCCTGGAACTCGCCGCCGAGCGACCGGTCCTGCTCACCGATTGGCGCCAGACCAACCGCACCTTCTTCGGCGCCCTGGAGGTGGAGCGGAACGTGATGTTCCTCATCCTCAACCTCATCGTCATCGTGGCGACGCTCAACATCGTCTCGGGGCTGATCCTGCTGGTGCGCGACAAGTCGTCCGACATCGCGATCCTGCGCACCATGGGGGCGACGCCGGGCACGATCATGCGGGTCTTCCTCATCAACGGTGCGATGATCGGGCTCGTGGGTACGGCGCTCGGATTCGCCGGCGGCGTCCTGTTCACCCTCAACATCAAGCCGATCCAGCGCACGCTGTTTCCCGGCGCCTGGGACCCGACCGTGCGGTTCCTCGCCGAGATCCCGGCGGAGATGAACACCAGCGAGATCGTCGTGGTGGTCGTCACCTCCTTCCTGCTGTCGCTGGTCGCGACGCTTTATCCTTCCTGGCGTGCCGCCCGGCTCGATCCGGTCCAGGCCCTGCGCTACGGCTGACGGACACTCCATGGCACAGACGCAAGCCGGCGCCGCGCAGCCGGTGCCGGCCCTGTTCTTCGCGGGCGTGCAACGCCGCTACGCGCAAGGGGAGGGCGCGCTCGAAATCCTGCGCGGCACCGATCTCGCCATCTGGCCGGGGGAACTCGTCGCCCTGGTGGCGCCCTCGGGGGCGGGCAAGTCGACGCTCCTGCACGTCGCGGGCCTCCTGGAGCGGCCGGACGGCGGCGAGGTCTATATCGGCGGCCAGCCGACCGCGGCGATGTCGGATGCCGAGCGGACCCGCCTGCGGCGGGAGGAGATGGGCTTCGTCTACCAGTTCCATCACCTCCTGCCCGAGTTCTCCGCGCTGGAGAACGTGGTGCTGCCCCAGCTCATCCGCGGCCTGTCCCGGAAGGAGGCCGAGACCCGCGCGGCCGAACTCCTGAGCTTTCTCGGCCTCAAGGACCGGCTGCCGCACCGGCCCGCCGAGCTCTCGGGCGGTGAGCAGCAGCGCGTCGCCATCGCCCGCGCCGTGGCCAACGGACCACGCCTGCTTCTCGCCGACGAGCCCACCGGCAACTTGGATCCGCAGACCTCCGGCCGCGTGTTCAGCATCCTGCTTCAGCTCGTGCGCGCTTCCGGGCTCGCCGCCCTGATCGCGACCCACAACATGGAGCTCGCCGGCCGGATGGACCGCCGGGTGACCATCCGCGACGGGATGATCGAGCAGCTCGGTTAGGCGCGCGATCGCGCGCCGCACGCGCGCTCCCGGTCGACCCGGCAATGGGACGGCCTCGGGCGCGGATGGGCCCATGGGCCTGGCCGCCATCCCCCGCCGTGGCGCCGGTAACACATCCTTCACCCTGTCGGCGCGTCCCGTCGGAATTCGGCTTTACAAGGAACAAAACAAGAACAAAGATCGCTTCATCACAAGGGAGCGACGAGATGACCAAGCGCCTGTTCCTCACCAGTGTCGTCGAGTTCACCGCCTTCGGGCTTCTCTTCGGCGCGGTCGCGCTCTGGGCGGTAGCTTTGGCGCCCATTCACTAACCGTTCGCGTCCGGACGCGGTTTGTTCCAGCCAGGTGCGGGTTGCGCACAGGATAAGGGACGGGGGCCGCCCGGTCGGCGGCCCGTTGATCCTGGGAGTGCGGCCCTGGGGATACGATCAGTGGATATCACCCGGGACGGGACGGCGGACTGTCGACTCTTGGGGCTGGAGTCCGGATCCTGCCGGGCTTCGCGGCGGAACGACCCCGCCGCGCCCGGTCACGATGAGTCCGCTGGTGCGCACCCTGAAAGAAGTCGGCTTCGTCCACCTCCACGTCCACTCGTCGTACTCGCTGCTCGAAGGCGGGGTGAAGGTTGCCGACATCGTGAAGGCCGCCGCCGCCGACCGGCAGCCCGCGCTCGCGCTCACCGACACCAACAACCTGTTCGGAGCCCTCGAATTCTCGGAGAAGGCCGCGAGCACCGGCATCCAGCCCATCGCGGGCCTCCAGCTCACGGTCTGCTTCGAGGCCCCCGACCCGATGGCGCGCCTGCCCCAGGCAGGCTGCGCCAACCTCGTGCTGCTCGCCCAGGACGAGACCGGCTACGGCAACCTGCTGCGGCTCGCGAGCCGGGCCTATTTCGACGGCATGCTCGGGGCGCCCCCCTGCGTCGCGGCCTCGGCCCTCGAAGGCGCGGTCTCGGGCCTGATTGGGTTGACCGGCGGCTTCACGGGGCCGCTCGACACGAGCCTGCGCGCTGGCCGGAGTGAGCAGGCGGCCCGCCGCCTGGAGGTGCTCAAAGGGGCCTTCGGCGAGGACCGGCTCTATGTCGAGATCCAGCGCCACGGTCTCGACGACGGCCCCGCCGTCGAGCGCGAGCTGGTGCGGCTCGCCGATCGCAACGGCCTCGGCCTGGTCGCCACCAACGAGCCGTTCTTCGCCAAGCCCGACGATTACGCGGCCCACGACGCCCTCCTGGCCATCGCGGAGGGGCGCCTCGTCTCCGACGAGCGCCGCCGCCGGCTGACGCCGCGCCATGCCTTCACGACCCGCGCCGCGATGATGGAGCTGTTCCGCGATCTGCCGGACGCGCTCTCGGCCACCGTCGAGATCGCCATGCGCTGTTCGTACCGGGCCCGCACCCGCAAGCCGATCCTGCCGAACTTCTCCACGGTGGCCGCGGGCGAGACGCCGCCGATGGCCGAGGTTCTGGCCGAAGCCGCCGAGGCGCCGGTTCAGGCGGTCGCGGCCGACGAGCCGACGGAGCTGTGCCGGCAGGCCGAGGCCGGGCTGGAATTGCGCCTGAAGCAGCATGGCACCGCGCCGGGCTTCACGGAGGACGATTACCGCAAGCGCCTGACGTTCGAGCTCGACGTCATCGTCAAGATGAAGTTCCCGGGCTATTTCCTCATCGTCTCGGACTTCATCAAATGGGCCAAGGACCACGACATTCCGGTCGGGCCCGGCCGTGGCTCGGGCGCGGGCTCGCTGGTGGCGTGGTCGCTCCTGATCACGGACCTTGACCCCCTACGGTTCGGCCTGCTGTTCGAGCGCTTCCTCAACCCTGAGCGCGTCTCGATGCCGGATTTCGACATCGATTTCTGCGTCGAGGGCCGCGAGCGGGTGATCCGCTACGTGCAGCAGCGCTACGGCGAGGCCCAGGTCGGGCAGATCATCACCTTCGGTACCCTGCTCGCCCGCGGCGTGCTGCGCGATGTCGGCCGGGTGCTGGAGATGCCCTACGGCCAGGTCGACAAGCTGACCAAGCTCGTGCCGCAGAACCCGGCCAACCCCGTCACCCTGGTCCAGGCGATCGAGGGCGAGCCCAAGCTCCAGCAGGCGATCGAGGAGGAGCCGATCGTCGCCCGGCTCATGGAGATCTCGAAGAAGCTGGAGGGCCTGCACCGCCACGCCTCGACCCACGCGGCGGGCGTGGTGATCGGCGACCGTCCCCTCGAAGAGCTGGTTCCGCTCTACCGAGACCCGAAGACCGGCATGCGGGTGACCCAGTTCAACATGAAGTGGGTCGAGCAGGCCGGCCTCGTGAAGTTCGACTTTCTGGGCCTGAAGACGCTCACGATGCTCCGGTGCTGCACCGACCTGCTGAAGCAGCGCGGCATCGAAGTCGACCTGGCGCAATTGCCGTTCGACGATGAGAAAACCTACGTGCCGATGGGCCGGGGCGAGACCGTCGGGGTGTTCCAGGTGGAATCCGTCGGCATGCGCAAGGCGCTGTGCGAGATGCAGGCCGACCGGCTGGAGGACATCATCGCGCTCGTGGCGCTCTACCGGCCGGGCCCGATGGCCAATATCCCGGTCTATTGCGAGCGCAAGCTCGGGCGGGATGCCGGCAACGAGGCGAGCTGGTACCCGCACGAGCGGCTGGAGCCGATCCTGAAGGAGACCTTTGGGATCATCGTCTACCAGGAACAGGTGATGGAGGTCGCCAAGGTCCTCGCCGGCTACACGCTGGGCGAGGCCGACATGCTTCGTCGCGCCATGGGCAAGAAGATCAAGGCGGAGATGGACGCCCAGCGCGACCGCTTCGTGAAGGGCTGCACCGAGGGCGGACTGACCAGGGCCAAGGCCGACGAGATCTTCGATCTGCTGGCCAAGTTCGCGGATTACGGCTTCAACAAGTCCCACGCGGCGGCCTACGCGCTGGTCACCTACCAGACTGCCTATCTGAAGGCGAATTATCCGGTCGAGTTCCTGGCCGCGGCCATGACCCTCGACATCGACAACACCGACAAGCTCGCCGAATTCCGCCAGGACGCGCAGCGTCTGAAGATCACCGTCGAGCCGCCCTCGGTGAACACCTCAGGCGTGGTGTTCGACGTGAAGGAGGGGCGCATCCTCTACGCGCTCGCCGCGATCAAGGGCGTCGGCCGCGCGGCGGTGGAATCGATCGTCGCCGCGCGCGGCGACAAGCCGTTCAAGGATCTCGCCTGCTTTGCCCGGCGCCTCAGCCCGCGCCACGTCAACAAGCGCACCCTGGAGAACCTGATCGCGGCGGGCGCTCTCGATTGCATCGAGCCGGACCGGGCCCGGGCCTGGGCCGCGGTCGAGCCGATGATGAAGATGGCGCAAGGCGCGGCGGAGGCCGAGACGTCGGGCATCACCGACATGTTCGGCGGCGTCGCCTCGGTGGACGTCTCCCTGCGCATCCCGCCCCACGAGTTCTGGGCGCTCACCGATAAGCTCAAGCGGGAGTGCGACGCCGTCGGCTTCTTTCTCTCGGGCCATCCCCTCGACGAGTACGGGTCGATCCTGACGAAGCTCCGGGTCCAGTCCTGGGCGGATTTCGGTCGGGCGGTGCGGGCGGGCTCGGCGAGCGTCGGACGGGTGGCGGCCTCGGTGCTCGACCGTTCGGAGCGGCGCACCAAGAGCGGCAACAAGCTCGGGATCGTCACGCTCTCGGACCAAACCGGCCATTTCGAGGCGATCATCTTCTCGGAGGGGCTCAACCAGTACCGCGACATCCTCGAGCCGGGCCGCCCGCTGGTGCTGACCCTGCAGGCGAATCTGGAGGGCGAGGACGTGCGCGCCCGCATCACCACCGCCGAGCCCCTCGACCAGGCCGCCGCCCGCCACCAGAAGGGCATGCGCATCTTCCTGCGCGACGACCGCCCGATCGGCTCGGTGCACCGGCAATTGTCGCTGCGGGGCGAGGGCGAGGTTTCCCTGATCCTCATCCTCGACGGCGGCGAGCGCGAGGTCGAGGTGAAGCTCCCGGGCAAGTATCAGGCGACCCCGCAGGTGGCGGGGGCGCTCCGCGCGGTGCCGGGCGTGGTGCAGGTGGAGATGAACTGAGCCGATCGCGGGGCCCGGGCCCAAGGGCGGCGGGAGCGTCGCCGCGCTCCCGTCCGTGATCCGCGATGCCAAGGCGGTTGCGCCTCACGGCAGGCGCTCCGGGTCGGCCTCGAGGCGCGCCTCGGTTCGGCGATGATCGCTTCGACCGCGTCGATCGGAAGGGTGTCCGGTTCGGACGGCCTCCCCCGGAAGGTCGGAGGAGGCCCCCAGGGCGATCAGCCCTCTTCGTCGCCGTCGGAATCGTTGTCGATCAGGTCGGAGACGTCGTCGTCGCCATCCTCTTCTTCCAGGAACGTGTCGTCGTCGCCGGTGGTGGTTTCGCTGCTCTCGTCGTCATCCACGTCGACGCTGATATCGCTCTCGTCCTCGGTGGTCTCCGCCTCGTCGAGGGAGACGAGCTCGGGACCCGTCTTCTCCTCCTCGTCCTCTTCGTCTTCCTGGGCACGGCTGGCGATCGGCGGCGCGACGCGGCTCGAGGCGACCTGATAGACCGTGCCGCATTTCGGGCAGGTCGCCGGATCGCGGTCGAGATCGTAGAACTTGGCACCGCAATTCATGCACTGGCGCTTGACGCCGAGTTCCGGTCTAGCCACGGCAACGAACCTCTGGGCACATGTCGAAGGAAAGGGGGGCGGGGAAGCGGCCCCGTTAGTCGTAGCCTCCGCCCATGTCAAATGGGTCCGCGACGGGGATCGCGCCGGGTGCTTCGCCCGCGGCCCGCCGCGCGGTGCAGGCGACGAAAAAGGAAGGCGCGCCATCGCCGGGATGCACGCGCCCTCAGGGGGTTCCGGGTCTCAGGAAGGAACTGCCTGTTCCGCTATCGGATTCGCTCCGCCCGCGCTGTGTCGGACCGATCACACCGCCACCGGCCACCGCCGTCATCGGAATGTCACGGGGGCGTCGGGTTCGCCGTATCGGCCCTGCGGGAACGGCACCCCACCTCCACCGCCGGCCGGATGTCCCCGGCCCTGGCCGGGCCGACCCCGTACGGATCTGCCCGCCTCGCCCATGCGCCGGGCAGAGCGGTGCTGGCGGCGATCCACACAGACGCGCAGGAATCGACTGAGCGGCGCGCCCGCATCCTGCCGGCGCTGTTCGTAGCCCTGAAGGACGGCTTCGAGGGCGACGATGCGCTCGCTCGCCCGCGGATACGCCGTCTCCAGCTCGTCCAGCGCTTGGCACACCTGCTCGGCCAAGTCGCAGTCGGGGAGAGAGGCGGCAGCGTCCACCTTGCTGAGGCATCGGCGCACGGGGTTCATGGCGCCACCTCTGCATCATAGGTTAACTCTTGTCGAGTCTCCCGGCGGCACGATCCCCTGAAAGGGACTGTGGTGCACGATCCTGCCGTATTCCGGGCTTGAGGCGCTCCACGCGCGCCGCCTCCGGATGACGCGGCCCGATCCGCATGGTAACGGGCCGCCTCATCCGGCCCGCTCCTGCGGAGGCCCCGTCCGTCCTCTCGCCCGAATCCCCGCCGTGTCGCACGCCACCGAACCGCATCCCCTCAGCGCCCGCCCGGGCCATCCCCTGACGGGCGTCGTGAAGCCGCCCGGCGACAAGTCGATCTCGCACCGGGCGATGATCCTCGGCTTGCTGTCCATCGGCGAGACCCGGGTCGAGGGTCTTCTCGAGGGCGACGATGTGCTGCGCACGGCCGCCGCCGCCCGGGCGCTCGGCGCCACGGTCACCCGCGAGGGGGAAGGGCGCTGGCGGGTCGTCGGCGTCGGCCTCGGCGGTCTCCAGGACCCGGCCGAGGTGCTCGATTTCGGCAATGCCGGCACCGGCTCCCGGCTGATGATGGGCGTGGTCGGTGGCCAGCCGGTCACCGCGACCTTCGACGGCGACGCCTCCCTGCGCCAGCGACCGATGCGCCGCATCCTCGACCCGCTGCTGCAGATGGGGGCCCAGGTGCTTTCGGAGGCCGAAGGCGGACGCGTGCCCCTGACCCTCAAGGGCCCCCGCGAGGCCATTCCGATCCGCTACGCGCTGCCGGTGGCTTCGGCGCAGATCAAGTCGGCGGTGCTGTTTGCCGGACTCAACGCTCCGGGAATCACCACGGTGATCGAGCGCGCCGCCTCCCGCGACCACACCGAGCGGATGCTGCGCCTGTTCGGGGCCGAGGTGCGGGTCGAGCCGTCCGGCGAGGGGGGGCACGGCCGCACCATCGCGCTCACCGGTCAGCCGACCTTGCGCGGCACCGCCGTGATCGTGCCCGCCGACCCGTCCTCGGCGGCGTTCCCGCTGGTGGCGGCGCTGATCGTGCCGGGGTCCGACGTGACCCTGCGCGGCGTCATGATGAATCCGCTGCGCACCGGGCTGATCACCACGCTGATCGAGATGGGTGCCGAGATCGAGCGCCTGGACAGCCGCGAGGAGGGCGGCGAGACGGTCGCCGACCTGCGCGTGCGCGCGAGCCGCCTGCGCGGCGTCGACGTGCCCGCGGAGCGCGCCCCCGCGATGATCGACGAATACCCGGTTCTCGCGGTCGCCGCCGCCTTCGCCGAGGGCACGACCCGAATGAACGGCCTGCACGAATTGCGCGTGAAGGAATCCGACCGCCTCGCCGCGGTCGCGGCCGGGCTGTCCGCCAACGGCGTCGCGCACGCGATCGAGGGCGACGACCTGATCGTGACGGGCGACGGCGCGCCGCCCGCGGGCGGCGGCTGCGTCGCGACCCATCTCGATCACCGCATCGCCATGGCGTTCCTCGTCATGGGAATGGCCGCGCAGCGGCCCGTGGCCGTGGATGATGGGGCGATGATCGCCACGAGCTTTCCGAGTTTCCGGCCGGCCATGACGGCTCTCGGCGCGGACATCGTTGACGGGGTGGTCCAGGCATGAGCGCTCTTCGCGACGGCGCCCTCGTCATCGCCATCGACGGCCCGGCGGCCTCGGGCAAGGGCACGCTGGCCAAGCGCCTGGCCGCGCATTTCGGACTGCCGCATCTCGATACCGGCCTGCTCTATCGGGCGGTGGCCCTGGCGCTGGTCGATGCCGGCACCGACCTCGGCGACGAGCGGGCCGCGGCGGAGGCCGCCGCGGCGCTCTCGGCGGAGGGACTGGCCGATCCGCGCCTGCGCGAGCGGGCCATGGGGGAGGCCGCCTCGCGGGTCTCCTCGGTGCCGCAGGTGCGCGCCGCGCTCCTGTCGTGGCAGCAGCGCTTCGCCGGAGGCCCGGAAGGGGCCGTCCTCGACGGGCGCGACATCGGCACCGTGGTCTGCCCGGGCGCGCGGGTGAAACTGTTCATCACGGCCGCTCCCGAGGAGCGGGCCCGGCGGCGCCACCGCGAACTCGTCGGCCGCGGCGAGACGGTGAGCCTGGACGCGATCCTCGAGGATATCCGCGCCCGGGACGAACGCGATTCGAGCCGCGCCGCCGCCCCGCTCCGGGCGGCCCCGGACGCCGTGCAACTCGACACCACCGAACTCGACGCCGAGGCCGCCTTCGCCGAGGCCCTCGCCATCGTCACGCGCCTCAGCGGCGCGCGCCGGTAGCCGCGCCGGTCCAGGCCTCGATCCGTGCGGCAAGCGCGGCGGGGTCGCCGCTCAGGCGCAGCCGCTTGGTGCGCGACGCCTCGCTGGCGGCAAGCGCCACCTCGGCCCGGCGCAGGCCGAGGCTGCGCGCGACGAAGGCCACGAGCGCGGCATTGGCCGCCCCCTCCACCGGCGGGGCCGCGACCCGCAGGCACAGCACCGGCCGACCCTCCGCGTCGGCGCGAATCCCGTCGAGCCCGTCCCGTCCCGCCCGCGGCGTCAGGCGCACGGCAAGGACGAGACCGTCGCCGTCGGCCGTATAGGGCTTGGGTGTCATGGGCATCTCCGCCGACCTGCGGCCCTGGACCGCGCCCCTCGCATGCCGCCGACCTCGCCTGCGTCGTTCCGGCAAATCCGCAGCCCTGTGCGGAACGGGGCCGTGCTTGCACCGCCTCGGAGGGGCTGCTAGAGCCGTGTCCGACGCGACTGCCTGCAGTCGGCGTCTCTTGACCCTTGTCCAGACGCATTCTTCCGACGAACCGGTCGCCGTTTCCTGGGAATCCGTTCAGACACACGTGCAAAGCCGGTTTAGCTCAGTTGGTAGAGCAACCGCCTTGTAAGCGGTAGGTCGCGAGTTCAAGTCCCGCAACCGGCACCATTCTCCCTCACCGCCTTGCCTGACGTTGATGCGCGGGCCCGACCTGCGTCGCCGACTGGCGCGCTGGCATCCGCTCCCGTGGGAGACGGACGCCAGGCAACAGCCCGCCCTCAGTTCAGGATCAGCTCGCGGGCGGGACCACCGGTTTCCTGGCCCCGCGATTGCGCGTAGTCCGGCAAGGCGGGGTTCTGGACGTTGCTGCTGTCGGTGTCCCGGCCGCCGAGCCAGTCCGCGGATTGCGGCGGCGGCAGGATCGCGCCGGTGATCGCCGGACCGTCGATCCGGTGCGGGACGGTCCGAGCCTGAGAGGCTCCGGTCAGGATCGCAAACGTGCAGAGGGACGCGAACGCCGTCGTCGAAACAGTCTTGATCGTCGTCATGTCAGGTCTCCGGTGTGTCCTGCCTGATCCAACGGCGTCGGGCAGGGATGCCGGACAGACGACGTCTTCGTCTGCGTATTCCTGGTCTCGGCGAAAAATTCGGGTCTTGTGGTCGAGACCCCGTCGCCGGGAGCCGGCCCGCGATAGGAGGCCGCGAGAGATCGCTGCGCATCTGAAAAAAATCGCTGCGCGCTTGGAATAAGGCGGACCTCGCAGCGTCCATGCCTCAGTCGCCGGGCCTGAACGGGTTCGCCCCGGTCGGCCCGCACAGGGAGGGGCGCGCCATGCCAGGAGAGCGGACATGACGGACATGATGCGCCTCATCGAGCCGCTGATCCCGGCCTTGCGCCGCTATGCCCGGGCCCTCCTGCGCAACCCGACCGATGCGGACGACCTCGTGCAGGATTGCCTGGAGCGCGCCGTCGGCCGCTGGCACCAGCGCCGGCCCGACGGCGACGCGCGGACCTGGCTCTTCGCCATCGTCCACAACCTCGCGGTCACGCAGTTGCGCCAGCGCGCCCGTCGCGGGGCCCACCTGCCGATCGAGGATACGGCGGAGGTCAGTCTCGCGGTGGCGCCGACCCAGGAGAGCGGCCTGCGCCATCGCGACCTGATGAGCGCGCTCGACGCCCTGCCAGAGGAGCAGCGCAGCGTCCTCCTCCTCGTGACGGTGGAGGGCCTGTCCTACGCCGAGACGGCCGAGATCCTCGCCATCCCGGCCGGGACCGTGATGTCCCGCCTGTCCCGGGCGCGGGACCGGATGATCCTGCTGATGGACGGTACCGAGGCAACGGCTCCGGCCAAGCGCGCGCTCCTGCGGAGGGTGAAATGAGCATGCGTCCGATCGGCGAGGACGATGTCCAGGGCTTCGTGGACGAGCGGCTCTCGCCTGCGCGACGGCGCGAGGTCGAGGCCTATCTCGGGGACCATCCCGAGGCGCAGGCGCGGGTCGCGCGCATGATCGCCCTGCGCGACGACATGCGGGCCGCCTTCGCGCCCATCGCCGCCGAGCCGGTACCGGCCCGTCTGAACCTGGCGCGGATCGTCGAGGTCCGCCGTCGCGCGGTGCGGCCGGCCTGGCAGGTGATGGCGGCGGGCGTGCTGCTCCTGCTCGGCGGGGCCGGGGGCTGGGGCCTGCGCGAGGCGGTCTCGCCCGTGCCCAGCGGGATCGACGCCCTGGCCCAGGCCGCGAGCATGAACTACGCGGTCTACGCCCCCGACCATACCCGGCCCGTCGAACTCGCCGCCGCGGACCGGGACGAGCTCGCCGGCTGGTTCTCGGCTCGGCTGAGGCGGACGGTCGGCGTGCCGGACCTCAGCGGCGCGGGCTACCGCCTCATGGGCGGGCGCCTCGTCGCGACGCCCCAAGGTCCGGCCGGGCTGCTGATGTACGACGACAGTCACGGTGCCCGGTTCGTCATGCTCATGCGCCCCATGACCGTGCCCGGCGACGCGCCGATGCGCCCGCACGCGACGGCGACGTCGAACGGCTACGCCTGGGCGCAGGACGGACTGGGCTACAGCCTCGCCGGGGCCGCCGATCCGGCCGTTCTGCACCCGCTGGCCGACACGATCCGCCGCGCCACCGCCAAGTCTCTTTGAAGGCCCGCCATGCCTCGTCTGAACGACCTCGCCGGGGCCGGTCCGGCCTCGAATGCGCGCGCCATCCTCCTGCGCCTCGGCGCCATCGGGGGGCTCGTCGCCGGCCTCGCGGGCACCTTCGCCTATGCGGGCGGCTGGCTTTCGCCGGGCGCGCTGACCCAGGCGCGGATCGTCGACCACTTCGAGCGGGTCAACGGGCCCCATCCGGGCTTCCGGCGCAATCACGCCAAGGGGCTCTGCCTCGCCGGTCGCTTCGAGAGCAGCGGGCAGGGGGAGCGCCTGTCGCGGGCGTCGCTGTTTGCGGCCGGCCACGTCACGCCGGTCACCGGACGCATCGCGCTCGCCGGCGGCCAGCCCTACGCGGCGGATGCTTCCACGACGGTGCGCAGCCTCGCGCTGCGCTTCCACCTCCCCGACGGTGAAGAATGGCGCACCGGCACCAACGACATCCCGGTCTTTCCGGTGCGCGATCCCGCGGCGTTCGACGCGCAGCTGCGCGCCGCCAAGCCCGACCCGGCCACCGGCAAGCCCGATCCCGAGGCGCTCAAGGCGTTCTTCGCCGCGCATCCCGAAAGCGCGAAGGCGGCATCCCTGATCAAGGCGCGCACGATCACCTCAGGTTTCGCCGACGACACCTTCCGCAGCCTCAACGCCTTCCGGCTCGTCGCCCGGGACGGCACGACAACGCCCGTGCGCTGGGCATTCGTGCCCGAGCAGGCCGCCACGGCGCAGAGCCCCGCCCAGGGCGCGCGCCCGGACACGAACTTCCTGTTCGACGATTTCGCGGCCGCGGTCCGTCGGGCGTCCGTGCGCTGGCACCTCGTCGTGACCCTTGGTGCCCCCGACGACCCCACCGCCGACGCGACGCGTCCCTGGCCGGCCGAGCGGCCAAGCCTCAACGTCGGAACCGTGATCGTCGCCGAAACGGCCGCCGAGGCGGACGGCAATTGCCGTGACGTGAACTTCGACCCCCTCGTCCTGCCCGCCGGCCTCGCCGGATCGGACGATCCCCTGCTCAGCGCCCGCTCGGCGGCCTACGCGCAATCCTTCACGCGCCGCGCCGGCGAGCCGAAGGCGCCGAGCGCCGTCCACGACACCCCTGCTTCGGGAGCCGGATTGTGAGCCGCACCCCCTCATTCAACCGGCCGGCCCGGCTCCTGCACTGGATCATGGCGGGCCTGATTCTCGCCATGCTGTTCATCGGCGTCGCGATGGTGACCTCGCTCGCCCACTATGACGCCCTCGTGGCGCTGCACCGCCCCCTCGGCATCGCCATCCTGGTCCTGGCGGTGGTGCGCATCGTCAACCGCTGGCGCCATCCGCCGCCCGAACTGCCGGAGGACCTTCCGGGCTGGCAGCGGCAGGCGGCGCATGCCTCGCACCTCCTGCTCTACGCGCTGATGCTCGGGCTGCCGCTGCTCGGCTGGGCGATGCTGTCGGCGGCCGGCTATCCGATCGGGCTCGCGGGCGCCCTGGTGCTGCCCCCGATCCTGCCCCGGGATCCGTCGTTCTACGCGTGGCTCCGTCCGCTCCACACAATCCTCGCCTACGCGCTGTTCGGCCTGATCCTGGCGCATCTGGCTGCGGCCCTCATGCACGGGCTGATCCGACGCGATGGGGTGTTCTCCAGCATGACCCTGCGTCTGAGGGCGTTCCGGGCTCGATGACGGCGACGCGGGCGTCCTGGCCGCCCGCGATCCGCTCCCGGTGTGGCGAGCACCGACGGCCACCGCTTGGGCCGGCGCGCTCGGGCCGTCCCATTCGATCGGCAGCTAGATCTCATCAGAACGATGCGTTTCCCTCGATCATCGCCGCGGGGCATCCTTGCGGCGCGGTTCGAGGTCGCCCGACGGCCTCGAGCATCGGCAAGCTCTTGAAGGTCACGCGTGTCATGAACGAGCCGGGATCGGCGGCCTTCCCTCGGCAGGGCGGTCGCCCTGCGCGTTTCACCATCGTCCGTCGAGCTGGCTGGCCTTCGCCCTGGGCGGCTGCGTGACCGCCGCCCCCCGCGTGAGGCCGTCGCGCCAGCGCCGAACGTGGCCTTCACGGCCACGGACGGCGCGCAGCCCGACGAGCGCGTCCCCCTCCCGGCGACCGAGATCGGCCGCGTCGATCCCTGCTACGTCCGCCAGGAGGCCGCCTATCTCCGCACTGATCCGCCGGGCACGCTGGTCGTCGATCCGGGCCGCAAGTTCCTCTCCCTCGTTCGCGAGAACGGCCGCGCCCTGCGCTACGGGGTCGGCGTCGGTCGGGCCGGCTGGGAGCGGGTCGGCGCGGGTGGGCCGCAAGGCCGAACGGCCGCGCTGGACCCCGACGGCGGACATGATCGCGCGGGAGCCGGTCCGCAACGGGCCCTGGCGCAGCGGCATGGCCGGGGGCCCCGGCAACCCACTCGGACCGCGGGCGCTCTACCTCTGCGAGGGGCCGCGCGATACGCTGGGCCGCATCCACGGCACCACCGAACCGCAGACCATCGGCACCGACGTCTCCTCCGGCTGTATCCGGATGTTCAACCAGGACCTCATCGACCTCTACGGCCGCGTCCCGGTCGAGACGCAGGTCGTCGTGCTGCCGGCCGATGAGCATGTCGAGATCGCGGTCGCTCACTCGGCCTCCCCGTCGATCGGGGGATGACGTCCCGGGCCCATGAGTCCGGCGGCTGAGAGACGGTCGCGTGACTTCGCGAGAGGGGATACGGCAAAACCATGCGATACCCGGATCTGGAGCTCGATCTGCTACGAGCCTTCGTGGCGGTCGCCGAGACCGGCAGCTTCACGGCGGCCGCCGACGTGGTTCATCGCTCGCAATCGGCGGTGAGCCAGAAGGTGCTGCGCCTCGAAGAGATCCTGGGCCGGCGGGTGTTCGACCGGACCAGCCGCATGCTCGGGCTGACGCCGGACGGCGAGCGGCTACTGGTCGCGGCCCGCCAGATGCTGGAGTTCAACGACCGGTTCCTGCGCAGCTGGCGGGAGCCGGCCGCGAGCGGCACCCTGCGGCTCGGCGTGTCGGAGGACTTCATCCCCGGCCAGTTGCCGAAGCTGCTGGCGCGGTTCGGCCGGCTCTATCCCGATGTCCACATCGTGCTCATGACGGGCCTGAGCTGCACCCTCCTCGAAGCCTACGACGCGGACCGGGTCGATGCGGTGATCGTCAAGCGCAGCGGCGCGCAGGCGCGGGGGCGCGTGATCTGGCGCGAGCCCCTCGTCTGGCTCGCGTCCGCCGATTACCAGCTCGATTTCACCAAGCCCGCGCGCCTGGTGATGCTGGCTCCCCCGTGCAGCTATCGCGAGTCGATGATCGCGGCCCTCGATTCCGTGCGCCGCGACTGGGTGGCGGCCTGCACGGCGAGCAGCCTGACGGGCGTCCAGGCGGCGGTGGCGGGCGGGCTTGGAGTGACGTTGCTCGGCCGCTCCTTCGTGCAGGAGGGCATGCAGATCCTGCGCGCGCCCGACCTCTGGCCCGCCCTGCCGATGACGGAGGTCAGCGTGCTCGGCGAGGACCGGGCGCCCGACCTCGTCGAACCGCTGATCACGTTCCTTAGCCAGAGCCTCGCCAGCCATGACGGGCTCACCATCGCGGCCTGAATGTCCGGCGGCTGGTGAAGCGCGGGTCGTGCACGACGCCGATCGGGGTCACGACACCGTCGAGGGCGATCGTCCGGCGCACCCGGGCGCCCGCGATGTCGATTCACGGCATCCGGCAGGGTGACGGCCATCGTGGGACCGCGCAGGCCGCCTCGGCGTCCCCTCCGCGGAACAGCAACAGCGCCGCACCGGCGCCCACCCGGCAGGGGCGCCGGTCGAGGTCCGATCCTCCGGTCATGCCCAGCCCTCCAGAACGATCTTGCCCTTGGCCCGTCCGGTCTCGATCAGGGCGTGCGCGCGGCGCAGGGTGGCGGCCGAGATCGGGCCGAACCGCTCGGCCAGGGTGGTCTTCAACTGGCCCGCATCGACGAGGCGCGCCACCTCGTTCAGGAGCTGGCCCTGCGCCGCCATGTCCATGGTCGCGAACATCGAGCGCGTGAACATGAACTCCCAGTGGGTCGACACGCTCTTGCGCTTGAAGGGCACGATGTCGAGGCTCTCGGGATCGTCGATCAGGGCGAAGCGGCCCTGTGGCGCGATCAGCTCGGCGATCTCGGCGCGGTGCCGGTCGGTGCCGGTGGTCGAGAACACGAAGCCCGGTGCGCCCAAGCCCAACCCCGCGATCTCGGCGGCGAGCGGTCGGGTGTGGTCGACGACGTGATGGGCGCCGAGTTCGCGGCTCCAGGCGGCGGTCTCGGGGCGCGAGGCGGTGGTGATCACGGTGAGGTCCGTCAACTGGCGGGCGAGCTGCGTCGCGATCGAGCCGACGCCGCCTGCCCCGCCGATGATCAGGATCGACCGGGCGGCCCCCGGAACCGGCTTGCCGACGTCGAGCCGGTCGAACAGCGCCTCCCAGGCCGTGATCGCGGTGAGCGGCAGGGCCGCGGCCTCCGCCGCCGAGAGCATGGCGGGCTTGCGGCCGACGATGCGCTCGTCGACGCAGTGCAGCTCGGCGTTGGTGCCGGGCCGATCGAGGGCGCCGGCATAGAACACGGCATCCCCGGGCCGGAACAGCCGGACCTCGGGACCGACCGCCTCGACGCGGCCGACCGCATCGTAGCCGAGAATGTGCGGCTGCCCCTCGGCCGGCGTGACCCGGGCGCGGACCTTGGTGTCGACCGGATTGACCGAGACCGCTTCGACCCGGATGAGCAGGTCGCGGGGGCCGGGCGTCGGGGTCGGCAGGTCGAGATCGACCAGGGACTCCGCGTTCGCGATGGGCAGGGAGGTGTGGAAGCCGACGGCCTTCATGGGGATGCTCCGCGTTAGGGGTGGGTGTCAGGAACGGGACGGGTGCGCGCTCGCGGCGATGCCCAGCACGATCGCGACGGCGCCGACGATCAGGTCGAGGCTCGGCACCTCGTGCAGGGTGGCCGTGGAGAGGGCGAGACCGGTGACTGGCACCGCCATCATCAGGGTCGCCGTCATGCTGGCCGGCAACCGGGTGCTCGCGGCGTTGACCGCGCAGAAACAGAAAGCCGTGGCGACGGGCCCGACGAAGCCGAGGCAGGCCCAGAAGGTCGCCGTGCCGTCGCCCGTGAACGGACCTTCGACGGCATAGGCCAGCGGGGCCAGGACCAGTGCGGCGAGCAGCATCTGCCAGGGCGCGAGCTGGATCGCCGAGGCCGAGGCGCCCCCGTAGCGCAGGTGCAGGATGCAGACGGCCCAGGCAAGCGAGGCCGCCACCAGCATCGCGTTCGCGCCGACGACCTGCCCGTTCCCCCAATCGACCGCGTGCGGGTTGAGCAGGACGAGAACGCCGAGCCCGGCCAAGCCGAGACCGGCCCAGTGCCGCCGCTCGATCCGTTCGCCGAACACCAGGACCGCGACCGGGAGCACCCAGAGGGGCGTGGTGTAGCTGAGGATCGCCGACCGCCCCGCCGGCAGATGCGTCAGCGCCACGGTGCCGAGCGCCGTGAACAGCATCATCTGAAACAGGCCGATCGAGGCGACGCGCGGCAGGTCCCTGGCCTGGGGCCGATGGATTCCGCCGCGCAGGGCCTGCCAGGCGAACAGGCAGCCGGCCCCGCTGGCGAACCGGGCCGCAGAGAACCACAGGGGCGAGACATGGCCGAGGCCGAGCTTCATCACCGGCCAATTCGTCCCCCAGAGCAGGATCGCGCCGCCGAGCAGGAGCACCGAGCCGCCCCGCGCCCGAACGGTCTGCACCGCCCGCCCTGCGGGACGGAAGTAAGCGCGCCCCACCGCGGGGGCCCGGTCGCGAAGGGCTGGATGGTCAGCGGCGATCGCTGAGGCGGGCATGACGGGCCTCTTCCGGCGCGAGGGATCAGGGTCGGTCGCGTGCCCTCCCGGGGCCCGCGGCGCCGAGCCTCATGGCCGGCGCATCCTCACGATGCCCCCCAATGCCTGATCCGATAAGCGCATAGTTCCGATGGATACGATCGGTAAATCGACTAGATACGGGCCCGACTGCCGCAGGACGGTTCGCCGCGCGACGGCATCCGCCCGGCCCCTATCGCCGGGGTGATCCCGTCGGCAGGATAGCGCCCGGCCCATCCGGAGAGCGCCTCTCATGTCCAACCCTGTCGGCTCGGCCCTTCGCGCCGTGGCAGAAGGCGGCGTCGCGCTGGTGGCGGCCTGCAATCGCTGGCGGCTGCCCCGGACCCCGAACCCCTTCGCGAGCGGCATCCACGCGCCGATGGGCGAAGAACTGACCCTCTCCGATCTCCCCGTCACCGGATCGATCCCGGCGGGGCTCGAGGGCCGCTACCTCAAGATCGGGGCCAACCCCGTCCGTCCCGCGTCCCGGGGGCATGAATGGTTTCTCGGCGACGGCATGGTGCATGGCCTCGCCATCGGCGACGGCCGCGCCCAGTGGTATCGCAACCGCTGGGTCGGCTCGCGCATCGCCGCCGCGGCCCTGGGTCGGGAGCCCGCACCCGGACCGCGCCGAGGGCGCAACGACACCGTCAACACGAACGTCGTCGAGATCGGCGGCCGCGTCTTCGCCGTGGTGGAGGCCGGAAGCTTTCCCGTCGAGCTGTCCGAAACCCTGGATGCGCAACGCTACAACCCGTTCGACGGCACGCTGGCCGGGTCCTTCACGGGTCACCCGCATCGCGACCCGGTCACCGGCGAGACCCACGCGATCGCCTATGACGGAAGCATCTGGGACAGCGTCCGCCACGTGGTCCTCTCGCCCGCCGGCCGTGTGGTGCGCGACGTGGCGATCCCGGTCGAGCACGGCCCCTGCATCCACGATTGCGCGCTCACCGCGCGCTTCGCCCTCGTCCTCGACCTGCCCCTCACCTTCTCGATGCGGGCCCTGCTCGCCGGCTATCGCCTTCCGTTCCGCTGGAATCCCTCGCACCGCGCCCGCGTCGGTTTGCTCCCTCGGCACGGCCGCGCGGCCGACATCACGTGGTGCGATGTGGAGCCGTGCTACGTCTTCCACGTCGCCAACGCCTTCGACGAGACGGACGGCCGGGTGATCCTCGACGTGATCGCCTACCCGACGATGTTCGCCTCAGTAGGCGGTGGCTTCGACGCCCCGGGCCGGTTCGAGCGCTGGACCGCCGACCCCGCGACGCGGCGGGTCGAGCGGCAGGTGATCGACCCCACGCCGCAGGAGTTTCCCCGAATCGACGAGCGCCGGTTCGGGCAGCGCCATCGGTACACCTACACGGTCTCGGTCCCGCCCGATGGCGATCCGCAGCTCACCGGCGCGACCTGCCTCTACAAGCATGATGGCGAGACCGGAGAGCGCCAGGTGCACGAGTTCGGTTCCGATCGTGTCCCCGGCGAGTTCGTGTTCGTGCCCGCCGCGTCCGGCTCAGGCGAGGACGAGGGCTGGCTCCTGGGGCTCGTCATCGACCCAGCGAACGATACGACGGACTTCGCCATCCTCGACGCACGGGCCTTCGCGGCCCCGCCGGTTGCCACCATCCGGCTGCCGCACCGGATCCCGCCGGGCTTTCACGGCAACTGGTTTCCGACCCGCTGACCCAGGATGGCCGCGCATTCTGGCGCGACGGGCTGATGCCCGGCGCACCGGTGGGCTGAAGGCACCGCCCGGGGAGCGGCCTCAGGCCGACGATCGGCGCCTTCCGCGGGTCGGGGATGCTCGGTGCGAGCCCTTGCCGGACTCGGCACCGCGCCTGCAAACCCGCGCGTGCCCAGATCGAGGTCATCGACGCACACGTCGACGAGGCGAGCTGGGTTGTCGGCGGTGATGCCGTCGTCCAGGCAATCGGGACGGAGCGTGGTCTGCCGACGATCCTCGCTTCCGAGGAAGCGCTTCATCCCGATCTTCCCGGATCGAGCCATGCTCCATCGGATCGGCGCGTTTTCACCTGGAGCCGTGCCCGATCATGTTGAAACGTGAGCACGGCTCTCAGTCTTTGTTGTGTCGCGCTCTCTGAAGCCGAACCGGGTTCCACTTCGGCGGAGAGCGCTCCAGCTCCCCACTCAACAGCTCTTTACCCACGCGCGGCTGGAGCATTGAGCGGCGGGAAGCGGGTGGGGGGACGCAGCCGTCGCCACACAGGCCGTGGAACACGGCCGCGCTTCGGACGGAATCGTTCCCTTGCGGAGCGTGTGCGTTGGTACGTCACGCCGGCAAACCGGTCCCCATATGAAGTCTACGCAAGACGACGAAGCTTAGGGTGACCTGGGCGCGCTGCGTTCAAGGAGTTGTGAGATCCCCATGATGACCCGTGTTGCCGTCGCCATTGCCGCTATTGCTCTTGGCATTGCTGCTCCGGCTTCGTCCGCCCTGGCTTTCGGCGAAGACGCGCCTGCAGGACGCTCCGTGTCGACGATGCCCTACGACGTGGCGACGACGGGCTCGATCACCAGCTCCGATGGCTTGCTCTATGATCACTGCCCGATGAGTTCGGCGGCCGAGGGCAACGCCAACCAGCAGAACTTCCCCGTCAAGCAATACGGCCAGACCTCGGGCGGCTACCGCTGCTAACCGGCAGGCCACGAGGAGAAAATCCAATCCTGAAGGCCTTTTCGTACGGCAGGATCGGCGTCTTCGTGAGGGGCCACGCCATGACGGTGGCGGGCTCGGCCCAGCTGCTGATCGGCCTCTGACGAGGCGGACGAACGGATGATGAAACGGCGGGGCGCAAGTCCCGCCGTTTTTTTCTGTGCCCAGCCCCGGGCCGGTCAAACGGCCACCCGGCGCGTGCCCCGCGTCATGAATTCGATCGCTGGCCTCGCCGTCACCGCCTGGGCAGGCCAGCCGAGGGCGTCATGCGCCGCTCCGACGCCTCGGCCCTGCCATCATGCACGTTATCGATAATAACTATGAAATCATCCCATTTGATTCATGGGGCTGGCTTGCGCACATTCCTCCTCACGAAGCGACGGGATCACCGCCGCCAGAACGACAAAGAGGCTGAACTGATGTCCAAGCAGATCATCGCGCGTACCGTCACCGGCCTGGCGCTCACCGTCCTCGCCACGGCTGCCTTCGCCAGCGAGCCGGCCAGCATCCACAACACCAAGACGGTCGGGGCGATGATCCTGGCGACCCAGGGTCTCGCCACCAGCATGGGGGCCGTCCACCGCCAGGGCGGCTACGCGCTCCCCGGCGCGGTCCAGTGGATCAAGGTCCCGGCGACGGACGATCGCGTCAAGCAGGCTGCTGCCTTCTGACAACGCTTCACGGGATTCCCGGCTTGCGCCGGGAGCCTCCCCCGGGTTTGCCGGAGCGGCGGGAATTCCGTGAAAGCGCACCACGAACGAGCGAGCGAACGGCCCCTGGAGCCGGCACGCGGCTGGGCCTGTCTGGCCTCACCCGCGTTCCGGCAACCGGGCCGTGAGCAGCCTCATTCTCCTCGGTATGTCGGGTCGGCGTCGGCGCGGCTTGAGCCGCCCTCCGTGCCCTGTCGGCGTTACGATCTGACCCGAAGCACGATCTTCCCCTTCACCCGCCCCTCCTCCGCGCGCGCATGCGCGCCGGCGACTTCCGCGAGGGGAAGCTCCAAGCCGACTTGCGGCACCACAAGGCCGCGTTCGAGGAGCCTCGTGAGGGCATCGAGCTTGCCGGCACTCTGGCGCGAGAAGACGAAGTGGTAGGTGGCGTTCCGGCCCCAGGCGTCGATGAGGTTCTGGGGTGTCGCGGTATCGACCAGGCTGACCACCCGCCCATCCTCGCGAAGGAGGCGCGGGGAGCGCGAAAGCGTGTCGCGTCCGAGCGTATCCAGCACGACGTCGACGCCCGGGCCTTCGGTCAGGCGATCGACGGCCTCGCCGTAGTCCTCGCGCTCGAAATCAATGACCTCTGAGGCGCCGAGCCGTGCGACCCGCGCCGCGTCGCTGCCTCGCGCCGTGGCGAGAACCCGCGCCCCGATCGCTGTCGCGACTTGGACGGCGATGGACCCGACGCCCCCGGCACCCCCGTGGATCAGGACGGTCTCGGTCACCTGCAAGCGGGCCCGCTGCACCAGCGCTTCCCAGACGGTCACCCCGACGAGGCTGACGCTCGCCGCCTCGGAATGGGTAAGGTTGGCCGGCTTTCGCGCCACGATGTCGGTGTCCGCCACGTGGTATTCCGCGTAGGATCCCGGCCCCCCGAAGATGCGCGGTGTGTAATAGACCTCATCTCCCTCGCGGAACCCGGTCACGCCGGATCCGATCTCATCGATGACCCCGGAGACGTCGTGCCCGATGATGGCCGGCAGGGCGACCTGGTCGGCGTAGTCGCCGCGGCGGATCTGGATGTCGAGCGGGTTGATCGAGGTCGCATGCACCGCCACGCGGACCTGCCCGGGGCCCGGCCGTGGGTCGGGCAGGTCCTGGCGCGCGAAGCTGTCCGGCCCGCCGAAGCTCGTCAACACCATCGCTTTCACGGGAGCCTCCTGTCCTTGGCAGCTGTCCTTGGCAGCTGTCTTTGGCAGGTGTGCTTGTGTCAGCGGGGAAGCGGGATGACGAACGCGTTCTCCTCACGCAATGGATGAGCTACCATCAGCCATGATGGCGCGGCGATCGCTTCCCCCGCTGGCGTCGCTGCGGGCCTTCGAGGCGGCGGCGCGCCGCCTGAGCTTTCGCGGCGCCGCCGACGAGCTGGGGGTCACGGCGACCGCCATCAGCCATCAGATCCGGCTCCTCGAACAGACCCTGGGGCTTCGTCTCTTCCACCGCGAGACGCGACGGGTCCGGCTGACCGCCGAGGGCGCCGTGCTGCTGCCGGTGCTGCGCGCGGGCTTCGACGCCTTCTCCGACGCCATCGACCAGATCCGCAGCCGGCCCTCGGCCCAACTTCTGACCATCTCGGCGCCGACCGCCTTCGTCGCGAAATGGCTGGTGCCGCGGCTGGCCGACTTCCGTGCCGCGCATCCCGGTTGCGACCTGCGCCTGCACGCCTCCGACAGTCTGATCGACTTCGCCCGCGATGGCGTGGACCTCGCGGTCCGCTACGGGCCCGGTCCCTTTCCTGATCTCACGGCTCACCGGCTGGTGATCGACCGGGTCGCCCCCGCCTGCAGCCCGCGCCTCGCGGTTCGATCCGTGGGGGACTTGTCCCAGCACCCGCTGCTGCATTTCGAGTGGCCCCACCTGACCGACGCGACGCCGACCTGGACGGCTTGGCTGCGGAGGGCCGGGATCGCCTACGTTCCTGGCGGCGCGGGCCTTCACTTCAGCGACGAAGGTCACGTCATCCAAGCCGCGATTGCCGGGCAGGGGATCGGGCTCCTGTCGCTCGTGCTGGCCGCCGACGACCTGGCGAGCGGCGCGCTGGTTCAACCCTTCGGGCCGATCCTCGACGCCGACCCCTACTGGATCGTCCACCCGCGACACCCGGCCCGGGCGGCCGATGTCGGGCGGCTGGTCGACTGGCTCCGCGCCGCAACCCTGTGAGCGGGCTGGCCCGCGTTTGTTCCCTCGTCCGTCCCGGATCGCGTGCCACACCGACGGGCGACGGAGCCACCGGGCCGACCGTCCGCGGAAATCGGCCGCGAAGGAACGTCCCGTCCGCGCCTCCGTTCGGAGTGGACCCATCGGGCGCGTTCGCCGAGCGGAGGGGGTGACGAGACGCTCACGGGCGTCACATCGGGGGCCTGTCGGCGGGCTAGACAACCTTGACCCTTGCGGCCGCGCCCGATCAATTCAGCCGGGTGATTCTGACGCACGGAGTGTCACGAAGCCTTGCGATCCAGTTCGATGGGTGACTCGCCCGACCTGCGCCTCGATCCGCAGACCCGGGCAACGCGGCGATGAAGGTTGTCCGTTCGGTCCGCCTGCATCTGCGAGAGGGGACCTTGGACAAGGTCTTCGAGGTGGACCTCGTCGAGAATCACGGGCTTGCAACCCCCGCACGCTTCTTCGTCAACGTGCGACACGGGCGCCGCGGCGCCGTCCTGCGCGAAGGCACCCGAACACCGCAGCCGGTGCCCGACGCGGCGGCGGAGGCGATCTTCGAGAGCGTCGTCGTCTCCAAGATCAATGCCGGCTATCGGCGCATCGAACGGGGCGCGACGGGGGCGGGCGCGCCCGCGGGGCGCGAGGGCGTCCTGCTCGCGCGGCTCGCGGCCTGTCGGCGTGAGGACTGGCCGGAACGGGACCGCGAGCGTCTGCTCTGGCGCATCGGACAGTTGCGGATCGCCCGGGCCGGGCCGGACCTCATCGGCCTGGCGCAAGATCTCGGACCGGCCCGGGCCAGCTATTCCCTGGTCTGGGCCCTCGCCCGATTGGCCGGGGCCGAGGCGCGGCCGACGCTGGCGGCCGTCGCCGCCGCCACGGGCAGCGTCGTGATCCGCGATCTCGTCCGCTTCGCCCTGGCGGCGCCTGACCTTGATGAGGCCCACGAGACCGGCGGCGCGCCCGATCTGCCCGCCACGGTGGCGCATCCGGCCGAGGCCGGCGATTGCGATGGCCTATGTGCGGCCCTCGACGCACTGGCCCGGCACGAGCCCGGCCGGGTCGGTCCGGCGCTGGTGGCGCTCGGGCGCCGCGCCAGACGGGCGCCGGTCCTCCACGCCACCCTCTGCGCCGCAATTCTGCGGTTGCCGCCGCAGCCTCCCTACCTGATCGGGCTGCGCCGCCTGTTTAAACACGCCGAGATGGCCGACGATCCCGGTCTCTTCGGTGCGACCGCGCATCGGTTCGAGTCCGTGAGGCCCGTGTCCTCGGGCGTCGGGCGTCCTCTCTTCCTCCCGGAACGCGGGCGAATCGTCCCCGCGGCGAGGCTCCGGCACGGCCCCGACGCGACGGTCGGGCTCTCGGTGGCGACCTGGCTCTACCTGCGGCGCCGGATCTGGCGCATTCTGCGCAAGCGCGGCGACGTGGGCGATCCGGCCTTCGCGGAGATGGCCACCGGCTTCCTGCTGACCCTGCGTCCGGAGGACCTCGACACCCGCATTGCCTGGACCGCCCAGATGCGCCGGCCGGACGGGACCTGGGGGGGCGAAACGCGGGCGCGCGGGCGCCTCGGGCAGAACTGGACCGCGAGTCAGCTCCTCTATCGGCATGCCCCCGGAGCGGTGCCGCAGCCCTGGAAGCTGACGTTCCTGGAATGCGCCGAGCCCGATCCGAACCGCCGCGACGAGGCGTTTCCCGATCTCTGGAGGGCCCGGCCCGATTTGGCGCTGCGGCTCGCGGCCGAGGCGGCGGTCGAGCCTGCGGCCCTACTCGGCGTCCGTGTCCTGCGGGCCGATCCGCTCGCCCGGGAGGCCTGGACGACCGCCGAGATCGCACGCCTTCTCAAGGCGCTGGCCGTCCCGGCGCAGCAACTCGGCTTCGAGGCCGCCCGCGATCGTCTCGCCCGCGGACCCGCCGATCCCGACCTTCTGGCCGCCCTGATCGCCAGCGATCTGCCCGAGGCGCGCGCGCTCGCGCTGCTGCGGATCGAGGCCGATCCACCGCTGCCCTGGTCGCGCGCCGCGCTCGCCTTCGCGCTGCTGACGAGCCCCGCCCCGGATGTCGCGGCGGCGGTCCTGCGCTTTGCCGACCGCGCCAAGCCGGAGGCGGAGGCGGCCGCTCTCGGCCGACGACTGACGACGTGGCTCCTGGCGCGGCCGACCTCCCTCGGCCCGGCGGATGCCTCCGCGATTCGGGCGATGCGCAGCGGCCTCGAAGCCCTGTGGCCGGGCCGCGACATGCCGGAGGCCGAGGGGGCCGTGGCCCTGTTGCGCCATCCTGCGCCCGAGGTGGTGGCGGCCGGCCTCGATTTCCTGTCGCGCGCCGGCGTCGATCCCGGCCGCCTGTCCCCGGATCTCTGGGCGTCCCTGATCGGATCGGCCTCCGAAACGATCCAGGAAGCCCTCCTCCGACTGTTGGCGTCCGCGGCCGATGCGCGGCTCGCCGCCCAGGCCGATGTCGTGCTCGCGCTGGCGAACGGCCCCTCGCCGGTCCTGCGGATCGCGGCGCGGCCCCTGGTCGTGCGCCTCGCCGCCGCCGATCCGGGCCTCGCCGAGCGTCTCGCCGGCGACCTGATCGCCTCCCTGTTCCGCACGGCCCCCGACGCGACCGCCGACGCCGACACGGTGGCGCTCCTGACGGAGGCGATGCCGGGCGCCCTCGCCGCCCTCGATCCCGGCACCCTGTGGCGGCTGCTCCAGGCGAAGGCCAAGGGGGCGCAGCGCCTCGGGGCCACGCTCCTGCCCGGGCGGGCGCCGGATGCGTTCAGCGTGCGCCAGATCGCGCGGCTCGGCGGCCATGCCCACGCCGCCGTCCGCCGCTGGGCGATGGCCGCGTTCGCGGCCGAGCCCGCCCGTTTTCAGGCGGAGGCGGCCGAGGCCGTGCTCCTGATCGAGAGCCCGTGGCCGGAGGTGGTCGCCTTTGCCCAGTCGCAGTTCGAGACCTGGCCGGACGAGACTTGGACGCCGCCCGTGCTGGCGCTCGTCACCGACAGCGTCCAGCCGGACGTGCTCGCCTTCGCCCGTCACCTCCTGCGCAGCCGGCTCCGCCCCGGCGACGTGGAGGCGCATCTCCCGCGCCTCCTCGAACATCCCTCGCCCTCGATGCACCTGCTGATCACGGAAGTGCTGACCGAGGCGGCGGTCGCGAGCGAGGCGGCCTTCGCCCGGCTGATCCCGCTCGCCCGCATGGTGATGCTTCAGGTGCTCAAGGGCCGCATCGCCAAGGACCGGATGGCGGCCTTCCTGCACGCGGAGGCCTTGCGCAGCCGGGCCAGGGCGGAACGCCTCATGCCCCTGTTCGCCGATCTGTCGCTGAGCGGCACCGCCCGGGACCGTGCCGCCGCGATCCTGACGCTGCGCGACATCGCCGAAGCCCATCCGGGCCTCGGCACGCCGCTTGTCCGCCTTGCGACGGAGGCGCGGACGGCACGCGCGGAGTCCGCCCGATGAATGTCGTCCACCGCTATCTCGGCGAAAGCCTGGCCGTCTCCGATGCGGCCTCGACCCGGCTCGGCTTCGTGCCCGACGCCCTGCGCGCGCCGACCTACTTCACCGGCACAGTCGCCCGCCACCTGCCGTTCCGTGAGGCGATCTCGGCCCTCCACCACGTCGTCGTGTCCGATCTGCGCTTCAAACCGAAGGACCGCACCGCCTATCGCGCCTGGCTCGAATCCCATGAACGGCAACTCCTCGCCGAGGCGCTGGGCGAGAACGACGCGATCCGGGCGGAGATCGACGCCCTCGGCGCCGAACTCCGGGATATCGATCGCCAGACCACCAAGATGCTGAGCCCGTACTATACGGCGCAGAGGCACTACTTCAGCCATCTCTACAAGGAGAATTTCGACGCCTGGCAGGTGCTCGATCCGGTCATCACCGTCCATCCGGACGAGATCTTCTTCGAGTGCTTCAGCCTGGACGAATCAAGCTACGGCCGCCTGTCCTGCGACCACGATACCTTCGAGCGGGTCGGCGCCATGGCCTGCGGCACCACCAACATCGACTACAGCCACGCCCTTCACGACGAATTCCAGAAGATCCGCAGCGACCGCGACACCGAATTGTCGATCGATCCGAGCGGCTTCGAGGTACAGACCGGCGGCGCGGCGGCCTATCGCGAGGACAAGATCGAGCTGCCCGATTCCTGGATGCGCGGTTTCCTCCAGGTGTCGAGCGCGATGGCGCAGCCCGCCTTCACCGTCGATCTCCACCCGGTCGACATGCACGCGATCCTGACGCGGCTCGGCGCGCGCCGGGAGCGCCACGGCCCGCGCTCCCTGCGGTTCCTGCTGGAGCCCGACCGGCCGGTCTCTGTCCTGATCGAGCCGTGGAACGAGCGGCTAACCTTCCGCCGATCGATCTACCGGGGCCCCACCGGCGCCGAGATCCGGCTGTGGGGCCGGCGGCGGCTGGCGATCCTCGCCCGCGCCCTGCCACTGGCGAAGTCCGTGCGCCTGCATCTGCTCGGCACCGGGATGCCCGCCTTCGCGGTGGTGGATTACGGGGGCTTGCGCTTCACCCTCGGCCTGTCGGGCTGGACGGCCAACGACTGGTCGCGCGCCGGGCAATTCGACCTGCTGGCACCCCGCACCGAGGTCGACGGCGATACCGCCGCCCGCGTCTTCGCGGCGCTCGGGCGGCGCCATTTCGCCAGCGCCGAGGTGCTCGCCACCGACACCGGCCTGACCCGCGCGACCGTGGAGGCCGCACTCGGCGGCTACGTCCAGGCTGGCCGCGCCATGTTCGATCTCGACAAGCGCGTGTTTCGCCTCCGCGAGCTGACCCGCGAGCCGCTCGATGCGGGCGCGCTGCGCTTCGCCTCCGAGCAGGAGGCCAAGGCCGACCGCTTCCTGGCCGCAAGGCTCGTCGGCCTCGATCCCGTCCGGCATGCCGACGGCCTGCTCTGGCTCTCCGGAACCGTGCTCGACGACGGAACGATGCTCCGCCCGACCGTCGAGATCGACGCCGACGACCGCATGGTCGGCGGGGCCTGCGGCTGCGGGTTCTACCGCCGCAACCGGCTGATGCGCGGCCCCTGCGAGCACATGCTGGCCCTGCGCCGCCTCTTCCATGGCCAAGTTGAAGGCAAGGGCCAGTTCGAGGGCAAGGGCCAGTTCGAGGGCAAGCCGATGAGGCCCCAGGCGTGAGCGGGAATCGATTGATGCCGGCCCGCGCCCGGTCTAGGTTCATCGGCACGAGGGGCGTCGTCCGGGGCGGACCTTGCATCCTGGGCGGCGTTTCGCCGTCCCTGCACCCTGCCCGGCAAAGCGTCACCGGCCCGCTCTTCACTGGGCCGGCACTGACCACCCGGCTCCGTTCGCGGTTTGGGTTCGCTGAACCCAAACGGTGCCGGGTGGTCGTGCCGGCATCGAGTGGAGCGGGCCGGTCCCGAGACTTGACGAAGGCATCCCGGCCGGCGTCCCTCGTCCCATGCCGGCGGAGCCGCCCATGAGCGCGCAGCCCGGCTCGCTGACCCGCCAGCAGCTCTACGACCGCATCCGCGAGACCTCGAAGGACGAGGTGATCCTCGAGGAAATGGTCCGGCTCGGCTTCTGGCCGGACGGGGCGGAGCGGCCCAACCTGCCCGACGCGCTGATCCGCCGCCGCGGCGAGATTGTCCGCACGCTCGGCGAGCTGCACCTGCGCGAGGCCCTCTGGAGCGATCCCGACGCGGCGCTGAAGGAGATGCATCGCCGCCGCAAGAAGGCGGCCCTGGAGCGCCGCCGCGAGACCAAGCTGCGCAACGCGCGGGGTCGGCACGAGCGGGCCCTCGCGTGGCATGCGCGCCGCGACGAGGACCTGTTCCATCTCGGCGAGGGTGTCTCGGCCGGTCTTTCGGCCCCGGACGCCGCCGGACACGCCCCGGCCCCGGGCCTGCCGGCTCTGGCGAGCCCCAAGGCCCTGGCCGACGCCATGGGGATCGGCATGGGCGAGTTGCGCTTCCTCGCGTACGACCGCGCGCTCACCGCCGTCAGCCACTACCGGCGCTTCACGATCCCGAAGAAGGCCGGGGGGGAACGCCTGATCTCGGCACCGATGCCGCGGCTGAAGCGGGCGCAGTACTGGGTGCTCGACGCGCTGCTCGCCCATGCGCCGGTCCACGAGGCCGCCCAAGGCTTCGTCCCCGGTCGCTCCATCCTGACGAACGCGCGGGCCCATGTCGGGCGGGACGTGGTGGTCAACCTCGATCTCAAGGATTTCTTCCCGACGCTCGACTATCGCCGGGTCAAGGGCAAGTTCCGCGGTCTCGGTTACGCGGAGCCGGTCGCCACCGTACTGGCGCTGCTCTGCACCGAGCCGGACGTCGATGCGGTGGAGATCGACGGGCAGCGCCTCTACGCGGCGCGGGGTCCCCGCCGCCTGCCGCAGGGGGCGCCGACGAGCCCCGCCCTCACCAACCTGATCTGCACCCGCCTCGACCAGCGCCTCTCCGGGCTCGGCCGCAGCCTCGGCTTCACCTACACGCGCTATGCCGATGACCTGACCTTTTCGGCTTCCGGCGAAGCGGCGGGCCGGGTCGGCCCGCTTCTCAAATATGTCGGCGAGATCGTCGCGTCGGAGGGCTTCACGGTCCATCCGGACAAGACCCGCGTGATGCGGCGGGGCCGCCATCAGGAGGTGACCGGGCTGACGGTCAACGAGCAGGTCGCCGTGCCGCGCGAGACCCTGCGCCGGTTCCGCGCCCTGCTGCACGCCCTCGAACGACACGGCCCTACCGGTCGCCGCTGGGGCCGGAGTGCCGACGCGGGCGTCCCGCGGGCCGCCCTCGGCTTTGCCCGCTTCGTCGCCATGATCACGCCCGAGGCCGGGGCCCCGCTTGTCGCCCAGGCCCGGCGTCTGGCCGAGCGGCACCGGGCCGGGGCGGCGATGGCCCGCCCGGTGATCCCGGTGTTCCGCAGCCGGGCCGCACAGGGGGCGGCGCCCTGGGAGCCCTGGTGGAGGCCGGCGAAGCCGCAGGCCCCGACGCCCGACCCGATCCTGATCGAAGCCGAAGCCGAGGCGGCCGCGCTCCGAGAAACCGAGGGCGACCGCCCTCGGCGCCGGACCTCGGCTCGGAGCTGGCTTCCCTCGATCGGCCGATCGACCGATACGGCTCTCGCGGGAACGGGCCGCGCGCCGATGAAGCCCTGGATGATCGCGCTGGGCGTGTTCGTCCTGGTCCAGGCCGCCACCGTGATCCATCCGGCTCTCGGCGGGCTGGTTCTGATCGCGGCACTGGGCGTCGTCCTGTGGCGCTGGTTCCGCCGCCGTTAGTTCAGCGGCGGGAGACGGGAGACGCCGGCTTCGACACAAAACGGCTGCGACGCCGGCGTTTCGAGCCTGGACCCGCCGCCTCGACCCAGCCGCCCCCGCGCGGCCGGCCGGCCGGGAGGCCGAGGCGCAACGCTGCGCGTACCTTGAACGGCAGCCGAAAAAAATTGCCGGGATCCCGGAACCTGACTGACTTTGAGACGTTTCGCGCATGCGAGGCCTGAACGGGCTCGCTTGTTGGGCGCCGGACCGGGTGTCCGGCGGCTCTCGTCATCACGTTGCTCAAGGGAGGATGTGGTTATGAGGAGTCTCGATTTCGCACCCCTGTACCGTTCCACCGTCGGCTTCGACCGCCTATTCTCGCTCCTCGATCAGGCCGCCCGCGTCGAGCCCTCGACGCAGTGGCCGCCCTACGACATCGAGAAGGTGGCCGACGACCAGTACCGCATCACCATGGCGGTCGCCGGGTTCGCCCCCGACGAGATCGAGCTGACCCAGCACGACACTGCGTTGCTCGTCACGGGTCAGAGAAAGGACAGGGACGGCGAGCGCGCCTACCTGCATCGCGGCATCGCCAGCCGGGGCTTTCGGCAGACCTTCAATCTGGCCGACCACGTGAAGGTCACCGGCGCGTCCATGGAGAACGGTCTGCTGATCGTGGAACTCAAGCGCGAGGTGCCTGAGGCGTTCAAGCCCCGCCGCATCGCGATCGGCGGCAGGCAGGCGGCCCTGGGCCAGGACAACGCGGCGGCGGCCCAAGTCGTCGATCACGCGCGGGCTGCCTGAGCCCCGCAAGCATACTTTTGACGCACGAAGTTCCGGAGGCCGTGCGCGCTCGCCGCCGAGCTGTGGCCGGCTCGGCGAAGACAACTTGGCCTCCGGAAGAACCTTGCTGATCCAACCCTCCGAACCTTCAGGGAGGATGACCCATGTCGATGATGGAGACCCATCTCACCCATTCCGGCCCGATGAACCCGCCCGCGGGTCCGCCCGCCTCGTTCGAGGCCTGGCAGGCGCTCGTCGCACCCGGCGACGTGTTCCGGCACCCCAGGGAGGTCCTCGCGCATCCGCTGCTCTCGCCGGCGGAGAAGCGCGCGATTCTGGCGTCCTGGGCGTCGGATGCCAGCGCCCTCGACAGTGCCCCCGGCCTGCGCTGCCTGGCGGGATGCCGGGCCGAGCCGGTCTCGGTCGATGTCGTGCTCGGCGTCCTGGCCGAACTCGACGGATCGGCCGCCCGGGAGGCGCGTCCGGCTCAGCCGGTCCGTGCCACGCCACGCCGTCCGCGCCGGCTGCCGTTCCCGCACCGTCACGTCCCCCGCCGACGGCGCGACGACGACGACGATCCGCCGCCCTGCCCGGCGATGGCGATGCCGCGCCCGCGGATACCACCGAACGTGACCCTGGCCCTCGCGCTGCCGGCGTGAGGGGCGGTCGGCCCTTTGGAGGATCGTCCCGGGCAACCGGATCCGGGACGATCCGCTCAACGCCTGGGCCGCATCAGCTTTTGGAGAGAGCGGGCGTCCACCGCCGAGGCCGATGCGCCGGAGACGGCTCCCGAGGTGTTTCGCCCGGTCCTTGTGCCGCATCGCCGTTTCCCGGGCGCCGTCCACCTTGCGGGGCGGGACTCTGCGAACGCGCAGCGGGAGCGGGCGCCGCCCGCCGCGATGCAGAGGGTGACGGCACCGATGGACAAGCTCTCCTACTACCTCCTCGCCGCGATCGAGTCGGTGCTTGGCGTCTTCGGCGTGCGAACGCTCTACGAGCAGCCCGATTACAGCGTCGTGCGCCGGCTCGACCAGGGCGTCGAGATCCGTGCCTATGAACCCCGGCTTGCCGTCGAAACCGACGCGAAGCGGCAGGGCGACGCCGAGGCGTTCGGGCGGCTGTTCCGCTACATCGCCGGCGCGAACCGGGAGGCCGGCCGCATCGCCATGACGGCCCCCGTCGAGATCGCCGGAACGCGCATCGCGATGACCGTCCCGGTCGAGCGGAAGGCGGGCGGCACGATGCGGTTCTTCCTGCCGCGCGCGGTCGTCGAAGCAGGGGCGCCGGAGCCGACCGAGGCCGGTGTCCGTCTTGTCCAGGTGCCCGCCGAACGTGTGGCGGCGCTGCGCTTCTCGGGCCGCATCTCGCCCGAGGCGCTGGCCGAGCAGGAGCGCATCCTGGCCCGCGCCCTGTCGGCCGCCGGTGCCGACGCGAGCGAGGCCCCGATGTTCATGGGATACGATCCGCCCTTCGCCCTCCCGTTTCTGCGCAGGAACGAGGTGGCAGTCCGGCTGCGCGCGTCTTGAAAAGCGGCGCCGACGCCGTGAGCCTGCATCCCGCCTTTCGGCCGTGACGCTGCCACCGCTCCCGGCTTCTCAGGCTGTCCGATCGGCCTCGGGAGCGATCGCGGCCCTGCGGACCAGGCCGCCCTCGGCCGCCGCCGCGTAGATGAGGAACTCGGCGGTGCCGAGATTGACCTCCTCGATCGCCTCCGGCGCGATGCGCTCGAGCTGCACGAGCAGGGCGCGCAACGAGTTGCCGTGGGCCACCACGAGGACCGACGCGCCGTCCCGGAACCGCGGCGCGATGCGTCCCTCGAAGAACGGCCAGACCCGTGCCGCTGCCATCGCAAGGCTCTCGCCGCCCGGCGGCACCGCCTCGTAGGACTTGCGCCAGGAGCGAACCTGATCGCCGCCGAAGCGCGCCCGGGCCTCCGTCTTGTTCAGGCCGGCCAATTCTCCGTAGTCGCGCTCGTTGAGGGCCGCGTCCTTCTCCACGGATAGGTCCGGCTGACCGAGTTCGCCCAGCATGAGCGCCAGGGTGTCCTGGGCCCGTCGCAGCCGGCTCGTGAACGCCACGTCGAAACGCAGCCCCAGCGCCTTCAGGGACCGGCCGGCCGCCCGGGCCTCCTCGACGCCGCGCGGCGTCAAAGCGGGATCGCGCAGGCCCGAGAACAGGTCGCGGGCGTTGTCCTCGCTCTGCCCGTGGCGCATCAGCACCAATGCGGTGTCGGCCGTTGCCCTGTCCATCCGATCTCCCTCGACGACTTTGCGTCCACGCCGCGCGTTCTTGCTTCGTCGCGCGTTCTTGCCTTGCCGCGGCCCACCCGGCGAGGGGCAAAGCGGCCACACCCCCCCCGCCGTGATGGTCGACCCCTCATCGCCCCGGATCGCGGAGATCGCGCACGACACGGGACGGGCGGGACGTGGACGATCCGGAAAACAGGGAGCGATCGGGGGCGGGCCGAGGCCCATCGTCGTCTCGAAATGACGGGGCTTCTGAGCCCGTTGCCCCCGCTGCAAGGCCGGCTCAGGATAAGGATATGATAAGATCGGGTTCAGTTTGTTGAGTGCGCTTTGTCTTCGTAAAACTGAAAAACCTCTGAAAATCTGCCTCGAACACATCATGCATGGGCTTGTCGAGCAACGGGATTTGGATTTCTGCCGATTCCGATTGACCGGTCTTGCCTCGAGTGAGATGAGGATTGGGACGGTTCCCCTCGGGGGACGCAAAAGGGAACGGGGTGAGGGCGAAAGCCCGATGCCTCGGCTGCCCCCGCAACTGTAAGCGGCGAGCCTTTCGCCACCTGCGAGCGCCTTGTGACGGGCCCGGATACCGGGTCTTGCGCAAGAGACGCTCAGTCACTGGATGGGCCTCATCCGGGAAGACGGTGGCAAGGCAATGACCCGTGAGCCAGGAGACCTGCCGTCAGCCGTGGTCACACGCGAAACGCGTCGGGCGGGGTGCTCCGATGGGTGTCGAAGCGCTGCGAATCCCGTGGGGCGCGGCGGCTGAGGCCTCGTTCGCGGTGACGTGCCACTGCCGTCGCCCGAGGTCGCCTGTTCCATGCCGTTCGTCCCCCGTTCCGCTCTGCGGTTCGCGCTGGTTTTGTCCTGCGCGGCCGCGACCCTCGCCTCAGGGCCGGCCCCGGCGCAGCAGGCCGCAGCCCCCCGTATCGGGCCGAAGGATCCGCCGGCCGGCGCCCCGGCGGCCACGACGCTGGAGGAGATTTCGGTCAGCGCCACGGGCGTGCCGACGCCGACCGGGCAGGTGGGTTCGAGCGTCACGGTCCTGACCGCGCCGATGCTGGAGCAGCAGCAGCGCCGCACTGTCCCGGACGCGCTCCAGCAGGTGCCCGGCCTCAACGTCGTGCAGACGGGCGGACCGGGTGGCCAGACCTCGGTCTTCATCCGCGGCGCGAACGCGAACCACACCAAGGTGCTCATCGACGGCATCGATGCGACCGATCCGTCGAGCCCGAACGGTGCCTTCGACTTCGGCCAGTTGCTCACCGACGACCTCTCCCGCATCGAAGTGCTGCGCGGACCCCAGAGCGGCCTCTACGGCTCGGATGCCATCGGCGGCGTGATCGCCTTCACCACGAAGCGCGGCGAGGGACCGGCGCGGGCGAGCCTGCGCGTCGAAGGCGGCACGTTCGGGACCTTCAACCCGTCCGGACGGATCAGCGGCGCCGAGAATGGCTTCGACTATTCGGTCACGGTCTCGCATGTCCGGGCCGCCGCGACGCCGGTGACTCCCCTCGACCTCGTGCCCCTCGGCGGACGCCGCTTTCCGAACGCCTACGACAACACCACCGTCTCGGCGAAGCTCGGCTATCAGATCACCGACACGCTCCGATGGAACGCGGTGACCCGCTTCACCGGATCCAAGCTGCTGATCTCCCTCGACGATTATAGCCTGTTCCCGAGTCCGGTCCGGTTCGGTGCGTTGCGCGGGCAACAGGATGTCGAGCAGATCTTCACCCGCAACGAACTCGAATGGACACCGTTCGCCGGATTTCACAACATCCTGGCATTCAATTACTCAAATCTGTCCAGCCGGAATCAGTCGGATATCGATAACCCGCTTGCGCTGCTCCCCATCGAGAACACCGGCGAGCGGATGCGGTACGAGTACCGTGGCGACTATCGGTTCTCGCCCGGCAATCTGATTCTGTTCGGCGCGCAGCGCGACGAGGAGCGCCTGTCCAACGCCGACCCCAACCCGTTCGGCGCCGGCACCGTGAACGCCCGCAACGGCAACACGGCGGGCTACGCCGAAGCGCAGCTGACGCCCTTCGCGCGGGCCTTCCTCGTGGCCAATGTCCGCCACGACGTGAACGACGCATTCGGACCCGCCACGACGTTCCGGGTCGCACCGAGCTACATCCTGCCGTTCACCGAAACACGGCTGAAAGGCAGTGTCGGGACAGGCTTCAAGTCCCCGACTCTCTACCAGCTCTTCGTCGACATCCCCTCCTTCGGTCAGATCGCCAATCCCGGGCTCAAACCGGAAGAAAGCTTCGGCTATGATGCTGGCTTCGAGCAGCCCTTGGGTGATCGGGTCCTCGTCGGCGCGACCTATTTCCAGAACGACTACAGGAACCTCATTCAGACCGAGTTTCTGCCCGGCTTCCAGTACCGGTACGAAAACGTCGGCCGGGCGAACTCCTACGGCGCCGAATCGTTCGTGGCCGTGCAGATCAGCGACACCCTGTCGGGACGCATCGATTACACGAACACGGTGACGAAGGATGAGATCCGCGACCAGGAATTGCTGCGCCGCCCGCGTCACAAGGGCAGTGCGACGGCCCTCTGGACGCCACTGCCCGGGCTGACCGTCAGCGGCACCCTGGTCGTCCTCGGCTCGTTCGTCGACGGAAACCGCGACTTCTCCGTCCCGCGGTTCCGGGCGCCGGGCTTCACCCTCGTCAACCTCGCCGTCACCTACGACGTGTCGGAGACGGTCAGGGTGTTCGGGCGCATCGATAACCTGTTCGATCGGCGCTACGAGAATCCGACCGGCTTTCTCGGCCCGGGCCTCGCCATCTATGGCGGCGTCCGCGTGACCGCGTTCTGAACCGAACTCCGGCAGGAGAACGATGCCGTTGCGAAGGGCCCTCGCCGTGCTCGCCGTCCTGATGGTTCCGCCGGCCGTGGTGGCCGCGCCGGCGCGGGTCGTCTCGATGAATCTGTGCGCCGACGAACTGGTCCTGCGGCTTGCCGACCGGACCCAGATCGCCGCGGTGACCGATCTCGCCCGCGATCCCCGCGGCTCGACGGTGGCCGCGGCCGCCCTCGGCCTGCCGGTCACCCGCGGTCTGTCGGAGGAGATCGTCGCGCTTGCGCCCGATCTGGTCATCGCGGGCGCCTTCACCACCCGCCAGACGGTCGGCCTGCTCAAGCGCATCGGCATCCCCGTCCTCGAACTCGGCGTCCCCACCGACCTCGAGGGGGTGCGCGATCAGATCCGCATTGTGGCGGTGGCCCTCGGACAGCCGGAGCGCGGCGCGGCGATGGTCGCCGACCTCGATGCCCGGCTCGCCGCCGTGATGCCCGCGCCGCGTGCCCTGCGCGCCCTGGTGATGCGCCCGAACGCCTTCACGGTGGCGCCGGGCGGTCTCGGGGACGCCCTGATCCGGGCCGCCGGGCTCGTCAACGTGGCCGCCGAACTCGGGCGAGACCGGTTCGGGCAGGTGCCGCTGGAGGCCGCCGCCTTCGCCGATGCCGACCTCCTCGTGGTGGATGCGGGGATGCCGGGCCACCCGTCCCTGGCCGATGCGGTCCTGCACCATCCCGTCGTCCGGTCGTTGCATCGCTCGGGCCGGACCGTCGCGATTCCCAATCGGTTCTGGACCTGCCCCGGTCCGCAGATGGCGGAGGTCGTGGCCCGGCTCGCCGCGGCGGCGCGCACCCGGAGCGGAGGACCATGACCACACTTGTTCCATCCGGCGCCGCGGGCATCCGAGGGCGCCGCCTCGTGGCGGGGCTCGCCGCTTCCGTCCTCCTGCTCACTGGCGTATCGGTCGCGGTCGGCTATGCCGCCTTCGACGTCACCGCGGCCTTTGCCGATCTCCTGTCCGGGCGCACCACGCTTCCCGCCCTGGTCCTGTGGGAGTTGCGGATCCCGCGGGCGCTGCTCGGCGGCCTCGTCGGGTTCAGCCTCGGCCTCACCGGGGCGGCGATGCAGGGCTACCTGCGCAATCCCCTGGCCGATCCCGGCATCCTCGGACTCTCCTCGGCCGCGGCGCTGGGCGCCGTCATCGTGTTCTATGGCGGGTTCGCCGCCTCGCTCGCGCTGGCCCTGCCGCTCGGCGGCATCGCGGGCGCGGCACTCGCGGCCGGGCTCCTGAACGCGCTGGCCGCCCGCGGCAGCGGCACCCTGGGCCTGATCCTGGCCGGGGTCGGCCTGTCGAGCCTGGCCGGCGCGCTGACGGCGCTCGCCCTCAATCTGTCGCCGAACCCCTACGCGGCGCTGGAGATCGTGTTCTGGCTGATGGGATCGCTCAGCGACCGCAGCATGGACCATGTCCTGCTCTGCCTGCCGCTGATGGCGCTGGGCTGGGCACTGATGCTCTCGACGGGCTCGGCGCTCGACGCGCTGAGCCTCGGCGAGGACACCGCGGCGAGCCTCGGCGTCTCCCTCGTCTCGGTGCGGCTGCGGCTCGTCACCGGGGCGGCACTCGCGGTGGGCAGCGGGGTCGCGGTCAGCGGCGCCATCGGCTTCGTCGGACTGGTCGTGCCCCATCTCGTGCGCCCGCTCGTCGGATCGCGCCCCGGAGCGAGCCTCTGGCCCAGCGGGCTCGCCGGCGCGGTGCTGGTTCTGGCCGCCGATATCGGCGTGCGCGCCCTCGCCACCCGGCCCGAACTGAAGCTCGGCGTGGTGACGGCGCTGGTGGGCGCGCCGTTCCTGATCGTCCTGCTCCTGCGCAGCCGCGGAGGGCGGGTATGAGCCTCGAGGCGCGCGGCCTCGCCCTCCGGCTTGGCCGCCGATCCCTCCTGTCCGGCATCGACCTCGCGCTGGCGCCGGGCCGCTTCGTGGCGCTTGTCGGGCCGAACGGGGCGGGCAAGACCACGCTGCTCCGCGGGCTCACCGGACTGCTCCCGCCGTCCGCAGGCACGATCCGGCTCGACGGGCAGCCCTTGTCCGATCTGAGCCGCGACGCGCGCGCCCGGCGGATCGCGGCCGTATTCCAGGGCGTCGGAGTCGGCTGGCCGATGAGCGTCCGCGAGATCGTCGCGCTCGGGCGCCGACCCCACCGCCGCGTCTTCGCCGGCCCGGGGGAGCGGGACGAGGCGGCGATCCTCCGGGCGATGGAGCGGACGGATGTCGCCCATCTCGCCGACCGCGCCGAGCCGAGCCTCTCCACCGGCGAGCGCATGCGCACGCTTCTCGCCCGGGCGCTTGCCGTCGAGGCCGATTGGCTGATGGCCGACGAACCGATCACCGGCCTCGATCCCGCGCATCAAATCGATGCCATGGCCCTGTTCCGCGACATCGCCCGCGACGGCGCAGGCGTCGTCGCCGTGCTGCACGATCTCACCCTCGCCGCCCGCTTCTGCGACCGCATCCTGGTGCTGGCGGAGGGGCGGATCGTGGCGGACGCGGCCCCGGACGCGGCCCTGACCGACCGCCTGCTCGCCGAGGTGTTCGGGGTGACCGCGCGGCGGGGACGGGCACCGGACGGAACACCCTACATCCTGCCCTGGGCCCGCGCCCGGGCGACGACGGAGGACGACGATGACGCCATCCGCTCACCTTGACGCGGTCACGGAGCTGCTGCGCGGCGCCCTCGCCGATCCCGGGACCGCCTGGAGCCTCGGCACCTTCGGGGCCATCGCCGAATTCATGCGCGATCCGGACGAGCCGGTGCAGGCCCTGGCCGACGGGCGGATGGGGATGGCCACCGCCCGCGGGGCCATCGCCCTCATCCCGAATGCCGATCTGCGTCCCGTCGCCTACGAGACCGCTTTGGCCTTGGGCTGGAACCACGCGGTCGCCCTCTGTCTGCCGTCGGAGGCCTGCGCCATGAGCGGCCGCAGCGTGGTGACCGAGCTCGGCCCCGATCGCGAGGCCGCCAGGGCCGAGAACCGGGAAGACGTCCTGTTCGATCTCGGCCTCGGGCTGCGCGCGGTCGATGCCTGCGTGCGCACGGGCGATCCGGACGCCGTCGCCTGTCTCCGCGCCGGGGTGGGCCGCCCCCTGTTCGACCCCGCGAACCCGATCGGGCCGCGCCTCGTGGCCATGAGCCCGCACCGGATCTTCCTCGCCCGGATCGGCCGGATCGAGGTCTACGCGCCGATCCCCGGGCCGGGCGGCACGAGTCCCGAGGGACCGCACACGCATGTCCTGCCGAAACTCCTGCGTCAGGGCCGCACGCATGCGGCGACGACGCCAATCCCGGCCGGCCTCGTGCCCTGCGCCGGTCTGCATCCGCCCCACCCCTACAAGGACATGTTGGGCCAGCGGATCGCCTTCGACGTCGCCCGCCTCGATGCGTTTCGGGCGCTCCTCGACCGTTGGGGCGATCCGGACTGGGTCGCGATCAAGCGCGGCGCTCCACACATGCCCGACAGTCCCCTTTCGAGCCGGCACGCCCAGGGGGCCCGCCGCGTGGCCGAGATCCAGGCGCGCCTCCGCCGCGGCGAGAGCAATGTGCCGGATCTGCTCTTGGACGAGAACGACGGCGAGGCGGACGAGGCGTGAGCGCGAAAGCCGTGGCGGAGGCGGACCGAGTGCCGGGCCGGGCTACCCTCGGATCGGCCGCCCTGCCTCCGGCACATCGATCGATTCAGGGACGGCCCGCTCCGCCTCTGCCCCAAGCGCCGTCGGGATAAGGCCCGGCGCGGCATGACGGATGCCTGTGAGCGGGACGGACGGTGACGCAGGCTCGCCCGTGCCTAGCTCCGCTATCGCTGCCCGATCGTGCCGCCGCGAGCGCTCCACCGCGACGATTGCCGCCTTGATGCCCCGGGCTTCCGGAGAGGTGCCCGTCGAGGGAACGCCCCCCTCTGCCTGCAAAGCGGACACCGAGATAATGGACCAAGCGTCCATAACCCTCCGTGACCGGACTGGATGAACGCAGCCGCCCCGCGATCCGTGGCGGCACGAGGCATTTCGTGCGGCGACACCGTCAATGATGGGCTGCCGCGATCTGATGCTCTTGTGCCATCGGATTTGAGGCCATCGCCGAAGCCCAGGCGGCATGGGGCTGTTCCGACATGGTCGACATCGCCTGAATCATCCTGTCGATACCTGCGGCCTGTCCCGCGTCGTCACTCGACCCTGTGGCGGTCGAAGCGTCGGTCGATGAGAACGAACGCGCCGGACCGCCCATGTAGTCGAGGTCGCCGGCGAGGCCGACCACGAAGTCGCCCCGCGACACCACCCGTTCGCCAAGCAGCGTTGTCCACTGCGACAGTTCCGCAGCCGTCGGTACACGGCCGAGGGCATTCTGGAACATCTGCGTGATGAATTGACTATCGTTCAGCGTTCCGTAGCGCATGTAGAATTCCGAAGAATTCACGGCCTTGTCCGCCAAGGCAGCCTCGGTGTCGGTGCCGGTCAGGATGCCGCTCGCCGCGGCGGCGGCTCCCGCATCGGTCCCGTGCCGCCCCAGACTAGTTACGTAGATCCGGTCGACGATGTTTGCCGCCGCCATCTTGTCGTTGGTGTGCTCCAGGGTGAACGTACCCGAGACGTTGCGGCTGCTGCTCGTCACCGCATGGACATTGCCCATAGTGAGATGTTCGGCGCTGTCCACCAGCGCCGCGGCGACGTAATTGCGTACAATGTAAGCTCTTATTGAAATGTTCAGCCAGTAAGCTAGCTCTGAAACCCTTGCGCTCCGACCATAAGCGTTCTTGTACATTTGCTCGATGCACTGGGCCTCGGTGAGAGTGCCGTAACGTTGTCTGAACTCGCTACTGCGTATGATGCCCGATGCGATCGAAATAAGATCTTTTTTGAAGAGATATTGTTCTCTTTCCAGCGAGGTCGGGTCACGATCCAGTAAGACGTCGAAGATGCGTGCGACACGAGCCCGGTCGGCATCGCTTTGACGCACTGTCTGAAACCCGCCCATGATGGCCGAGTCGTATCCATTCGCCCGATACTGAGCGCCCCGGGCGATGATGATACGGTCGACGCCGTTCTCATCGATCGTGTGGTTGCCTTGGAAGAGAACGCCGTTCGACGTCGCGTCCTGTGCGCCGATATCGTAGGAGCCAGTGCCGTCGGCCACGTGGCTCTCCACTTCGAGGGCATCTCGGCTGCCGTTTCCATCGAAGTCGCGGCTCACCGTTGTGAGGCGCCCGTCGGCGCTGGTCGTGGTTGTGTCGCGTGAGACCAGCGTGCCGCTCGCATCGTAGTAACGCACGTCGATGGTGCGAACACCGCTGCTGGCGGTGTCGTCAGTCCTGACGAGCTCGTTCCTTCCGTCGCCATCGAGATCCTCCTGGGTGACGACGTCCTGTCCGTTCGCCGAAGTGAGGATCACGGTGGTATTTTTGACTGTGGCATCGGCGTATTTCGTCTGGATCGTCTGCGTCCTGCTGCCGTCTGTGTTGAGGATGGTCTGTTTCGAGAACGTCTCGTCGGTCACGCCGTCTCCGTCGAGGTCGATCGTGCTGGTGACCTTGTAGCCGTTGGCACTGGTCGTGGTTGAAACCCGGTCGCGCAGCCTGCCTTTTCCGTTGTAATCGTTACGCGTTTGCGCGGTGGAACCGTCATCGTTGATCCACGAAGTCTGGGTTTGCTTCCTGTCGATGACGGCATCGCCGTCGGTGTCGATGGTGGTGATCTGCGTACGGCCGTCCGCGCTGGTCGTTGTGACGGACCCTTTGTGCCCGGCACTGCCCGTGCCCTGCCAGACCGCGTCGATACGAGACCCGTCGACGTGGACCTCGGTGCTCTTGAACGCGTCCGCCTGACCGTCGCCGTTGGTGTCGCGGTCAATGGTGACGCGGCGTCCGTCGGCGCTCGTCCAGGTCACTTCTCGTTCGGCCAGCGCGCGGTCCTCGATGTCCGTATAGATCCGCGTCGTGGATCCGTCAGCGTTGACCGTGGTCTCGTCAGTGATATGAAAATACCCGACCGGGCCGGCATCGAGTTGAACGGTGCGCTTGAGGCCATGCGCATAATCGGTGATCGTCTGCGTGCTTCCCAGCGCGACGGATCCATCGATCTGTGAGACCAGCATGCTGCGGACCATAGTCCTGCTGCCATCAGCTCTGAGACTCGTTGACTCGAACGCAGTGCGGCCGATGGTGAAGCCCTCGTTAGACCCGGTGACTTTGGTGTTCTTGCTCAGCCCGTCGGCACTTGTCGTGATTTCGATCCTGCTTTGGCTGCCCCGGCTTCCAGGCTGGATATTGGCATCGGCGTTGGTGTCCGTGACGATCTCGGTCGTCGAGCCATCGGCTTCGTAACGGAAGGTCCGGGTCTGGATCTCGTCAACCGTCGCGTCGTTGCCGACACGGAGGGTCCGCGTTGTCGAGAGCCCGTCGGCGCTCCGCGTCACCGTCGTCGTCTGCAACAGGGTATCGTTTGCGTCGTAGGCCGTCGTGGTGTCGACGACATCGCCGTTGCCTGCGACGGTGATCGTCTGCCGCGTGTCCGTGTTCCCGCTGGCGTCGAGATCGGCGGTGATCGTCGTCGCCCGGTGATCCGCACGGATCTCCGTCGTGGTCCAGTCGATCAGCCTGCCGTTGCCGCTGACATGACGGATCGTCTCGCTGGTGCCGCCCATGGCATCCGCGTTGAGGGTCATCACGGCGTTGGTGGTGAGGTCGGTGGAACTGGCGGCGAGGACGTTGCCGTCGAGATCGCTGACGATCGACCGCGACAGGCCGTCATCCGACACGGTGGTGGCGGTGCGGCTCACGACCTTGGCCGTCGCGGTCGGCCCGCCGGCGGATCGGGTGACCGTGGTGGTCCGGCTGCCGTTGGCGTTCAGGACGGTGTCGGAAACGGTTTTCCCATCGACTTTGCCGTCACCGTTCACATCCGTCTGGACGCTCGTCTTCAGGCCGTCGGCGCTGCTGCTGGATTTGGTCCAGGTGCGGAAACTGCCAACGTCATTGGTCGTCTCGACCGTCTCGAGGCGCCGGCCGTCGGAGAGGAGGGTGACCGTATCGCTGCCGTGTTGGTCGTCGCCTCCGAGGGCGTCGACGTTGGTCTCGACCGTCTTGACGAGCCCGGTGTCGTCGGTCGTCGTTGACGTGATGCTGAGGGGGGCGCCGTTGCGCGCGTAACGGGTGACGACGTCCGTGACGGTGCCGTCGGAGTGTTTCCAGATCGTCTCGACGCTGTCGGTCGCACCGTCGCCATTGATGTCGCTCGTGATGGTCGTGATGTTGCGGCCGGCGCTGAGGGTGACGACGCGCTTGCTCTGCAACGTCCCGTCGGCGCTCGTCACGGTCTCGGTCGTGGTCCGCACACCGTCGCCGCCCAATGCGGTCACGCTCGTCGTGGTCAGATCGAAGCCAGATGCTCCGTTGAGGTCGATTTGGCTGATGGTGGTCAGCCCGTCGGCGCTCGTCGTGACCGCGCTCTGACCCGTCAAGATTCTGAGACCGGTGGAATTTTTGGTCGTGACCGTCGCGCTTCCGTCGCTCTTGTTGATCGTCTGCACTTCTGTTTGCCGGTCGAGCGTGCCGTCGCCGTCCAGGTCGGACGCGACCGTTTGGGTCAGGCCGTCCGCACTCGTCGTGGTCACCGTCCGGCGCGTCAACGTCGTGCCGTCGGGCCGGTAGTTCGAGAGCGTCTCTGTGACGATTCCAGAGGCGACGCTCACCTGATCGACGCTGTCGTTCGTCCCGTTCCCGTCCGTGTCCACGAGGGTCGTGCGGGTGATTCCGTCCGCGTCCTTGACGGTGGTGGTTTTGGACAGGACCACGCCGATGGTGCTCAGGTCGGTCGTCACCAGCGTGCGGTTGCCGTCCGCGTCGATGCTGGTGGCTTCCTTGTGGGTGGCATCGAAGGTGCCGTCGCCATTGAGGTCAGACGCCACCGACCGGCTCTGTCCATCGCGGGTGGTCGCCGTCCGGGAGGACGCGCGGGTCGTGCCGTCCCCGTTCTTCTCGGTCACGACCGTGATGATGGCGCCGTCGCCGCTGCGCACGGTCGTGTCCGACACGCGTGTCGTCTCGCTCGTTCCGTCGCCGTCGGCGTCGATCGTCTCGGTTCGGACCGTGCCATTGGCGCTCGTCACGGTGACCGATCTGGCGCGCAGCGAGCCGTCGGTGTTGGTGTCGGTGACCGTGCGGGTGCGGCTGCCGTCGGTGGCGACCGTGGTCGTGTCGTTGGTGACGAGGTCGAAGCCGTTCGCATCGTCGTCGTCGCGCTTCGTGATCGCGGTCCGTCCGTCCGTGGACACCCAGCGCCGGACCGTGTCGATCACGGTGCCATCCTCGTTGAGGTTCTGGATCGTGACCGAGAACGAGTCGTCGTCGTTGGTGACGTCGACCTCCCTCTGGTCGGTGAGGCCGTCGCCGTCGCTGTCGCGGAGGATGGTGACGGTGGCGCGATCGGCGCTCGTCGTCGTCGTGACCTTGTCGAGCAGGATGCCGGAGGACCGGTCGCTCACCGTCTCGACATGGGTGCCGTCGGACGGATCGGTCACGGTGGTGGTGCGCACGCGGTCGATCACCCCGTCGCCGTCATCGTCGAACGAGAGCGTCCGGGTCCGGCGATCGGCGCTGGTGACGAGCGTCGTCTCCGAGATCAGCTGTCCGCCCGAATCGAGCAGCGTGTTCTTGACGGTGACGGCGCCGCTCGCCGCGTAGGTCGTCTTCGACTGGAGGACACCGCCGTCGTCTTCAGCGGCGAAGGACACGGTCGCCGCGGTGCCGCGGGTGCCGTTCGACCGGGTGAAGGTGGTCTGCCCATCGATGGAGGAGCCGTCCTCCATGACGCGCTGGGTCTTGTCGGCGGTGAGGTTGATTTCCTTGATTCCGAGTTGCGCAAGCGTCCGGAGTGCGCCGGTGCCGTCGCTGTAATGGGTCATCAGCCGGAAAGACCCGAACTGGGCGTCGCCTGCGTCGAGCTTGCCGTTGTGGTTGGTGTCGAAGACGTGCGCCAGCGCCTCCATGTCGGTTTCGGCCGTGGCATCCCAATCGGTGAAGACGATCTCGTTGCGCTCGGTGATCTTGCCGTCGCCGTCGGCGTCGAGCGCGAGCACGGCGTCGCCCACCGCCGCCCAGGCGGTGCGATGCTGATAGCCGTCGCCGGCCACATCGAAGAACTTGTTCGATCCCGTCAGGGGCGCAATGTCGACGCCGTCACCGTCGAGATCGAGGATGACGGGGTTTAGCAGTCTGCCGCCCGTTCTTCCGGATGGATTGTACGATCTTGACCGGATCCGAAGCATCAATGGTTCCGACTCATCGTCGCGTTCAACCGAACCGATCCCCGATTCCGGTGACATATCGCCGATCAATGTTGTGCCGCGTCCCACCAATCCCGGGGCGTTTGCGATCCCATTGGGAGAGCCGACAGCTCCTTGGCTCACTCCGCCAATTTCACTGGCGTCGCGTCCCGAATTTCCAGTTTGATTCGGGCCAAGGATAGTGTCGAGCGTGGAAGAAACCATTATGTCGGCACCAGCAAAATCCTGGCTGGTGCCGGCGCTATTTGGATAAGGCACCATAGGTTGCGAGGCGCGACCATTCGGTTCAAGATGTGGGTTGCCTGAGGAGCTAGTGCCGTTGTTTGAGGCTTCACTTGCAGATGCCTCGGTGGCAAGTAGACTGGCCGCGATCATCCCTGCTGCTGCCACAAAAAACCCAGGGGGCGCGGCAAGAATAGCAATTGCAGCTGCGGCAATGATAAGACCGCCCGCCACATAATTGTAATTTATGGTGAATTGATAGTCCGTCATCCGGCCAGATGCTGAGCCAGACAGAGTATTCGGCTTCTGAGCAAAAATGGTCGCGCCTTCAGGAGACGCGGCAGGAAAGCTCTCGGGCAGCGGCTGCGCGAAAGGCGTTCCCGTGAAGCCGGGGTTGGCCGGCAGCGGCTGCGCGAAGGGTGTGCTGTAGGCCTGGGGGCCCGTCGGCATCGCCATGAAGCCGGGCAGGTTTGTGAATTGCGGTGCCTGGGTGAAGCCAGGAAGTGGATCAAAAGAACCCGATTGCTCAAATCTCGATTGAATATTTTTCTGAAACCGAAAGTTAAACTTGTCGTTATCCGTTTTTGTATAAACATTGTAAGGGTCGGTTATCTTGTTCCTGCTTGCATGTAGCGTTCCATTCAACAGGGCTCCTTTGGCAAATCTGGCATATGACTTAAAATCGCCGCCGAGACGCGCTCTGGACGCCGGATCATTCCAAAAGTTCTTGTAATCGTTCGTGTTTTGCAATCTCTGCAATATCTCTTCGATTCCATTTTGATATGACGAATGTGTTCTTCCATTATGACTCGATACTCCAAGTATTTCGGCTACCATATCGTCTACTGGGAGATCGACTTTGTTATAAAACGCATTCTTTAAAAAAATCCTCGATTTTAGAAGGTCTGCCGCCAATCCCTCGTCAAATAGGGTCTGTGGCCAAATGTGATGACCTTGTGTCTTGTACAATTTGTTCTCCTTGCAAGATTTTTGGCAGATTTATCTGCCACAGTTGATAAAAGTTAAGCCTTTTATTTGCTTTTTTTGGCATTTCTCTCTGAATATGTCATTACAAATCACCTTGTGCCAGGCAAACTGCATTCTAAATATGATATTGCTTTGGATTTTTTCTTCCAAAAACAAATATCTTTCTGATCCTATTAAGTTGTAAAGCTTCTTTCCCCCAACGTAGTCAATAGATATGTCGGATTTTAATTCATCGAGCGCATTGATTGTTCTAACTACATCGCAGATCCAGTACTCTCCATCTGATTCATGCCCTTCGATACATGTTCTGCAACTCATGAAAACAAAAGCTTCAGCATCGACAGATTCAAGAAATTCTTTCACTCGATTTGTTATCAGCCAAAAATCCCTAAATTTTTCAAATTCTTTAGGCTTTCGGCCTCTACTTTTTATGTATTTTATGTAAGGCACCTCTTTCGTTGGTGGAAAGCCTCGAACCGACGAGTCTCTAAGGACAAAAGTCGGATCTCCTGAGGTAGATATTGTGGATTCGTTTATTAAAATCAATCCGGGTAAAGATTTGTTTCTATCGTGTGAAACAATAAAGTACTTACGCGCGCTCATGGCTTGGCTTTCCTTCATTCATGTGATGAATTGAATTTTTAAATTAGGCAAATTTATATAATAAGCAATTATTTCAATCAAAAATATGCATCTATTATAATATTAAAAATACATTTTTGTAATTGTGGTGTTGCAACCGTGCTCAGAACTGTATTATGATTTTGGAGTGCTTTAAAATTTTTCATCGTCATGCATTAGCCCCGGCCGCCGGCCTTACCCAGCCAGCGACATATGAGTTGCATGCCACGTTCGCTACTCCGGCCGAGCTCGCCGCGCAAGGATGAAAATCGCGTCTCGAACGTGCTTGGCAAACGCAACCATCATATGTAGAAATCCGGCCACATCGGTTGGGCGCAACCTAATGCGCCGTCCGGTCGATCGCGGAAAGAGCCTTTCCGCGACAGGGGAAAATTTCAATGAAAGACGAAGTCGTGGCCGAGTCAGGACTCGCAGCCCTGGCCGCCGTGCTGCAATTCCACGGTGTTCCTGCCGATCCCGATCAGTTGAGCCATCGCGCGGCCGGCCAGCCCTTCGGGCCCTCTGAGATCGTCCGCGCCGCCCGCGAACACAACCTAAAGGTATCTTTGCGCAGGTGCCGTCCGAACACGCTGCCGTGCCAGGCCCTGCCCGCCATTGTCCGCCTCAATGACAACCGTTACGTGATTCTGGCCAAGGTCGTGGAGCAGACCGTCCTGATCCACGATCCCGTTGCCGGTCAGCCGCGCCTGATGGAGAGGGCCGCGTTCGCGCGGGAATGGGACGGCACCCTGATCCTGTTCGCCCGCCGCGCGGCGCTGTCCGACCTCGGGCGCCGCTTCGACTTGTCGTGGTTCCTCCAGGCGATGCACAAATATCGCTGGCTGCTCGGCGAAGTGCTGCTCGCGTCGCTGTTCATCCAGATCTTCGCCCTCGTCACGCCCCTGTTCTTCCAGGTCGTCATCGACAAGGTGCTGGTCCATCGCGGCCTGACGACCCTCGACCTCCTCGTCATCGGCCTCGTCGTCGTCGGCATGTTCGAGAGCCTGCTGACGGCCTTGCGCACCTACCTTTTCGCCCACACGACCAACCGCATCGACGTCGAACTCGGCGCGCGTCTGTTCCGTCATCTCCTGGCGCTGCCGATCGCCTATTTCGAGACCCGCCGCACCGGCGATTCCGTCGCCCGCGTGCGCGAGTTGGAGAACATCCGCTCCTTCCTCACCTCGTCGGCCCTGACGCTGGTGGTCGATCTCGCCTTCACCTCCGTCTTCCTCGCCGTGATGGCGGCCTATTCGCCGTTGCTGACCGGCATCGTGCTCGCCTCGATCCCGCTCTACGTCGTGGTCTCGGTCGCGCTCGCGCCGGTGTTCCGGCGGCGGCTGGAGGAGAAGTTCAATCGCGGCGCCGAGAACCAGTCGTTCCTGGTCGAGAGCCTGTCGGGCATCGAGACGCTCAAGGCCATGGCGGTCGAGCCGCAGATGCAGCGCCGCTGGGAGGAGGGGCTCGCGGCCTATGTCCGCGCCAGCTTTCGCGTGCTCTCCCTCGGCAACACCGCGAGCCAGACAATTCAGCTCATCGCCAAGGTCGTCACCGCCGCGATCCTGTTCTTCGGCGCGAAGGCGGTGATCTCGGGCGCCATGACGGTCGGCGAACTCGTCGCTTTCAACATGCTGGCCGGCCGCGTCGCCCAGCCGGTGCTGCGGCTCGCGCAAGTCTATCAGGATTTCCATCAGGCCCGCGTCTCGGTCGCGCGGCTCGGCGACATCCTCAATGCCGTGCCCGAGCCCGCCACCCGTCCCGGTGCGGCGGCTCTGCCCGCGATCCGCGGGGCGATCCGGTTCGACCGCGTCACCTTCCGCTACCGCCCCGACGGGCCACCCGTGCTGCAGGACGTCTCGATCGACATCGCGCCGGGACAGGTCGTCGGCATCGTCGGCCCCTCGGGCTCGGGCAAATCGACCCTGACCAAACTGGTGCAGCGCCTCTACGTGCCCGAGACCGGCCGCGTGCTGGTCGATGGGATCGATCTCGGCGTCGTCGAGGCCGCTTGGCTGCGGCGGCAGGTCGGTGTGGTGTTGCAGGAGAACGTGCTGTTCAACCGCTCGATCCGCGACAACATCGCGCTGGCGGAGCCCGGCCTTCCCATGGAGCGGGTGATCGCCGCCGCCCAACTCGCCGGCGCGCACGACTTCATCACCGGCCTGCCGCACGGTTACGACACCCTGGTGGGCGAGCGCGGCGCCTCCCTCTCCGGTGGCCAGCGCCAGCGCATCGCCATCGCCCGCGCGCTCATCGGCGACCCGCGCATCCTCATCCTCGACGAGGCGACGAGCGCGCTCGACTACGAGAGCGAGCGCATCGTCCAGGACAACATGCGCGCCATCGCCCGGGGACGCACCGTCGTCGTCATCGCCCACCGCCTCTCCACCGTACGGCGGGCCGACCGCATCCTGACGCTGGAAGGGGGCCGCCTCATCGAGGATGGCAGCCACGACGAGCTCGTCGTGCGCGGCGGGCGCTACGCCTCCCTCCACCGGATCCAGGGAGGCCTGCATGAGGCGGTCTGACCCGGCCGCGACCGCCGAGGTCGTCGCCTTCCGCCCGCGTCCCGTGTCCCGGAGCGAGGCCGCGTTCCTTCCCGCCGCGCTCGAGATCGTCGAGACGCCGGCGTCACCCCTGGGCCGCGGCATGGCGCTGGCCATCGCCGCCTTCCTGCTCGTGGCCATCGTCTGGGCGAGCCTGGGCGAGGTCGACATCATCGCGACTGCGCAAGGCCGCATCATCCCCACCGGCAAGTCGAAGGTGATCCAGCCCTACGAGACCGGAGTGGTGCGCCGCGTCGCCGTCACCGACGGTGCGGTGGTGAGGGCGGGCGACGTACTGGTCGAGCTCGACCCCACCACGGACGCCTCCGACGAGACCCGCGCCGCCTTCGGCCTGGCCCAGGACCGGCTCGACATCGCCCGCCTCCAGGCCTTGCTCGCGGGCGACACCGACGCCTTCAGCCCCGACCCGCAGGCCGAGCCGCGGCTCGCCACGATGGCGCGGGGGCAGATGGAAGCGCAGGGGGCGGAGCATCAGGCCCGCCTCGACGGACTCGACCGCCAGATCGCCCAGAAGCAGGCCGAGGGCCGTGAGATCCGCATCGCCATCGAGCGGGTCACCGCGAGCCTGCCGCTGCTGACCGAGCAGCGCGACATCCGTCAGAGCCTGCTGGCCAACCAGTACGGCTCGCGCCTGACCTACCTGCAGATCCAGCAGCAGGTGGTGGAGAGCCAGCACGAGTTGGAGGCACAGAAGCAGAAGCGCGAGGAGAACGCCCACGCCCTCGCCGCGCTGGAGCGGCAGAAGGCGGAAGCCGTCGCCGGCTATCGCAAGGGCCTGCTGACCGATCTGGCCAAGGCCGAGCTTTCGGCGAGCGAGCATGCACAGGAAATTCGGAAGGCGGCGCTCCGACGCGAGCTGCGCACCCTGCGCGCGCCGGTCGACGGCACGGTCCAGCAACTCGCGCTGCATACGCTGGGCGGGGTCGTGACCCCGGCCCAGCCGCTGATGGTGGTGGTGCCGAAGGGCACCGGCATCGAGATCGAGGCGGCGCTCCCCAACAAGGATGTCGGCTTCGTGCGCCGGGGGCAGCCGGTCGAGGTCAAGGTCGAGACCTTCACCTTCACCCGCTACGGGCTGTTGCACGGCACGGTCTCGGACGTCAGCCACGACACGATCACGCCGCAGGACGAGGGGCGCGGCATGCGCGCCGAGACCGAGGCGAGCGCCGACGAGACGAGCCGGCAGGCGCGCCAGCCGACCTACCTCGCCCATGTGGCGCTCACCGACCACGTGGTCGCCACCGAAGACGGACCGATCGCGCTGGAGCCGGGCATGGCGGTGACCGCGGAAATCAAGACCGGCCGGCGGACGGTGATGAGCTATCTTCTGTCGCCGCTGGTCCGCTTCCGCCAGGAGAGCCTGCGCGAACGGTAACGGACCGGGGGTGCGGCCATCGATCGACACTCAGGGTCAGAGTGGGCCATTGCAGGGACGGTCTTGCGGCCCTACCCGTCAGCGCGGCGCCGGCCTCTCACGACGCAATGCGCTCTCTCCAATTGTGACTTGTTGAAAACGCGACGAGGTTTTCGAGCCGCTCATCGACCTCGTCCTCGTTCCATTGAAGTTCGATTTCTCGCTCGACGTGAAAATCCCTCACCGTGATGGTGCGGACATCGGCGGAGCCATGAAGCTCCGGCATCAAGGCGAGGCCGAGGCCCGAAGCGACCAAGGCGATCGCGCGATCGTCCTGATCGGTCCTGTAGACGACGTGGGTTCGAATGCCCCGCTCCGACAGCAGTTTCGTCGTGCTCGCAAACGTTTCGCAATGGCTGCGCACGATGAACGGTTCGCCTTGCAGATCATCGAGCGCGATACTGTCACACGACGCAAACCGGTGGCTCAAGCTGACGACGACCGCGTAACGTTCGCGCCGTAGCGTGACGGATCGCACGGCCGCGCCCGTGTCGCCGGCGCTGGTGATCGCCGCGGACAGCTTTCGATCGGCCAGACGGGCGGCGAGCTCGTCCCGTGCGCCGTCGACGAGTTCGATCGTGGTCTCCGGCATCGATCGGCGAAGCCCGATCATCAGATGGGCGAGGTGGACCGTCGGAAGCGTCCGCAGCACGCCGATCCGAAACGGTCGCGTGCTCAAGGAGGCGCGCAGATCGGCCTTCACCCGATGGCACGCCGAGAGGATCTGCCGGGCGGCCTCCAGCAGACGCCGCCCGGCCGCGGTGAGCGTGACGGTGCGCGGCGTGCGGGTGAACAGCTTCGCATCCAGTTCGCGCTCGAGCTTCGCCACGGAGGCGGACAGGGCCGGCTGCGAGACGGCGACCCGCAGAGCGCCTTTCGTGAAGCTGCCGGTTTCGGCGACGGCGACGAAGTGCCGGAGCTGATGGAGTTCCATAGCCATAACTCATACCGATAGGATCGATCAGAACAAACGATTTTGCTTATTTTTCCACCGCTCCTAACCTTTGACAAGGCCGACGCTCGAACGAACCGAGCGCGGTGGTCGGCGTGGGAGGAGCGACGAACAATGACGGTCGAGAGAATGGTCTTGGGCGGCGCGGCGATTCGAAGTCGTGAGCGCCTCTCGGTCGATGCCAGGGACAGAACCGATGCCTATCTGTCCGAGATCATCTTTCGACGTCGACGCGTCGTTCTTCCCTTGTTTTTACTGTCGTTTGCGCTGTTCTGCGCGACCTTGATCGCCTTCGCCTATCTCCCGGACTTGGTCGCGTATCGCGTCTACGGGGTCGTCAATGTCGCCTACTGTCTCGCGCTGATGCAGTTCTGCGTCACCTTCTTGGTCGCGGCCACGTACAGCTACTGGGCGAAGACGGCGCTCGATCCGTTGATCGTGGACGCACATCGACACCTTCTCTCGACCGTCGGGGAGCGGGTACGATGATCGGATCGACACAAGGTCAGGTTCTGGCCACGCTCTTCTTTCTCACCTTCATCCTGGTCAGTCTCGCTCTGACCTTTTGGGCCATTCGCAAATCCAAGAGTGCGAGCGGCTTCTACGTGGCCGGTCGCAGCCTGAGCGGTTGGAAGAACGGTCTGGCGATCTCGGGCGACTACATGTCGGCGGCCTCGTTCTTAGGCATCGCCGGGCTGGTGTCGCTGTTCGGGTTCGATGGGCTGCTCTATTCCTTCGGCTTCATCGTCGGCTGGATCGCCATCGTCCTCCTCGTCGCCGAGCCGCTGCGGAATTCCGGCAAGTACACGATGTCGGACGTCATGGCGTTCCGCTTGCGGGCGAAGCCCGTCCGCCTCGCCGCGGCCGCCTCTTCGATCACGATCGGGCTCTTCTATCTGCTGGCCCAACTCGTCGGCGCCGGTGCAATCGCATCGCTGCTCCTGCCGATATCGCCGAGTGGAGCGATCGTCATCGTCGGATGTCTGATGGTGATCTATGTCCTTTTCGGCGGAATGGTCGCCACGACCTACGTCCAGATCGTCAAGGCCGTCCTGGTCTTCGGCACGACGGCCTTGCTCGCGGTGATGTTGCTCGCGCAGTTCGACTTCAGCGTCGACCAGCTGCTCGGGGCGGCGGCCAAGGCGAGCGGGAAAGGCGAGGCGTTCCTGCAGCCAGGCCTGTATTTCACCAACAAGCTCGACCTAATCTCGCTCGGCTTGGCCTTGGTGCTCGGTACGGCGGGTCTGCCGCACATCATGATGCGGTTCTACACCGTCACCGATGCGCAGCAGGCCCGCGTCTCCGCGAACTGGGTGATCGGGATCGTGGGGCTCTACCTCGTGATGACCACCATTCTCGGCTTCGGAGCGGCGGCGCTCGTCGGCCAGGACCGGATCCGGGCGGCCAGCCCCTCGGGTAACAGCGCGGCGCCGCTCCTGGCTCTGGAACTGGGTGGCGGTCAGGGGTCCCTCGGTGGCGAGGTGCTGGTCGCCTTCGTGGCGGCGATCACCTTCGCGACGATCCTCGCGGTCGTGGCGGGTCTCATCATCGCCGCGACCTCCAACATCGCCTACGACGTCTATTCCCAGGTCATCCGCAAGGGAGAGGCCGACGAGCGCTCCGAAGTGAAGGTCGCGAAGGTGGCGACCGTCGTGGTCGGCGCGGCGGCGATCGTTCTGGCTCTGGCCGCACAATCGCTCAACGTCGCCTTCCTCGTGGGGTTGGCCTTCGCGATCGCGGCGAGCGCCAATCTCCCGGTGATCCTGTTCTCGCTGTTCTGGAAGCGGTTCAACACCTTCGGGGCCGTGGCGGCGTTGCTGACGGGTCTTCTCAGCGCCGTCGGCCTCGTCCTCGTCGGCCCGGCCTCCCTGGGGCCGAAGGGACTGATCCTGCCGCACGTGCAGCCCTGGGTCACCCTGATCAATCCCGGCATCGTCAGCATCCCGCTCGGTTTCCTCGCCGGCTGGCTCGGCACCCTCCTCAGCGGACGGGAGCCGAACAGCGAGCGGAAATTCCACGACCTCCAGATTCGCGCCCTGACCGGCTTCGGATCGGAAGTGAGCGACCGCGCGCATTGAGCGCCCTTCGACAGGAGAACAGCATGCCGATCATCACCTGCGACATCCGGAACGGCCGGACCCGGGAGCAGCGAAGCCAACTCGCCATGGGCCTGACCCAGGCCGTCGTCGAGGCGACCGGATGCGACCTGCACGACGTGTTCCTGGTCATCCGGGAGATGCCCGGGTTCAACTTCGTCGATGGTGGTGACCACGTGCCGGATTACGTGCCGGGGCCCAACGGACTCGATCTCGCGGCCCAGGAGCAGGTCAAGACCAGGATCGAGCGCACTTCCAACGATTGACAGCGTCGAACGAAAGGAACGGATCATGCCCTTCATTCAATGTGACCTCGAAGTGGGTCTCTCGGACGAAGAGAAGCTGGTGCTCGTCAAAAAGATGACCGACGTCACCCACAACGCGATCGGCTCCGCTTACGAGCATATCAATGTCGTCCTGCGCGAGCATCCGACGGCCAACCTCGGTGAGGCGGGACAGCCCGGTCGCGGATTGATCTCCCGCCGGAACGCCGAGCGCGCGAAGGCGGGACCGCGAAGGGTCGCCTGATCCGGGCTCCGCTTGATCAAAGCGGAGCCCGGATCAGTCCAGCCCGCGCGGCGTTTGAGCGAAGCCCAAATCCGCCATCCCGAAGGGATCAACCGGATTTGGTATGACAGCACTGCTGCGCCGAAGCGGTCACCGGTTCGGCGCAGGAGCGCGGGAGACGGACACCCGGCCCATGCCGAGGCGAGGGGCTTGCCGGCAAAGGCCCGTCGATCGGCGCGGCTCAGCCTTGAAGAGCAGACGTTTTCACAGGAGGAAGCGACACGATGCCGACTTACGTATGTTGGGCTGCCGCCGGACGTCTCGGTCCCGAGCAGCGCGCGCAGATCACCGAGTCCATCACGACGATCCATGCAGAGGAAGCGCGCGCGCCGCGTTACTTCGTCCAAGTGATCTTCAATGAAGTGCAGCCGGGGAGCCACTTCGTCGGCGGTTCGGCGGCCTCCGAAGGTCACATCTGGATCCGCGCCGATATCCGAAGCGGGCGGACCGACACGCAGAAGAAGGCCATCCTCGAGCGGATCGCGGCCGCGGTCAGTCGCACCGTCGATGTCCCCCGGGAAGACGTGTGGGTCTATATCTCGGATATCGACGCGGCCGGCGTTCTCGAGTTCGGCGAAGTCCTGCCTCAACCCGGGCAGGAAGATGAATGGTTCGCCAAGCTGCCGGATGCCCTGAAGGAGCGGCTCAAAGCCCTGTCGTGACAGCGCCGTCGCGATCCACCGGCGCGGATCTCGGCCGAGGGTGGGGACCCGCGCCGGTGGATGCCCGCCGTGATCCCGACGGGCGGGCACGCATTTCCCGCGTTGCCGTCTCCGCTCAAGCGATGCCGAGGGCAAAGATCAGCGCGAGACTGACGGCCAGGAGGAGAACCAGGGACGCGGTCACCGCCAGGGTGACGCGGGCGCCGACGCGGGCCAGGACCCGAACGTCCACCCCGAGGCCGAGGGCCGCCATCGAGACCACCGTCAGCACGCCCGCGATCCGCTTGACCGCGGGCGCGATCGCTTCCGGCACGAGCCCGAGGGAGCGAAAGGTGGCGAGCACCAGGAAGCCGATGATGAACCAGGGCACCAGCTTGGAGAAGCCGAGCCGCCGTGGGGCGGCTTTGCCCGTCGTCCCGTCGCTCGGCAGGTGCGGGGCGATGAGCGCGAAGGCGACCACGACGGGGCCGAGCATCAGCACCCGCACGAGCTTCACCAGCGTCCCGACCTGCGTGGCGAGCAGGCCCACCGGCACGGTGGCGGCAAGAACCTGCGGGACCGCGTAGACGGTCAATCCCGCCAGAACCCCGTATTGGTGTTCGGTGAGGCCCGCCAGCGGCACGAACAGCGGCAATCCGAGCACCATCAGGACGCCGAGCACGGCCGTGAAAGCGATCGCCGCCGTCACGTCCCGTGCATCGGCACCGATGACCGGTGCGACCGCCGCGATGGCCGAGTTGCCGCAGATGGCATTGCCGGCCGCCACCAGGATGGCCATGCGCGTGGGCAGCCCGAGGCATCGGCAGATGCCGTAGCTGGCGGCGATCGCGAGCAGCACCGTCGCGACGATCCCGGTGAGCAGGGCCGGGCCGGAGGCCAGGATCGTCCCGAGGCTGATCGAGGCGCCGAGGAGGACGACGGCGACCTCCAGCACCTGCTTGGCCGAGAAGGCGATGCCGGCCCGATAGCGCTCGCCCGGCACCCAGACGGTCCGCAAGGCGATCCCGAAGAGGATCGCGATGACCAGCGCCTCGATATAGGGATGGCCGGTGAGACGCTCCTCCACCGCCTGCACCGCGAGCGCCGCCGCCGTGATCGCGAGGCAGACCAGAAGACCGGGCAGAAGCGACACGGATTTGCCGACGAAGGCGCCGAACGGTGCCTCCTTCGCAGACGCCTCGGCGGTCATCGGGACGGTCTCGCGCGGCAGGGGAAGAGCATTCTACGGGGCGCCTTCATCGGAGGACAACGGTTTCCTTCTCGGCGAAACATCGAAAGCCCGCATCCATTGCCGGGGCCCGGCGCCGACGCGATCATACCGGCCATGTCCGTGCCCCCCGACCCGTCGCCGTCACCCTTCGATCCCTTCGGTGAACCGGTCGATGCGCGCTGCCTCGCATCGGCCGCGCCGGTGAGTCATCGGGCCCGATCCGTCGCCCTCGCGGTCTTCTGGGGCCTGGCTCTCCTGTTCGTGGCAGGGCGCACGCTCCTCGCTCCGCAGGCCATCGCGCCGGCGCCTGCGCAAGTCACGGAACAGGTTGAGGGTCAGAGCTCGGCACGGGGCCCCGCCGCCGTCGGGATTCCGTAGCGCCCGGTCCCGATCCTCTCTCGATCCTCGCCTCCGGGACGATGCTCACAAGTGTCGGGCCACATCGTCCTTTTCCCGAGAAACGCCGCCCCTCCCGCGACGCACCTACGCCGACCGTTTCGGGGACGGGCGCCGATCGTGCGGGGCCGGTGCCCCGATCAGCGCAGGACCGAGCGGTAGTGGACCTCCTGCGTCAGGCAGGTCGAGAGACGCCACTCGACCGGCCGATCCTCCAGATCGACGGCGACCCGGTCGATCTCGAGGGCCGGCGTTCCCTGCGCCACCTGAAGCAACCCGGCCTCGCGCTCCGCCAGCGCGACCGCCTTGAGGCGCTCGTTCGCCGTCGCGATCGTGATGCCGTAGCGGATCGCATAGAGGCTGTAGAGGGTGTTGGGCAGTTCGAGTTCCGCGATCCCCGGGAACAGGCCGGCCGGCACGCTGATCGTCTCGCTGACGCAGAGACGTCCGTCGATGGCGCGCACGCGCTCGATCCGCACCACGCGGGCGGCGCGGACGAGATCGAGACGCCCGCGCTCGTCGGCGCTGGCGGTGGCTTCCGTGATCGCTCGCACTTGGCTGGTCGGCATGCCGAGGCCGTCGCCGTCCGGCCGCAGCTTGAAGAAGCGGAAGACGCTCTGCTTGTCGTCGTGGTCGGCCACGAAGGTGCCGCGGCCCTGGCGGCGCACCAGCAGGCTGTCGGCGGTCAAGGCATCGAGGGCCTTGCGCACCGTGCCCTGGCTGACCCCGAGTTCGGCCGCCAGCTGCCCCTCGCTCGGCAGGATCTGGCCGGGTTGCCACACGGCATCGGCGAGGCGCTTCAGCAGCGTGTCGTAGACCTGCCGGTAGAGTGGTCGAAAGCCCACTCCGTTGCCGCGTCCCGAAACCGGCTGCCCATCTCCTGACCGTTCCATCGCGTGACGACGCTGATCCCCACCTGCGGGTAGAGCGTCGAAGGATGTGTCCAGCACCTCTCCCTCCTCTGGCTTACGTCGGCCTGTTCTTGGGAGCAATCACAGGCTCTTTCTTCACACAGGCGATCGGTTCACAGCGCCCGGATTTCCGTGAGCAGGGCGTCGGGAACGCTCAAGCCCTCCGCGGCGGCGCGGCGGCGCAGGGCGAGGCGCCGGGCGCCCGGAAGCCGCGTGCCGTCCTGCGCCTCGATGGAGGCGGCAAGCGCGGCGAAGCGCGCCGGACCGTCGGGGCTCAGCGCCGTCGCATCGAGGGCCAGGATCAGCTGGCCCGTGCCCGGCGGATCGCCCTCGGCATCGAGGAACGAAGAGGCCTCTCCGGCAAAGCGCGCGCCGACGAGCCCCGCGGCCAGGAGTTCCACCATCAGGGCGAGCGCCGTGCCCTTGGCGTCGCCGAGCGGCACCATCGTGCCGGCGAGGGCGGCCTTCGCGTCGGTGGTCGGGCGTCCCTCGGCGTCGAGCGCCCAGCCCTCGGGGATCGCCTCCCCCCGCTTGGCCGCTCCGACGATGTTGGCGCGCGCCACCTTCGACAAGGCGAGGTCGACCACCAGGGGCGCCCGGTCCGGCAGCGGACAGGCGAAGGCGAGCGGGTTGGTGCCGAACACCGCGCGGGACCCGCCCCAGGGTGCCATCGCGGCGGGGGTGTTGGCGAAGAGAAGCGCGAGGCAGCCCTGCGCCGCCAGCGCCTCGACCGGGCGGCCCGCCGCGCCGCAATGGTGCGAGCGGCGGATGCCGGCCGCGGCGATACCCTGCTGGCGGGCCAGGTCCGGCAAGGCCTCCACGGCGAGGTCGATGGCCGGATAGGCGAAGCCGTGGGCGGCATCGATGGCGAGGAGGCCCGGCCTCCGACGTTCCAGGCGCGGCTGCGCGTCGCCGACGACCTTCCCGGACCGCACCTGCGCCCCGTAGGCCGGCACGCGCGACAGGCCGTGGCCCGTGAGCCCTTCCGCCTCGGCGCCGACCAGGGCACGGGCAACGCTCGCCGCAGGGGCCTGCGCCGTCCCGCATCGGACGAGGGCATCGGCAGCGAGCGCATGGGCCTCTGTCAGGGACAGGATCGGCATGGGATCAGCGCTCCGCGAGGTGCCGGCGCACGGCCCGGGCCGTGACGGCCGAGACCCGCACGTTCGATTCCCGGGTCACGCCGGCGATGTGCGGGGTCAGGATCAGGTTCGGGACGCCCGCGAAGACGGCGCCGCCTTGCCCGTCCAGGGGCTCCTGCGCGAAAACATCGAGCGCCGCGCCGCCGAGATGGCCGGACCGCAGGGCGGCCGCGACCGCCGCCTCGTCGACGATGCCCCCACGGGCCGCGTTGATGAGCACCGCGTCCCGGGGCATCCGGGCGATCGCCGCGGCATCGATCAGGCCGCGCGTGGCGTCGGTCAGCGGCACGTGCAGCGAGAGCACGTCACTGTCCGCGATCAGCGCATCGAGAGTGACCCGCGCGACCGGGCCATGAGCCGGCCGCCAAACCGCATCCTCGGGCGCGCAATACGGATCATACGCCGCGATCGCCATGCCGAGCGCGGCGGCGCGGCGTGCGGTCTCGCGGGCAATCGCGCCGAAGCCGAGGAGGCCGAGGCGCTTGCCGGCGATCTCGCGGCCCATCAGGGCGTTCCGTGGCCAGGTCCCCGCGGCGACTTCGACACTCGCGCCGTAGGCGCCGCGCAGGAGCAGGAGCGCGCAGGCCACCACGTATTCGGCGACGGCTCCGTCATTGGCCCCCGTGGCCGGGTAGACCGCGATGCCGCGGGTGCGGCAGGCCTCGACGTCGATGTTGTCGAGGCCGACGCCGAGACGCCCGACCACCTTGAGGTCGGGCGCGCGCGCCAGCAGATCCCCGCGCAGCTGGGTTCGATTGCGCACGATCAAGCCGTCGGCCCCCGCCAAGGCCGCCACCAGGGCCTCGGGACGGTCGACGAGGCCGGGATCGTACACGACCTCGAAGCCGGAGAGTTCGGCGGCGATGGCAGCCTCGTCCATGAACTCGCTGATGACGACCTTGGACATGGTGGGCTCTCTCGCGCTGTGCATCCGACCGCCGGAGCCGCGCCGGCGGCCCCAGCGCAGGTCCGTCGGCCTGCGCCGGGAACGGGCGCTTCCGACCAAGTGGTACGGGATGGGAGCGATGGTCCTGTTCCATGCGTCCGGCCGACGCCCGACGCCGCCCCGCCGCGGGGGCCATCGACGATGCGTCCCCCTCATCGCCGATCGGCTTCAGGCGCTGCGGTACAGTTTCGTCATCACGAATTCCCGGTGGCCGAGCGCCTCGGCGGCGGTCAGCCGGCCGTTGGCCGTGCGCACCACCATGTCGATGAGCGCGTCACCCGCTTGCGGGATCGTCATCTCGCGGGTGAGGATCCCCGAGACGTCGACGTCGATATGCTCGCCCATGGTGCGCACCGTGCGCGGATTGCCGGTGATCTTGATGACCGGGACGATCGGATTGCCGATCACGTTGCCTTGGCCGGTGGGAAAGGTGTGCACCACGTAGCCCGCGGCCGCCATCAGGGTCACGCATTCGGCTGCCGCCGAGGACGTGTCCATGAAGTAGAGGCCGGGGCCCCGGGCGGGTGCCTCCGCCGGCTGCAGGGCATCGATGAAGCGGCACTCGTGGCCGATCTTCTCGAGGTTCCCGAGGGCCTTCTCCTCGATCGTGGTGAGGCCGCCCACGATGTTGCCCTTCGTCGGCTGCGAGTCCGACAGGTCGTCGGTCTTGTGGGCCTCGATCACGTCGTCCTGGTAGGCCTTCCACATGGCGAACCATTTCTCGGCGATGTCGGGGCTCGCCGCCCGCTCGCGGCAGAGATGCTCGGCGCCGGTGATCTCCGAGGTTTCGCCGAAGACCCCGTAGATCCCGTGCGGGATCAGCTTGTCGTACATGTTGCCGACGGTGGGGCAGGAGGCGAGGCCCGTGGTGGTGTCGGACTCGCCGCATTTCGTCGAGACCCAGAGGTCCGAGATCGGACATTCCTCGCGCTGCAGCTCGGTTGCCCATTGCACGAAGCGCTTGGCCTGGTAGCTCGCCTTCGCGATCGTCGCGATGTCGCCGTGGCCCTCGATCCCGAAGCCGATCACGGGCTTGCCGGTCTTGGCGATGCCTTCGACGACCCGGTTGGTCCACTGGTCCTCGATGCCGATCACCACGACGGCGGCGACGTTCGGATTCGCGCCGATGCCGATCAGGGTGCGGAAGTGGAGGTCCAGGTCCTCGCCGAACTGGAGCCGGCCATAGGCATGGGGCAGCGCCATCGTGCCCTTGATGGTGTTGGCCACCGCCTCGCAGGCGGCGTTGGAGAGATCGTCGAGGGGTAAGAGCACGACGTGGTTGCGCACGCCGACGCGGCCGTTCTCGCGGCGCCAGCCCATGAATGTGGCCGCCTCGTAATCGGCCGAGGCGCGCGTGGTCGAAAGCGCCTTCGTGGCGAACTGATCGGGCGCGCCGCCGATGAAGGGCGTGGCGATCTCGTGTTCGAGCTGAGCGGATTCCTTGAACATCGTCACCTCACCAGCGCTTCGTCTTGACGTTATGAACGTGGACGTGCTCACCTTTGGCGACGTCCTTGATGACCTTTCCGATGTCCTGGCCGTACTTGATGGCCGTATCGCCGGCCTTGAGATCCGTCAGCGCGACCTTGTGGCCGATCGGGATGTCGTGCCGCACATGCACCGAGAAAGGGGTATCGGTCTCGGTCACCACCCCGAAGGCGTCGGTGTTCGCCGAGAGGCCCTCGACCACCGCGACGGCGACGTTGTCGTCGGGGGAATGGGCGAGAAGATGCGGCTTGCGGCGTCCCGCGCCGGCTTCGGCGTGGCTGCTCATGCGGTCCTCCTGCTGACGGTCGTCGGCTCTTAGCGGCGACTAGTCTTATATAAGACGCATAAGTAGAGGGAGGTCAACGCCCGATCTCCGGGAAAGGCCGATCGCGTGCGTGAATGAACGGCTGGCAGAGTGGGGTGGCTCGGCCGTCACCGGATGCGCCCGATCACTCGGCCTTGTCGCGGATCAAGTCTTATATAAGATATATTCCAAACACAGCGCCGCGGAAGGCGGTCGGGGGAAGGCGGGTCATGGCGGTGCAGGCGACCGGCTCGGTGGAGCGCGCCCGGTGAACGAGACGGTCCTCCTCGTCCTGTGCATCGGCGTTGCGGGTCTGATCTCGGGGCTGACGGGCTTCGCTTTCGCCCTGATCGCCTCGGGGACGCTGTTGTCGATCCGCTCGCCCGTGGAGGCGACCGCCCTGGTTCTGGTCTGCAGCACCCTCTCGCAGGTGATCTCGATCCTGCGCCTGCGGACCTGGCCGCCGCGGGGCACCGCCTTCGCGATGATCCTGCCGGGCCTCGTCGGCGCGCCGATCGGCATCCACTTGCTGCACGGGCTCGACCCGCAATGGATCAAGGTGGCGATCGGCGCCTTCCTGATCCTCTACAGCGGCACCGTCGCGCTGCTGCGCGCCGATTACCGTGTCGGATTCGGCAACACTTGGAGCGATGGCGCGGTCGGGTTCCTGGGCGGCGTGCTCGGCGGCATCGCGGGTCTCTCGGGCGCGCTGCCGACGGCCTGGAGCCTCGTGCGCGGGTGGGAGCCCCGCACCCAGCGGGCGGTCTACCAGAGCTTCACCCTGGTGATGCAGGTCTGGGCGCTCGCGATCCTGCTCTGGCTCGACCCGATCCCGCCGGACCTCGTCGGCGACCTCGCGCTGGCGCTGCCGGTGGTTCTGGTGAGCGTGCTGGCCGGCCTCTCGCTGTTCGCCCGGATCGACCAGCGGCGCTTTCGAACGATCGTTCTGGCCCTGCTCGCCGCCATCGGGGTGACGACGACGGCGCTGGCATTGCCGGGGTTGCTGGGGTGAGGACGGGGCGCCGCCTGGTTCCTTCATTCGGATACGGAAGATCCCGGTTCAGCTTCCGTCCCGCCCATGCACGCCCGCGAGGAACAGGTCGCGCCAGCTCTCCGGGCGGCGGCGGATCGTGCCGGTGCGGTGCATGAAATCGGCGACCTTGCCGATCGCCTGCGGCGTCGCGGTGAAGCGCACCTGCGGGTTGCTCAGGATCTCGGTGATGAGGCCGACATCGCTCGCATCGCGGGCGAGCCGCACATAGGCGCGCGCCGCCGCCGGGGTGTCGGCCTCGATTGCGGCGAGGGCCTCGTCGAGAGCGGCCGCGAAGGCGTCGCAAACCCGGGGATTGGCCGCCGCGAAGGCGGCCGAGGCCCAGACCACGTTGAAGGTCGAAGGCTCGCCCAGCACGTCGAACGTGTTGAGCACCGTGCGGATGCCGGGCCGGCGCAGTTCCAGCTCCTGGATCGGCGCGGCGGTGAAATGCGCGGTGATCTCGTTGCCGGCGAGCAGAGCCGCCATCCCGTCCGGATGCGACAGCGTGACGGTGAGCCGGTCGAGTTCGTTGCGGCGGGCGGGTCCGAGTTCCTTCTCGGCCGCCATCTGCAGGAACATCGCCTGGACCGAGACCTTCACGGCGGGCAGGGCGATCTTGTCCCGGTCGGTGAGATTCGCGAGCGTGCGCACCCGCGGGTTGTTGGTGTTCATCAGAAGCGGCATGCTGTTCATCGCCGCCACTCCCTTCACGGCCATCGCCGTGCCCTCGGTCTTCGACCAGATCAGGATGAGGGGCGGCACGCCGCCGGCCGCGAACTGGATCTGCCCGGAAAGAAGCGCGTCGTTCATCGCGGCCCCGCCCGCGAGGGTGAGGTAGCGCGCCTGAAGCCCCGCCACGCCGCGGGCCGCCGCCGCCTTCTGGAGCAGGCCCTGCTCCTCCATCAGCATGAGCGGCAGATGGCCAAGGCTCGGCTGACGGGCGATCGTCACCCCGCCGACTTCGGCGCAGGCCGGGTACAGACCCGCCCCGAGCATACCGGCCGCACCTGCCAGAACGTCCCGTCTGCGCATGATCCGCTCTCCCACGGGCGCGTCGCGCCCCTCAGCGCGCCCGTCGGATCACCGGGGCGGGCACGCTCTCGATCATCACGTTGAGGCAGGCGGGCCGCCCGCTCGCATGGGCGGCCTCGAGCGCGGCCGGCAAGGCCTCCGCCTCCGTCACCAGCGCGCCGAATCCGCCGAGCGCCTCCACCACCGCGTCGTAGCGGGTGGGACGAAGGTCGCAATGGCCGGTGCGCTCGGGGCCGTACTGCCGCAGCTGGATCTGGTGCTCGGCGTTCCAGCGGGCGTCGTTGCCGACCACCGCGATGAAGGGGACGCCGTAACGCAGGGCGGTGTCGAACTCGGCCATGTGAAAGCCGAAGGTGCCGTCGCCCAGCACCGCGACCACCGGCGCGCCGGGGCGCTGGAGGGCGGCGGCGATCGCGAAGGGGATCGAGGCGCCGATCGTCCCCGAAACGCCGTTGATCAGCCGCCGGCCCGACCGCACCAGGGCCTGCGGCCATTGGCCGATCTCGCCGCCATCGCAGATCAGCGTGGCCTCGGGGTGGCCGGAGAGGAACCCGCCGACCGCCCGGCACAGCGCGACCGGGTGCAGGCGTCCCGTCCGGGCCGTGAGCTGCGCCCAGGCCGGCGGGCGGTACGCGAGCGCCCCGCGGGTCTCCCGGTGCCAGTCCGCGTGGCGGGGGAGGGCGCCCGCGCCCGCGGTCAGGGCCGCGAGAAGCGGGCGCGGATCGGCTTGTCCCGAGACGACCAGCCGCTCCGTTGGCGCGCGGGCGAGCAGGGCCGGATCGGGATCGATCACGGCGAACCGGCAATCGGGCGCGACGGCCGGCGCATCCCCGAAGCGGAGGGTGAAGTCGAGGGGCTTGCCCAGCAGCACGAGGAGATCGGCCCGCGCCAGGATCTCGGCGAAGGCGCCGAGCGTCGGGTCGTTGACGCCGCGCGGGCTCTCCATGCCGATGACGGGCAAGCCGAGCCGTTCCTCGAGCATCGCCATCGCGTCCCGGCCGGCGGCGTCGCAGAGGGCGGGACCGCCGACGAGGAGGGGGCGCTCGGCTGCCGCGATCGCACCGAGGAGATCGCCGACGAGGTCCGGCGCGGGCGCGACGGGGCGGGGCGCGGCGGCGTCAGGACCGGGGATGCGCACCGCCTCGGCGGGGATGGCCCGCTCCAGGAGATCGACCGGCAGGCTGAGATGGACCGGACCGGGCCGGCCCTCGCGGGCGATCCGGAAGGCGCGGGCGAGGTCGCCCGCAAGCCCGGCGACCGCGTTCGCGGTCCACGAGGCCTTCGTCGTCGGGCGCGCGATCTCGGCCTGGGCCAGCTCCTGGAACGCGCCGCGCCCGCTTTCCGCGACGCCCGCATGGCCCGAGAGCAGCAGCACCGGCGATTCCGCGGCGAGCGCCGTGAACAGCGCCGCCGCGCCGTTCGTATGCCCCTGCCCACCGGTGACCAGGGCGACGCCGACCTCGCCGGTGAGCCGGCCCCAGGCATCCGCCATGTGGACGCAGGCCGCCTCGTGGCGCGTGTGGATCACCGCGATGTCGGTCTCGAGCAGCGCGTCGAAGACCGGCATGATGTGGTTGCCCGACAGGGTGAAGATCCGGGTGACGCCGAACGCCGCCAGGGTCCGGGCGACGATGTCGGCGCCGCGCAAGCGGTCCATCGCTCTCCTCCTCAGGCGGCGGCGTCGAGGAGCGAGCCGCCCGGCCGCACATGGGTGAAGGCGACCGGCTCCATCGCGATGTCGAACGCCTCCCCGCGGCGCCGCACCACCGTATAGGCCGAGGTGGCGAGGTCCGAGGGCTCGGGATAGTCCTCGCGGAAATGCGCGCCGCGGCTGTCGGTCCGGGCGAGGGCCGCGCGGGTGATCGCCTGCGAGACCAGAACGAGGTTCTCGAGGTTCAGCCGGTCCATCCAGGTGAGCGCGTAGCGGCGGTCGCCATCCGGGGCACCGGCGCGGGCGATCGCCTCGGAGAGCCCGTCGAGGGCGTCGAGGGCCCGTCTCAGGCCGGCCTCGTCCCTCAGGATGCCGACGTCGCTCCACATGGTCTCGTAGAGAGCCTCGCGGATCGCCGGCAGCTCGCCCGCCGGGCGGCCCAGCGGCCCGTAGGCGCGCGCGAGCCCGGCCTCGAGCGCGGCGGGATCGGGGTCGGCGAGGCGCCCGTCGTGCGCGACGGCGCGGGCCATGGACTGGCCGGCGAGGCCGCCGAACACCGTCGAGTTCGCCACGCCGTTGCCGCCGAGCCGGTTCGCGCCGTGGACGCCGCCGGTATCCTCACCCGCGGCGTAGAGGCGCGGCAGGGCGGTGGTGCAGTCCACCGCGAATTGAACGCCGCCCATCAGGTAGTGGGCGGTCGGGATCACCTCGACATGCCCACCCGCGAGGTCGAAGCCGCAATCGGCGCAGCGCTCGACCATGCCCTTGAAGCGGCGCCGCACATCCTCGGACCCGAGATGCCGCATCTGGATGTGGACGCCCCCGCTCGGCGTGGCGAAGCCCTCGCGGATCCGGCGGATGATCGAGCGGCTGACCACGTCCCGCGTCGCCCGCTCGGCGCGGGGATCGTAAGCCTCCATGAAGCGCTCGCCCGTGGAATCGAGCAGCCAGCCGCCCGCCCCGCGCAGGCCCTCCTCCAGCACGGTCCCGGTCATCCGGGTGCCGGCCCCGGCGAGCAGGCCCGTCGGATGGAACTGCACCATCTCCATGTCGCGCAAGGGGAGCCCGGCCCGCAGCGCCATGGCGAGCCCGTCGCAGGACTTGTCGCCCGACGGGGTGTGGTACTTGTACATGGTCGGCCCGCCGCCGGTCGCGAGCAGCACGGCCTTGGCCCGCACCAGCTTCGGCGCGCCGGTGCGCATGTCGAGCATCAGGACGCCCGCGAGCCCCGATCCGTCGCGGGCCGGGATCAGCTCCAGCGCCCGGTGATCCTCCAGGCGGCGCACGTCGCGCCGCCACACCTGCTCGGAGAGCCGGTTGATGATCTCGATGCCGGTGAGGTCGCCCTTGTGCACCGTGCGGTCGAAGGTCTGGCCCGCGAACGCCTTCTGATGGACGCTGCCGTCCGGGTTGCGGTCGAAGAAGCAGCCGAGCTCGGTTTCCAACTCGCGGATGCGCACCTGCGCCTCGGTGACGAACGTCCAGGCCAGCGCCTGGTCGTTCAGCCACTTGCCGCCCTCGACCGTGTCCATGAAGTGGCGCTCGACCGAGTCGCCGGGCGCCAGGGCCACGTTGTAGCCGCCCTGGACCATGCGGGTGCAGCCGCATTTGCCGAGAAGCCCCTTCACGGCGATCGTCACCGCGAGATCCGGCGCCGCCTTCTTGGCGTGGAGCGCGGCGAACAGGCCGGCCCCGCCGGAGCCGAGGATCAGGAGATCGGTCTCGACCTGCGGGCAGATCATCGCGCGTCCTCCAGGCGGGCCACCACCGCGTCGCGCCGGGCGGCGACGTCCCGCTGCACCTCGGCGAAGAGCGAGCCGCCATGCGAATCCATGCCGACGAGGAGCGGCCCGAAATCGCGGATCGCGAAGCGCCACAGGCTCTCGGGATGGAGGTCGTCCATGTCGACGTCTTCGATCCGCTCGATCCAGGTGGTCTCCAGCGCGGCCGCGCCCCCGACGATGGCGAGGTAGGCGCCGCCCCGCTCGGCGAAGGCCTTCAGCGTCGCGGCCCCCATGCCGCCCTTTCCGACGATGAGGCGCACGCCTTCCCGCGCCATCAGCGCGTCGGTGAAGCGCTCCATGCGCATCGAGGTGGTGGTGCCGATGCAGAAGGGCGCGTAGCCGACCGGCGCCTCGGGGGAGGGGGGAACCCGGTGCACGTTCGGTGCGGTGTGGATCACCGCGTGTCCGGCCAGGTCGAGCCGGGTGCGGCGATCCCGGTCGAACATGTGGATCAGGGTGGCGTCGCGGATGCCGAACAGCCAGCGCCGCAGCGTGACGGTGTCGCCGACCTTCAGCCGCCGGATCTCGGCCTCCCCGGCCGGCATGTCGAGGTCGTGGTGGGCCACGGATGCCTCCCCCAATGAAGTGCGGCGGAACTCAGTCGAAGGCGATGCCGCCCGGGGTGATCGTCGCGCGGGCGCGGCGGGCCGAATGGCACTGGATATTCACGGCGACCGGGTTCTGGGTGATGTGCGTGGCGGCGAGCTCCACATGCACGGCGAAGCTGGTCGAGCGCCCGCCGAGCCCCTGCGGACCGATGCCGAGTTCGTTGACCGCGCGGGACAGCTCGGCCTCGATCCGGGCGCCGTCCGGGTCGGCGCAGACCGAGCGCAGGGGCCGGGTCGCCGCCATCTTGGCGAGGTGCATGCAGAGGTCGGAGGTACCTCCCAATCCCACCCCTACGATCGTCGGCGGGCAGACCCGGCCGCCGAGTTCGATCACCCGGTCGATCACGAAGCGCTTGGCCGCCCCGATCCCGTCGGACGGCAGCAGCATCTGGAGGAACGAGCCGTTCTCCGATCCGGAGCCCTTCGGGATCATCTCGACGGCGACGGTCTCGGGTGAGGCGTCAAAATCGACATGGATGATCGGCACCCGGATTCCGCAGGAGGTCTGCTCGTTTGTCCGGGTGATCGGATGGACCACCGAAGAGCGCAGGGAGAATTCCCGCGTGGCCCGCTCGCAACCGCGCCGGATGGCGGCCTTGAGCTCCGCGCCGTCGAAGGTGACGCCGCGGCCGATGCGGATGTTGTAGATCGGGATGCCGGTGTCCTGGCAAAGGATGTTCTGGGTGCGCTCGGCGACCGCGACGTTCTCCACCATCGTGTCGAGGATCGCGCGGCCGGTCGTGCTGGTCTCGGCCCGCTGCAGGTCGGCGAAGCCCGCCTTGATGTCGGGCGGCAGGATCTTGAGGGCCCGGACGTAGAGGTCGCGGCAGACCTCCTCGAATTCGCGCAGGTCGAGCTCCATGGCGGATCTCCGGATGGCGAGCGGGCGGTCAGGCCCCGCTGAGCAGGAACAGGAGGCCGACCGCGAAGGAGGTCGCGAGGCAGCCCGAGACGACGATGGCGGTGCGCTCGCGGTAGCTCAGCCACTCGATCGCGAGCACCCGCAGGCCGAGCGCCATGTGCGCGGCGAGCGCGCAGACGAGGCCCCACTCCGCCGTTCGGACGAACCCGTTATGAGTGAGGCCGAGGAAGGTCTCCAGCCGGTCGGCGCCCTGGAGCGCCGTGCCGAGGGCGATGAAGTGCATCGGCAGGAACAGCGCCAGGGCGATGCCGGAGAGGCGATGGACCAGGGCCGCGGCGTATCCGGGCCGGCGGTGCGGCGCCTGGGTCACCCCGGCCCTCATGCCCCATACACCGCGAGCGCCGCGCGCAGGCCGAGCCCGGCCAGGAGCGCCGAGAGGGCCAGCATCGCGAGATCGAGGGAGCGTCCCCGCCAGGCGGTCCATTCGCGCAGGATGCTGCGCAGGCCGATCGGCGCGTGGATCGCGGCGGCCAGCACGAAGACCGCGTAGAAGAGCAGGAAGCCGAGGCTGCCCTGGGTGCGCCCCAGGATCTCGCCCGCGGTGAGCCCGCCGCGCACGGCGTAGAGGATCGTACCGAGATGCACCGCCACAGTCAGGGCGAGGATCGCGGCGGTGCCGCGCTGGGCGAGGTAGAGCAGCGGGCTCATCCGCGCCTCCAGAGCCGGCGGAGCGCCGCCTTGCCGGTCTCGCGCTTGAGCCCCGCGATCGCGAAGGTGGGGCTCAAGCTTTTGGGACAGTGCTCCGTGCAGCTCATATGGCTGTGGCAGGAATGGCAACCGGCATCACCCGCCACGGCTGCGAGGCGCGCTGCGCCGCCACGGTCCCGCACGTCGTTGACGAGCGTCCAGGCGCGGTTCAGCGCGGCCGGGCCCAGATAGTCGGGGTTCCACGTCACGACATCGCAGGCGGCGTAGCAGACGCCGCAATTGATGCACTCGATGCCGGCATCGGCCTCCCGGCGCTCCACAGAATCGGGCAGCACCGCCGCGAAATCGTCGGGCGGGTTCTCGCCGGGCTCGAAATAGCCGTGGGCGCGGCGCCACTTCTCGAAGAAGGGCTCCATGTCGACGGCGAGATCCTTCACCACGGGCAGGTTTCGCAGGGGCTCCAGCAGCAGCTCGCCCTCGGGGGCCACGGCGGCGACCCGGGTGCGGCAGGTCCAGCGCGGGCGCCCGTTCACCGTCATGCCGCAGGAGCCGCACATGCCGACCCGGCAGGCGAAGCGGTAGGCCAGGGTCGGGTCCTGATCGCGCTGGATCTCGGTGACCACGTCGAGCACCGTCTGGTTGGCCCGCCGCGGCACCGCGAAGGCGGCAAGGCCGTCGCCCCGCCGGACGCGGACCCGCAGCACCTCGGTCGCCCCCCGGGCGACGGCCGCGTGATCCACCGGCGCCGTCACCGCCCGGCTTCCTTCGGGGCGCCGGACTCGGGCGCGGGGAAGAACAGCTCGCTCTCGGCGCTCGCCTTGGCCGTGACCAGCCCGGCGCGGTTCATGTAGGCGAGGTAATCCAGCATCCGCTTGGACGTCGTCGTCCACTCGTTCTGCGGCGCGCGGATGATCGCCACCGCTTCGTCTTGCGAGAGCTTCGAACCCTCGGCCTTGATCCAGAGCGCGGCGGCCCGGTTCGGATCGTCGCGGATCAGTCTCAAGCTGTCCTCAAGGGCCGCGAGGAAGGCCGCGGTGACCTTCGGGTTCGCCGTCACGAAGCGGCCGGAGGCCCAGACGAGATTGAAGGTGTGCGGGCCGCCCATCACGTCGAAGCTGTCGAGCACCTTGCGGGCGCGTGGGTCCTTCAGCTCCAGTTCCTGGAAGGGCGGCGCGCCGAAATGCGCGGTGATCTCGGAACGCCCGCCCAACATCGCGGTCTGCGCGTCCGGATGGCCCATGGAGACGGTCAGCGGGTCGAGCTTGGCCTGCTGGCCCGGCCCGAAGGCCTGCTCCGCGGCCATCTGCAAGGTGATCGCCTGGATCGAGGTCTTCGCGGTCGGCAGCGCGATCTTGTCCTTCGGGCCGAAATCCTTGATCGACTTGACCTCCGGATTGATCGTCACGAGCCAGAGCGGCATCGCGTTCAGAGCCGCCACGCCCTTCACCTTGATGTTGGTCTGCGTCCGGCCCCAGATCGTCAGGAACGGGCCGACGCCGCCGGCGGCGAGGTCGAGATTTCCGGAGAGCAGGGCCTCGTTCATCCCCGAGCCCCCGGTGAAGCGCAGCCACTCGGCCTTGATGTCGAGGCCGCGGGCCTTGGCCTGCTTCTCCAGCAGGCCCTCTTCTTCCATCACGGTCAGCGGCAGGTAGGAGATGCCGAACTGCTTGGCGAGCCGGACGGTCGAGACCTCGGCCTGGGCCGCGCCGAGCGCCGCCCACAGTGCCGCGACCGTGCCGACGAGCCGGACGATGCTCCGTGCCGTCATGGCGTTCCTCACCAGTTTCGCGCCGATCTGTTCAGGCCGTCAGCGTCTCGGTGAGGATACGCCGGTGCCCCAACCTGTCAACATTCATATGTCATATACATGACTTGGGGGCGTCAGGCCGGGCATCATCGCGGCCCGGACCTCGGCGAGAGTTCCGGCTCATGGCCGGCAGTCGAAGGCTCTTCTCGGATCGGGCCCTCCGTGGACGTCCGAACGGGGCGTGCGACGGCCGCGATCGTCCCGTGGCGCCTGGCGGCGCCGCGCGACGCGGAGGGCGATGAGATGGGCCGCGCGCGGCCCGGCGGCGTCAGGCCTGCATGCCCCAGCGCCGGATGGTGTGGCGCTCGATCGTCTGGAAGATCAGGTTCTCGACGACGAGGCCGATCAGGATCACGGTGAGGAGGCCGGCGAACACGTTCGGGATGTCGAGCATGTTCTTGTTCTCGAAGATGAACCACCCGAGACCGCCCGAGCCGGACGAGACCCCGAACACCAGTTCCGCGGCGATCAAGGTCCGCCACGCGAAGGCCCAGCCGACCTTCAGCCCGGTGAGGATGCTGGGAAAGGCCGCCGGGATCAGGATCTTCCGGATCAGGCTCGCACCGCTGAGCCCGTAGTTGCGCCCGACCATGGTCAGCGTCCGGCTCACCGAGAGGAAGCCCGAATGGGTGTTCAGCGCAATCGCCCAGGTGACGGAATGCACCAGCACGAAGATCAGGCTTCCGTTGCCGAGGCCGAACCAGATCAGCGCCAACGGCAGCAAGGCGATCGCCGGCAGCGGATTGAGCATCGAGGTCATGGTCTCGAGGAAATCGGTGCCGATCCGCGAGGCGATGGCGAGGCCGGTCAGCAGCGTGGCGAGGACGATCCCGATCCCGTAGCCGACCAGCAGGATCTTCACCGATCCCCAGGCGCGAAGCGGCAGCGTGCCATCCGCCACGCCACGGAAGAAGGCCGCGAGCGTCGAGGTGAAGGTCGGAAAGAGCAGGTCGTTGTCGAGGTAACGTCCGTAGATCTCCCAGATTGAGGCCAGAACGAACAGGATGAGGAGCTTGCGCAGCCAGGCTTGATTGTAGAGCAGCTCCAGCGTCGAGAGCGGTTTCTCGACGATCGTGCCGCCGTGGGCGGTCATCCGATCCCGGACGATCTCGGGACGCAAGGGAGTCACGGGCGCAGCCTCGGCCAGGGCCTTCGCGCTAGACATTCTCCGCCTCCTTGATCTCCTCGGCAAACAGCATCTGCTGGATGCGGTTCTCGAGGCCCGCTTGCTCTCCCGGCGCGCCGACGCTGTTCAGCTCGGCCTTCACCTCACCGGGATGCGGCGAGAGCAGGAGAATCCGCGAGCCGATCTTGATCGCTTCGGGGATCGAGTGGGTGACGAACAGGACCGTGAAACGGGTCTCGTCCCAGAGGGCGAGCAACTCGTCCTGCATCCGCCGGCGGGTGAGGGCGTCGAGGGCGGCGAAGGGCTCGTCCATCAACAGGATGTCGGGCTCCATCGCCATCCCGCGGGCGATGGCGACGCGCTGCTTCATGCCGCCCGACAGCATGTGCGGAAAGCTGTCGACGAACTTCGTGAGGTTGACCTTGTCGATATAGGCCATCGCCCGCTCTTCCGCGGCGCGCCCGGTGAGGCGACCCGAGGCTTCGAGGGCGAAGACGACGTTCTGCTTGACGGTCTTCCACGGCAGGAGTTGGTCGAATTCCTGGAAGACCATCATCCGGTCCGGGCCCGGACCGGTCACCGCCTGACCCTTCAGCCGGATCTCGCCCTCGGTCGGTGCCATGTAGCCGCCCACGGCCTTCAGCAGCGTCGACTTTCCGCAGCCGGAGGGGCCGAGCAGCACGAAACGATCCCCGAGCAGGACGTCGAAGCTGACCTTGTAAGTGGCGGTGATCAGGTGATGCGGGGTCTTGTATTGGAGCGTGACGCCGTCGACTTCCAACAGCGGCTGATTCAAGCCCATATGCTCCTCCCTGCGCCGCGGCTCAGGCCGCGATCTTTTGCGAGCTATGTCTTGTCTTGATCCGCGCCGCGGCGATGCAGGCCGCCGCAACGTTGAACGTCCCGAACCGTCGGTCCCACGACACGGGCTTCGCGGCCTTGGTCCGCCGTCTCTCATGACGCCCGGCCCCGGCGGGCGGGACCGGGTCGCTCGGCCGAGCTCGCACGCCGAAGGCGGACATCCCACACTCTGATAGCAAGCTCACGCTCCTCCATCAAGATCATATATCATTTACAAGACTAGGGCGGGTTGCTCGGACGGGGCGTGCGCCCGTTGCCCCCCGCGCAAGGGGCGGGGCCCGTCGCGCGTCGGCGGAAGGCCGCATCGGCGGGCGGCCGTCAGCCTCTTCGATCGGTCTTGCGTCACGAAACAGCCCGAACGTCAGCGTTATCGCGGCGGAGACCCGCCCCTCCACCTTGTCTTTTGCCGTCGCGGCCGGTCACCCTGCGCCGGATGGTGCGATCCCGGATCGACCCGGTCGGAGAGGGGTACGCCGCTCTGCGCGATCTTGTCGAACAATGTCTGCGGGAGAGTTGGGGCCAACTCTACGGGTACGCACTCAGTCTGTGCGGCGAGCCGGACACCGCGCGCGACCTGATCCAGGCCAGTGCGGTCAAGGCGCTGGGGACGGCCTCGCCCCCGCGGGAGCGGCGCGCCGTCCGGGCGTGGCTCTTCCGCGTGATGCGAAACGACTGGATCGATCGCACGAGGCGGTCCGCCGTACGGCGGGCGGAGGCCGGACCGATCGAGCCGGCACTCGGCGTCTGGGCCTACGAGGATGCGCGGATCGCCGAGATCACCGTGCGGCAGGGCCTCGCCCGCCTCGAGGCCGGGCACCGTGAGATCATCGAACTGGTCGATTTGGCCGGCTTTCGCTACGCGGAGGCGGCCGAGGTCCTGAACCTCCCGGTCGGGACCGTCATGAGCCGCCTCTCCCGGGCCCGCCTCGCCCTGCTGGACGCAATCGAGGGAAGCCAGGTGACGCCCCTGGAGCGGCGTCGCGGGATGCGATGATGGTGGGCTGGGACGAGATCAACGCCTACGTGGACGGCGAACTGGATGCCGATGACATCGCGCGGATGGCCGCGGCGATCGCGGGCGACGCGTCGCTGGCCGCCCGCGTCGCGACCATCGCCCGGTTGAAAGCCGCGACGGTCGCGACCGCCCGCCCACGCGAAGTGCCACCGCATCCGGTGGGGAAGGCCCCCACGGAACGACGGTGGCGGCCCTCGTGGAAGAGGCTCGCGCTGGCGGCGTCCCTCGCTCTCCTCATCCTCGCCGGAGGCGTGGCGCGGCTCGGCCAGAGCGCGGCCGTCGATCCGATCGCCGCCGCCGCTATCGAGCAGGTCTGGCTGTCGGGGACGGCCAGCGAGGGCCGGGCTGTGCTGGAGGTCGCCGCAGCGGGTCGAACCCACCTTTTCCCGGACCTTTCGGCGGCCGATCTGCATCTCCACTATGTCTCGTTCGGTCCGGCTGGGCAGGCCGGCGGCGCCTTTGCCGGGTATGTCGGGCCGAACGGTTGCCGGCTCGGCCTCTGGTGGGGGCCCGGCCAGGGTGAGACGTATCCGCCGACGCCGCGCGACGTCGGGTCCGTCAGGATCCGTGCCTGGTCGGACGGGCCCCGCACCTTCGCGCTGATGAGTCGGAGCATGGGGGGCGAGCGGCTCGACCACGTGACCGCCCTCGTGACCGCCCTCGTGGCCGACCTCACCCGTCGCACTCGCCCGGACGACGAACGCGCGCGCAGCCCGCTCTACGCTGCGGCCCGGGCGCGGATCCCCTGCCTCGGCTGAGGTCGGGCCCGCGACCTGTCCGCGTGACGCGTCACGCGGGAATAAATCCGCCACCCGCTGCGTCTTTTCGGGTCCCAGGGGCTTGGCCCGCTGGGATGGCACGAGGCGGAGGGGACACTCCGCTCGGTTGCCGCGGATCCGAGGGAGGACGCCATGACCTTGAAGAGCGACGACGCAACCGCGATTCCGCGGCGCCCGACCGGCCTCGACCGGCGCGGCTTTCTTGCCAGGGCTGGACTGGCCGGCGCCGCGCTCGGTGCCGGCGGTGCCATGACGCCCGGCACCGTCCAGGCGCAGGAGACCAAGCCAGCCGAGGCCTCGAAGCCGGGCGGCACGGCCGAGCCCGCCGCATTCGCCTACGAGGGCAAGGATGCCGGGCTGACGGGGCTCGGCGATCGGCCCCTGGTGGCCGAGACGCCGGCGCATCTCCTCGACGACGACACCACGCCGATCACGAAATTCTTCATCCGCTGCAACGGACAGGTGCCGGAGCCCGCCGCCGATCGGGAGACCTGGTCCCTCACGATCGACGGCGAGGTCGAGGCGCCGCTGGTCCTCTCGCTGAAGGAGCTGAAGGACCGCTTCAAACCCGTGACCTACCGCATGGTGCTGGAGTGTGGCGGCAACGGCCGGTCCTCTTTTCAGCCGCCGGCACGGGGCAACCAGTGGACGAATGGCGGCGCCGGTTGTGCCGAATGGACCGGCATCCCGCTGAACGCGGTACTCCAGGCGGCCAAGGTGAAGCCGTCGGCCCGGTACACCGCCCATCACGGCGCGGATCCTCATCTCTCGGGCGATGCCAAGAAGGACAGCCTGTCGCGCGGGATGCCAGTGGCGAAGGCCATGGACGCGCACAACCTGCTGGTCTTCGCGATGAACGGCGAACCGCTGCCGACCATCCATGGCGGCCCCCTGCGGCTGGTCGTGCCCGGATGGCCGGGCTCCCTGTCCCACAAATGGCTGACGCGGATCACCCTGCGCGACCGGGAACATGACGGCCAGGGGATGACCGGGCACTCGTATCGCTTGCCCGAGCGCCCCCTGGTGCCCGGATCGAAAGGCGACGGCGTTCCCTTCCGCATCCTCGAATCGATGCCGGTGCGGGCGGTGACCACGTCGCCGGCGAACGGAACGCGGCTGCCGGCGGGGGCGCGCGATCTCGACCTGCGCGGCGCCGCCTGGGGCGGCGAGGTGCCAATTGCCCGCGTCGAGGTCAGCATCGATGGCGGCCAGACCTGGACCGAAGCGGCGCTCGCACCGCTGAAGAACCGCTACGACTGGCACCGATGGACGGCGCGGCTCACGCTCCCGTCGGACGGCTATTACGAGATCTTCGCACGCGCGACCGATGTCAGCGGCCGGACGCAGCCGACCCTGGCGACCAACTGGAACCCGCAGGGCTATGGCGGCAACGCCCAGCACCGCATCGCGATTCTGGTGGGGTGAGGCGATGTCGATCCGCACCCTGCTCGCCGCGACCATGCTCCTTCTCGGCGCGGCCGCGATCCCGACTCAGCACGCGGCGGCGCGGGAGGAGAGCGCGGAGGCGTTCCCCGCCGGGCCCGGTCGTGACGAGACCTTCGGCACCTGCTCGGCCTGCCACGCCTACCGCCTCGTCGCGGCGCAAGGGTTGAGCCGGGACCGTTGGGACGAGACCATGACGCTCATGACCGAGAAGCACGGCATGCCGAAGCTCGAGGGCGACGAGCGTCGGGTCATCCTCGACTACCTCGCCACCGCCCATCCACCGAAGCGGGCGGTCGGGACGGGCGGATTCCAGGTGCCGTTCGCGCCGCAATAGGCAACGCGCGACCGCCCGGTCGCACGAGCCACGACACGCGCCGGCGCGGGAACGAGGTTTCGCTCTGCGCGCCGGCGCGTCGATCCCGTGACCTGGGCCCCCCCGTTTGCCCTCGTTCCTCACCAGGGTCCGTTCTGGTTCTGGTCCTGTTTGGACCGGGTTGCAAACGCGTCCGGGGTGAGCCCGCCGAAGCTCGTGTGAGGGCAGCGGGTAGCGTCGTCGAACCGCCATGCCTCGATGATGGGCCGCACCGCCGGCAGGCTCCCGTGTCAGGGCTCATCAAGACACTTGTCGCGCGGGTGCCCGATCCGTCACTGTTTCCCGAGGTTTTCGATCGTGACCAGTTTTTACATCAGATTCGACATCGAATTCTGACGGTAAAAAATGGGGAAAGTCTCGGGGTGTGATCGTGCCGTCGTCCTGGCTGGAGGAGTAGCCGCCGCCGCCGGGCATCCCCGTATCGTCGCGCCTTCCCCTGTCGACGGCTACCGCCGCGTCGATGACGCCCCGGTTCGAGACGACTGGATCGCCCGCGGCCGGGCGCGCGAAAATTCGGAAAGATTTCTGGCCGCAGCACGCGTGCGTGCGCATTGGAAGCATCATCCTGCTTGTATCGACCCTTGATGTCGAACTCGCATCCAAATTATCGAGCGTACATGAAGAATTGCAAAAACGAATTTTTGAGTATGATTGCAGTTGCAGTGTGTCGCAAGCCTTTCGGAACAGGCTTCAAGCCATCAAAAACCCGCCAAGTCATTGACCGGGCGGGTGAAAAAATTGGTAGCGAGGGACGGATTTGAACCGCCGACACAAGGATTATGATTCCAAGTGTCTAGGCACTCCGCCCCCGTTTTCAGGCCCTGACGACCCCGCCATAACCCCCTGATGGCGCTGCCGGTCTTCACCATGACACCGTTTCCCCTCTTGCGACCAGGCCGAACCCCGCCCCAGAGTCCCCGCCCCAGTTCCGCCCCTGTTCGTCGGAGTAGCCCGTGGCCGTCACCCTCACCCAGCAATCCGTCGACAAGCACGTGGCGAAGGCGAAGGCGGGCGTGACCCCCTACGACGTCATCGACAAGGGGGCGCCCGGCCTCATCCTCCGCATCAAGCCGCGGGGCCCAAGCTGGGGCCTCAAGTTCGAGAGGGGCGACCGGACGATGCGGTTGAAGATCGGCGTGCCGGGGATCCTCGATCTGGAGCAGGCCCGGAGCATCGCCGGGGCGGCGCGCAAGGCCCTCAACTCGCCCCATGCCGAGCTCGGTGAGGAGTGGCTCCGTGACCAGTACGTCGGTCTCGGCATGGCGCATGCCCGGCCGCAGCGCGACCCCGCCCTGGTCGCGGCGTTCGAGGCCGAGATCCCGCACCTGTTGAACTGGCGCTGGGAGGAGGCGCGGGAATCGTACCTCGCGGAGGTGAAGCGCATCCGCCGCCACGACACCTGGAACGACTACCGGGTGATGCTCGGGCAACCCGAGCTCGCGGTCCTCGCCAATCGCCAGGTCCGCGGCATCACCCGGTCGGAGCTCGCGGTCATCGTCGACAAGATCCACGCGAGCGGTCGGGAGCGGCATGCCGAGCACCTGGCCAGCGTCCTGCGCCCCTTCTGGGGGTACATGGCCGAGGACCGGCGGCAGCACCTCTCCGGCGTCACGACGACGATGGCGGGCCTGAAGGCGCCCGAGCGCTCGACCGAGGCCAAGGTCCGCTCGAACGGAAAGGAGCCGGGGACCTACATCGCGACGCCGGCCGAGGTCGGGACCGCGGTCGCGGTCGCGCGATCCGGCATCCTCGACCGCTCGGTCTCGATGTCGCTGGAGCTCCTCATCGCGACCGGCCAGCGCCGTCGTCCCGTCGCCGGCGCCCTGACCGTCGATTTCGTCGACTGGATCGAGATGCCGGGCTGGGGCGTGTGGTCGATGGGCCCGAGCCACCGCAAGACCGCGGCGAAGCGCCAGGACAAGCACCGGCACGTCGTTCCGCTTCCGCCGGCGCTGTGGGCCCGCATCCAGGAGCAGCTACGCCGGACCGGCGGCTCGCCGTACCTGTTCCCCCAGATCCGCCCGAAGAAGGCGGGCGGCGATGCGTTCGGCCACATGTCCGACGCCGCCATCAACCACAGGCTCATCGACCTGGGGATCAAGGCGTCCCCGCACGACCTGCGGCGTTGCCTGTCAACGACCCTGCAGCACGAGTTCCGGGTGTCCCGCGACACGGTGAAACTCGTGCTCGATCACAACGAGGGCATCAGGAGCGACGACGTCTTGGAGCGGCACTACACGGCTGACGACCGCCTCGACCAGAAGGCGCCCGTGATGGAGCAGTGGTGCGCCTGGGTCGACGAGCAGGTCGCGGCGACGGTGCTCCCGGACCTGTCGACGCTCCGGGCGGACATCACGCGCCGGCGCCGCGAGAACGAGGCCGCCGGCAAGGCCAAAACGGCTGCGCTGAAGGCTGCGAAGGAAGCCGAGGAGAAGGCCAAGGCCGCCGCCGAACGCGAGGCAAAAGCGGCCTGATGCGTCGTATTTGATCGATTGGATTCAATCAAAGGCGACGGGTCGGCCTGCATGGTGTCCCCATCACCGGAGGACACCATCATGAAGCGCTATACCCCTGAGAGCCCCGAGCTCATCTCGTACCTCGCCGAGATGATCGAGCCGGCCAAGGCGAACATCGGCATGATCGCCCAGGAGCCCATCCCGGCCGACGCGCTGAACATCCTCATGGCCAACGGGGACGTCGTGTACGGCTACTGGCCCGAACCGGACCCGACCAAGCACAACATCGGCGGCTACGGCGTGGCCGTCCTGAAGGGTCAGGCGATCCTCGACAAGCGCAGGGAGCCCGGCGAGGAAATCGATCTCGTGAGCGTCCCGGTCATGTTCCGCGAGAAGGCCGAGGCGCATGCGGCATGGCAGGTGTTCGGCGAAGGCCGAACCCTCCACTCATAGGCCGAGGCAACCGGCGTCCGCTCGCAGAGCAAGACGTCCTCGCCCTTGCAGGGCCGCCCACAGCATAAGGTGGGCCGCCTCCGTGCGCTAGCCTGCCCGCCACATCTCCGCCGGCGTCGGGAATCGCACCTTCACCGCCGGGTCCGCTATGGCCTCGACGATGGCGCGCTGGTAGCCGGACAGGCGCACCGAGGCGCCCGGCGGGGACAGCGCCACGTTCTCCGAGATCCAGTCGGCGACGTCGGATGACTTGGTCATGCCTTGCCTCCATCGATCTTGATCAGCGGCGAGACGGCCTCGTCCGACCACGGCAGGACCGTCACGGGCCGGATGAGCTCGTGCCGAAGTCCATCCCGTATCCACTCCAGGGTGCGCTCGGCCTCCTCAAGCGGGTAGTCGACGGGCGCCTCCTCGCCATCGGCGTCGACCCGGAATGGCTCGTAGGCGACCCGGGCCTTGGCCTTCGAGGCGAGGCACACGCCCTGGCCTTGTGCGCCCATGTCGTCGAGGCACTGCCACATGGCATCAGCCAGGGCATCGATCTCGGACCGGCGCATGATCACGAACCCGAGTTCAGCGAGCTCATGGACGAGGACCTCCGGCTTGTCGCCACAGATGGACGTCCATCCCTCGATCTTGGCCAGCGCGGCCGCATCGGTCGTCATGCCCCACTCTCCTCGATCAGCAGGATGGCGGAGATCTCCTCCACCACGCGCCATGGCCACAACTCGCCGGCGATCTCGTCCAGCCTATCGACGGCGGCCGCAGCGCGCCCGGCCGGGAGCACCCGCTCGATCAGGCGCACGTCAGCCTCGCTGAGGTCGACGTCGTTCCCGGTCGCGAACACGAACTTGATGCCGTGGCTCTCCGAGACCTCGACGACCTGCGGCTCGCGTCTCTCGACCGAGGCCCACCAGAACCCACACTCGGTCATGCCGCGTCCTCAGCCCAGATGCGCTCGTAGAGCTCTGCCTCGGCAAGCACGAGTTCGCCGGCGACCGTGCAGATCTTCTCCGGGAACCAATACCCCCAGTCGTTCGCCGCCTTGGCGCTTTGGACTGCCTCCTCCAGGGTGCACGCCTCCTCCTCGTGCGGGGCGTGATGCATCCAGCCATGGATGACGAACAGCTTGGGGCGCGCTTCCAGCCGGGCGAACTCGGCCTCCTTCGCCAAATGGGCCACCACCGCCTCGCTCAGGGTGGTCTCCGCGGCGCCGAGGTCGGTCCAGACCTGCAGGTTCGGCACCGCGATGCTGTCGCCCTTCTTGTCCTTCACGAACCCTTCGACGGGCGCCGCGCATGCCTTCATGCGGGCCTCGCGCCAAGCGACCGCGGCGGTTTCGAGCTTCGATGAGAACATGGTCGTCGCCCTCAGCCGTAGTACCGGGAGAAGTCGAGCTCGCGGCTCTTGAGCGCGGCCGCCGCGATTCGCGTGGCGTCCCGGTGCCCGTCGACGACCGCCTGCAGGGCCGTCTGGTGCAGCCAGTCTTCGACGATGTGGTCGGCGCAGGACCAGTGGATGCTCCGCTGGTCGGCCAAGGCAGCCACGATGGCGTCGACCGCCTCGACGGAGAGCGCCGGGCGCTCCTCGACGTCGATCCAGCAGATGACGTGGCCGTACCGGTCCCAGTCGCGGACCCTCTCGTGCTGGACGGTGAACACCTCACCGCCCTCGTCCGAGATGCCGTGCAGCAGCATGATGTCCTCGTCTTCGCTGCTGCCGCTCCAGTAGAAGTACGCCCACACCGGACGGTCGGTCGGGATCCCCTTGTGCCCGCTCTGCCATCTCGGACGGTTGCGGGAAGCCTCCAGGGCCTTGATCGCGCACGCCCGGCATCGCCGGCACCGCTTGTCGCCACCGACGTGGACTTCCACACAGTCCTGGCAGGTGCCCATGTACCCGCCCGGCGCCCACCCATGCCCACGCAGGTCCTCCGCGGAGTAGCCGTCGACGGGGTTGTCCCCTCGCAGCGTCAGGGGCGCCGCGTTGCGGAAGGTGCGCCCAGCCCAAGCCTCGGTCATGCCGCCGTCCCTCCCAGCAACCGCCTGACCGTGATGGCCCTGCGCATGTGCTCGATCAGCTTCTCGCTCGCGTCCTCGGAGAACCGCTTCGGGTCGCAGCGCCAGGCGTTGAAGACGAGGTCCGCGTCGGACTTGGAGACTGGCTCCCGATTGAGCGTGTACTCGCCGCCCGCCGCCTCGATGCGGATCGCCTCCACGTCGGACCGATGACCGATGGCGCCGAGGGCATCGCGCGCCATGGGGCCGACGACGAACGCCTCCCAGGTCGCGCTTCCGATGATGATGCCGGACGTTGTGGTGTGCTTCTCAGCCATGGAAGGACCCCACGGCCGGCAGGTCGGCGTCCCGGGCGCGGCCGGTGTCCTTGACGAAGCCCCTCTCCCATGAGGGCACGCGGATCTGAGCTTCCGCCTCCTCCCGCCGGGCGCGCTCCCGGACGAGCTCGTCGTGGAGCTCCAGGACGCGGCGGGCGAGCTCGCGCTTTTCGAGGGAGAGCAGGCCCTTGAGGTCCGGCTTGAAGATCGACAGGTCGGCCATATCAGGCGGCCTCCATCACGCGGCCGAGGGCGGCGGACGAGCCGTAGCCGTCGAGCAGGTTGTTCGTCGGCCTGATTGAAGAATTTCGGGAAGGGCGTCGCAACCACGGCGCCACGGAATGGGTCGATGATCAGCCCGCGGGCCAGCAGCGTGAAGGCATCCCAGCCGTGGTCGTACACGCAGCGCTGCGTGTAGCAGTAGAGGATCAGCCCCGTGTCCTGGCAGGTCTTCCGACTGACGAGGCCGGCGGACCGAGCGCGCTCCAGACCCCTGATCAGGTCGTTGAACGGGATCGTACGGGCAGGATGGATGCCGGCGGGCGCAGGCCGCGATTCGTGCGCCCGGAGGACCTCAGCCTGCTCGGGCGTCGCCACGCGGGCGCGCTGCCCGTGGACGAGCGGCGACGGCGCGCCCGGGGCGACCAAGGCGTGCTCGGTCGTCGGATCGGCCAGCAGCGCGTCGAGGGCCGCCTGATCCTCGGCGTAGAAGCCGGGCTCGATCCCGGGCGGGCCGCCTTGCTCCGGTACGTGCCAACCTGTGCCCACTGGGGTCCCCTCGAATCGATCCTTCGAGAAGTCTCCGCAGCGACCAGGCGATGATCCAGCCCGGCGTTAACCGAGGCGGCACGAGGCGATTGACGGGGGCGGCGGGCTGGCTATCTTGAGGTCAGCCGGCACGTTGTCGGGCAAACCAACCAACGCGACTTTCTTAGCCTCTGGTTCACGATCCCTCCCAGTCTAGGGAGGACAGACCCTACGAAGACCCCCGCTGGTCATTCGACCACGGTTCACTCCATCTGGGGTGCGGACTACGAGCAGGGCTCCCTTCACCGGGGGCCCTTTCTCGTTGTGGATAGTGCACCTCGCAGCTTGACGGCGATCCCGCCGTCCGTATTCTTCCCAGTGCGGTGTGGCCGATGCCCGCCCAGCTTTCGAACTCCTCATCTCTAGAGGCCGACCAGAAATGAAGCTCAAGTCCACTGCCAGAATCCGTCTGTCCATCATCCTCCGCTTCGCGTGGCGCGTCCTCGTGTGGCCCGTGCTGTTCGTGTGGACGTTCGAGGATCGGTACCTCCAGCGCCGCCCCGATCCGATCCCCACGAGCATCGAGGGCATCCGCGCGAACCTCGCCCGCACTGATGAGGCCCTCGCCGACATCCGCGAGATCATCCTCACCGGGCGCAGCAAGAACGGGTTCGCCTTGGCCCAGATCTGGCTCAAACTGCAGGAGCAGCAGCAGGTCCTCCAGGCCGCCCTCGCCACCGCCCTGGCGGAAGAGGTCCGGCACACCCAGCCCCTAGCCGCCTGAGCGGCCCTCCCTTCTCCCCCGGCGTGCTGGGGGATCGGGGAGCGCCGACCGGCCGCCCCGCGGTGAGATCTACTCCGCCGCTTAGAGACTCCCTGGAGGGAAGTAATGACAACGGAATCCAACAAGCAGAAGCGCTACGACCGCCCCGTCCTCTTCAGGACTGCCTGGGAGTACGCCCGGTACGTCGAGAGCCTCGTCCAAGTCCCCGCGAGCAAGCTCTTCCCCCATGCGATCCGGGTCGTGTGGAAGCTTGAGAAGGGGAAGGAGGAGCTCGCGCTCGCGACCTCGCAGCTGTCGCTGGAGCAGGCGCAGCAGTACGCGGCTTACTCGAAGAAGCGCCTGTTCGAAGCTGTGGCGCATTTCAACAAGAACCGCGCCTAAAACCCCACCCATCCACGTTGTCCAAGGGCGGTCCAGAAGGGGCCGCCCTATTGATTCGAGGGCCTCCCCCCATGGCGCGCATCATCCTCCACCCCGGAGCCAAGGCCGACGTTGGCGTCCCCGTCGGCACAATCGACGGGCAGGTCCTCTCCTTCGTCGACAAGACCCCGCACATCGACGGCGAGGCCGTTCCGTTCGATGAGATCGGACGCGACCTGTCCGATGCCGTCGAGGAGGCCGCCGTGGTCATTTTCGGCAACGAGTGGAGCACCGATTTGGGGCGGGTGACGGGCCTAAACCGGCGCACGGTGACCCGCGACAGGATCGAACGCTTCGGCGTGGCGGCGTGGGTCTACACGCTCCTCGGTCGGGCCGCGACGTCCAGTTGCCCAAGGGCGTTTGGGTACATGCTGCTGGCCTCGGCCGAGCTCTGCGACCGGGGGCCTTACTCCAAAGGAAAGGGCGTCGACCAGGGCCCCAGCATGCGGGAGCGTGCGTATCTCGGCGGGATGGCCCGCGTCGAGATGGAGAAAGCCTATGCGGAAATAGATCATGCCCGCGCCGAGCGTGAACATTTCCGTTTTTTGAAGACCCAGGAAGGAGATCAGTAACACCTTCCTCCTATAGTCAAACTCACGTGAGCTTGCGGTTTTCACCCGAGCTCTTGGTCGAAGGAAACCGAACATGCAGAACAATCGCACCTCGCGCGAGGCCGCGTCCGCTGTGACGCTCGACGCCGTCCTGAACGGCACCCTGCCTCCTCCCTTCCGACACGACTCGCCGTTCCGGCTGTTGGAACTCCTCCTGACCGTCCGCTGCCCGCGGGACCGGCCGCGGCGCCGCGACTTGCTGCGCTTCGGCGACGATGACGGCGTGCTGGGGCTTTGGCAGGCCGCGTGGAGCACAGCCGAGGACGTCCGCGACAAGGGCTGGACTGATCCCAGGCGCGCCCACACGGGCTACGTCCGCCTCCTCGCCCTCCTGGAGACGTGCGAGCGCAGGTTGCAGGAGCTCGACGAGCGGCTCGACCTCGACCCCGAGGACCTCGACGATGCAGTCGTCCTTCGCGTCGAGTTGGAGCAGCTTGCCGGAGCGGCGGCCGGCTGCCTCGCCGAGTGTGGCGACCGCGCCGGCCGAGATTACTGCCGGGAGAGGGCTGCCTGGTTGGTCGAGCACGGCCAGGAGGGGCACAAGTACGCCTCGGCGTTGGTCGGGCTGTCGGCGGACGTGCGGTACGCCTGGCGTCCGGGGAATCCCGGCCTTGGCGCCTTGGCGAGCGCCCTGCAATCCGGGGACGCCACGATCCACGATGCAACCCGGGCGGCCGCGCCCGAGGATGAAGAGCCCGAGCCGTCGTGGGCCGCCGAGGCCCGGGCGAAGGCGGCCCGCGAGAAGGCGGATCGGGAGCGTGCCGCAGGGCCGAGCCTGGTCGTCTTGGCGTCCGTCGAGCACCTGCCCGGCAGCGCCGAGAACGGCGCGCGCGCCGGTAGGAGCACGGGCAGCACTGCCCGGACGGAGTGGGCGCCCCTCGCCGGAAAGGCGTTGCCGCTGGCCGTCGTCCCCGACCTGGCCGAGGCGCGGCGGGTGCTCGTGTCCGAGTTCCCGGACGACGCCGCGGTCATCGACGCGATCCTCGTCCCGCTGGCCGGGCGGAGCTTCGTGCACCTGCCACCGACCCTCCTGCTCGGCCCCCCGGGCACGGGCAAGTCGCGCCTGACGCGGCGGTTGGGCGAGATCCTGGGGCTGGCCGTGACGGTCTACTCGTGCGGGGGCGTCGCGGATTCCAGCCTGATCGGGACGTCCCGCCAGTGGAGCACCGGCCGGGCGACGGTGCCCCTGCAGGCGATCAAGCAGGCCGGCGCGGCGAGCGTGCTCGTCGTCCTCGATGAGCTCTCCCGCGCGGGGACCAGGGCGGACAACGGCAGGCTCGTCGACGGCGTCCTGGCCCTCACGGAGGCGGAGACGTCGAGGCGGTACCAGGATCCCTTCCTGGAGTGCCCGACCGACCTCTCGGCGGTGAGCTGGCTCGCCACGGCGAACAGCGTCGCCGGCCTCGATCCGGCCCTGCTGTCCCGGTTCCGCGTCCTGACGCTGGGCCCCCGGACGGCGGCGTCGCTGCCTTCGCTGACGAAGGGCATCCTTGCCGACGTTCGCCGCGAGCGCGGCCTCGATGCGACGTGGCTCCCGGACCTCGACGAGGAGGAAGCCGGCGTCCTGGCGGAGAACTGGCCCGGCGGGTCCGTCCGCGTCCTGCGCCGGCTGATCGAAACCGTACTCGCCTCGCGCGAGCACCTGGCGACGCGGAACTGAGGGAGGGGTGATCATGACGACGTTTGATTTCGCCGCCTCCCGCAGGCGCATCAAGTCCGGCTGGCAGGCCGGCCGGACTTGCCGCCTCGTGTCCCGCGGTCTCGCCGCCCGGGTCTCCGAGGCCGAGCGGGCGTGGCAGGCGGGGCAGCTTCCCCTCGACCGGGCAGCGGCTCTCGCGGCCGAGGCCGAGGCGGTGAGCTTCTCGTTTGCCCCCGTTCCCGGCCGGCGCCCCGGGCCCGTGCAGGGGCTCCTCGTCGACCTAGCCCTCAGAGCCGTCCTCGCGGCGCCCGGGCGGCTGATGCCCTGCCAGGCAATCCGCGACGCCGTCCAGAGGAGGCAGCAGTGACAGACGTCTACCGCAACAGAGTTCGCCGGGTCTGGAGTGTGCGGGAATCCGGGATCGTCGTCGCGCACGTGCACGCAGTCGCCCTCTACGACGTGACGTTCGTCGTCAGCGAGGCCGCCCGGCAGCGGGCGCTACGCAAGGGACAGCGCGCCGTGATGGCGTGGGCCCGCGGCCGCTTGATCGACGCGCCCCTGCAGGCGTCCTCGATGAGGGTCTCGTTCGACCCCTTCGCCGGGCCGTCCTTCATGATCGATGACTGGCCGATCCGCGAGGCGTCGCTCGACCTTGCCGATGGACGGCAGGGCATCCTGGAGCGGGGTCAGCGCCGAGACGGTCTGGTCGACGACCGTGCCGACGATTCCACCACCGGTGAGCGCGTCGGCGATGGCCGGGGACGGCGCGCCCTTGGCGTCGGACAGGAGGCCGCGGCGCTCCATGCCGGCGAAGTAGGTCGGCTGGGGCCCGACCGAACCGGAGGCCCACGCCTGCCCGATCTGGCGGACCTCGACGACGCGGCGGCCCCAGCCCTTGCCGAACGCCTTCCAGGTCCGGAGCGACTTGAGGAACGCGAGGCGCCGCTCCAGGATCGCGGCGACCAGGGCGTCGTGGTCGGGGTAGGCTTCCGCGGCTTGGACGGTCGCCTCGCCGATCACACCGTCGACGCGGACGCCGAGGGCGCGCTGCAGCCACTTGATGGACTGGCCCGGGCCCGAGTTCACGGCGCCGTCGAACAGGACGTAGTCGATCCCCTCGGGGAGCTCGTCGCCCTTCACGGCATCCCAATACTGGCGGCGGTAGACGGCCCCGAGCTCGGCCTGGGTGATCGAGCGGACCGGGCGGGACGGCTTGCCGTTCCGCTTGAGGTAGCCGTCGAACGTGCGCTGGGTGACACCCTTCATGGTGGCGCCGCCCGGATCGCGCGGGTCGTTGACGTAGCCCCCCTCGTGGACGAGCACGCGGGTGATCGCGTCCTGATAGCGGTCGGCGCTCACTGGTCTCTCCTTGCGGGTGCGTCGATGAAGTTGCCCGGCCACGCCGTCGCGATCCGCGCGGCGTCCTCGACGGACAGGCCGGGGTAGGTCCCGATCAGGCCCTCGATGACGACCTCGCGGGGGATGCGCTTCGACCGGCGCTTCCGGGGGGGCGGTGGTGGTGCCGGCGGCGACGAGGGCTGAGCCTCGCGGATGACGAGGGCCATGGCGGCGGCGACCGCGGCGAGGCCGGCGGCCATGGCGATGGGGTTGCGCCTGCGGGACATGGTCAGCCCTCTTCCCGGCGGGCGGCGAGGGCGAGCTCGGCGACGCGGGCAGCCAGGGCCCGGTGGAGCTTCAGGTTGGCGCGCTGGTAGTCCTGGGGGTCCCAGCCGGCGAAGGTCTCGGTGACCCGGGCGACCGCGGCGTGCTCGACGAGACGGTCGCCGTCGACCTGGGCCACGTAGGCGGTCAGCGCGAGCTCGTGCCCGCCGTCGACGGCCCGGCAATCCTCGCCGAGGATGCGGACCATGGAGAAGTCGAGCCGGGTGCCCATCAGTGGACCCTCGGGCCGGCGGTGCGGGCGAGGTAGACTGAGGCGATGAGCTCGCCGGCCTCGACCTTCATGGCGTCGCAGAACACCAGCAGGCGCTTCCAGGTGATGCGGTCGCCGTCGTGGGACCGGATCGCCGCGAGCTCGTCGCGGAGGTCGCTGTCCCGGCTCTCGAGCTGCCCGAGCAACACCCGAAGCTGGGGGGCCGTCAGCCGGCGGTCCTTGATGACCGCGGCGAGGCCCTTCATCAGGGAGGAGTTGAGCGCCGCCCCTTGGGGCGAGACCCGGTAGGAGCCGCGGCACTGCCGGCTGGCTCCGGACGCATGGACCAGCGTCGAGTTGGGGGCGTCCGAAACGCGCGGGGCGAGGTTTGGTTCCATCGAAAAGGATGGAATGCCTCGCACCTGGATTCGACAAGGGTAATCAGGGGGCTAAGCGATTTTGACGTCGCTTAGCCGGTCATTTTCCCGGCGCTGACAAGGATGGGCCAAGCCGTTCTTGCAGGTGTCAGACTTTTCTGACGGGCGGGTCTTCGCGCAGGCCCATGAGGCCCGACAGGTCGACGCGCCAGACGCCCTTGGGCAGGGCCGCCAACCGCTCGATGCGCCCGTCAGGATTTTCTGACTGGGAGCGGATCGCCGAGATGGCCACCCGGACGAGGAGGTCGGCGCGCTCGACCCCATCCTCGTCCGGGTCCTGCAGGGCGAGGCCGGCGGCCTTGAGGAGTCGTCGGATCGGCCCACGGCGCGAGTCGTCCCAGACGGAGATGTCCGACCATGCCGGCGTCCGCCACGCCTGAAGCACCTCGCGAAGCAGGGCTTGGCCGACGTCGTGGCGCGGGGGCACGGGGATCGGGGCCGCTCCCGAAATGCTGTGCCAGATCCCGCCACCCACGTACCGACGTCGGCCCACCGGCTCGCGCTCGGCCCGGCGGGCCGCTTCCTTGTCGCCGACCGGGTAGCGGTACCAGACGGCGTGCAGCCTCGCCGCGGCGGCCCGCAAGGTGTCCTGAAGTTGCTGCTCTTCGGGTGTGAGGCGCCACTTCATGTCACGCCACCTCCATCTCGGAGGCCGGACACGTCGACGCCCGCCGGGCCGTGGGGCGCGCAGCGGGCGTCTGTCCTAGAAGAGTGCTGCCCTTCGTCGTGACCCGAGGAACATACTGCGTACGGCGGCCTGCGACAACAGCCTCGCGCGCGGTCTCTCTGATATCCCGTAACACTTCGTGCGCGATCACGGCGGGGGTGCCGACGGGCAGGTCGAGGGTGTCGCCGACGTCGTCGACGGTGACCACGGGAGCCACCACCGGCTCGGCCTTGGCGGTGGTGATGCCGGCGACGGCGCGGGCGTCCCGGAGGGCGTTGTCCAGCCACCGCGGCGAGACACCGTAGAGCTCGGCCACCGCCTTCACGGTCAGGCCCTCGGCGAGGAACTCGACGGCCTGCTGCCCGACTTCGAGGCGGTGCTGCTGTTGGACCGAGCGGTCCCTGACGCCCGCGGCCCGGCGAGAGGCGACGACGCGCGAGACGGCGTTCTCGGACCGGCGCGCCTGGTCGATCAGGATGCGCAGGTCGGCCCGGCGCATCTCCCTCGGGGTGATGACCAGCAGGTCCCGGAGGTGGGCGGGGGACGGCTTGTAGCGGGGGTCGACCGTGAATCCGCGGTACGCCCGGCGGACGCCCCGGGCGGATTCCTTCGCCCTGCCGACGATGGAGCAAGCCTTCGACTTGGCGGAGGCGTGGTCGAGCCCGAGGCGGTCGGCGGTCTCGATGACGTACGCGTCGAGGTCGGAGGCCGGGAGGCGCCACGAGGCCACGTAGACGAAGGCGACAAGCCAGGAGTTGCGGCCGGCTCCCGTGTCCTCGCGGGCCGCGGTGTCCTTGATGCCGGCCTTGCCGTGCCGGAGGGCATACAGCCGGTCGAGGTCCGCGGCGATGGTGTCCCAGTACGACGAGCCGGTCAGCTTGGCGCCGTGGTGGCCTTCCCGCGGGGTCCGGTTGGCGAGTTGGGCGGCGGTCCGCTTGGCCTTCGCCTCGGCCTTGGCGGCCTCCCGCTGGGCCTTGGTCTGGCGCTGGAACGGCAGGACCACGCGGCAGAGCTCGTCGAAGTCGATCCGGGCGATCTCGGCGGTCAGGTCGGGAAAGATCACCACCACCGGGAGGCCGCTCTTTTCGTTGTAGGTGCCCGGCATCCGAAACTGCTTCGTCGCAGCCTTGGCCGTGTAGTCGGACCCGAACGGCAGGAACTCCTCGTGGAGGATCTGCTGCAAGGCACGGTGGCGGGCCATGACACGCTGGGCCGGCTGGGAGGCGGTGTAGAGCCAGACCACCAAAATCCCGCGCCCCGAGAACGTGGCGTAGGACGGCGACGGCCAGCCGCGGTCCTCGCAGATGTTGCGGACGGCTTCCAGGACCTTGCGCGGGGGGACGTCCTTCCAGTCCGGCTTGTTGTAGTAGTCGAGGTCGAGCCACGAGGCGCCGAGGGACACGATGTTGATCGCGTCCTTGGCGACGCGGGGCTCGCCCGGCTTGGAGTACGGGTACGATGCGAACGACATGAAGCGCCGGCCCTGCAGATCGACGTCGCGGCTCGCGAGGGCGTGGGAGGAGTACCGCAGGTCGGACCATCGCGGCTCGGTGCTGCCGTCCTTCCTGGGCTTCCTGGGAGGGACGCGGTCGCCGAACATCGCGGACCCGACACCGCCTTTGGGGTGGACGAGACGGGCGTAGTCGAGGGGGCGGAGCTCGGAGCAGTAGGCGGGGGCTGGACGGACCAGGGAAGCAGCCTGGGGCCAACGCGTGGCGGTCGGGGAGATGAGGGAGGTTGTCACGACGGTCCTCTACTGGGGCCTGTCGCGGGGCAGCACGTCCGCAACTCAGGCCGGGATCAACATGACGAGGATACGTACGCCGAGGATAAGGTCAATCGGGGGCCTGACCTTCCGTTACGCGGGGCAATACTTGCGGAAGGGGATCGGAAAATCGCGGGGACGAGGGGGTATCGGCCGCCGGTGAGGCACAGGGAGGTAGGCTGTGGCGGTCAGTCGGGGGTGGCGTGGGTAAGGACACATCCTGCCAGGCACGATGCCCTGGTGGCCTTCCCTGGCGGTGGTGGCCGTCCGACGAGGAGAACTGACGCGGGAACGGTCCAGATCTTTTTTCCGCTTCCCGACATTGGCGTAGCCAAGGCCCCATACCCCGTAACGGAACGTGCGTGATCGGAACGCCACCGGAAGGACCGGATCGACCGTCCTTCACACCGTGCGCGATCCCCCATGGTGGCTTTCTGGACGGCCTGGCACTCTACCGTCATGAGCACCGCAACCGCCTCCGCGCTCCCCGAGGAGCACCCCGCCGCCCGGTCCGCCCGCGTCCGTCGCGATGCCGCCGACCGCGCCCGACGCTGGCGCGAGACCCAGCGCGAGACCGCCGAGACCGATGCGGCAATCGTGAAGGCCATGCTCGCGGACGTCGACGCCTACATCACCCCCGAGCACCGTCTCATGGCCAGGAACGAGCGGGTGGACATCGCCTTCGTCGTAGGCCGGGCCGCCTACGAGCTCGGTGGCAGGGAGCGCTTCAAGGAGGCCAAGAAGAGGGTCTTCGACAGGCTGCAGGAGCTCTCACCTGCCCCCAAGCACCACGCCTGACTGAACGAATCGACGGCGTCTGTTAGGCTGGTGTGATCGGGCGCCACCACAAACGGCGAAGGGCCCGACCACCCAGGAGCGCCCCCGTGTCCGGACTGAGCTTCGACTTTAACGTCCGGGATGTGGATCCTAGGTGGATGCCCCGGGGACTCCTCCCGCACTTGGGAGGGCACCCCCGACGGGTCCCTCGCATCATGGTCGAACGGCGGGTCGCGTCCCGGCACCAAGTCGGACCTGCATCACGACGCGGGAGTCATCCGCCACCCGTAACATCGCCCCGGCACGATCCAGGAACCAGGGACGCGTCAAGAACGGACGGGCTCCGGGTGGCGCGTACGTTCGGAATGGGCCGCATCGCCGCGCCATCCCCATCCAAGTGGCCGATCAGCCACCCGGCAAGGTCAGGGACAACCGGTCCTAGCGCAGCCTGACCCCCAGCAGCCTCAGGGCGTTGGCCGTTACCAGGACCGTCGCCCCCGTATCGGCGAGGATGGCCGGCCATAGGCCGGTGATGCCGGCGATGGTCGTGACAAGGAACACCGCCTTCAGGCCGAGTGCCACACCGATGTTCGTGCGGATGTTCGCCAGCGTCCTGCGGGACAGTTCCACCATCCGCGCCACGTCGGCGACGCGCCCGTGTAGCACCGCTGCATCGGCTGTCTCCAGCGCGACGTCGGTGCCGCCACCCATCGCGATGCCGACGTCTGCGGCCGCGAGCGCCGGGGCGTCGTTGATGCCGTCCCCGACCTTCGCCACGACGGCCCCGGCGGCCTGGAGCTCAAGTACGATCCGCTGCTTGTCCTCGGGCAGCAGTCCCGCCCGTGCCTCGATGCCGAGCATCCCCGCCACCGCCTGGGCCGTGCGGGCGTTGTCCCCGGTCAGCATGAGCGACCCGATGCCCTCCGCCGCGAGGCGGTCGATCCCGGCCTTGGCGTCGGACCGGGGCTCGTCGCGCATGCCCAACAGCCCGGCCAACGCCCCGTTCGCCAGCAGGGCGGCGACCGTTTTACCCTCGCCCTGCAGGGTGGAGATCCGCGCCTCCTGCTCCGCCTCGAGGGTCACGCGCGCTGCCGCCTCCCGCGGCGATCCGAGGAACAGGTCGAGGCCGCCGACATTGCCGGTGATCCCCTTGCCGCCGAGCGCCTTCGACCCGAATGCCGGAGGCATCGGTGCGCCGGCTTCCGCGGCCTTGGCAAGCACCGCCTTGGCGAGCGGATGCGAGGAGCCTGCCTCAAGCGCGGCAGCCAAGGAGAGGACCTCCCGTTCGGACCGGCCGAACGCTAGGACGTCGGTGACCACGGGCTTGCCCTCGGTCAGGGTGCCGGTCTTGTCGAAGGCCACCATGGTAACGGCGGCCAGCCGCTCCAGGACGGCGCCGCCCTTGATGAGCAGGCCCCGGCGGGCGCCGGCCGAGAGCCCGGCCGCGATGGCGGCGGGCGTCGAGATGACCAGGGCGCAGGGGCAGCCGATCAGCAGGATGGCGAGCCCCTTGTAGACCCACTCGTTCCACGAGCACCCGAACAGCAGCGGCGGCAGGATCGCGACGAGCGTGGCCACCGCGACCACGGCCGGTGTGTAGACCCGTGAGAATCGGTCGATCAGGCGCTCGGTCGGGGCCTTCGCCTCCTGGGCATCCTCCACCAGCCGCACGACCCGGGCGATGGTGTTGTCCCGCGCCGCCGCGGTCACCCGCACCCGAAGCGCGCCGTCCCCGTTCACGGTCCCGGCGAACACCGCATCGCCCGGTGCCTTGCGCCGCGGCACGCTCTCGCCGGTGACCGGCGCCTCGTCCACCGCGCTCTCCCCGTCGAGGACGGTCCCGTCCGCCGGGACCCGGTCACCCGGCCTCACCAGGACGGTCGCCCCGACCCGCAGGCTCGCCGCGGGCACCCGCTCCGTCGATCCGTCGCCCTCCAGCAGGGCCGTGTCCGGCACCAGGCCGGTGAGGCCGCGGATGCTCGCCCTGGCCCGGCCTGCGGCCACCCCTTCCAGCACCTCGCCAACCAGGAACAGGAAGACGACCGTGGCCGCTTCCTCGGTCGCCCCGATGGCGGTCGCGCCGATGGCGGCCACGGACATCAGTGTCTCGATGGAGAACGGCGTCCCGTGCCGGGCGGCTGCGACGGCACGTCGTGCAATCGGCACCAGGCCGACCGCCATGGCCGCCAGGAAGGCCCAGCGCTCCGTCGCCGGCGCGGCATGGCCGACGGCGAAAGCCAGCACCAGGGCCGCCCCGCAGGCGAACGCCAGCAGCGCCTTCGGGGCACGCCACCAGACCGGCTCCGGCCGTTCGGCATCCGACACCGCGTCGTCGGCAGGGTCCTCCGCGCCGTAGCCCAGGCTTCGGACCGTTTCGGCTATGGCCCGGGCGTCGGTGGCGGGTCCATGCCGCACCGTCAGCGTCTCGGTCGCCACCGAGACCGAGATGTCCTCGATGCCGGGTAGGCGCCGAACGGCGTTCTCGACCTTGGCGGCGCACGAGGCGCAATCCATCCCCGACACGCGCAGGCGCGTCGGGGGGCTATCGGTTCGGTCCAAGGTCGTCGCGTCTTTCATGAGGTGCCTTCCGCAATTCCCCAGGCACCCTACTTCCTCCAGCGACTAGAGGAGCAAGCGGCATGAAGTCCATCGCCATCGGGGAGTTGTCGCGCCGCGCCGCGGTGAAGGTCCCCACCATTCGGTTCTACGAGGAACGCGGATTGCTGCCGACGCCGGTGCGTACGGAGGGCAATCGCCGCACCTACGGAGAGGGCGACGTCCGGACGCTGCGGTTCATCCGGCACGCCCGCGAGCTCGGCTTCGAGATCGAGGATATCCGAACCCTTCTCGACCTGGCCGGACATCCGGACCGGCCTTGTGGGGAGGCCGACGCCATCGCCCGGAAACATCTCGCCGACATCGACGACCGGATCGCCCGGCTGACCGGCCTCCGGCGGGAGATGCAGGCCATGGTCGAGCAGTGCTCGGGCGGCGACGTCGGGGAATGCCGGATCATCGAGGTGCTGGCCGACCACGGCGAGTGTCTCAGCGACCGGCACTGACCGAGGCCGAAACGGGCGCTTGCTCCTCTAGTGGGTAGAGGAGTTAGGCATCAATGCTTGCATCCTCAGACCGGAAGCCGAGATGACGGAACACCACGACCACGCCGGACACGACCACGCCGGACACGACCATTCCCAAGCCCACGCCGGGCACGCCCACGGCCCCGGGCACAGCCACGCACCGGCGAGCTTCGGGAAGGCGTTCGCCATCGGCATCGCCCTCAACGTCGGCTTCGTCGTCGTGGAAGCCACCTACGGGGTGCTGGCGAACTCGATGGCCCTGCTGGCCGATGCCGGGCACAACCTCTCGGACGTCCTCGGACTGGTGGTGGCCTGGGTCGCCATGGTGCTGGCGAAGCGCGCCCCGAGCGCGCGCTACACCTACGGGATGAAGGGCTCGTCGATCCTGGCGGCCCTGTTCAACGCGGTGTTCCTGCTGGTCGCCGTCGGCGCCATCGCCTGGGAGGCGATCCAGCGCTTCGGCGAGCCAGCCCCGGTCGCCGGCAAGACCGTGATGGTCGTGGCCGCGGTCGGCATCCTGGTGAACGGCATCACCGCCTGGCTGTTCGCCTCGGGCGCCAAGGGCGACATCAACATCAAGGGCGCCTTCCTGCACATGGCCGCCGACGCCGCCGTCTCGGCGGGCGTGGTCATCGCCGGCCTCGTCATCCTCTACACCGGGTGGACCTGGCTCGATCCCGTCGTCAGCCTCGCCATCGTGGCGGTCATCGTCTGGAGCACCTGGGGCCTCCTGCGCGACAGCCTCACGCTGTCCCTCGCCGCCGTCCCGCCGGGCATCGACCCGGCCGCCGTCCGAAGCCACCTCGAAGGACTGCCGGGCGTCACCGCCCTCCACGACCTGCACATCTGGGCGATGAGCACCACGGAGACATGCCTGACCGCCCACCTCATCATGCCGGGCGGCCGTCCCGACGACGCCTTCCTGATGGACGCGGCAGGCGGCATCAAGAAACGGTTCGGCATCGGCCACACCACCCTGCAGGTGGAGCTGAGCGCGGACAACGCCTGCGCCCTCGCGCCCGACCACGTCGTCTGAGAGCGTGATGCAAGCCTGGGCCTACACACTGATCCCCGCGGCGGCGGCCGTCATCGGCGCCGCGGTCGCGGTCAACCTTCGACCCGGACCCATCCTGGTCAGCGCCATCCAGCACTTCGCGGCGGGCGTGGTCTTCGCCGCGGCGGCCGGCGAGATCCTGCCGGACCTCAAGCATGCCGGCTCGCCCTTGGCCATGCTGGCAGGCGGCGCGCTCGGCGTCGCGGCGATGCTGCTGGTGAAGACGCTGGGGAAGCGGGCGAGCGGCCCCGTCGGGCTGATGGCTGTCACGGGCATCGACATCCTCGTCGACGGGCTCGTGCTCGGCATCGCCTTCGCCGCCGGCGCCAAGGCCGGCATCCTGCTCACGGTCGCCCTCACCATCGAGGTGCTGTTCCTCGGCCTGACGGTCGCGAACGAGCTCGGCGCCGCGGGGACCTCGAAGCGCAAGGTCGTCGGCATGACCGCCGGCCTCGTCGTCCTGTTGCCGCTGGGGGCGTTGCTGGGAGGACCCGTCGCCACCCTGTCGTCGCCGATCCAGGCCGCCTTCCTCTCCTTCGGCCTGATCGCCCTGCTGTACCTCGTCACCGAGGAACTCCTGGTCGAGGCGCACGAGACCGAGGACCGTCCCTGGGTGACGGCGATGTTCTTCGCCGGCTTCCTGCTGCTGCTCATGCTCGACCAGGCCATCGCCTGAGCGGGGGGGAATCGATGGCTTCGCAAGACCCTCAGATCCCACCGGCCGTCGACGGGGGCCACATCGTGCTCGTCGAGGACGACGACGGCCTGCGCATGCTCGTCACGCGTCTCCTCGGGGAAAGCGGCTACCGCGTCACCGGCTGCAGGAACGCCATCGATTTCTGGCGGCACCTGCCTGCCGGTGGCATCGACCTCGTCCTGCTCGACGTGATGCTGCCCGGAACCTCGGGCCTCGACCTGCTCCGGGCGTTGCGGGCCAGGAGCACGGTACCGGTGATCATGGTCAGCGCCAGAAACGAGGAGGCAGACCGGGTGCTCGGGCTCGAACTCGGCGCCGACGACTACGTCGCCAAGCCGTTCGGCCGTCCCGAACTCCTGGCCCGGGTCCGTGCCGTGCTCCGCCGCGCCTCCATGGCAGCGTCGTCGCCCTCGACCCCGACATCGGAGGTCCTCACGTTCTCGGGGTGGAGGCTCGACATGCGCAGCCGGTCGCTCGTCGATCCCGAGGAGGCGGCCGTCGACCTGTCCGGCGCCGAGTACGACCTCCTTCTCGTCTTCCTCGAACACCCGGGGCGCGTGCTCGGCCGGGAGACGATCCTCGAACTGTCCCGTGCCAGGCTCGGGTCGCCCACGGACCGAAGCGTCGATACCCTGGTGAGCCGCCTTAGACGTAAGCTCGAACCGCCCGAGGGCATGCCCCCGGTCATCAAGACCGTGCGCGGGGCCGGCTACATGCTCGCCGCGAAGGTCGAGCGCGCGTGAGGCGCCTCGCACCCTTGGCCCGCAGCCTCGAAGCCCGCACGGTCGCCGTCCTGCTTCTCGCCATCCTCGCCGTCCACGGCGGGGCCCTGCTTCTCTATCGGCAGTCCGCGACCGCCGCGGCGGACGATGCGTTCGCGCGACAGGTCGCCAATCAGCTTACCCTGGCGCGCGAGGCGGTGCTCCGACGCCCCCGGACCGAGCGCGACGCGGAGGCGAAGGCCCTGTCGTCCGCGCATTTCGAGCTGGGGTGGTCCGCGACCTCGCCCCTGCGCCAGGACGAGGCCGGCGATCCGGTGACGTGGTCGCTCAGGTCCCGGATGATCGCATCCGAGCCGAGCCTCGGGCCCGGTCTCGCACTGGCGATGGACGGCGGGGACGAGGCCCTACACCAGGACGACCTCGGCGGCGCGCTCGCCCTGGCCGACGGAAGCTTCCTGACCTTCCGCTCGGCGCATGGCCCCGGCCTCGCCCGGCTCGGATCGTGGGCCTACCTCGCCACCGCGATGGCCATCCTCGTCGGCGTCGCGGCCGTCGTCCTGATGCACCGGATCGCGGGACCGCTGCGCGACCTCACCCGAGCCACGGGGGAGATCGGGCACGGCAAGGTCGTTCCTGTGCGGGAAGCCGGCCCGGACGAGACCCGAGGGATCGCCCGGGCCCTCAACGCGATGCAGGACCGCATCCATCGGCTGGTGACGGAGCGGACCCAGGCCCTGGCGGCCGTCTCCCACGACCTGCGCACCCCCATCGCGCGGCTACGCCTGCGCCTCGACGGCCTGCCCGAGGGCGACGAGACCCGGGCGATGGGCTCTGACCTCGACGACATGCAGGCCATGGTCGATTCGACCCTGGCGTACCTCAGGGGCGACGCCGATCCCGAACCGCGCCAGGTCACGAACGTCGCGAGCGTCCTCATGAGCATCGCCGACGCGTCCTCGGACGCGGGCCGCGACGTTTCCTATGCGGGGCCCGGCCGCGCCCTCGCGACGGTGCGCCCGGTGGCCCTGAGACGCGCGCTCGACAACGTCGTCGACAACGCCGTGCGTTACGGGACCCGTGCCCGCATCTCGCTCGCGGTGGAGCCGGAGGAACTCCTGCTCTCCATCGAGGACGACGGTCCCGGCATCGCGCCCGACGAGGTCTCCCGCGCCTTCGAGCCGTTCACCCGCCTGGAAGCGTCGCGGAACCGAAACACCGGCGGCACCGGCCTCGGCCTGACCATCGCGCGTCGGATCGTCGAGGCGGAGCGCGGGGACATCGTCCTATCCAGTCGACCAGAAGGCGGCCTGCGGGTGCTGATCTCCCTGCCGCGCGCCGGTCGCTGACACACTTCGTCACGAACCGGGCGTCCGGGTGTCAAACAGGGTCGCTATCTCAGGTGTCGAGGCGGTCGCAGCGGCCGCCGAGCCCTGGAGACCATCATCATGAAGCGTACCGTCGCCGCCCTTCTCGCCGCCGGCCTGCTGGCGAGCCTCTCGGCTCCCGCCCTCGCCGCCGAGGACGGGCATGGGAACGCGAACAATCCCGAGCGCTCCGTGCCGAACACCGGCGGCGTCGCGGGTGGCCCGGCCCATCGCGACGACCCGCGCAAGAGCGAGGCCCGCGAGGTCGGCAAGGACGGCAAGCCGATCCATTCCGACAAGGACGGGCATGCCCACGGTCACTCCCACGACAAGAAGTGAGCGGACGTCGCCGACCTCGCGCGGCCGGGAGGATGCACCGATGCGTATGCTTCCCCTCCTGGTCGCCTTCGCCTTCCTTGCGGTCGGCATCGGCTACGCCCTGGCGGGGGGATGACCTGTCCGCTCCCGCCCGACAGCTTCATGGGACCGTTGTGCCCCCCTCGGTCCCGTGAACCGCCCGCCTCGGCCCCGTGCCGGGGCGGGCACCCCGCGATCCCCCCGGGCTTACACGGTCGATGAAGGCCGGCTGCACGGTCATGCCGTGATCCGCATGCCGGCGCCATCGAGGATCATCGCCCAAGCAAGCATCGCGGATGATCCGGCGACGCACGAATGCCCGTTGCCGAATATTCCCGGGTCCCACCGGGATAATTCGGATCGGTTTCCCCTATCGGTACGTTCCTGCGTCGTCATCGATAGAGGGGAACCCAACATGAAGACCAAGTTCGGAGCCATCGCCGCCATCGTCACCTTGGCCCTTTCACCGGTCGCGGCCCTGGCCCAGCATATCGACGTCGGCCCGGGCGGCGTGGGCGTCCACGGCGACAGCCACGGCGAGCGCCATGGCGAGGGTCACCGGGATCGCCACGACGACCACCATGAGGTCGTTCGCGAGCATCACCACCATGACGACCACCATGACGATCATCATGGCGGCGAGCGTCGCACGACGATCATCGAGCGCAACTGATCCCTTCCGGTCCGGGACCTCGTGAACCGCTATCACGGGGTCCCGGATCTCCATCCGCATTTCGATGAACGGGGGTTTCAGGGTCCGTTCAACTCAAGGGGCCCATCCTGCCGCCATACCCTCTTGAGGAACGAGCCATGCGAGTTCGCATTCCGGCCCTGGTCGCCGTCAGCCTGATCCTGGCGCCCGCCGCCGCGTCCGCCCAATACTACGGCGGCGACTTCGACCGGCGCGGCGACGTCCACGTCGACCGGTACCACCATGGCGACCACGACGACGTCGTCATCCACCGTCCGCATCGGGATTACGGCGACCGGGCGTTCTACGGGGAACGTCGGTTCTACGGCGAGCGCAGGCACCACCATCACCATCACGACGATGACTAGGCTCGGCCCTCGTCTTCGGCCATCCGGCATGTACGGGCGGCCCTGAATCGTTCATAAGGCGACCATGACAAAGGGACCCCGGATCAGGGCCTGCGAGACAATGCGCGGCTGGTGGGCGACCACCGTCCGCGTGCTCTCGCTCGTCCTTGTCCTGGCGCTCGTCGTCCCCGGCGCCATCCACTCCGCCGAGGCCCATCGTCCGGCCGGTCACGAACTGTCCGTGTCCGCGCCGACGCAGGCGGCCGGCGCCGATCACGCCGATGCCTGCCCGGCCTGCCATGCCAATTGCGGGTGCCACCAGGCCCTGAACGTGGACGGGACGCCCGCCTTGCCATCCCGCGGGACAGCGCGCGCCTCCTACGCGACCGAGATTACCCCCGTCGGTTCGGTTTCGCCCGACCGCCTTCCCAGGCCGCCTCGCGCCTGAGGCGACGTCGCCACGTCCGTGGCGCGTCCCGGTCGGCCCCTCACGGGTCGCGGCCGCCTCGTCATCGCGAAATACCCAGTACGGGACCGTCCCCTGCCGCATGAGCGGAGGTGCGACGTCCCTGGCGGACCCGGCCCATTCCCATGCGTGCATTCCTCTCCGTGGCCTTCCTGGCCATCGGCATCGCCATCGGCGGTGCCTTCCCCCGCGTGTCCGAGGTCGTGCAAGGCGCGCTCGCCGCCGCCGGCCTCACGAACGCCCGGGCGGCGCCACCGACCAACGCCGCCATGACCAAGCCGGCGACACCCGCAGCCGACGATGGCCACGGTCATGGCGAGCATGGCCACGAGCATGCCGAAGGCGAGCCCAAGCCTGCCGGGGAGCACAAGCATTCGGATGGCGAGGCCAAGCCGGAGGCCGGAGGCCACAAACACGCCGAGGGCGAGGCGCACGGCCACGACGAGGAGGGCGAGGGCAAGATCAAGATGACGGCCGAGCAGGCCGCCGAGCAGGACATCAAGCTGGCGACGGTCGAGGGCGGCATCCTCTCGCGCCACCTGCTGGTGCCGGGCACCATCACCCAGGACGCCGACCGGATCGCCCGGGTGCCCGTGCGGGTGATCGGCACCGTGTCCGAAATGCGCAAACGCCTCGGCGAGGCGGTGGCCAAGGGCGAGGTCGTCGCCGTCCTCGACAGCCGCGAGGTCGCCGAGGCGAAGAGCGACTTCCTCACCGCGACGGTGAAGGCGGACCTGGAGAAGACGAACTTCGACCGCCAGCAGGCCCTCTGGGACAAGCGTATCTCGGCCGAGTCGGCATTCCTGAACGCCAAGGCCGCCTACTCGGAGGCGACCCTGCGCGTCGACCTCGCCCGGCAGAAGCTGTCGGCCCTGGGGCTGAACGCGGCCGAGGTCGCCACCTCCGCCAAGAAGGACGAGACCACCCCGAACCTGTCGAGCCTGCGCCGCTACGAACTGCGGTCGCCGCTGGCCGGTCGGGTGGTCGAGCGCAAGGTCGACGTCGGCACCGCCGTCGGCAAGGAAGGCGATCCGGCCGACGTCTACACCGTCGCCGACCTGTCCTCGGTGTGGATCGAGCTTTCCGTCCCGACCACCGAGCTGTCGAAGGTCCGCGAGGGCGCCAAGGTGACCATCGTCGGCGGCGACGACGCCTCCCGCGCCGAGGGCAAGGTCGTGTTCGTCAGCCCGATCCTCAACCCGGAGACCCGCTCGGCCCGGGTCATCGTCTCCCTGCCGAACAAGGACATGGCCTGGCGGCCCGGCACCTTCGTGACCACCGAGGTCGAGATCGCCCAGGACAAGGTCGGGGTCCGGTTGCCGAAGTCCGCGATCCAGACCATCGGCGGAGAGAAGGTGGCTTTCGTACGCACCCAGGAGGGCTTCGAGCGCCGGGACGTGACCATCGGCAAGGCCGACGACGACGCCTTCGAGATCCTGTCCGGCCTCAAGCCCGGGGACGAGGTCGCGGTGGCCAACTCCTTCGTCCTGAAGGCCGAGCTCGGCAAGGCCGAAGCCGACCACGCGCACTGAGGGCGGCCATCATGATCTCCAAGATCCTCGACTTCTCCGTCCACCAGCGCTGGCTCGTGGTGCTCCTGTCGCTGCTCGCGGCGGGCTTCGGCGTGTTCTCGCTGACCAAGCTCCCCATCGACGCGGTGCCGGACATCACCAACAACCAGGTGCAGATCAACACCACGGCGCCGTCGCTCTCCCCGGTCGATATCGAGAAGCAGGTCACCTACCCGGTCGAGACCGCGCTCGCCGGGATCAAGGGCCTGGAATACACGCGCTCGCTCTCGCGTAACGGCTTCTCCCAGGTCACGGCGGTCTTTTCCGAAAAGTTGGACATCTATTTTGCCCGCCAGCAGGTTGCCGAGCGCATCGGCGAGGCGAAGTCGACCCTGCCGCCGGGGGCCGAGCCGCACATGGGCCCGATCTCGACGGGCCTGGGCGAGATCTACATGTGGTCGATCCACTACGCCCAACCGAAGGATCGCAAGGTCTCCCCGGACGGCAAGGCCGGATGGCAATCGGACGGGAGCTACCTGACTCCCGAGGGCCAGCGGCTCACGACCGAGCTCGAACGCACCGCCTACCTGCGCACGGTCCAGGATTGGATCATCCGACCCCAGGTGAAGACCGTGCCGGGGGTCGCCGGCGTCGACAGCATCGGCGGCTTTGACAAGCAGTACCACGTCCAGCCGGACCCGATGAAGCTCACCGCCCTCGACCTGTCCTTCGCCGACATCGGACGGGCGCTGGAGGCCAACAACGCCAACCAGGGCGCCCGCTACCTGGAGGACAACGGCGAGGGCTACGTCGTCCGTGCCGCCGGCCGCCTGGAGACCATGGAGGACATCGGCAACGTCGTCGTCACCACGCGTGGCGGCGTGCCGGTCCGCATCTCCGACATTTCCGAGGTGCGGATCGGGCGCGACCTGCGCACCGGGTCGGGCAGCGAGGACGGGCGCGAGGTCGTCATCGGCACCGCCCTGATGCTGATCGGCGAGAACAGCCGCACGGTGGCGGCCACAGTCGACAACAAGATGACCGAGATCCGCCGCTCGCTACCCCCGGGCGTCGAGGTGCAGACCGTCCTCAACCGCACGGTGCTGGTCGAGGCCACCATCAGGACCGTGGCCAAGAACCTGGCCGAGGGCGCCGCCCTCGTCATCGTCATCCTGTTCCTGCTGCTCGGCAACATCCGGGCGGCCATCGTCACCGCGCTCGTCATCCCGGTGGCGATGCTGATGACCATGACCGGCATGGTCCAGGGCCGCATCAGCGCGAACCTGATGAGCCTCGGCGCCCTCGACTTCGGCCTCATCGTCGACGGCGCGGTCATCATCACCGAGAACGCCCTGCGCCATCTCGCCGAGCGCCAGACCGAGCTCGGGCGCAAGCTCGACCTGGAGGAGCGCCTGGTCACCGTGCGCGCCTCGGCCGAGGAGATGATCAAGCCGTCCCTCTACGGGCAGGCCATCATCATCCTCGTCTACGTGCCGCTCCTCACCTTCACCGGGGTCGAGGGCAAGATGTTCGAGCCGATGGCGCTCACCGTCATTATCGCGCTGGTCTCGGCCTTCGTGCTGTCGCTGACCTTCGTGCCCGCGATGATCGCCATCGTCATCACCGGCAAGGTCACGGAGAAGGACAACGTCCTCATCCGCGGGATCAAGGCCGCCTACCGCCCGGTCCTCGGCGCGGCGCTCAGGATTCCGATGACCTTCGTCGCGGTCGCCCTGGTGCTGCTCGTCGGGGCCGGGTTCCTGTTCACCAAGCTCGGTCAGGAGTTCATCCCCCAACTCGACGAGAAGAGCATCGCGCTCAACGCGCAGCGCATCCCGTCGACCTCCCTGACCCAGTCGCAGGCGATGCAGCTGAAGGTCGAGCAGGCGATCAGCCGCTTCCCCCAGGTCGCCTACGTCTTCTCGAAGACCGGCACCGCGGAGGTCGCTTCCGACCCGATGCCGCCGAGCTCGTCCGACACCTTCGTCATCCTGAAGCCGCAGGAGGAGTGGCCCGACCCGAGCCTTTCCAAGGCAGACCTTCAGGAGGAGATCGAGAAGGCGGTCGGGGCACTCGCCGGCAACGTCTACGAGTTCTCGCAGCCGATCCAGCTTCGCTTCAACGAGCTCCTGGCCGGCACCCGCGGCGACCTCGCCGTGAAGGTGTTCGGCGAGGAGTTCGAACCGATGCTCAAGGCGGCCAACCAGGTCGCCACGATCCTGCGCGGGACCGAGGGGGCCGACGACGTCAAGGTCGAGCAGACGGCGGGCCTGCCTTTCCTGGAGATCAAGATCAACAAGACGGAGGCGGCGCGCCTCGGCCTGAGCACCTCCGCGATCCAGGACGTCATCGGCGCGGCCATCGGCGGCCGGGAGGCCGGCATGGTGTTCGAGGGCGATCGCCGCTTCCCCATCGTCGTGCGCCTGAACGACAAGGTCCGCGAGGACCGCGAGGCCCTGGAGAACATCCCCGTGCCGCTGCCCCCTGGCGTCAACGGGCGGGCGTCGTCGGTACTCCTGAAGCAGGTCGCAAGCTTCTCGGTCACCGAGGGCCCGAACCAGATCTCGCGCGAGAACGGCCGCCGTCGGGTCGTGGTGACCGCCAACGTGCGCGGCCGCGACATCGGCTCGCTCGTGGCCGAGGCCCAGGCCAAGGTCGCGTCCGGGGTGCAGCTTCCGGCCGGGTACTACGTGACCTGGGGCGGGCAGTTCGAGAACCTGGCCTCGGCCCGGCAGCGCCTGATGGTCGTCGTCCCGGTGTGCTTCTTCCTGATCTTCCTGCTGCTGTTCTCAGCCCTGAACTCGGCCAAGGACGCGTTGCTGGTGTTCAGCGCGGTTCCTCTGGCCCTGACCGGCGGCATCGCCGCCCTGTGGCTGCGGGGGATGCCGTTCTCGGTGCCCGCGGCGGTCGGGTTCATCGCCCTGTCCGGGGTGGCGGTGCTCAACGGCCTGGTGATGCTGACCTACATCAAGCAGCTGATCGCCGAAGGGAAACCCCGCCGCGAGGCCATCCTCGAAGGGGCGATGACCCGGCTCCGGCCGGTGGCGATGACCGCGCTCGTGGCGTCGCTCGGCTTCGTGCCGATGGCGCTGGCCACCGAGACCGGGGCCGAGATCCAACGGCCCCTGGCAACCGTGGTGATCGGCGGCCTCATCTCGGCAACCCTGCTGACGCTGGTCATCCTGCCGGCGCTCTACGCCCGCTTCGCCGGGGACGTCCTCCCTGCGAAATCCGCCAAGTCGGACGCAACCGGTCACGCGGTCGCGGTTCCCGCCGAATGAGCCCCCTCGCATCTTCCGGAGACGTGACATGAACGTCGCCACCCTCGTCCTGGCCTCCGCCATCTCCCTCGTCGGAACTCCCGACGCGGCTCGTAGCGGATGCATGGTGCACGACCACCAACCTCTCCAGGTCAGGCGCATGCCGATCACGCCGGCGACCACGTCCAAGCCGCGTAATCCGCTGGAGGACGAAGCCGTCCACTGCGAGGAGGGACAGGGCGTTCCCTCGCCTCATGAAGGCCCGACCAGTCCGAAGGGTCGGCGTTGATGGGCGGGCAGGCGACATGAAGCGACGTCGCGTCCGTTCACCGCTTGCGATGGCGTTGCTGGCGTGGAGCGGAGCGGCCATGGCTGACCCATCCGTCGGAGAGGGGCCATTCGGATTGGCGTGGGGTCCTGTCGACCGGATCGACAAGCCCTCGATGGTCGACCGCGAGGCCAACCTGACCGGGCTGTACTACTTGCACGACCGACCCCTCGCCTCCGGTCCCGATACGGCCGAGGTGGTGCTGGTAATCTGCCGGAATGAGGGTCTCCAGCAGGTCGTCTGGGTCGGGCGACCGCTCGACGACGCGGCCCACGCCACCGCCCGCGACGCCGTCCGGCGCGAGGGGGTTCGCCGCTACGGCGAGCCGCGGCCGGGGCCCGTCACCGGGTCACTCGAATGGCCCTTGGGCCGAACTGTCCTGGCGACGCGCGCGATGCCGGACGGTACCCGGGAATTGGTGATGTCGGCCTCCGGCCCGGGCTATGCGGCCTGCTCGGAAAGCCACCGCGCCGCCACCGGCCATTCCGCCGACGCCCATGTGGCGGACCTGATCGGCGCAGGCGTCCAATGAGCATGCCGACGATGCAAGGGGAGGAACGGTCCACCGTTCATCGCCGTGTCCGTCGGAATCGGTTTCCGGTGCCGTGACGGGCAAGAAGCTTGGTCGCCGGATGGAGACCTGGGGAGGCGGAGGCGGACGACGGCGCAAGGTGAGGCCGCATATCCGCAAGGCCGCCGGACGTGCGTTCCTGATGGCCACGATCCTGATCGCCGGGGTCCTGGTGCTGTTCGGCTGGCTCGCCACGATGCGATGAAGGCCCCGGCAGACGTGCCCGGACGTTTGGAATATCCCCTCCAGGGGGACAGGATCGTCGGATGGAACACGCCTCGCATCCGGATATCGTCAAGCGCCTCAAGCGAGCCCACGGTCACCTCGCCGGCGTCATTTCCATGATCGAGGAGGGACGACCCTGCGTGGACCTCGCCCAGCAACTCCATGCGGTCGAGAGCGCGATCACCAACGCCAAGCGCATCCTGATCCAGGACCACATGGAGCACTGCCTCGGGCACGGGATGGAGAACGGCGCGAAGGGGGCGACCGAGGCATTGGCCGAGTTCAAGGCGCTGGCGAAGTACCTTTGAGGACCCGATGCTGAGCGTCCTCACCCATCGCACCTATCGCCATCTGTTCGCGGCCCAGGTCATCGCCCTGCTCGGCACGGGCCTGCTCACGGTCGCCCTCGGGCTACTGGCATTCCGGATCGCCGGTGACCGCGCCGGCATGGTGCTGGGCACGGCGCTGGCCATCAAGATGATCGCCTATGTCCTCGTCGCCCCGGTGGCCCAGGCTTTCACGAGCCGGTTGCCACGACGCGCCTTCCTGGCGGGCACGGACCTTGTCCGCGCCGCCATCGCCCTGACGCTGCCCTTCGTCGATCAGGTCTGGCAGGTCTACGCCCTGATCTTCGTCCTGCAATCGGCTTCGGCGGCGTTCACCCCGACCTTCCAGGCCACCATCCCGGACATCCTGCCGGACGAACGGAACTACACCCGGGCCCTCTCGCTCTCGCGCCTCGCCTACGACCTGGAGAACCTGCTCAGCCCGACCTTGGCGGCCCTTCTCCTGACCGTGGTGCCCTACAACGCGCTGTTCGGCGGCACGGTCGTCGGCTTCCTGTGCTCGGCGGCTCTGGTGGTGTCCGTGACCTTGCCGACCGCCACCCGGTCCGACCCGCATGGCGGCGTCTACGACCGGACGACGCGCGGCCTTCGGATCTACCTCGCGACGCCGCGCCTGCGCGGGTTGCTCGCCCTGAACCTTGCGGTCGCCGCGGCCGGCGCCATGGTCATCGTCAACACCGTGGTGATCGTGCAGGGCCTTCTAGGACGCCCCCAGACCGACGTGGCCCTCGCCCTCGGGCTGTTCGGGGGCGGCTCCATGATCGCCGCCCTGACGCTGCCCCGCCTCCTCGACCGGCTCTCCGACCGGGCCGTGATGATCCCGGCGGCAGCCCTGCTCGGCGCGGTTCTCCTGGGTGTCGCCGCCATGACCTGGGGTGGGACCATCGGCTGGCCGCTTTTCCTCGGGACCTGGTTGGTGCTCGGCGTCGCCTACTCCGCCGTGCAGACCCCCACCGGCAGACTCCTGCGCCGCTCGGCGACCCCGGAGAACCGGCCGGCCGTCTTCGCCGCCCAATTCGCCCTGTCCCATGCCGCGTGGTTGCTCACCTATCCGTTGGCCGGCTGGCTCGGCCCGTCCATGGGGATGCCCGCCACGCTGGCGATCCTCGGGGGCGTGACGCTTGTAGGCGTCGCCGCGGCTGCCCGACTATGGCCGGTGGACGATCCCGACGTGATCGAGCATGCCCACGCGGACCTCGACGTCCGGCACCCGCACCTGCATGGAGGCCACCATCACGCCCACGCCTTCGTCATCGACGACCTGCATCATCGTTGGCCGGTCAGGGCTGGGTGAAGGCCGTTCGGTGATATTGCCAGCTGAGTCGAAGGTCGGGCCGGCCAGCGCAGTGGAATTCGAATGTACCGTTAGGCACGCGAGCGGGAGGAGAACGTACCCCGCGGAACGGTCTTGGAAGCGGAGCCGTTCCCAAGGCTCGGGTGCCGTCGTTTTCGACGCATTGCCGACAACGACGTGAGGAAGCCCATGAGAAAGTCCCTTTTCGCCGCCGCCATCCTGGCAACCCTGGGTGCGGCTGCGGTCGCCCCCGCCTCGGCCGCCCCCGGCATGATCGGCGCCGTCGATGCCCCGACCGCCGTGACTGAGGTCCGGATGGACGGTATGCACGGTCATCGCGGCCATGGCATGCGCCATCACCATCATCGTGGGCACATGCTGCGGCACCATCATCACCACCGTGGCCACATGATGCGCCACGGGCATGGCCATCGCCACCATCGCATGTGATCTGCAGGGGCCCTTCGGGGCCCCTTATCGTATCCGACGACACCCGGGCTCAGGTGTCGCGACGTGATGGCGGGGACCTGACACAGGAGCCCTCGCAGTCCAAGCGCGGTCCGTACTTCCAAAACTCAACTTTTATCAGGCGAAGAGGGCGTAACAGGTTGACCAGCGTCATCCCGCTTTGCAGCGCTAGTGTTGAAAATCTGACGCTGTGTACCGCCACAAACGTCCGGGATGAAGGGGGAGCGGACCTTGGCTTTTCGCGCTGGAGCGGACGTGCCGTATCCGACCCAACTAGGTCATAGGAGCAATCTAACGGCGGCCTCGAAAGCAGACGTTGCAGTCGGACGCGCGCTGCGAACGCATGCTCTCGGATTCCCGCTTCCCGCGCTCGTGAGGCCGCCCGTTCAATCCACAGTCTGCATCTGGACGACGCCGCCGAGTTCACCGGGCTTGCCCGAGACCACCACGAGGTAGCGCCGGCTCGCGCCGGCATCCGTGCGGGTGATCTGGCGGATCGGGCCGATGGCGTTGACGATGGCCGCGCCGGCCGGGTTGGTCATGAAGGCGGCGAGCGGCTCCAGGCCGGCGGCCCCCTTCGGATCGGCGGCGAGCGCCAGGACGAACGGCGTCTTCGGCGCCAGTCCCGTGACCGCGGCCTGCAGGGTCTGCAGCACGCCCTGGTCGAACAGGGTCACCTGCGTCGCCGGCTTGCCATCGGTGCCTGCGAGCGTCAGCGCGCTGGTCTTGCCGGCTGCGCCCAGCGGCTGGAGGTTCTGCTTTCCGTCCCCCTCCGGCACGGCGTTCGGGACGTAGGCCACGCCCTGCGGCCCCTGGCCGATCGGAACCTCGGCGATCACGGTGTTCGATGCGGTGTCGATCACCGCCGCCTTGTCGGCGTTCTCTAGGCCGACATAGACGCGGCTGCCGTCGCCCGAGGGCCAGAGCCCGTGCGGCAGGGCGCCGGTCGGGATGGTGGCGACCTGGGTGAAGTCGTCGGTGCGGAACACCTTGACCTGGTTCAGGCCGCCGATCGTCACGTAGGCGAACTGGCCGGCCTTGGTCGAGACGATGTTGACGTGGTTGGTGATCGGCCCGGTCTCGATGGTCTTCAGCGGCGCGAAGGGCGGCGTCGCAGAGAACACCTGGGTCCGGCCGACATCCTTGAGGGTCAACCACACCTGCTTGCCGTCCGGTGTCGCGGCGATGTCGGGGCAGAACGGGCTCTCCTGCTTCACGCGCCCGACGATGGTGTGGGTCTTCGTGTCGATCACCACCGTCTCGGGGCTGAAGCTGGAGCAGACATAGCCGTAGGCGCCGTCCGGCGAGAAGATCGTCATGCCGGGCCCGTTCGGCACGGTGATCCGGCGCGTCTCCTTGGCGGTCGCGGCATCGAGTACGGCGATGTAGTCCTCGCCGCGCACGCTCACCCAGGCCTCCCGGCCGTCCGGCGTGAAGAAGGCCTCGTGCGGCGCGCGGCCGACATAGGCCGTGTGGCGGACCGTGTTGGTCGCCGTGTCGATGAAGCTCACGGAGTTCGAACCGATCGAGACCGCGAGCAGCGTCCTGTGGTCGGGCGAGAAGCCCATGCCGTGGACGAGGAGCTGGCCGCGATAGAGCGGGCTCAGGTTCATCGGCGTCGGGTCGCCGAGCCGGATCACGCCGAGCAGGACGTTGGCGGCGGGATCGACCACCGAGACCGTGTTGGAGAACTGGTCCGAGGTGTAGAACCGGTCCCTGCCGCTGACCGGCACGTCCGGTGCGGAGGCTGCGCCCGGGGCCTGCCCGGCGAGAGCCGAGCCGGAGAGCAGCGCGAGCGCGAGGAGGGTGAGGGCGGTCTTCATCGGCAGATCTCCGAAGGCATCTCGGCGGCAGGGGCCGTGCCATGGTGGTGAAGGTGGGCGGCTGCGGCGGACGAATCCGGCGCGGGAGGGAGATCGGCGAGCGCCCGGCGCATCACCGCGATCTCCTGGCCCTGTTCGACGATGATCCCCTGCGCGAGGCGGCGCAGGACCGGATCCTTGCCGTAGAGCAGCTCCGCCTGGGCCATCGCGATCGCGCCCTCGTGGTGCGGGATCATCATCGCGGCGAAGTCGCGGTCCGGATCGCCCGAGGGCGGGACCATCATGTCGGCATGCATCCGCGTCATCGACTGCGCCATCACCGCGTCGAAGGACGCGGAGACGACGGCCGGCGGCTCGGCAGCGGCCAGCGTCGGGGGCATCATCATCCGGCCGCCGACGAGGCCGCCGGCCATCACGGCGGCCGTGAGCGCAAATCCCAATGCTCCGCGCATGAGCCGTCCTCCCTGTTCGTTGTCGAGGGGAGAGATGCCGGGGAAACGGTTTTATTCCCTGGCCGGGGACGAATTCGCGGCCCTGCCGATGTGATCGATCTTTTCCAAATGTCAGTGGAATAGACGCGCCCGTTCGGCATCTCTCCCAATGCGGTCATGGTCGACCGCCGGAGACCTCACTCATGCGCACCATGCTGATCCGCGCCGCCTTTGCGGCCTTCGCCTTCTCCGCCGTCGCCGCCCAGGCCGCTGCGCCTGCGATGACGGCCGAGACTGCCAAGGGGCCGGCGCTCGTCGATGCCAAGAGCATGACCCTCTACACCTTCGACAAGGACATGGGCGGCAAGTCGATGTGCAACGGCCCCTGCGCCGCCAACTGGCCCGCCCTGATGGCGGCGCCCGGCTCGGCTGCTAGTGGCGACTGGACGATGGTGACGCGGGACGACGGCACGATGCAGTGGGCCTATAAGGGCAAGCCGCTCTACACCTTCGCCAAGGATACGAAGCCCGGCGACATCACCGGCGACGGATTCCTCAACGGTGCATGGCACATCGCCAAGCCCTGATCGGTAAAGCCTCGTGGACGAGATCGCTGCCCTCATCGAACCGCAGATCCCAGCGTTGCGGCGCTACGCCGTCGCGCTGTTACGGGACCGCGAAGCGGCGGACGACCTCGTCCAGGACACTTTGGAGCGGGCGTTGTCCGGCTGGTCCGGACGCCGCCGCGACGGCGACCTGCGGGCCTGGCTGTTCACGATCGAGCGCAACCTGTTCCTCGGCACTGTTCGACGCCGGGGCCGGCGCGGCGTCGATCTCGGCGCGGAGGCTTTGGAGCAGGTGCCTGATCCGGGTGCCGACCCCGAGACCGCTATGGGAGCCCGTGACGTGCTCACCGGGCTCGATGCGCTGCCCGAGGAGCAGCGCTCGGTGCTGCTGCTCGTCGCGGTTGAGGATCTGTCTTATGCGGAAGCGGCCCAGGTGCTCGGAGTACCGCTCGGCACGGTGATGTCGCGGTTAAGCCGAGCCCGGGAGCGGATGCGAAGTTTTCTGGAAACCGGCCGAACCGGCTTGTTGAGGAGGGTAAAATGAGCGGGGATCCGCGCCCGGTCGGCGAGGACGACCTGCACGGCCTGATCGACGGTCGTCTGGAACCGGAGCGGCAGGCGCTGGTCGAGGCATGGCTCAGGGGAAATCCCGCGCGGGCGGCCGAGGTCTCGGCGGATCGCGCCTTGCGCGAGCGCTTGCGTGCCCGCCTCGCGCCGATCGCCGAGGAGGCGATCCCGGCGCGGCTCAGGGTCGCCAATATCCGCTCGCGACATCGCCCGATAACCGGGCGCTGGCTTCCGGTCGCGGCTGCGGCCGTGCTCTGCCTCGCGGTCGGCGGTGCCGCCGGCTGGTTCGGCCATGCCGTGCGGCAGGTACCCACGGTCACGCTCGCGCGAACCGAGCCGGCGACCGACGACGCAGTGGCGGCCTTCCGCACCTACGTGGTCGAGGCGGTGCATCCGGTGGAGGTGCGCGCCGACGAGAAGCCGCACCTCGTGACGTGGCTCTCGAAGCGCCTCGGCCGGGCGGTGACCACCCCCGACCTCACGGCCTACGGCTTCCGCCTGATGGGCGGCCGGCTGCTGCCGGCGGGTTCCGAATCCGCCGCGATGCTGATGTACGATGACGATCACGGCACCCGGCTGACGCTCTACAGCCGCGTGGGCGATGCGGATGGCCGCACGGTGTTCCGCTTCGCCCGCGAGGGCGATGTCGCTGCCTTCTCCTGGGTCGATGGCGGCATGTCCTACGTCGTGACGGGTCGCACCGACGAGGCGCGGCTGTTGACCGTCGCGCAGGCGGTTGACGCGCAGGTCCGTGGATTGCCGGTTCCGCCGCGGCAACCATGACCCTCGACCAACTCCGCATCTTCGTGGCCGTGGCGGAGCGGCAGCACGTGACCCGGGCTGCAGAGGCGCTGAACCTCGTCCAGTCGGCAGTCAGCACGGCGATCGCCAACATCGAGGGGCGGCACGCCACCAAGCTGTTTCACCGGGTCGGCCGCGGGATCGAGCTGACCGAGGCGGGACGCGTGTTCCTCGTCGAGGCCCGCGCCGTACTCGCCCGGGCCGAGGCCGCCGAACTGGTGCTCGCCGACCTCAGTGGCATGCGACGCGGGACGCTGGCCCTCTATGCCAGCCAGACCATCGCCAGCGACTGGCTGCCGCGCCACCTCGTCGCCTTCCGCCGGGCCTACCCTGAGATCGCCATCCGGTTGGCGGTGGGCAACACCACCGACGCCGCCGACGCGGTGCGCGCGGGGCAGGCCGAACTCGGCTTTGTCGAGGGGGCGCTGGACGACCCGACGCTCGCGAGCACGACCATCGCGCAGGACCAACTGGTCCTCGTGGTCGCCCCTGGCCATGCCTTCGCCGAGGCGACCCACCTCGAACCCGAAAACCTCGCCGGGGTCGATTGGGTGCTGCGCGAGGCGGGATCGGGAACCCGCTCGGCCTTCGAGGCGGCCCTGGGTGCGGCCGGCCTCGCAGCCGCCCAGCTTCGGGTCACGCTCGAACTGCCCTCTAACGAGGCGGTCCGCGCCGCCGTCGAGGCCGGGGGCGGGGCCGCCGTCCTGTCCGAGACCGTGGTCGCCGCCGCGCTTCGGGCCGGGACCCTGGTCCGGGCGGCGTTCGACTTACCGAGCCGGCCGTTCCGGGTGCTGCGCCACAAGGAGCGCTACCGCAGCCGGGCCGCCGACGCGCTTCTCGACCTGATCGCGACAGCGAATGCCGGATGAGCGAGCTCGCGAAACCCGTGCCCCCCGACGATCCCCGGGTGAGACTCGCCGAGGATCGGACGGTTCTAGCGGCCGAACGCACCTTCGTGGCGTGGCTTCGCACCGGGCTCGCGTTCCTAGGCGTCGGCCTCGCCGCGCAGCGCTTCCTGCGGGAGGTGCTCGCGGTCTGGCCGCTGAAGGTATTGTCGCTGACGCTGATCGGCTGCGCGCTCGCCTCATTCGCCGGCGCCGTGTGGCGGGACCGGGCGATCCGGGCACGGCTCGCCCATTCCGAGATCCCGATGATGCCGCGCCTCCTCACCGTCGGGATTGCGGCCCTGCTCATCGCGATCTCCGGCCTCGCGGCCACCGCCCTGCTCTGGGCGTGAGGGTCAGGCCACCGTCACTCGCACCCGGTGCCAGGCGGCGCTGAGGTAACCCTTGTAGTTCCAGGTGTCGTCGGGGGCGGCCGGCTGGGTCTGGCCGGCGGAATCCCAGGCCCGCACCGCGAGCTCGTGCTCGCCCGCGGTCAGTTCGCGCTCGATCTCCCAGAACGTCCAGGCGTAGGGCGCGTCGGCATCGCGCTCGATCCGGGCTTGCGCCCAGCTGCGGCCGCCATCCGTCGAGACGTCGACGCGGGCGACCGCGCGGTCGCTGGCGATGGCGTAGCCGCGGATCGCGTGCCGGCCGGCCTTCAACGCAGCGCCGCGGGCGGGCTCGCAGATCGCGCTGTTCAACGGCATCGCCTCGATGGTGATGCCGTGGGCCGGGTCGGCGGTCTCGGCCGTCACGTCGGGCGGAAACAGCTTGTAGTCGTCGGCCTGCATCGGGTTGTCGGAGGGCCGGTCCTGCACCGTGATCCGGGCGAGCCATTTCGGGCTGCGGATGCCGGCAAAGCCCGGCACCACCACGCGTAACGGATGGCCGTGCTCGGGGGCGAGAGGCTCGCCGTTCATCGCGAAGGCAAGCAGCGTCTCGGGCGCCAGCGCCTTGGCGAGCGGGATCGAGGCGCCGAAGCGCGTGTCCGTGTCCGCGATCCGGTCGTGGCTCTCGAAGGCGACGTGGCGCTCATCATCCGCTTTGATGCCGGCCGCGCGCAGCACGTCGGCGAGCCGCACGCCGGTCCATTCCGCATTACCGATGGCGCCGGGCGCCCACGGGTCGCCGGAGACCGGGGCCACCGCCAGCATGTCGGCCCGGCGGTTGCCGGCGCATTGCATCACCGCCGTCACGGTGACGGGCGCGAAGCGTTCTTTGAGATCGGCGAGGGAGAGGTCGAGGGGCGTCGCGACCATCCCGTCGACGGTCAGGCGGTAGCCGTCGGCGTCGAGGTCCGGGATGTCGCCGTGGCTGCGGACGTAGAAGTCGGCTTGATCAGTCAGGAAGGCGGCCCGCAGGCGATCGAGCGGCGGCTCGGCGTTGTAGGGCGTCTTTCCGTGGACGATGAGGCGGTCCTTGCGCTGGAACAGGCCGAGCATGGGGTCTTTGTCCTGCGTTCGCGACGTGTCGAGATCGAGAACGCGCCGGGCGCCGAAAGGCACCCGGCGCGCGACGCTTCACGGCTTCATCGTCGAAACCACCGCGTTCTTCGCGCGGTCGACCACGGCCACGCTGAGGTCGCGGTTGAGGACGTACGCGTGGGCGTTGTCACTGGAGAATGCGATCGCCTGGCGCGGCTCGTTCAGCCCGGTCACCGTGGCGACGACCTTGAGCGTGTCGGTGTCGATCACCGAGAGCGAGTTGTCCTTGAGGTTGCCCGAATAGACGAAGCGCCCGTCCGGGGTCAGCGCGGCACCGTAGGGGTCCTTGCCCACCGCGACTTCTGACGTGACCTTGCGGGCGGCGACATCGACCACACTGACGGTGTTGCGGCCGCTGTTGGCGGCAAACAGCGTCTTGCCGTCCTTGGTGATCGAGATGGCGCGCAGCTTGTCGAACCCGGCGATCTCGCTGGTGATCTTGTTGGTGGCGGTGTCGACCAACGTGATCTTGTCGCCGAGGAAGTTCGTCACGAACACGGTCTTGCCGTCCGGCGACAGCTTCACGCCTTGGCGCGGCTGCGCAAAGCCGGGGATCACGGCGACTGCGAGCATGGTCTTGGTGTCGAACACGGTCAGCGTGCTCGCGGCCTCGTTGTTGACGTAGAGCTTTGTCCCGTCGGCCGAGAGCACCGTGCCGAACGCACCGGGGCCCGCGGCAAGAACGCCGGCTTCTTTGCCGGTGCCGGTCTCGTAGACCGTGATCCGGCCCGTGCCGCTGTCGGAGACGTAGAAGCGGGCGCCGTCCGGCGCGAACACGATGTTGCGCGGCGTGACGAAGCCGTCGAGGCGGCGGAGCACCGTGCCCTTGGCGACGTCGTAGACGATGACGGCGCTCTCCTCGCTGTTCGACACCGCGGCGACCGTGCCGGCGGCGTTCAGGGCGAGCGCGTTGTTCTTGATTGCGCCGTCGAAGCCGGCGGCGAATCCAGGTTGGTTCTGGGTGAGGAGCAAGGCAGCTCCGGCGAGGAGGGCGCGGAGGCTGGTACGGACGTGGGTCATGAAGCGTGTCTCTCGGGCATGCGCCCTCGTTCGACGGCCTGGGGCCGGCCGTGCGGGCGAGTTCGAAATCGGATTGCGTCGTGCGGGACCGGTCAGGCCGTGCATCGCCTTAGGGAGATGCCAGCGAGGGCGGTCTATTCCCCGAGGCCGGCGAAAAAAGCACGGCGGCCTCGGGATTCGAGGGTTCAGGGCGTGGGCTTCAACGCCGTGAGGTAATCGACGATGGTCTGCACATCGGCCTGATCGACCGGCGCTTTGTAGACGTGGACCATCTTGTTCACGGTCTCGGTCCACTGCGCCTTCGTGAGCTTGGGCTGGGTCAGCACCATCCCGGCCGAGTGGCAGGCGAGGCAATTGTTATTGACCGCCTCGGCTCCCGGCCCGTCCGGAAAGATCCGGTCGGACGTCGGAAATTCGATCGATTGCGAACTGAAGCGCATCGGCTCGGGAGCAGGCGCCGCGAGCGCCACCAGGGGAGACAGGATGAGCGCGGCGATGAGGGCCGCAGGGCGAATTGTGTTCATGGCTGTTCTCCTCAAGCGGCCTGGAAGGACACGGTCTCGATGCCGTTCTGCATGAAGCCGTTGGCGTTCCAGACCCGGTCCATGCCTTGCGCGACGCCCTTGGTATTGGTGCAGCGGACCCTGACCGTGTGGGTCCCGGCGGCCAGCGCCGGCAGGCTGCCGTCGAAGCGGCGGAAGCTGTAGGGGCCCTCGTCGGCACCGAGTTGCGCCGGGAACCACGTCGCCCCGCCGTCGCCGGAGAACTCGACCGCCTTCACCCCACAATCGCCGCCGAACGCGATGCCGCGGATGGCCACCGGCGTTCCGGCCGCCACCTTGGCGCCGTCGGTCAGGTTGGTGACGAACGAGCGCGGCACCATCCTGTTAATCGGCACTGTCTTGAACCCTGTCTGCCCGGGCTTGATGTTAGCACCCGGCACGTCGGGAATACGGTAGGCGGTCTTCATCCAATATTGTTCGTCGGGCTTGTCCAGCACCTCGATGTCGGACAGCATCTTGACCCAGTAGGTTGAGTACCAGCCCGGCACCACGAGCCGGAGCGGGAAACCGTTGAGCAGCGGGAGCTGCTCGCCGTTCATCGCGTAGGCGATCATCACCTCACCATTGTTGGCGTGGTCGAGATCGAGGGACTTCTTGAAGTCCGGCGCGTCGTCGACCACGGGCTCGTCGAGGCCGTTGAAGCGCACCTGCACGGCACCGGCCTTCACCCCGGCCTTTTCGAGCACGTCCTTGAGGCGCACCCCGGTCCAGCGGGCGTTGCCCATTGAGCCGTTGGCCCATTGCGCGCCGGGCACCCGCGGCTCGAACAGCCCGCGTGAATTGCCCGAGCACTGGTTGACCGCGGCGATCTCGAAGCGCGGCAGGCCGGCGATGGCATCGAGGGAGAGCGAGAGTTCCTTCTCCACATGGCCGTGGACCTTGAGCCGGAAGGTGCCGGCATCGACCTCGGTCGGGATCGAGGCCCAGTGCCAGCGCACGTAGAAGCGGTCGTTGGGGGTGAACACGCCCGCGTCGAACACCGAGAACGGCGTCTCCAGCAGCGGCGGATGGGTGCGCTGGAGGATCATCTCGCCCTTGCCCGGAAAGGCGGTGGTCAGCGCCCGCTCGTCCGGGCCGCCGGGCAGCGGCAGCTTCACCGAGCCCGCGGCCCAGGCCGGCAACGCGGCGCCGAGGCTGCCGAGCCCGAGTCCACCCAGGACGAGGCGGCGGTTCGTCGGTCTGTCCAATCCGTGCATGGTCTCTCCCCTTGAAGAATGTCGGCGTCGATGCGTTCGAGCGCATCGGGCCTCGTGGCGATTCCTCGCGACAAGGGAGATGCTACGGAAAGCGATTTATTCCCTCCAACGGTCTTTCGCGATGCGAACGATCTCCCGGTGCGATGATTCGAGAATTTTCAATCTCCCGCTTAATCCGGATTTCTTCGGGGCATCGCGCCGGATGAAAACCTGGATCGGTGGTGGAGCCGGATCCACACCCGGATCAGACAAGGCCCAGCACGTGGATCAGGCCGAGGCTGACGGCGCCGAGCGCGAGGAGCGAGGCGACTACCGCCAGCGTCACCCGCGCCCCGGCCTTGGCGACGCTGCGCACGTCGACCCCGAGGCCGAGCGCCGCCATCGAGACCACGGTCAGCACGTTGGCGGTCTCCGACATCGGCGCGAGCGCGACCTGCGGGATCAGCCCGGCCGAGCGAAGTCCCGCGAGCGCGAGGAATGCGAGGATGAACCACGGCACCAGGCGGTGGATCGCGAGGCTGGCGCGGGCCGGGCGGTCGCCGGCTGTGACGCCGGGGGCGGCCTCGTCGGTCTTCTCGCCCAGCCGGCTCGCGCCGAGCGAGAGCACCAGGACGACCGGGCCGAGCATCAGCACCCGGACGAGCTTCACCAGGGTTCCGACCTGGACGCTGAGTGCCGCGACCGGCGCGGTGGCGGCGAGAACCTGCGGAACAGCGTAGACGGTGAGGCCGGCGAGCACCCCGTACTGCATCGGCGAGAGACCGAGCAGGGGCACCAGTAGCGGCAGCCCGAGCACCACCAGCACGCCTAGAACCGCGGTGAAGGCGATGGAGGCGGCGACGTCCTCGCCGTCGGCACCAATCACCGGCGCCGTGGCGGCGATGGCCGAGTTGCCGCAGATCGAGTTACCGCAGGCGACGAGGATCGCCATGCGCGGGTGCAGCCCGAGCGCCCGACCGATGCCGTAACTCGACAGGATCGCCACCGTGACGACGCCCGCGATGCCGAAGAGCAGACCCGGACCGGCCGCCAAGATCGTCGCGAGGCTGAGCGAGGCCCCGAGAAGAACAACCGCGATCTCCAGTACGGTCTTGGCCCCGAAGGCGATGCCGGGAAAGAAACGTTGCGACGGGGTCCAGGCCGTGCGGATCGCGCTGCCGAGCAGGATCGCCAGCACCAGGGCTTCGAGCCAGGCGCGACCGAACAGATGCGCCTCGACGGCCTCGAAGCCGACCGCTGCGGCGGTGACCGCCACGCAGAGGCCCAGTCCCGGAAGGATGGCTTTCGTGCCGGCCAAGGCGCCCATCGATCGAGGGTGGGAGAAAAGTCTGGGCATGGACATGGATGGCTCCGATGTGATGCCAGAGAATCCCATGTCCCTTTCATTCACTCCAACGGAATGATCAGATGTTTCCCATCAACGGAATAGATGAAAAGGGGCCCCTTCGCGGCTTGCGGAGATCCATTCTGGGGGGCCGACAAGCGCATTCACCCGTCAATCCAGCGTGCCTTGATCGTCGTGTCCGCGGCAAACTCATAGATCCTGACGGAGCCCGTCGCGAGTTCGAGGTGCTCGACCTCCGCCGGGTTGAGGTCTTCGAGCGCCATCACAAGCGCCCGCAGGCAATTACCGTGGGCGACGACCAGCACGTCCCCGCCCATGACCGCCGGTAGGATGGATCGGAGGTAGCAGGGCACGATGCGCGCGACAGTGTCGCGCAGGCTCTCACCATTCGGCGGCGCATCAGCGTAGGAGCGGCGCCAGGTCTCAATCCGCACCGCCCCCCAGCGCGCATCGGCGGTGGTCTTGTCGAGCCCGCTGAGGTCGCCGTAGTCTCGCTCGTCGAGCGCGGCGAAGCGTTGGGGGATTAATCCGGGTTGCCCGAGCGCATCGAGGATAAGCCGGCCGCTCACGACGGCCCGCGTCAGCGTCGAGGTGAAGGCAACAGAAAAGCGCCAGCGGCGCTCGGCCAAACGCCGGCCGGCTGCCTCGGCTTCCATCCGGCCCTGCTCGGTCAAGGGCGAGTCCAGCAATCCCGTGAACAGGCCGGATCGGTTGGCTACGCTCTGGCCATGCCGGACCAGCACGAGACGTCGCGTGACCGGGGCTTTGCAATCGTGAATCACGCTGTCTCCCGAGGCAGAGCACTTTCGCGCCGGTGGCATCGCCTCTGATGAAGTCGGCATCCGGCTTTAACAAAATTCGACCCTGAGATGAGTTGGACCGACCGTCCGGAGACGGTGATTCATCCTTGGTCCGCTTTAGAACGTCTTGCGACTGAAAGCAGCCAAGCTGCTTGCCACCCAACCCGGTCGTTGGCCTCTGCCTCGACAGCCTGGGAGCGGACCTTCGGAGTGTCGGCAAGGGGCCGGGAGTCGGCCCAGGGCATGGTTTCAATCCGTCAGATTGTTCATAACGTTACAAGTCGGGCCTCGGGGTCGATGGTATTCGGTTCGGACCGCGGCAGCCCCCACCCTTTCACGAAGCCGTAGACCGCCGGGATCACCAGGAGGGTCAGCAGGGTCGAGGAGACCATGCCGCCGATCATCGGCACGGCGATCCGTTGCATGACCTCGGAGCCCGAGCCGGTGCTCCACAGGATCGGCAGGAGCCCGGCCATGATCGCCACCACCGTCATCATCTTCGGGCGCACCCGCTCGACCGCGCCGACCATGATCGCCCGCCGCAGGTCGGCCCTGGTGAACGTCAGCCCGGCCCTATCGCGCTCGGCCCGGATCTCGGCCAGCGCGTGGTCGAGGTAAACCAGCATGATCACCCCGGTCTCGGCGGCCACGCCTGCCAGCGCGATGAAGCCCACCGCCACGGCCACCGACAGATTGAAGCCCATCCACCACATCAGCCAGACCCCGCCGACGAGGGCGAAGGGCAACGACAGCATGACGATGAGCGTCTCGGTCAGCCTACGGAAGTTCAGGTAGAGCAGCAGGAACACGATCAGCAGCGTCAGGGGCACCACGATCTTGAGCCGGGCGGTCGCCCGGTCGAGGTACTCCACCTGCCCGCTCCACTGCACGAGGGTACCCTGGGGAAGCCTGACCTCGTTGGTCACCGCCGCTCTAGCCTCAGCAACGTAGCCCCCGAGGTCGCGACCGGCGACGTCGACGTAAATGAAGACCGCGAGTTGCCCGTTCTCCGTCCGGATCTGCGTCGGGCCGCGGTTCAACTGCACCTTGGCGACCTCGCCGAGCGGCACGGTCCCCCCGCCCGGGATCGGCACCTGGACCTCGGAGGCGATGGATCGCGGGTCGGACCGAAAGGCCCGGGGGTAGCGCACGTTGACGGTGTAGCGCTCCCTGCCCTCGACGGTGTTGGTGACGCTCTCGCCGCCGAGCGCCATCCCGATCACGTCCTGCACGTCCCCGACCGTCAGCCCGTACCGGCCAAGCGCCTCGCGGTTGGGGGTGATGTCGAGGAAGTAGCCGCCCTGGACGCGCTCGGCGTAGGCGCTCGACGTGCCCGGCACCACCTTCACCACCGCCTCGACCTGGCGGGCGACCTTTTCCATCTCGGTCAGGTCCGTCCCGAGCACCTTGATCCCGACCGGCGTGCGGATGCCGGTGGAGAGCATGTCGATGCGGGCGCGGATCGGCTGGGTCCAGGCGTTCGAGACCCCGGGGAACTGGAGCGCGGCGTCCATCTCGGCCTTCAGGCTCGCCGTCGTGACCCCGGGACGCCAATCCACCTTCGGCTTCAGGTTGACGATGGTCTCGAACATCTCGCTCGGCGCCGGATCGGTCGCGGTGTTGGCCCGTCCGGCCTTGCCGTAGACCGAGGCGACCTCGGGGAACGACTTGATGATCCTGTCCTGGGTCGCCAGCAGGTCGCCGGCCTTGGTCACCGAAATGCCCGGCAGGGTGGTGGGCATGTACATCAAAGTCCCCTCGTCGAGGTCGGGCATGAACTCCGAGCCGAGCCGGCTCGCCGGCCACGCCGTCACCGCCAGGACGACCAAGGCCAGCAGGATCGTCAGCACACGCGCCCGCAGGACGCCGGCGATGAGAGGGCGGTAGATCCAGATCAGGAGCCTGTTCACCGGGTTGCGGTGCTCGGGGATGATCCGGCCGCGGACGAACAGGACCATCAGCGCCGGGACGAGTGTCAGGGACAGGACTGCCGCCGCGGCCATCGCGAAGGTCTTGGTGAAGGCCAGCGGACCGAACAGGCGGCCCTCCTGGCTCTCCAGCGTGAAGATCGGCAGGAAGCTCACCGTGATGATGAGGAGCGAGAAGAACAGCGACGGCCCAACCTCGCTTGCGGCCTCGATTAGGATCTCGACCCGGCGCTTGCCGGGGTCCGCCCGCTCCAGGTGCTTGTGGGCGTTCTCGATCATCACGATGGCGGCGTCGATCATGGCGCCCACCGCGATGGCGATGCCGCCCAGGCTCATGATGTTGGCCCCGAGCCCGAGGGCCTTCATGCCCGCGAACGCCATCAGGATGCCGACCGGCAGCATCAGGATCGCGACCAGCGCGCTGCGGACGTGAAGCAGGAACACGACGCAGACGAGGGCGACGATGACGCTTTCCTCGATCAGCGTGCCCTTGAGGGTCTCGATGGCCGCCTCGATGAGGTGCGAGCGGTCGTAGACCGGCAGGATCTCCGTGCCCTTGGGCAGGCTGGCGGCGACATCGGAAAGCCGGGCCTTCACGTTCTCGATGACGTTCAGGGCGTTGGCACCGAACCGTTGCAGGACGATCCCGCCGGCGACCTCGCCGTCGCCGTTCATCTCGGTGATGCCGCGGCGCTCGTCGGGACCGAGCTCTACCCGAGCCACGTCCTTCACCCGCAGGGGTGTGCCCGCCTCCGTCCTCAGGACGATGCTCTCGATGTCGGCGACGCTCTTGAGGTAGCCGCGGCCACGGACGACGAACTCGAACTCGGAGAGCTCGACGGTACGGCCGCCGGCGTCGGCGTTGCTCGCCCGGATGGCCTCCCGGAGCTTGGACAGGGTGATGCCCTGCGCCCGCAACCGGTTGGGATCGACGACCACGTTGTACTGCTTCACGAAGCCGCCGACGCCCGCGACCTCGGCCACGCCCTCGGCACGCGACGCCCCGAAGCGGACGACCCAGTCCTGAAGCGAGCGGAGCTCGGCCAGCGTGCGTTCCTTGGCGACCACCACGTACTGGTAGACCCAGCCGACCCCGGTCGCGTCGGGTCCCAGGTTCGGGGTCACGCCGGCCGGCAGGCGCCTGGCCACGGTGTTCAGGTATTCGAGCACCCGGCTCCGGGCCCAGTACGGGTCGGTGCCGTCCTCGAAGATGACGTAGACGAACGAGACCCCGAAGAACGAGAAGCCGCGCACGACCTTCGACCGGGGCACCGTCAGCATCGCGGTGGTCAGCGGGTAGGTGACCTGGTCCTCGATGACCTGGGGCGCCTGCCCGGGGTACTCGGTGTAGACGATGGTCTGGACGTCCGAGAGGTCCGGGATCGCGTCGAGCGGCAGGGTCCTCAGGGCGTAGAGCCCGGCTCCCACCGCGAAGACGGTCCCGATCAGCACCAGCACTAGATTCTTCGCCGACCAGGCGATGAGGCGGGCGATCATGGCGCCTTCCCCTCGACGGCGGCCTGCGGGCCGGGATCGGGCTTCGGCTCGGAAAGACCTTGGAGGGCCGCCTTCAGGTTGCTCTCGGCGTCGATGAGGAAGTTGGCCGAGGTCACCACGCGGTCCCCGGCGACGATGCCGTCGCGGATCTCGACGTAGCCGTCGCCGCGGGTGCCGAGCCTGACCGGTCGCGGTTCGAAGCGACCCTCGCCCCTGTCGAGCAGGACGACTTGCCTGATGCCGGTGTCGATGACCGCGTCGTCGGGCACCGCCACCACCGGCCTGTCGCTGCCGGTGGCGATCGTCACGTCGGCGAACATACCCGGGCGCAGGTCGCCGTTCGGGTTCGGCAACTCGATCCGCAGGCGGGCGGTCCGGGTCGCCATGGCGAGGTGCGGGTAGATCCGGGTCACCGCGCCGGTGAAGACGCGGTCCGGGAACGTCCGGGCGCGCACGGTCGCCGTCTGGCCCTCCGCCACGGCCGCCAAGTCGCGTTCGGTCACGTCGGCCAGGACCCAGACCCTGGAATGGTCGACGAGCTTGAAGAGGGTGTCGCCGGACTTGGCGCGCATGCCGTCGGAGACGTTGCGCTCGACCACGACCCCGTCGCGGGGCGCCGACCACGTGATGGTGGAAGGCACCTTCCGGGATCGCTCGATCTCGTCGATGACCTCGGGCGGGATGCCGAGGTTCTCCAGGCGCCGGCGGGCGCCCTCGTAGCCGATGCCGGTAAGGTACTGCGCGGCGGCCGCGTTCATCTCCGGCGAGAACAGGCGGAGGAGTGGCTGGCCCTTATGCACGTGGTCGCCGGTGGTGACGGGCTCGACCTTCTCGATGAAGGCGTCGGTACGCATCGCGATGACCGAGATCCGGCGCTCGTCCTCCTCGATGGCGCCGGGCGCGCGCACCGGCATCGACAGGACCCGTCGCTCGACGATTGCCGTCCGGACCCCGGTGCGTTGGAGCTTGCCGGGCGAGATCCTCACGGTGCCGTCGTCGGTGTCCTCGCCCCAGTAGACGGGAAGGTAGTCCATCCCCATCGAATCTTTCTTCGGAATCGGCGAGGTGTCCGGCAAACCCATCGGGTTGCGGTAGAAGCGCACCTTTCGGGCACCTGTCGCCGGCATCGTGGTCTGACCCATGGCCATGTCGCCGTGCCCGGGGTCGGGCATCGCCTTGGGCTCGTCGGGTTCGTCGAAGCGCACGTCCTCGCTTGCGTGGACGGCGCGATAGTCTCGACCGTCCGCTGTGCGCTTGGGCTCGGCGGAGTAGTCCGGCTTCCCGTCCGGGTCCCGGTAGTAGACCACGGGACCGGTCGCCTTGGTCGGGACCCGAGCGGGCACAGCGGACCTTGTCTCGGCACCCGGCAGCCAGTGGACGAACCCGGTCCGCGCCTGCTGGACGAGCGCCGGCACGGGGCTGCCCTCATGCCCCGCGCCATACCCCAAAACCCCCGCCGCGAGCGCGGCGAGGGTCCCGGCCAGCCATGCTCTCCGGCTCACTTGGTGGCCTTGAACACCAGCTTGTTCTCGACGGTGCCGGTCTCGCCTTGGACCTTGGCCCCGAGCGAGAGGCGCCAGCTGCCAGCCATCGTCAGCTTCACCTTGAACCGGTAGAGACCCGGCTCCGGCGACGGCAGCTGCTCGATCTTGGAGGTCATCTCCTCCATGCTGTCAGGCGCCATGTCGATGCGCTTGGCGAAGATGACGGCGTTCGGCACAGGCTTGGACGTGCGCTTGTCAACGAGGCGGACGTCGAGGATGGCCTCGCCCTGCTTGGCCTCGTCCTTCACCAGTTGGAACTCGTAGTCCTTGGTGTCGGCCCGGGCCGCGGCGGTCAGGGCGAGGCCGAGCAGCGCAGCCGTGAGCGCGCGCGAAAACGATGTGTTGGACACGGTCGATGATCTCCTGAAAACGATGGGACCCGGGCCTTCAGGCGCGCGGGATCTGCCGGCGCAGGCGCCGGCGGCATCGGGTTCAGGCTCGGGGAGGCTCGGTGGGCGGCCCTTGCGACAGGCTGTCGAAGGAGGCGGTGACGCCCCAGGTCGGCCCCTCGACGCCGCCGACGCGGCCCGGAAGTCCGACGGCGACCGGCAGCCCGGTGGCGACCTTCGCCAGGCAAAGCGCCATCAGGGGGCAGCCCTTGGAGCAGTCGGGCATATCCGGCCGCTCCTTGGGACAGCACGGCATCTCGTCCATGGCCATCCCGGCCATGTCGGCCATGGCTTCGTCGGGCATCGCCATGGCGTGCCCCTGAACGGCCGTCGGCGCGCGCATGCCTGCGGCGGCCGCGGATGCGGTCACCGGCGCAAGGGCGAGGCCGATCACCGCCAGGAGCGGGAGCAGCCTGCGAAGGGCGAGCCAAAAGGTCACGAACGGACGATGCCACATCGCGTGTCGGCGCGGAAGGGATAGGCACTACCTGACGAAAGCCCCACCCGCGGAGATAGCAAACCCGCGACGAGGAAGCCGAGGGACAGGCCCCCGATGACCCATCTCAGAGGCCACCCCGTATACTCCGATATCAGGTTGGCGAGCACACACAGCAGGTAGAACGAGGCCCCCCCGGTCAGGATTTGGATCGAGCCAAGGGCCGAGATCACCACGAGACGGTGGCGATGCGGGATCACGGGTACGCTCTGCCGTCTCATCGGGGGCGACTTAGACGGCCGGGACCGGCGACGCCGCCGTTGGGCCGAGCCTGGGCACGAGGCGGACGTAAACGAGTTCGCTCAGGAGCTCGATCAGCGTCTGTGTGACGATGACGGCGGGCAGGAGCGGGACGGCGCCTGGAACGGCGAAGGCCAGCGGCAGGACCACCATAGAGTTTCGGGTGGCGGCGCTGAAGGCCAGCGTGCGGACGGTGGGGGCATCCAGGCGGAACGCGCGCCCGACCGCCCAACCCAGCAGCGGGGCAGCCACGGCGAAGGCGACGTAGACGGGGACCACCCGCAGGGCGTCGTCTAGGGCCGGCCCGAGTTGGGGCAGGACGGACGCGATCACCACGAACAGGACGAGGGCCGTCGACGGCACCGGCAGAAGTCCGAGCCCGGTGGCGATCCGGTGGCCGGCGCGGCTGTGTCCGGCCCAGATCTGCACGGCCGCAGCAAGTCCGAGGGGAACCGCGATGAGCCAGACGAAGGCGTGCACGAACGGACCGACCTGGACGAACCTGGCGGCGTCCTCGCCGAGGAAGACGTTGAGGTAGACCGGCAGCAGCAGCATCTGCGCGATCAGCAGCGCCGGGGTGGAGGCCAGCAGCACCTTGGCGTCCGCGCGGCCGAGGTGGGCGAAGGTGACGACGTAGTCGATGCACGGCGTGAGCAGGACCATGAGCACGCCCAGCCGCAGCATCGGATTGGCGGGCAGGAACTGGATCAGGCAGGCCACCAGGATCGGCAGCGCGACGAAGTTCGTGGCGAGGAGCGCCGCCAGGAAACGGACCCGCGTAAAGGCTTTCCCCAACTCGGGCAGGGGTACCTGGAGGAAGGTGACGAACAGCATCAACGCCAGGGCCGGGTTGATCCCGACGTCCAGGGCCGTGGTTCCGGGGACCATCAGCGCAACGACGACGGCCAGGCCGATGGCGGCGAAGTAGATCGGGATCTGCCGGCCTTCGAGGATGTCGCGCAAGGTGGTCATGCTTCCTCGCAGGCGATCTTGGGGGCTTGCTCGACCCGCTGGGGCCGGCCCGTGCATTTGGCGAACAGGTCGATGGCGCGGTCGCAGACCTCGCAGTGACCCTCGCAGCAATCGCGCATGAGGAAGGCGACGAGGTCGGACAGGGCCGGGAAGATCGCACTGTAGATGATCGAGCGACCTTCGCGGCGGCTCTCGACGAGGCCGGCGTTCTCCAGGTGGCTAAGGTGGAACGAGATGCGCGGCGCCGAGGCACCTGCGATGGCCTCGGTGATGGCACCAGCCGCCATGCCCTTCGCCCCGGCCGTGACCAGCAGGCGGATGATGCGCAGGCGGGTCTCCTGCGCGATGGCCGCGAAGCCGTCGAGCGCTTGTTTCTCTTGCACGACACTTAAACCGTTATGGAATCGTTTAAGCGTCAGTAGGCTCGCGACGGGTCGGAGGCAAGATCGGATCGGGACTGGATCACGGCGACCGTCGAAGGCGGCCGCCGGCTCCCTGGCTTCGCGGCCGGACGCGCCAGAGCGATAGGGCGAGCGCGACGTTCGCCACGGCGAGCACGCTGAGCAGGGCGTAGGTCGCGTCCGCGCCCGCGTGGGTCAGGACCACGGCTCCGACGGAGGGTGCAAGCGCCTGCGCCACCAGCCCCGGACGGGCGAGGCGACCGACGAGCGCGGCGTATCGTTCGGGACCGAACAGGGCCAGGGGCACCGTACCACGTGCAATCGAGTAGATCCCGTTCCCGGCCCCGTAGAGGACCAGCGCCAGCCCGACCAAGGGTAGGCCGGCCGTCAGCATCGCGATCCCCAGGATCACCAGGACCATGGCGGCGGTCAGGGTCCAGAGGGGGTGATGCCGTCCCTTGCCGGCCATCTCGATGATGCGGGCGCCGACCTGGGAGGGTCCGATCAGCGCCCCGTAGGCCACGGCCGAGGTGAGAGCCACGCCACGGGCCTGTAGCAGGGTGATGAGGTGCACCGAGACCATGGCCATCACCGTGCCGCCGAGGGTCAGCACCCCGGCCATGAGGAGGAAGGCGCGTCGCTCCCGCCCATCCAGCCGAGCGCTTGCGTTTGATCCCTTAAGCCGTCGAGCCGTAGGCGGCGGAGGGGACGGGATCACGACGAGCACGAGGGGGAGTGTGACCGTAAGGTGGAGCGCCGCATAGGCGAGGCAGGTGCCGCGCCAGCCGACCTGCTCGAGCAGGAAGGCGGAAAGCGGCCAGCACACCGTGCTGGCGAAGCCGCCCCACAGGGTCAGCGTCGTGATGGCGGACCTCGCCTCGGCACCGTAGAGCCGGCCGAGGGTGGCGAAGGCGGGATCGTACAGTCCGGTGCCCATGCCGAGGCCGATGAGGAGCCAAGCCGCCAAGTAAGCCGTAACGTACGGGGCCAGGGCAAGGCCCGTGAGGCCCAGCGCCAGGGCGATGGCGGCGAAGGCCAGCATCGGCCGGCCGCCATGCTCCCCGATGAAGGCTCCCACCCGCGGCGAGACGAGGCCCGCGACGAGGAGGCCGAGGGATAGGCCCCCGATGACCCAGCCGAGGGGCCATCCCGTATCCCTCGACATCGGGGTGGCCAGAACCGACAGGAGGTAGAACGATGAGCCCCAGGTCAGGATTTGGATCACGCCCAGGGCCGAGGTCACGGGCCAGCGGTGCGGCGGGGTCATCGCCGTGCTACCGGGCCCCGATCATGGGTAGCCACAACGCCAGGGCCGCCAGGGTGACGAGTAGCACCGGCGGCGTGATGACGAGGCCGACCCGCATGTACTGGCCCCAGGTGATGCGCTGGCCCTTGGTGTCGAGCACATGCAGCCACAGCAGGGTCGCCAGACTCCCGATGGGCGTGAACTTCGGGCCGAGGTCGCAGCCGATGACGTTGGCGTAGACCATGAGCTCGCGCATCAGCGGCGACAGGTCCGGGGCCTGCTGGATCGACAGCGCGCCAACCAGCACGCTCGGCATGTTGTTCATCACCGAGGACAGGATCGCGGCTGCGACCCCCGTGCCTATGGTGGCGACGAACGGCCCATGGCCCGAGAGCCAGACGAGGCCTTGCGCCAGGTAGTCGGTCAGGCCGGCATTCTTCAGCCCGTAGACGACGAGGTACATGCCGAGGCTGAACAGGACGATCTGCCAGGGGGCCCCCGCTAGCACCTTGCGGATCGGAATGACGCGGCTCCGGTTCGCCAGCGCCAGCAGGATCACGGCGCCGGCGCAGGTGACCACCGAGACGGGCACGCCGAACGGCGCCGTCACGAAGTAGGCGACCAGCAGCAGCCCGAGGAGCGGGAAGGCTGCCTTGAACACCAGCGCGTCCATGATCGCGTGGCGCGGCGCTTCGAGCTCGGCCACGGGGTACGTGGCCGGAAGGTCGCGCCGGTAGAACAGCCACAGCACCACCAGGGTCGCCGCGAGCGAGACGAGGTTCACCGGCACCATCACGGCCGCGTAGCGGCTGAAGGAGATGTCGAAGAAGTTCGCCGAGACGATGTTGACGAGGTTCGAGATCACCAGCGGCAAGCTGGTGGAGTCCGCAACGAACCCGCAGGCGACGATGAAGGCCAGCGCCGCGGCCGGCTTGAAGTCGAGGCGCAGCAGGATGGCCAGCACGATGGGGGTGAGCAGCAGGGCCGCGCCGTCGTTGGCGAACACCGCGGCGATGGCGGCGCCGAGCAGGATCACCAACGGGAACAGCAGGCGCCCCCGTCCGCCGCCCCACCGGGCGATGTGGAGCGCCGCCCAGTGGAAGAAGCCGGCCTCGTCGAGCAGCAGCGAGATGATGATCAGCGCGACGAAGGTGAACGTGGCGTCCCAGACGATGTGCCAGACGACCGGGATGTCGCCCGGGTGGATGACCCCGGTGGCGAGCGCGACCGCGGCTCCGATCAGGGCGCTCCATCCGATCCCGAACCCCTTCGGCTGCCAGATGACGAACACGAGGGTGACGACGAAGATGGCGAGCGCGAGCATCGGGACCGTTTCTTGTTCTTGATTATGTGGAGCGATCAGGCGGTGGCGATGCGCCGGCCGTGCTCGTCGACGACGCGCTCGCCGTCCTCCTTGACGAACTCGCCCTGCTGGGCAGGCAGGAGGTCGAGGACCGCCTCGGACGGTCGGCAGAGGGCGACGCCCTGAGGGGTGACGACCAGGGGGCGGTTCAACAGGATCGGGTGAGCCTCGATGGCATCGAGAAGCCGGTCATCCGTAAGGCTCGGGTCCCCAAGGCCGAGATCGGCGTAGGGCGTGCCCTTCTCCCGCAGGAGGTCGCGCACGGTGAGGCCGGCACGCTCCGCGAGTTGACGGACCATCACCCGGCTCGGCGGCGTCTTCAGGTACTCGATCACGTGCGGCTCGATGCCGGCGTTGCGGATGAGTGCCAGGGTGTTGCGGGACGTGCCGCAATCCGTGTTGTGGTAAATCACGACGTCCATCAGGCGGTTTCCTCGCAGCAGGCGGATAGGGCGGCTACGGCCGGGGCGCAGACCTCGGGGCGGCCCTGGCAGCAATCGCGCATCAGGAACTGGATGAGCTCGGACAGGTCCGGGTAGGCGGCGCTGTAGATGATCGACCGCCCCTCGCGCCGGGAGGTGACCAGGCCGGAATGGCTGAGTTCCTTCAGGTGGAACGACAGGTTGGTGCCGGACACGCCGACCGCCTCGGCCAGCATGCCGGCCGCCATCCCGTCAGGCCCCGCTGTGACGAGCTGGCGCACGATGCGCAGCCGATGCTCCTGGCCGAGGGCCGCGAAGGCAGCGACAGCTTGCCGTTCGTCCATCATGATGTCAATATCTCAACCATCATTGAAACGTAGAGGATAGACGTTCCTTGGACAAGCCTCGACAGCCCTTCGCCGACGGCCTGCCGAACCTGAGCGAGGGACACTTCATCGTTCCGGCGAGCGCCGACCTGCAGGTGGCGACGCCGTTCGCCCACGCCCCGCGCTTCCTGATCCTCTACGGGTCGCTCCGGGAGCGCTCGTTCAGCCGCTTCCTCGCCTACGAGGCGGCGCGCCTGCTTGAGGCGATGGGCGGCGAGGTCCGCATCTACGACGCGCACGGCCTCCCTCTGCCCGACGACGCCACCGCCGATCACCCAAAGGTCCAGGAACTCCGGAACCTCTCGATCTGGTCGGAAGGGCACGTCTGGGTCAGCCCGGAGCGACACGGGGCCATGTCCGGGGTGATGAAGAGCCAGATCGACTGGCTGCCCCTGTCCGAGGGGTCGGTGCGCCCGACCCAAGGGCGGACGCTGGCCGTGATGCAGGTCTCCGGCGGCTCGCAGTCCTTCAACGCCGTCAACGGCCTGCGCGTGCTCGGGCGCTGGATGCGGATGGTCACCATCCCGAACCAGTCCTCGGTGCCGATGGCCTACAAGGAGTTCGACGAAACCGGCCGGATGAAACCCGGGCCGCTCTACGACCGGGTCGTCGATGTCTGCGAGGAGCTGATGAAGTTCACGCTCCTGACCCGCGAGCGATCCGACTACCTCGTGGACCGCTACTCGGAACGAAAGGAGCGGGAACCGGATCGGCTCAAGGCCGTCGCCGCCGACATCGGGTTCGTCAGGAGACCCTCGTAACCGTCCCGGGGACCGGCGGCGGATCGTGACGCACGATCCCGGGCCAGACGGTCATAGTTTACGGGCCGTTGACTCCGGAAGCGGGCAACGGGACGCGCGTCCCGCTATGCGCTGCCTTAGGAGTCGTGAATCCCGACGCCCCTTGGATGGGGTCAGCGGTAGGAGAACTGCAGGACGGCAGCGGGCAAACGTTCTCCCTCGATAGGAATGGCGGAGGCGGACGCCTCAATCTCGGCCATGTCCTGGGGCGTGAGCACGACCCGGTCGAGCCGGCGCGTGCCGGGGATGGGCACGATGAATGGCTTTCGCGAGAGCAACCAAGCCAACGCGATCTGCGCCGCCGTCGCCTCCTTGGCCTCGGCGAAGCGTTGCAGGAGCTCGACCAGCGCCTGGTTGGCCGCTCGCGGACCTCAGGGGAGAAGGGTGGGATATGCTTCGTCATGGCTCCAGTCTCTCAAGAGTTGGAGCCTCCGAAAATCCCGGGGCGGTTCAATCTCCGGTTCCGGGTCGCGGGTCCAAAGCGAATACTCGCTTTGGATGGCGGCCACGGGCTGGACCGCGTGCGCCCGACGAACGGTCTGCGCTCCAGGCTCGGACAAGCCGAAATGCTTGACCTTGCCCTGGGCGATCAACTCCTTCACCGCGCCGGCGACCTCCTCGATGGGGAAGCCGCAGGACCTGATGCACCACCGCTGCATCAACCTACGCCTGCCGACGCGTGGGAACATCTACGCCTGGGAGTTCGAGAAGGCCGGCCGCGAGCTCAACGTCCGGGTCGAGGGCCAGATGGCGTTCAACAACACCGGGCTGATCCTGAAGGCCGCCCTCGGCGGGCTGGGCCTCGCCTACCTGCCGGAGGACCGGGTGCGGCCTTACGTCGAGGAGGGCCGACTCAAGCGGGTCCTGGCCGAATGGTGCCCCCCGTTCGCCGGCTACCACCTGTACTACCCGAGCCGGCACCAGCACGCCCCGGCCTTCGCCCTGGTGGTCGAGGCGCTGCGCTACCGAGGCTGAGACGACTAGGCTGGGATATCGAAGTTTCCAAGCAAGCGGGATGCATTGCCGTCGGTGATGGCTTCCAAGTCCGCCGTGTCCTTTCCCAGCATCTCCGCAAGGCGGTTCACCGTAGCCCTCAGGTCGCCCTTGCCACCCCGGAAAGGGGCATCGCTCTCGATCAGCAGCGCATCGAGGGGAACTGCAGCCATGAGGGAAGATGCCCGTGCCCCCTTCAACATGCTGCCGTTGACGGAGAACCAGCAGCCCGCTGCGATGGCCCGACCGAGTTCGGAGGCCGTACCGGAAAACCAATGCAGGACGGGCAGGAAGCCTCCCCTCGACGGGCAGGCACGGATCTCGTCGAGGACCTGTCCGGCGGCGCGACGGCTGTGGATGCTCAGCACCCGGCCACCCAGCGAGCCTGCCCGGTGCAGGACCTCCCTGAACACGCGTCGTTGCGCCTCGAAGGCATCCGCCAGGTGCGGACTGCCGTCGAGGCCGATCTCCCCGATGAGCCTCGCCTGGGGCATGAGGTCCAGCATCAGGCCGACCTCGTCCTGTGCCTGCCCGACCAATTCCGGGTGAAGCCCCAGCGCCGGTCGCGTCCAAGGGTTTCCCTTGGACCATGCAAGGTTCTGTTGCCAGGCGCGCGGGGTCGTCGTGACGGCGACGGTGGTCACCCGATAGGCACCGCGCGTTTCGTACTCCGCCTTCGGATCGGCCATCAGGTCGAGGTGGCAATGGAAATCGTGCAAGGCCACCGCCGTCGGGAGCTTCAGGGAGCGAAGGACTGCAGGTTTCCGATAGCTCGTCCCACCTCGTCTATACCCTCCGCGAAGACCTTGGTGTAGTCGCGTATCTCCCCGGGGGCGTAGTCAGTGAGCGGCCCAGGTTTTCGCACGAGCGCGACCGCGGTTTCCGGCTTTCGCCGCAGACGTTGGGCCATGAACTCGAAACTCCTGACGTGTTCTCCCTTGGCGCCCCGCGGATCGACCGTGCCGCCCAACACGGGAAGGTCAAGATACGTCGTGGGTTCGTAGCCGTAGGCATGGACCTCGGCGGCGCGCCGTATGAGGCACGGTACGCAATATCCGCAATGACCGGGCGGCCTTCCCTCCCACCGGGCCTTCGATACCGAGGAGCAGGATATCGTGCTCGGCATGGCGGCTTCGACGAAGCTGCGTCGGGCCACCTCGTCCAGCATCTGTCCCTTCGTCCTGAATCGATAACGGTTCTCGACGTTCTCCGCGAGGTCCAGCCGCCTCAGCAACTCCTGCCAGCGAGCCAGGTAGAACGGATGTGTCGTGCGTGTACTCCATGCTCCCACTCGGAGCGGATCGAGCGGGACGTTGAGGGAGATGAGGCCGTTCTCGGGAACGTCCACCACCCGGGACCCACGGGGCATCGCGCTGGTTCCGGCGGCGGCGAGGGCGAGGAATAGGAACGACCTGGCACGCTGCGTGTCCTCGCTGCCAAGGGAGGCCATGTCGCCGGCCGTGACGCCGACCCGTGCACGAACGTGGCGCGTGCCGAAGGCTCCGAACTGCTGATCGAGCATTCGGACGCATGCCGCCTGGCTCGACGTGCCGGCATCCCAGTAGTGGCTGACGAACAACGTCTTGCTTCCGCTGGCGAGGAGATCTGTCGCGCCGACGAAGCTGTCGACCCCGCCGGAGAACAAGGCCACCCGGTCGAACGGGAGAAGCGGTAGACCCAGAGGAGCCGGCGCGAGCGGACCGTCGTCGGGCCTGGATCGAAAGAACACGCGCCAGATGTCCCCCGACAGGAAGCCCAGCATCCGCTCGATCAGGTCCGCCACGCCGGACCATAGCGTGGGATCCGAGACCGGGACCCAAAGCGCGATCTCCCGCGTGAAGGAGTCCTCCGCGTTACGGACCCTGGAGATCCGCGTGTCGGCCGCCTGCACGGCTACGGCAAGAACCAGCAGGTCGACGCCTACCTCGGTCGGACGCAACCCGCGTGTGGCCATCTCGCCGAGGATCTGGCCCATGCCGAACCTCAGGCCCGCTACGTCGGGACGGACGTCGAGGGTACGCTGCGGCTCTCCGGCGGGGGCGGCGATGGATGCGCGGTCGGAGGGTCCGAGACGAACGACGATGTGGCATCTCATGAGGATTCGCCTTCATCGCCGTAGGTTTCCAACAGGGACCACGCCACCTCGTAGATCTCGTCCACGATGCGTCCCAGGCTCGGGCCGGTGAGGTCGCCGAACGATTGCGGGGTTAGGCCGATGATGCCGTCGCGCGTGGCGGCGGACACGTAGTCCCGCAACTCGCGCTCGACGGTACGGAAGTCGGCTATGACCGGGGCGACCTTGAAACCGCGAACCGCGATATCGTGGAAAATGCGCCCCACGATGCTGTTGGAGAGGAAGGCGGCGAAAAAGCCTTGCTTCTGGGCGGCCTCGAACGCGTCGAGGCTTTCGATCCCAAGGGCGCCGAGCTGGTCGACGGTCTCGGCCCATGCGTCACGAGCGATGGCTTCGTCCACGAGGCCACCGTCGGCGCAGATCACGTCCGTGAGCCCCGCGAATGCCTCCGCAACCCCTCCGTCGAGGAGCGCATCGAGCCCAAGGCGCTCGAAGGTCTCGCGGACGCCGACCGTGTCGAAGTCGCGGAACAGGCCGAGCACGCCCGCCGCAGCCTGACGGGCCGCTCCCATCCGGCGCGTCGCGTTGCGTGCCCCACCGGCGGCGTTGCGGGCGTACCCCCTGACGGCCCTGCCCAGGGCACGGTCATCGGTTCCGCCGCTCCGGGAGAACCTGGTGAAGTTGGACCTGCTCGGGCCGAAGCGGTTGGGTTCGGGCGGAGGGGCTGGCGGAGGGGCCGGGACCAAGGGAAGTGCGGGAGTTGCGCCAGGCGGGGTCGGAGGGCCTGGGACCGGGACAGGAGGCACGGGTCCGGGGGGGACGACGGGGGGCGGAGGCATGCCGGGCGGCGGGACCGGCGGCGGTGCCGGACCGCCCAGCCAACCCGGGACCAGAGGGGTCGTCGGACGTTGCCCGCGTGGCAGTGCGGACGTTCCCATCAGCGGCGCTCCGGTCCGTCCAGACTTCTCAAAGTGGCCTTGGCGGTGATCTGGAGTTGACGGCTTCCCCTGGTTGACCAGGACCGCAACATGTCCCGCGCCCGCGTCTTCGGCCCATCCTGGAAGGCCTGCGGGGACCAACCGGCAGCGGCCCAACTGCCGAGCTCGTCGGCTGGCAGTTCGCCGAGGAAGTCCAGGAGCCGACCCTGGAACCTGGGGTGGTGGCGCACAAGCGCACACAGGCCGGCAAAGTGCGGAGGCGAGGCCGAGAGCTGATCGACGGCCAGGATCTGGTCCTTCAACGTGTTGAAAAGCAGGTTGGCACCGGTTTCGTCCAGTGCTCGGATGTCGCCGTCCACTTGCGTCGCCCCGAGCGCACCCGAACCCACGGACGACAGGATACGGTCGAGCAGGGCGTTGGACGAGGCACGACCGAACGCGCTCTTGCGGTCGCGGGTCGCGAACACGTACGGGCGTAGGTCGACGGTACTGAGGAGCTTGTCGGGGTCCAGCCGTGCCCAGTTGCGCAGCCAAGCGTCCCCCGCCCAATCGGCCACGGCCTCAGGCAGTGTCCTGGAGCCGTCCGCTTGGGGCGATCCAGCGGACGGTCCACCCGGTCTCGGAGGTGTCGCCTCGTCGCTTTCAAGCAGCTTCAACTCCACGACGATGCCACCCGCGACCGTCATCGCCTGCTTGGCGACCTGCGTGAAGAAATCCGGTTTGAAGCGCTCGATCAGCATCACGCGCCCTAGGACGGAGATCTCGACCTCGCTTGAGAGACCGCGCGCGTCGGCGACGGCTTTCCGCAACGCGACGGCGTTCAGGAAGCGCTTGATCTGTCGGGGGTTGCCCTCAAGCCCTTCCGCGACCGTCGGCCCTAGCTGCTGCGCAAGCCGGTAGGCGGCCGTCAGCTCCGTTCGCTTGTCGGGCCCGGCAGCGATGATGTCCTCCAACGTGAGGGCATTCGAAATCCAGGGCGTCTTGATGACGGCCCGGGCCTTCTCGACCAGCGTCACGAAACCCCGGGCCTCCTCTCCCAGGATCGCCTGCGCGAGGAGCAGGGTGACGTAGACCTTGGCCTCCTCCATCCCGAGCGCAGGGATGCGGAACGGCACCTGGATCAACTTCTCCAGGTAGTTCCGCGCATAGGAGGTCGGCCCCGCCGCAGCCGGCAGGTCGGGGAAGTGCTGCCGGACAGCATACTCGATCATCGCCTCGTCCGTCGCGATGATGAAGGCCGTCTGCGGAGTGAAAAGGAAGAGGCGGATCGCCTCCAGGGTCTCGATTGCGGTCTTGGGCAGGCAACGGTCGAGGTCGTCGATCAGGACGACGAGCTTCTTGATGCCCGCCTCCTTCAGGAGCGTTTCGAACTCCTTCTGGAACGCACGTATGTGCGTGACCGCGGACTCGGCCGCCTCGGGTTCGGCGAGGTATTCCTTCGCCTCCTCCACGACCTTCTTGAGCGCTTCGCCGTCGACGGCTTCCCCCGGCGCGTTGAGAATGCCGGAAAGCTTACCTAGGATCTCGGTGACCTGATCCGGGCTCGGCAGGCCGCTCGCATAGTTCCAGGCCAACTGGCCGCCTCGCTTGGCCAGCTTCATCCAGCGGACGCGCTTGAGCAGGCCCTTGGCCGCCTTCTTCGTCTTGGCACCGAAGGTCTCGGAGTCGCGCAACTCCTCGACGATGGTTTCCAGTAATGCCGTCTTGGCATCGTCGAACCCCTGGAAACGCCACCCGTCGAAGTGGAGGCACAGAACGCCCTCCCGCTTCTTGAGCCGAGCCTCGGCCATTCGCAGCACGCTCGACTTGCCGGCCCCCCAATCACCGTGAATGCCGACGGTGAGTGGCTTGTTGGGTGTCGCATCGATCAGGTTGACGACCGTTTGCGCGATGGCCTCGAAATAGAGGAGATCGACCGCTGTCTCGTGGTCGGGGACAACGACAAGCGCAGCTGCCGCCACTCCGTTGCTGGCCATCGCAATGCTCCACCCAGGACCTTACTGCCTAGATGGTATCCTACCGCGACGGCCGCAACTCTACATCAGCACATTCGACTCGTTTCAAGGGACGGTAGCGCGGTTTTCATGGGGAGAGACTGATGCCGAGTAGAACGACAGTGGTGTCCGGCGCTCTCCGACGCCATCACACGACTGGTTGTCCCGGTAAGAATGCCGTTGTTCCGCTTGCCCCCCGGATCGGGAACCCCGCTTATCCGGCCTTGCGCACGAGGGTGCCGTCCGGAGCCTTCTCGAAATACTTCCCGTGCTCCCACCGGCCGATCATCTTCTTCTTCAGCGTGTCCTCGTCGAGCGGCTCCTTGTGCAGCCGAGCCCCGCGGTGGATCGAGTCCTTCAGGCCCGCCAAGATCTCGTCCAGCGGCCGCGTCCCGCCGACCGGCATCATCTCCGCCACCTCGGCCATGACCCGGTCCCAGAACTCCTCCGCGCGTATCCTGTCCAGGCGCCGCCGCATCTGCTCGTTCTCGGCCCGCAGCTTCAGCACCTCGGCGGCCTCCCGCGCCAGACGGACATTCTCCTCTCGTAGGTAATCGCATTCCGCCAGGGCGTCGTCGCGCATCTCGTCATTGGCTCGGAGCCTGGCCTCCAGCTTCATGCAGTCGTCCTCGAAGTGCTTCGTCTGGCTCGCCTGCGCGGACTCGACGACACTCTGGAACGTGGTCGTGCACCCGACGGATACCGTCTGGCACTTGAGCGACTTCGCTCACATCATCTGGCACTGGTAATGGAGACCTTCGACAATCCGTTACGCAAGTCGGAGCACTCGTTACACAGCATAGGTGTAACGGGGCGCTCTGTTACCGTACGAACCCAGCCCTGCAGGCCGATCCAAAGTTGGCCCGCACGTAACGGGTTCTCCACAGGCGGCCAGGAGATCAGTAACCACTACAAGCGACCGACTCTCGACAAGTGAATCCGAGTAGCGATCTCCTGGTCTCACGCACCAGGGGAGGCCCCTATGAACGCAGACCGTTTCGTTTCCAGCTTCGAGAACGGCGCCTACGGTCTCGCGGCCGGCCTCGCTGCCGCCCATGCTGCCGGCCTCGCCCGGGGTGACCGGTTGGTCGCCGAGGCCCGGGCTGCCGAGGAGGAGGCGGTGACCTCGGAGAACCTGGCGACCGTCGCCCGGGTCCTCCTGGAGCAGCGCCGGGAGCTCGCTGCGCTCCGGGCCGAGAACGCCCGCCTGAAGGGCGAGCTCGCCACCAGCCGCCGGGCTGATGCGGTCCGGGCCGTCGCGGTCGCCGCCCGCCGTACGAACGCCCGCCGCGCGTGACGTACGCGGCACCGGGGCCGCGTACGTACGGGGCTCCACGTGCTGACGGAATGCTTTCGCGTGCTGACGACGTGTGCACACGTGCGCACAGGGAAAGTCGCAACCCCTAAAATGCACGGGGACGCATTTTTCTTCGATGGCATCCAGACCTGAAAAAGCCCGCCCCGGGGTGACCGAGGCGGGCTTCGTTGCGTCAGGGATGCGGGGTGATCAGACGCCCTGGCAGGGCACGTACGAGGGGCTGTCGATCAGGTCCTGGATCGCGTCGCTGATGGCCTTGCGGCCCTCGGCCATGCGCTCGCGCTTCTCCGCGGTCATCTGGGCCATCTCGCGCTTGCCCTGCTCCCACTCCTCAAGCGTCGGGCACGGCGGCAGGGACGCCAGCGGCTTCATGCCGAGCATGTGGCGCCCGATCATCAAGGCGTCCCCGTTGGCGACGTTCATCAGGTCCATCCAGGGGAGGCCCCGGAGCCAAGCCTGCGCCGCCTCGTCGAGGGCGCGGAGATCGGGCTCCTCGTCCGTGAGCGTCCCCTGGGACAGGGCGAAACGCTGGGCGAGGGAGCCCCACTCCCTGGCGGCCTCGTCGGGGGTGATTGCCTTCTTGGGGGCCGGCGCGGCGGTCAGGGCGGCAGGCGATCCGACCGGGGCGGTCGCGGCCTCGGCCAGCGCGGCGGCCATGTCGGCGGAACCACCACCGGCGGGGGCGGCGCGGCGGGGAGCGGGGGTGATCGATTCGACGACCCAGCGGCCCGCCTTCCAGACGAGGCGGGTTGCGGTGACGGCCATCTCGGCGACGGCGGCGATGGCGGCGAGGATGTAGGCGAGAAGCTGACGGGCCACGGGTTGTCTCCTTGGTTGGTGGTGAGGGAATCGTGCCGCGCCGGCTCGAAAGGCACAGCGGGGAAATCCGCAAAAATGCGGATTTTTCTTCAGGCGGCGATCTTCGATGCCCGTGCCTCGGCGATTGCGGCGAGCCCGGCCTCGGTGAAGGCCGCCTCGATCTCGCGCTTGCCCTTCATGCGCTTGGGGGTTGCCCAGCCGAGCTCGATGGCGCGGACGGAGCCCCAGCCGTGCAGGTAGTTGTTGGTTACCGACGCGCCGAACGGCTTCGCCCACGAGCCGAGGATTGCCGGGCGTGCGTCGGCGGGCTCCGGCTCGCCGATCCTTTCGAGAAGGGCGCGTGCGTTGCCGACCGACAGTTCCCCCCAGAACACATTGAGGCCGACGGCGTGGAGCACGTGGCTGATCTTCGTGTGCTCCATGCTCCCGGCTAGGCGTTCCCAGCCGGCATCGGTCGCGAGATCGATGGCGTGGTGCCACATGCCCCCGTCGCAGTTTGAAGGCGCCCACACGGCCTTCAGCCCCGTGACCTCCTCGACCCTGCGCACGTACGGCAGGTCGGCGCAGGCCGGCGTCGATAGGAAAAGGTATGGGCGACCGCCCCGGTCGCGCCGGAGCGTCACCGGGAAGGCGATGCTCCGTGGTGCGAAGGGCACCGTCATGTCTCGCAGCGCGTACCCCATCGAGAGGGAGTAGAGGTTCGCGAGGCCGGCCTCGATCAGGGCGGCGTCCATCGGGGTACGACCCGGAACGACCCCCATGATCGAGGCGTCGACGAACGGCGTGATCTCGTCGTCGCGGCGATCCGGTTGCCGGACGACGGTCTCCGCCGGCTCCGGGGTTGGCTCTGTGACGCTGGCGAACAGGTCGAGTTGATTCGGATGCGGTCGCCGGGCCATCACGCGGCCTCCCCGAAGAGCTCGCGGCGCATGTTGTCGGGGATCTGCCGCCGGTGGACGTGGACGGCCCACAGGGCCTGGGACGCCTCGCACTGACCGAGCCGCGGCAGGCCGGAGAGGACGTGCCCCAACGCGGTGTGAGCCTTCGACCAGCCCGCATCGTTAGAAACCGTCGCCCAGTCGTCGTCCATGGCGGACAGGTGCTTCGTGGCCGAGTGGACGAGGAGTTGGATCGCCGGGTCAGCGGCCAGCGCCCACCACTTCTCCTTCCTCTCCGTCTGCGCCCGATCCGTGACCCGGGCGACCATCTCGTCGCAGGTCTCGACCAGGCGCCGGGCCATCTTGGCGGCCGACGCTGACGGCTGATCGCCCTCGGCGAAGATCGCGGTCGCCTTGTCCCGCTGCGACCGCGTCCACGCCCACGGCAGCGCCTTCATCCGGTCGCGCAGGAGGGAGACGGCGGCGAGGCGCTCCTCACCCTCCTGCGCCCACAGGCGAGCCATGTTCTCGGCCACCCGGGCCCGGCGTTCGGCCTCCTCGGCTGCGCGGCGTCCTTCTTCCTCGCGCGCGATCCCGTCGGCCCGGGCGAAGGCCGCCTCGAATCGGTCGTTCGACGGCGCGGGCTGCGGCTCCCAGCAGACCGGCTTGTCGTACTCGCCCTGGCGGTCGCCACCCCAGGAGAAGCCCAGCTCGCGCATCCCGTCGCGATCCGCCCGGTAGAGCCGGCTGTAGGAGCTCTCGTCACCGGCATCGGCGAGCCACAGGGTCTTGAGGCCGCCCTTGGTCTGGCGCTCCCCGACGCGGCGCCATGCCAGGCCGAGGGCACCGACGGGCAGGGCCTCGGTCAGGGGCGGGAGCGGGCGCTGGGCCGCCCCGTAGGCCGAGGCGCAGACGGCCCCGACGGCGACAAGGAGCAAGATGAGGGTGAGCATGGCGACCTCCGATGATCCGCAGATCAGAGTAGATTGCCATGAATTCCAAGGCCGACAAGGGCCGATGATTTATTATGGATTGTGGAATAAATCGAAATGCCAAAATAGTCCCTGATCATCCGTTACACATCTAGCGGATCAGCGGATCGCGGGTACATTCTCTCTTGTCACGTCGACAGGAGGGCCCGATGGTGGCTGACGATAGCCTCGAACGACCAGTAGTCCTCGGAGACGAAGCAATCGTCCGCATGCTCCTGGCCGAGTGCCGGGCTGCCGGTACCCAGGCGAAATGGGCGTCCGCGAACGGGGTCTCGCCTCAGTACGTGAGCGACGTCCTGAGGGGGCACCGGGTCCCCGGGGACAGGCTTCTCCGCCGCCTCGGTCTGCGACGCGAGATCACCTACGTCCCGGTCGACGAGGTGGTGTCGTGAGCCGCGGCAAGAGCCTCGCCACGGACGTTTGGATTCGCCCCAAACCCGAGACCGTCGCGCTGCTGTTGTCCCGCGAGGACGGGATGATTGCGGCTCGCGAGCGCTGGCACTGGTGCTCCGTGAACGTCCTTCTGGAGTTGGCGGCCGAGGGTCGCCAGACGCTCGGGCTCCCCCGCCCTGCGCGGGGGAGCAGGCCGCTCAAGACCCCCGGCCTCGCTGACGCCGTTGTCGCTGCCGTCGAGCGCCTCGCTAGCGTGCCGGCCGCGGCCGTCGAGACCGGGCTGTCGCAGGACAGCGTGCGCCGCGTGCTCCGCCAGCGCGGCCTGCCGATCCCCCGCGTGGACCGGGTCACCGCCGCCCGGCGCGCCGCCGAGGTCCGGCGCCAGAGGAGTGCAGCATGACGTCCGTCCGTAGCGAGTTCGTCACCGGCCTGCAGCGCCTCGACAAGGCGGCGACGAAGGCCCGGCTCATCACGGTCCGCGCGGCTGTCCACCGCCGGATCGACGAGCTCACTGACCCGGCCCTGAAGTGCGCGCTGATGGATGTCTCGGACTCGGTCGACCGCCTCCTCATGGAGACGTCGCGCATCAGCATCGAGCGCCTCGCGAACGGGCTCGCCGAGAGCCACGGCGAGCCGCCGCAGCCGTCCACTCTCCCCCGCGTCCCACCCAGAAGGAGCCAGCCGTGATCCATCGCGTAGGGTCCGCCTTCACCGTCGATTGCCTCGTCGAGGTCGAGCCGGGCCGCAGGGTCACCGTGTTCGCCCAAGGCACCGTCCCGGTCGAGGGCGACCTCCTGATCCTCCGGACGGAGCCCCCGCGGTGGCGGGCGGCCGAGGTCTACGCCGACGACACCGGCTGGCACGCCAAGGCGGTCCCGGCCCTCGGGCTCACCATCGCCGCCTGATCCGCCCCGCCGACGAGCCAGGCGACAGTGGCCACCGAGATCAGCGCAACTCCTTGGGAGACCACCATGAGCATTGAGAACACACGCAGGATCATCGCCGGCGAGATCGTCGCATCTGGCAACGTCGCCGCCCACGAGGTCGCCGAGCGCATCATGAAGCGCTTGGCGCGCGAGGGGCTGTTCGTCGTCGATGCCAGCCAGACCGAGGCGGTCGAGGCCCTCAAGAAGCTCGACTGCATCTTCGATTTCCCCACCGACGAGGCTGACGTGAAGGTCCTCGCCGAGCAGATCGGGATCGAGGACCCCACGGCCCTCACGGTCGCTTGCCTCGCCGTCCGGGAGGTCCTCGACGGTCCGAAGATCGCCGAGCAAGTCGCCTCCTACTACCGGCAGCCCGCAGCCGCCTGAGGCTGCCCCGTCGCGCGCCCGGCGGCAGGGGCGCTCCTCGATTCCCCCAGCAACCCCACACATGAAGGAGCGTCCCCATGCGGCGCGAGACCATGGACATCCAGACCAAGTTCCACGTCACCGGCACGAGGGCCGTCATCCACGCGGCGGTGCGCGCCGACCATGGTGGCTTATCGTCTGCGATAGAGCGGACCGACCGCATCCTGGCCGCTCTGGCCAAGGCCGACCTCATCATCGTGCCGAAGCCGACCGGCAACGCCGAGGCCGTTCGGGAGGCTGTCCGCACCGGCAACTGGACCGCCGTCTCGGAGAAGGATCTCCTGGCATGGCGTGAGGCCCCCGTGCAGGGGCTCGACATCGTCCTCGATGAGGAGGGTGAGCGAGCCATCAAGGCCGCGGCAGAAGCTCCCGTCCCACGTGGCATGGAGATCCTCGTCGCATCGGAGCGGCCGCACGGTCTCACCGACCGGGATCACGCCGTCCTGGACGCCGAGATGGTGATTGTCCGAGACATCAAGGCGGCAGTGCAAGGCTGCGCCCCCCACCGAGCCGAGGAGCTAGCCCACGAGATCACCCAGTCCCTCGCCAAGGCCGGGTTCGAGATCCGGTACGTGCCCCTCGACCTGGTCGATGACGTGGGGCCTCTTCAGCAGGTGTTCGCCGTCCGGATCGGCTGGCCGGAGTTCACGTCGAGCACCATCCTCGTTGAGGACGGAGCCGACGTCGCTACCGTGACCAAAGCGGCGAAGCTTCATGCGTTGAACGGGTATGGCAGCAAGGTAGACCGCGAGCGTTGGGTCGCCTTCAGCATGACCCAACGTCGCTTCCTGGCACCCGACGAGCCGGCGCCGTCAACGCTGATCGTGGGGCCCTACGAGGCCCTGGTGCGCGAATGCCGTACGCCTGAGCAGCCCAAGGAGGCCGCCGACGCCGATCTCAAACGCTACCAGGCGCGGTGGGAAAACGGCCTCCGAAACATCGTCACCATCCTGCACGGGCCCAGCTACTCGTTCGAGATCGACCAGATCGTCGAGGAGGTCCGCACGCTGACAGGCATCGTGTCCCGCCTTCCGGACGAGAGCCTCCGCCGGACGGAACACCACAGCTTCGGCGAGGACGATCCGTTCACGACCATCTCCGGGGACGCCTCGTCCGTGGAGCGCATCCTCGACCTGATCGAGAAGGGTGAGGCGGCGGTGAAGGCGGAGCGAGAGCCCGAGATCTCCATCTCACTCGGCGAGGACACCTTCTACCTGCAGGGCACACCCGAGGTCCGGAAGGAGCTGATGCAGTTCCTCCTGAAGGACATGGGTCGCTTCGCCAAGGCGGACGCCAATCTGGTGAGGGGGGCATCCTGATGCGGTCCTTCCTCACCCTCATCGCCGGCGGCCCGGGCAGGGTCGCCGTCTCCGCCGCGGGAATCGTGACCTGCGGCTTCATCCTCGACGGGCGCGGGGACGCCCTGCTGCGGGCGGTGTTCGTCACCGCGGTGTGGGGCTCCGCGTTCGTCCTGGCCTTCCTGACGCTGTGCTTCCTGGCGGCGGCGTGCGGGATCGACGTCGAGGGCGCGGTCGCCAAGCCCCAGCCGAAGGAGGCCGATCATGGCGAAGCGTGAACCACGGCTCAGCGTCTCGGTGACGGAAGGCGCCCGGGACGCCGATACCGGAAGGACGGCGTTCCGCATGGTCATCGTGCAAGCGTCGGGCGAGGCCGGCATCAACGCGGCACTGAAGCTCGTCGACGCCGTGACGGGCGTCCTCGACCGGCCCAAGCCGAAGGTGATCGGGCGTGGGTAGGATCGACCTGTTGACGTGGAGAGCCGAGACGGACGCGGTCGACAGGCTCGTGGACGGGCTCCTCGCCCGCGACGGGCGGGCCCAGGCCGAGGCGGTGGGCGCCATCCCCGACGACGACGGCGCCCACCGCCGGGTGTGGGAGCGCGCCCTGCTGCTGCTGTCCTGGCACGCCGCGCACGGGCCGGACTGAGCGCCCCATTCCCAAAACGGGAATCACCGGATCTGCGCTTGGTAACCACCTGTTAACCACTATTCGCCCCAGGGGTTGCAGGCGATCCGCGACCCTGCGAAGGTCTGGCATCGGGTTAACCTACCCAAACCGTCTTAACCAAGCTCCCAGGTGTCGATAGACTCCGCCCGGGACTTGGGGATTCCTTCGCGCATCGAGGCCGCCGGCCTCTGCGGGAGGAGCACATCCCATGACAATCATCTGTGGATTCGACGAGCCGACGACCGAAGACGAAGCCAAGAGCGTCATCCTGGATCGGGCGTGCGACGCCGCCAGGATCATGCACGCCAAGTGGCCCGGCGACCGCGTCAAGCAGGCCGACTACATGCTGCTGACGCTGTACCGGGCCTACGTCCTCGTGAACCTCGTGAAGGAGGAAGGCCGGGACGACCTGCGCATGTTCTACGTGAAGGGCCAGGGACGGTCGGACTCGATCCCTCAGGATTGGTTCATGGCCTACATCGCGGACGAGTGGACGCATACGGCGTGGCGCCTGGCGTACGGAGACAGTGAGGACGACGTGTTCGTCCGCAAGTGCCTTGTCGACAAGGACAAGGCCGCCTTCGACCGCCTGACGCAGTGGCTCACTCCGGCCGGCATGGCCCAGCGCATCAGCTTGAACGGCGACTACTCCGAGCATCCGGAACTCGCCGCCGTTCAGCACTACCACGACATCTTCATGGAGCATTCGGATGTCGAGGTCTGCGACCGTACAGTCGAGGTGAACTTCTAGCCCTCGCCGTCGTCCTCGGCCTCCAGCGCGGCGCCACGGACCTTCTCCTCGGGCTGGTCCGTGGTCGCCGCCAGGCGCTCCCGGATCTCCCCGAGGGTGACCGGCCTATAGCTCCACCGGTCGACCCCGACGTCGCAGGACTGCGAGGTGTCCGGGAGCAGGCCATGGGTATGCCCGAAAAGCTGGATGCTCCCCCTCCACGCGCCGACCCAGGCCCTCATCGGGTAGTGGCAGAGGATGACGCGCTGGCCCTCGATCCGGCGCGAGACGAGCTCGTGCTGCTCGTGCCATCCGAGGCTGGTCGTCTTCGTGCGGTCGTGATTCCCGCGAACGAGGTACTTGCGGCCCCGGAGGCGCTTGAAGAGCGCCGCGTACTGCTCCGGCGTGCCACCCATGCCGAAGTCGCCGAGGTGCCAGACCTCGTCGCGTGGGCCGACGACCGCGTTCCACGATTGCACGAGGAGCTCGTTGTGCTCGGCGATATCGACGAACGGCCTGTCGCTCATACGCAGGACGCCGGCGTGGAAAAAATGGGTGTCGGCGGTGAAAAAGGTCGTCATTTTGGCAGCCTCAAAGGGGGCTGCCGCGCACGCGGTCACGCCCCGGGATTAGGGATCTCGGCGAGGGGACGGCGGCGTATCGGTTTCACGGGTCTCTCCGGAGCGGCGAACCGTTTCCAAAACGGAAAGGGTTGGCGGTGGAATCGGTGTCGTAGCACGGGCCGGGTTAACGGGGCCTGGCCTGGGGGCATCAACGAAACTGTCCCCAACAGGATGATTCGACAGCTTCGGAAGCGGGTTAGACCATCAACGTCGGCCATGTTGCCCGAGCGTTAGATTTGTCGTTGGAGCCCCCCGCAGCTTTAGATCCGTCGGTCCGCCGTTAGCTTTGTCGGTCGGGCGGCCGGTCCGTGCCGAGGTCCACGAGGTAGGCCCGGCACCAGGGCACGTACTGGTTCGGGCCGCGCTTCCCCCACGCCTTCGGCCACCGGCACGTGACCGTCACGGCCAGCAGCACCGCGTCGAGCGAGGCGTTCGGCCCGAGGCGCGCGATCATCCTCTCGGTGCAGTAGTCCCCCCGCCGGCGCGGGCACCACAGGCAGGCCACCCGGACCCGCCGGTAGGGGAAGTCGCCCAGCCGAAGGATCACCGCCCCAGTCCTTGCTCCGCCGCGTTTGTTCTCTATCTGTTCCTGCGACGGAGGGTTGGCAATGCCTGATTACGCGGACATCCTGGATGCAGTGGCCGGCGAGGAACGCGACGCGATCCTGCGGGCCCTGGCGGAGGACATGCTGGAGGTGAGGTCGACGCGGCGGCCCGGGCTGGTGAAGGCCGAGCGGCCGGCGGACCTAGCGAGGGCGCTGGGGCGGGACCGGCGGCGGGCGCGTCCCGTGCGGCTGGCATCCTGATCCCGGGTGGGATCACCGGCTGCCGGTGATACCGGGTGGGATCATCCACAGGCGTCGCGACGGGGGCGGACGGGGGCGGGACGGAACGGGGGCGGATCGCGAGGTCCCGCCCCAAATCCGCCCCGGAACGAAAAAGCCCCGGCGTCCAGGCCAGGGCTTCGCGTCTAAGTCGTTGAATTCTTTGGTAGCGGGAGAGGGACTCGAACCCCCGACACGAGGATTATGATTCCTCTGCTCTAACCAGCTGAGCTACCCCGCCACCGTCGCGGAGGGCGTCGCAGGGGACGCGCTCCGGTGGGCGGCGGTATAGGGAGAAGGCGGTGAGGGTGTCAACGGTCCCGTGAGGGGCTTCGCGCGTCGGACTCGGGTCCGCGTGCGCGCGATCCACAGCCTGTCTTCCGCACGCGCCGTGCCGCGGGCGGGTTGGGGTTTCGGAAACCCCGATCGCCGAGGCCTTCGCCGAACCCCGGCTCCGCGGAGCCCTGCTGTTGCTGGACGATGGCTCCCTCCTGTTCGATCGGGGCACGGCCCGCGCCCAGTGGGAGGTGTCCCGGGTCAACGAGCGTCCCGCACTGGGCTCGACCATCATCCCTTGCTGCTGGTGGCCGCCACCAACCTTCCGGAGCGCCTCGACCCGGCGGCCCGGCGGCGCTTCGTGTTCAAGCTGCGCCCGCATCCGCCCGGGGCCGAGCGCGCGGCGCGCGCCTTCGAGCATGTCTTCGGGCTGGCGCCGCCGCCGGAACTCGCCGAACCGAGGAGCCTGACCCCGGGCGACTTCGCGGTGGTCGCGCGCCAGTTCCGGCCATGTGCCGGCCGGGGTGGCCTTCGACCTGGTGGAGCGGTTGCGGGTGCAAGCGGAGGCAAAGCCCGGCCTGGCCGCCCGCATCGGCTTCTGAGCGAGCTCTCCGCCGCGGACGTTCCGACCCTCCCGTTCGCCGGCCGCGTGGCTCGGACATCGCTTGCCCTCGATGATCGGAGGCCGGGCTCGCGCGGGGCGGAGAGGCGCGCTTTTCGGCGTGGAACGCGGAACGCACCGCCTGCGCTTCCGTTTGGCCGGTCGGACACCGAGCCATTGCGAGCGACGAGGACGACCGGGATCGATGTGTGGGATCTGCGGAGAGATCAGGTTCGAGGGACAGGCCGATCCGGGCGCCGTCCGGGCGATGATGGCGGTGCTGAGCCCGCGCGGACCCGATGCGGCCGGCATCCACGGCCAGGGCCGGGTCGTGTTCGGCCATTGCCGGCTCAAGATCATCGACCTGTCGGAGGCCGGCCAGCAGCCGATGGTCGACCCCGCCCTCGGGCTGACGGTCGTGTTCAACGGCTGCATCTACAATTATCGGGAGCTGCGCACCGAATTGGAGGGCGAGGGCTACCGCTTCTTCTCCACGAGCGACACGGAGGTCGTGCTCAAGGCCTATCACGCCTGGGGTGGGATGTGCGTGACGCGCTTCCTCGGCATGTTCGCCTTCGCGGTGCACGAGCGTGATTCCGGCCGGGTCGTGCTCGCCCGTGACCGGCTCGGCATCAAGCCGCTCTACTATGCGGAGAGGGGACGGCGCTTCCGCTTCGCCTCCTCGCTGCCGGCCCTGTTGGCGGCGGGCGATGTCGACACCGCCATCGATCCGGCCGCCCTCCACCATTACATGAGCTGGCACGCGGGCGTGCCGGCGCCGCTCACCATCGTGAAGGGCGTGCGCAAGCTCCATCCAGCGACGATCGTGACGCTGGAGGCCGATGGTCGGCGCCACGAGGAGGCCTATTGGTCGCTCACCGTCGGTCCCCGTGAGGCGGACCGCGGCATGAGCGAGGCGGATTGGCGCGAGGCCGTGCTCGAATCCCTCGGCATCGCCGTGGCCCGCCGCCAGATCGCCGACGTGCCGACCGGGGTGCTGTTGTCCGGCGGGCTCGATTCCTCGGTCATCGTCGCGCTGCTCGCCCGCAACGGACAGAAGGGTCTCAAGACCTTCTCGGTCGGCTTCGACGCGGTGAACGGCGTCGAAGGCGACGAGTTCAAGTATTCCGATATCATCGCGGCCGCGTTCGAGACCGATCACGCCAAGCTTGTGGTCGACGGCGCGCGGACGCTCGACGCCCTGCCGCTGGCGATCCACGCCATGGCCGAGCCGCAGATGAGCCACGACGCCGTCGCCTTCCTGCTCCTGTCGCAGGAGGTCGCCAAGCACGTGAAGGTGATCCAAAGCGGCCAGGGCGCCGACGAGGTGTTCGGCGGCTACCATTGGTACCCGAAGCTGATGGGCTCGACCGACCCGGTCGCCGACTACGCCCGCGCCTATCACGACCGCGAGCAGGCCGAGATGCGCGAGGCGCTCGCGCCCGACCTGCTCGGCCCGGATTACAGCCGCGACTACCTCACGCGGTTCTATGCCGGGTCGACCAGTGCGAGCGCCATCGACCAGACCCTCGAACTCGACCAGCGGATCATGCTCGTCGACGATCCCGTCAAGCGGGTCGACAACATGACCATGGCCTGCGGTCTCGAGGCGCGGGTGCCCTTCCTCGATCACGAGCTGGTCGAACTCGCGGCCCGCATCCCGGCCGCGCTGAAGGTGCGCGACGGCGGCAAGTACATCCTGAAGGAGGCGGCCCGTGCCGTGGTGCCGGCGGCGGTGATCGACCGGCCGAAGGGCTACTTCCCGGTCCCGGCCCTCAAGCATATCCGCGGCCCGTTCATGGACTTCGTGCGCGACGTGCTCGACCAGCCGGTGGCGCGGGAGCGCGGCCTCTTCAACCGCGCTTACGTGGACAAGCTCCTGGCCGATCCCGACGGGACGCTGACGCCGAAGGGGAATTCGAAGCTCTGGCAGGTGGCGCTGCTGGAGGCGTGGCTGCAATCGCACCGCCTCTGATCAGTGCCGCCCGCGTATGACCGATCGCCCCCGGGCGATCGGTTCGCCCGCCAGGATCGGCCTGCGCTCAAGGTGACGCGGATTCTCCACGATCATCCCCGATGGGCGCCGTAGCCGAGACGCACTCGGTCGGGGAGCCGAACGCCATGTGTCGCTGGATCGCCTATCGGGGCCGTACGATCCCGCTGGAGCACTACATCACCGAGCCGGCCCACTCGCTGGTCTCGCAGAGCATCAAGGCGCTCGAATCGACCGCGGCGACGAATGGCGACGGGTTCGGCCTCGGCTGGTACGGCGACCATCCGGAGCCCGGCCGGTTCCGCGAGGTGCAGCCGGCATGGTCGGACGAGAACCTGCGCTACCTGTGCCGGCATCTGCACTCGCACCTGTTCTTCGCCCATGTGCGGGCCGCGACCGGCACGCCGATCACCCGGCCGAACTGCCACCCCTTCGCCTGCGGCCCGTGGCTGTTCATGCACAACGGCTATGTCGGGGACTGGGCGCGCTTGCGCCGGCCGATCGAGGCCCTGATTCCGGACGCGCTCTACCCGTCGCGGTCGGGCACGACGGATTCGGAGGCCCTGTTTCTGGCGATCCTCGGCCAGGGCCTGATGGCGACCGACCAGCCCCGCGATCCGATCACCGCCACCACCCAGGCGCTGGCGCGGGTCACCGAGCTCGTCGGCGGCATCGAGGGTGGGCATCCGTTCCGCTTCACCGCGGCGCTCGCCGACGGACGCGACCTCTACGCCTTCCGCTACGCCGCCAACGATGCGGCCAACAGCATGTATTATCGCCAGTCCGCCGACGGGGTCGTGGTGGTGTCGGAGCCGCTCGACCAGGAGCACGCGACCTGGATCCCGGTGCCGGACAACAGCGTCGTCGTCGCCCGCTGGGACGAGCCGGTTTCGGTGGTCTCGCTCAAGGAGTTCGGTCTCGCCCGAACCTCGGGACTGCCGCGGCTGCAATTGCAGAAGAGCGCCTGATCCGCGCCCGGGCCGGGGGCCGGCCCGATCGCGGGGCCGGTCTCCTCACGCCATCCAGGTCGAGCCGCTCGTGGTGGCGAGCGCCATGCTGTCCTGGCCGATATCGGCGGCGTTGTAGCCGAGGATCTGAGCGAGCTGCTCGCGAGCCCGCCAGACGCGGCTCTTCACCGTGCCGATCCGGCAGTTCATCACGGTCGCCGCCTCCTCGTAGCTGAGGTTCTCGATCGCCACGAGGATGAGCGCCTGCCGCATCGGCAGGGGCAGTTTGGCCAGGGCCATCTGCGCGTCGAGAAGATCGACGTGCCCCGACTGCTCCGGCGCCGCCGCCAGCCGCTCGGCGTAATCGCCGTCGCTGTCGGCGACCTCGCGGACCTCCTTGCGGTGGCGCGAGTAGAAGGCGTTGCGCATGATCGTGAACAGCCACGCGCCGAGATTGGTGCCGACGGTGAAGCGCGACCGGCTGCGCCAGGCCCGCAGGAACGTGTCCTGAACGAGGTCGTCGGCGGCCGACGGGTTCTTCGTCAACGACATCGCGAAGTTGTAGAGCCGCGGAGTCATCTCGATGATGGACGAGCGGAACGTCTCCTCATCCCGGCCCTCCTGCGCCACCAGGACGGTCTCGAGCCGGGCGAGAAGTTCGTCGAAGCGGTTCGAGCCGGTGCTCGGACTGCCCGGCATTCGGGCATAGGCTTCCGCGAGGAGGGTGCCGAGACGGTGCTGGACGTCGAAGGCGAGCATGGGCCCCTCGCCGATGGGCAGGGCAGGGGCAAGGGCAGTCTTGGTAGGCATCAGGTCCTGTGCGTTGATCACGGACTTGCGCAAGGGCGCATGCCCCGCACCTCCGTTGTCCCGCGATTTGCCGCGCGCTGCGCCAACATAGATTAGCAGGTTCGTCGGCGAGCTACGTCGAATCGCGGCGAGTGCCAAAAGATCGCAGGAACGAACGGCGGGATCACCTTGCGTGCAGGTGGAATAACCAGATTTGTCACAAATGATTGTGCCGGATGAACGATCGCGACCGGACCGTGTTGTCGCGGGACGGGGCTGGCCCCGCTTTCATCAAGGAATTGACGCTCCCCATGGGCTGGCCATTTCGCGCGCTCGTCGCTTCAGGATTGGCCGCTGGAGCGGTCGTCGCCGTTGGGGCGTTCGCCCGCTTCAGCTACGCGCCGATGCCCGTGGCCGGGGATGTGCTGAACGGCGACCGCTACGCCCTGCGCACCGCCTACGATCTGCTCGGGCGGCGCGTCTCCGCCGAGGAGGCGGAGGGGATGAAGGCGAGCCCCGAAGGCCGGGCGGCGCTGTCACCGGAGCGGGGAGCGATCGCGATCGACGCGGCACTGGTCGAGCGCGGACGCGAGGCCTTCTACCGCGAGACCTTCGGCAACGAGGTCTTCCTCACCGACGTGATGGGCATGCTCGACGGCGGTCTGTCGCCGTTCGAGGTGGCGCGTGCCGTGGCGGCGCTCGGTGGCGAGGGCACGGGCAACCTCAAAGTGCGAATGGCCCGAGACATGACGGTCGGCGACCGCGTCTGGCGCAAGGGCGACGAGGTGCCGACCGGCCTCGACGTGGCCCGTGGCTCCCGCTTCATCCTCGGCATCCGCACGTTCTACGATCGCGGCCATCTGCGCATGGGCATCACCTGTGCGCTCTGCCACGCGGCGGTCGATCCGGCCTCTGGCAAGGTGGTGGAGGGCGCTCCCAACGCTGATCTCAATGCCGGCCTGCTCATGGCGCTCTCGAAGAACGCGAGCGCCTACTTCATGCACGGCAGCCTCGACCTCGAGGCTCATCCGGGCGACCCGGGCCGCACCGTCACGTCGCAGGAGGGAACGAGGATCCCCTTGCCCGATCCTCCATCCTTCGAGGCCGCCGCCAAGGTTCAGGTGGCGAGCTGGCCCCCGGGCAGCTTCGATTCCTCTGCCGACCGTGTGACGAACCCGACCTCGATCCCGTCGAGCTTCTCAGCCTACAGTGAGCCCTACAGCTGGAGCGGACGCGAGGCCGTGGGGCCGTTCAAGGGATTGTCCTCGCTCAACAACAACGTTCACGCCGCCAATTCCGACACGACGCAGCAGACGGCCGCCGCCCGGACGCTGTTCGGACTCGATCCCGAACTCTATCTCGGCACGGTGCTGCAGGGCGCCGCCGCGCAGGCCCTCCGCTACGATCCGGCCGGTCCGCAACGTCCGACCGAGGTGCTGGCCGCCGCCGACCCGACGCCGGATTCGCCCGGTCTCAACCGCTACGCGGTGCTGCCGAGCTTTCCCGCCACCAACTACATGACCGACAACGGATTGTTCGCCTCCGTGCCCGGCGAGCCGGCCAACCACGCCAACAACGCCATGTCGGCCTTCCAGAACCTGTTGCGCGCCCCCGACGCCGGGCCCGGCGAGACCGAGAAGCGGACGACCGGTCGCGCGGTGTTCGAGCGCGCAAGCTGCGCCGGTTGCCATGCGGGGCCGGCGCTTACCGCCAACCGCATCGTGCCGGTCGCGGAGATCGGTACCGAGCCGAGCCGGGCGCGTGCCGGAGCCAAGATGGAGGCGCGCCTCGCTCCGCCGACGATGTTCGCCACGAACACGCCCTTCCCGCTGCCAGCCGATCCGACGCTCGTGCCGATTCCCCTGGAGGGGGCGGCGCTGCGACAGGTCCAGCTCGGCTGGGCCCATGCCGGAACGGGGGGCGGCTACAAGATCCCGAATCTCGTGGGGCTCGCCTGGAGCGCACCCTACCTGCACGATTCCGGCGTCGCCGTCGGGCCGGACCCGGAGCGGCATCTCGGCGTGCCCGGCACGGTCGATGCCGGGGTGACGCCGGACCCGGCCCAGAGCCTCCGGGCTCTGGTCGACCGCGGCCTGCGCGCTCGGGTCATCACCGCCAATGCAGGGTCCGAGAAAGCCCGCACCGCCCGCGTCACCGGCGCGGGCCATGCCTACTGGGCCGACCGGCAGGCTGGGTTCTCGGATGCCGAGCAGAGCGCGCTCGTGGCCTACCTCCTCTCGGTCGATCGGCTGACGGAGGACGTTCCGGTGCCCTAACCGCGCCGGCTGCGCACCATCAGCACTCGGGCCGCTTCGGCGAAGGCCGCGACCCAACGCTCGGGATCACGGGAGGCGCGTCCCCCGCGCGAGGGACGGGCCGTGCGCGGCGGCATCGGGATGTGCAGGAACACCGCCGGACAGCCCTGCGCCAGCACCCGGTAATAGGCGGCGTTGCATAGGTAGCGCCCGGCATCGCGCGAGAGGGCGGCCTCGAGCCCGGCGCGGCGCAGAGCGACCTGCACCGGGCCGGCGGCGGGGCTTCGGCGCAGGGCCGGGCCGCCGGGCTCGAAGGCGAGCCGCCGCGAGACCCGGCCCGAGGCGTCGGGAAACAGCCGGCT
>NZ_CAKLBV010000002.1 GCF_920984675.1 Methylobacterium sp. Leaf118
CGAGAACGAGGTTAGGGGGTCAGAATTGGACGCCGATCCCCCGCCTCAAGGGGTCATAGTTGCACGCCGAAACACAGTCGGCGGAGGCATCGATGTTGGGTGCCTATCGGTCGGCCCGCCCCACCTCACGAGCTTCGCATTCTTCGGCTTCAACTAGATGGCTGGGGAGCGTTGTCCGGGTTTCGGGCTGCGGCGCAATCCAGTCCGGCGACCAGTACGAGGTAGGGCTACCTACAGTCAGGTTCCTGGAGTCCGGTTCGGACGCCTCCTGAACGACCGCGTCGGCCTGGTTGTGGAACGTGGCTGGCCACGGTCCGGTTTCGGCGCGTTTGCACGCTAGGTGCGGCCGCCGCACGTCTCGGCGACGCTGATCTCGCTGGTCTGCCGCTATACTGGTTGGCACGACTGGGCGAGCATACGGCACGGATCTCACCACGTCGAAGCAGACGACGAAGGCAGCAGATGGGAGGGACACCTACGGGTCACAAGGGTAGATTGTAGGCACGCAGACGGAATATCTTGGAAGGAATAGATTTCGTAAAAATACTGCCCTCGCGCCGAGGTTCGCCCACGCGCTGCGCGGGGCGGCCCTCTGTCAGGAAGGGCCGCCCCGCAATGCCGCCGAGCTCGGGGCCCGCTACGCCCGGCGCGATGCCGAGCGGCGGAAGGGGAAGGCCAAGGCCCGTTAGGCGGCGGCGCGGTCGTCGCCCCACACCAGGCACATGGCCGCTGCCTCAGCCTCTTCCCGGCAGGGGACGCGGAGGATGCGAAGCTGCACGGCCTCGCTGCCCGCGGCGATGGCCTTGAGGCGCTCCTCACCCTTCAGGAGGGCGCACGCGATATCGGTGCCCTCCTTCCAGTAGCCGTAGGCGAGGTCGGCCCCGGAGAAGGCGGCCCCCATCCAGGTGCTGTGGTTCACGCCGCTGGCGAGGCACTGCTCCTGAACGCGGCGGGCCTCTTCGAGCTCGCGGCGGAGGGTGTCGGCGTCGAGCTGGTGCTTGTCGATGATGCGCATCGGGTGTGCTCCCTGGTTTCGATGGTGCCACCATGACGAGGAGCGCTTCTGATTTATCTGAATCGATTCCATAAAATTAGACCGACCGTTCGGGAATATTGCGCTTACCGTTTGAACACCTTAACTACATCAGTAAAATGCAATTTATTAATGTAGTTTGTACGAGTCAGGTTCTCGTTCTGTTCTCAAGAATGACTTCTATAGAAGTCACTTTCAGGACCCGTCTGAGGCCCTCCGTTAACCTCTCAGGGCTGAAATTTTTCGCGGATAGCGGTCTCGACGGCGGGGCCCAGGCCGTCCGCCTCTGCCCCGTGCGGGCGGACCTCGTTAAGGAGCACCGGCTCCCCGCCGCGGCGGACGACGACGGTGCTGCGGTCCGGGCCGACCATGACGCGGACCACGACCTTGACGACCGCGCCGGCGCCGGGGCCGTCCTGGGATGGGTAGAGAGGGTCGCTCATGCCGACACGGTGTCAGCTCGCGCAGGCGCCGGCAACGCCTCGAACCGCCCGTACCGGCGCGTCGTCGGCCGGGCGATGAGGAGCTCCCGCCGGTACGCCAGGCAGACGTCGGCGACCGCGGCCTCGCCCGTGTAGCGCGTCGCCGGCGCCGGGCCCTCGATGCGGGCATGGTGGCGGCAGGCCGCGCACCGGCCGGCGGGGTCCTCGCGGCGGAATCCCCGCACGTCGTCGGGGACGGCATGCGGCCGCGTCCCGGAGAGCGAGGTCAGGCTGAGGTAGGCGTTGGCGGGCATGGCGGCCTCCGGAGGGTGACCACCTATCTTTCGTGCGAGGGTGCCGGAGTTCGACACAGGAAAGTTCGAGGGGCTGTCCCAGGCCGAATCAGGCGGGCCATGGGCCAGGCCTGAAACTGGTATCATGCTGGTATCAGGCCGAAATCTGATACCAGAACAGCCTCGAAAGAACTTGAGGAAGTCCTCGCAACCGCCTGATGGCAATGCGCTAAGGGGTTGGAGCGGGCGATCGGGATCGAACCGACGACATTCAGCTTGGGAAGCTGACGTTCTACCACTGAACTACGCCCGCAACGGATGCGTTTTGAACGGCTCCGGGGGCGCGAGTCAACGTCTTTCCTGAGGGCGCCGGGCGGGCGGTCGCGGATTCATCGCGGGCAAGCGGGGCGGAGGCCCTACCCCACGCCGGTCGGGCCATCGATGACGCGGCGCACCCGGCGGGCGAGCTCCATGCGCTTGTAGGGCTTGTTGATAATCTCGAACTCGGTACCGCCCGCGTCGGTGCGCTCCAGCGAGGCCTCGGCATAGCCGGTGGTGAGCAGCACCGTGATCTTCGGCTGACGCTCCCGGGCGGCGCGGGCCAGCATCACGCCGTTCATGCCGCCGGGCATGATCAGGTCGGTGAACAGGAGGTCGATGCGCTCCTCGCCGTCGAGGATGTCGAGGGCCGCCTTCGGCGTATCGACCACGACGACCCGGTAGCCGAAATCCTCCAGGATCGTGCCCGCCGTCGCCGCCACGTCCGGCCGGTCGTCGACGACGAGCACCCGTTCGGTGCCGTGCCGGTCGGCGGCGCGCTGGACGGGCTTGGCCTCTTCCTCGGCCTTCTGATCGGAGGCCGGGAACAGGAGGCGCACGGTCGTGCCGTGGCCGACCTCGGAATGGATCTTGACCGAGCCGCCCGACTGCTTGACGAAGCCGTAGACCATGGCAAGGCCGAGCCCGGTGCCCCGCCCCTCCCCCTTGGTGGTGAAGAACGGCTCCATCACCCGCGTGAGGATCTCCGGCGGCATGCCCGAGCCGGTATCGGTCACCGAGACCACCACATAGGCCCCCGGCGGCACCGTCCTGGTGAGCGCGGTGTCCTCGTCCTCGATCAGCTGGTTTCCGGTCCGCACCGTCACGGTGCCGCCGTCCGGCATCGCGTCGCGGGCGTTGATGAGCACGTTGAGGAGGGCCACCTCGGCCTGGGTCGGGTCGATGCGCGTCGCCCAGAGGTCCGCCGCCAGCACGGATCGCAGCTCGATGTCCTCGCCGAGCGTCCGGCCGATCATCTCGCTCATGCCCTCGACGAGGCCGTTGAGGTTGAGGAGCCGCCCCTCCAGGCGCTGCTTGCGGGAGAAGGCGAGGAGCTGGTGGGTGAGCTTGGCCGCGCGGTCGGTCGCCGCCCGCACCGCCTCGCCGGCCCGGCGCATCCGGGCCACGTCGAGGGTGGGATGATCGAGCAGCGCCAGCATCACCTCGTTGTGGCCGGAGACGACCTGCAGGAGATTGTTGAAGTCGTGGGCGATGCCGCCGGTGAGCTGGCCCAGGCTCTCCATCTTCTGCGCTTGGTAGAGCGATTCTTCCGCGTCGCGACGGCGCGAGACGTCGAGCTGGGAGCCGAAGAAGTAGACGAGGTCGCCCGAGCGGTTGAAGACCGGGCTCACGAACAGCGCGTTCCAGAACGAGGACCCGTCCTTGCGGTAGTTCAGGATCTCGGTGGCGAATTCCCGCTGCTCGGCGATGGCGGACCGCACCTCCGCGATGGTGTCGCGGTCGGTCTCGGGCCCCTGGAGGAAGCGGCAATTGTTCCCGATCAGCGCCTCGACCGTGTAGCCGGTCATGCGGATGAAGGCCCGGTTGGCGAAGATGATCGGGTTGTCCGGCTGGCGCGGGTCCGTGACGATCATCGGCATACGCGTCCGCTCGACAGCCGCGAAGAAGATGTCGTGGTGCTGATCGATGACGCCCATGGGGCCGCCGCTCCCGCTCACCGGCGTGTTGGGGCCAGGCGCCTGCGGCTTCTCGGGCGAAGTGGGCATGAAGACGGACGTCCCGTGGGAGCGACCCACGGGGTCGGATGCTGCGACCCTAATCCAATCGCACCGAAAGCTGTTCCCCGGAATTTCGGGAGATGAACAGGTGTTGAACGACAGAAGGTCGCATGGGGATCGGTGTGAGACCGCTCGCGACAAGTCTCCGTGCCGTGGCGAGGACTGAATTGTACGAAAGGATACAGTGGGCCGTGATCCGGGAACCTCCCGCCCGGGGGCTGCGGAGCGGATGAGTCTTCGAGGGGCCGACCGTCGCCGCCGCGTCTGCCGAGTGATGCTCCCGGGCGAGGCGGGGCACCGCTTACGGGGGCCGGGTGGGTGGGCTCGCGGCGCCATCCCCGGTCGTCCCGTCCTGCCGATCCTTCGGCTTCGGATCGTCCGCCTTCGGGTCTTTTGGGTTCGGTTCCTTGGCTGTCGGTTCCTTGGCTGTCGGTTCCTTGGCTGTCGGTTCCTTGGCCTTCGGATCCTTGGCCTTCGTCTCCTTGGCCTTCGTCTCCTTGGGCGGGCAGATGCCGCGCAGGGTCTGCCACTCGGCCTCCGTCAGGAGGCCACTCGTGCCCGGGACGTTGGCCGGGGTCTCTCCCGCCGTGGCGCGGATCGTCCTCGCCCGCTCGGCGGTGTAGGGGTGCGAGCGCAGGAAGGCGGTCGCGCTGGGTCGCTCATGCGCCCCGTCGGTGATGCGCTCCAGGATGCCGGCCAGCGCCCGCCCGTCGCCGCCGGCCCGGCCCACCGCCGACACGGCGGCGGCGTCCGCCGCGCGCTCCGCATCGCGGGAATAGCCCGCCGAGATCGCCGCCTGGCCGATCGTCACCAGCACGGTCGAGCCGGTCAGGTCGCCGAGGACGAGGCTGAGCAGGAACGAGGTGCCGCCCGCCCTGATGATCGAGCGCACGGGGTCGCGGGCGGCCACGTGCCCGAATTCGTGGGCGAGGATGCCGGCGAACTCGTCGGGGCTCTTCGACTTCGTGAGAATGTCCGACAGGATGATGACCCGGCCCCCCGGCAGGGCCAGGGCGTTGGCCAGGGCGTGGCGGCGCACGCTCACCTGCGGGGCCACCGGCAGGGACATGGTGGCGGAAAGCCGCGCCGTCAGCCGGTCGAGCACCGCCCGTCCCTCCGGCTCAAGGCACAGGGGCGGAGTGCCGAGAAGCCCGACCACCTGCCGGTCGACCGCCTCGCCGAGGCGCGCCTCGATCGCCGCGGGCACCAGCGGGGCGATCAGGCGGGAGGCTACCGGGACGCCGTAGAGCGCGGTCAGCACCACCGAGACCCCCGCCGCGATCGACCACAGCACGAGGCGGGTCAGCCCGCCCCCGCGCTCGGTCCGGGCCAGGTCGGGGCAGCACGCCGCCAGCGCGTCGGCGAAGGCCGTGTCCTCGAACTCGACGCTGCCCGGCGCGCTCGAATGCCCGATCCGGGTGAGCGGCGGCGCGGTCTCGGCGGCGCGCAGGTCGAGCAAGCTCCAATCGAGCCGCCGGTCCTCGCCCACGATCTCCAGCCGCTCGCCGAGCTGCAGCCGCACCCCATGGGCGCGGGCGCTGCGCCCGTCGAAGTAGCGGCCCGTGGTGGTCAGTGGCGCGCTCACCCGCCTCAGAACCCGATTTCCAGGGCGCCGCCGACATCGAGCGCGTCGGCGAGACCTTCGTTCAGGCCGCTCGCGGGCGTGCGCGAGGAGGCGACGATGGCCTCGAGGGCGGCGACGTTCTCGATGCGGGTCGCGTTCGCCACCGCCTCCCACAGGCCGAGCATCACGACGCGGGTGTAGATCACCGCCATGCCGAACACCGTGGCGACATAGAGCAGCCCGCCGCCGAACAGGGCCGCCGACTGCTGGCCGGGGTTGGCCGTCGGGCCGATGACGCCGAACACGATCGCGACGAGGATGCCGATCACCAGGCTGAAGCAGGCCACCGTCACCAGGTAGACGAAGTAGGGCCAGTAGAAGGAGCGCGCCTTCAGGTGCGAGGTGAGGCGCGCCTCCCCCAGATGCGTGGCGGAGAGGAAGGCGCGGGTCTCGCGGGCGCGATAGAAGGGGATCAGCAGCAGGATCAGCGGGAGGGCGAAGCCGAGCGTGGCCATGAACCAGCCGAAGGACGTGGCCACCGCCGTGCCCGCGTAGCGGGGATTGAAGATGAAGGCGTTCCCCTTGCCCTTCGGATGCGGCACGAACAGGTCCACGGGCGGAGAGAAGTCGACATTGTTCAGAAAGGCGAGTCCGGTCGCGAGGATCGGCAGCAGGCCGACCCCGTAGAAGGCGAGCCAGGGCAGCAGCACCGAGCGTCCCGTCGCGGTCGAGCGCAGCCGGCTCTCGCCGATCAGCGTGTGGTCGATGCGGTAGCGCTCCAGGCTGGCGCGCATGAACGGGAAGGCGAGGCCGAGCGTCAGGATCGTGAGGAGCCACCACAGGGTGGCGCGCAGCAGATACGCGGCGGCGGAGCCGTCCTGGCCCAGGCGGATGCCGCGCCAGCGGGTGCGCGAGGCGCGGTAGCGCCGCCCGCGGAAGACCGCGTATTGCCCGAGCAGGAACAGGAACACGCCCGACAGGATCGGCACGGCCGGCGCGAAGAGCGGCACGGCGAAGCCGAGGATGAACAGGACGAGGTAGACCGGCACCAGGATGGCGAGGGCCACGAGGAAGCCGAGAAACAGCTCCTTGCCGCGGCCGAGATACTCGGCCGGGCTGCCCGCGATCAGCGTGCGGCTCCAGAAGAAGCGCCGCAGGTCGGTCATGTACCAGAAGCGATAGATCGTGAAGGTCACGGCGGTGAGGAGCAGCCCCTTCACCACGAGGCCGGTCAGGCCCTTCGCTCCCTCGTCGAAGGCCACGAAACCCCTGGTCCCGCGCCGGTCGTCATCTGCGTGCATTGTCGTCCGCATCTCCATGCGGGCGGGAGAGTAGCCAAGCTTTCGCTACTTGCACGCGAAAAAGCGCCGCATCGCGGGAATTTCGCGGATGACGGCGCCTCTTCGTTCGTGCTGGTTTCCGCCGCTCAGCAGCAGCGGAAACCTGAGGTGTTGCCGACGCCGAAACGGGCATTCTCGCGGTTGCGAAAGAACTCCCGCTCGGTCATCGGCGCCTGGTCCGGGTGGGTCTTGGCGATGTGGGCGACGTAGGCGCCGTAATCGCCCTGTCCGACCATCAGGCGTGCGCCGTCGCAGACGCATTTGTTGAACGCCTTGAGGCGATCGCGAAAACTCTGCGACGGGGCCGGGACTGCCATGGTGTCACTCCGCCGGGGCGAGCCTGGGGTCGGCTTCCAGCGCCGTCCAGCGATCGGCACGGTAGGCCTTCACGCAGGCCATGACGCCGAACACCACGATCGCCACGACGAGGCCGACGAAGAACACGGCGAGGGCCGCGTCGATCCGGTCGTTGAAGACGATCTTGTGCATGTCGGCCATGTTCTTGGCCGGCGCCAGCACCTTGCCCTCGGCGATCGCCGTCGAGAACCGCTCCGCGTGGGAGAGGAAGCCGATCTTCGGGTCGGGCGAGAAGATCTTCTGCCAGCCGGCGGTCAGGGTGCAGATGCAGAGCCAGATCGTCGGGATGATGGTGACGAAGGCGTAGCGCTCGCGCTTCATCTTGAAGATCACTACGGTGGCGAGCGTCAGGGCCACCGCCGCCAGCATCTGGTTCGAGATGCCGAAGAGCGGCCAGAGCGTGTAGATGCCGCCCAGCGGATCGGTCACGCCCTGGTAGAGGAAGTAGCCCCAGGCCGCCACGCAGAGCCCGGTCGCCACCAGGCTCGGGGCCCAGGCCGAGGTGTCCTTGAAGCGCGGCGAGAGCAGGCCGAGCAGGTCCTGGAGCATGAAGCGCCCGGCCCGCGTGCCGGCATCGACGGCCGTCAGGATGAACAGGGCCTCGAACAGGATGGCGAAGTGGTACCAGAAGGCCATCATCGCCTTGCCGCCGACGGCCGAGGAGATGATGTGGGCCATGCCCACGGCGAGCGTCGGGGCGCCGCCGACGCGCGAGATGATCGAGTGTTCGCCGACATCCTTGGCGGTCTGGGCGATGACGTCGGCGGCGATCGGGAAGCCGAGGTTGGTCACGGCCGCCGCCGCGCTTTCCGGCGTGGTGCCGACGAGGCCGGCCGGCGAGTTCATGGTGAAGTAGATGCCTGGATCGATCACGCTGGCGGCCACCAGCGCCATGATCGCCACGAAGCTCTCCATCAGCATGCCGCCGTAGCCGATGAAGCGGGTGTCCATCTCGTTGTCGACGAGCTTGGGGGTCGTGCCCGACGCGATCAGCGCGTGGAAGCCCGACACCGCGCCGCAGGCGATGGTGATGAACAGGAACGGGAACAGCGAGCCCGCCCAGACCGGGCCGGTGCCGTCGACGAACTTCGTCATGGCCGGCATCTGCATGTGCGGCGCGACGACGACGATGCCGAGCGCCAGGCCGACGATGGTGCCGATCTTGAGGAAGGTCGAGAGGTAGTCGCGCGGGGCGAGCAACAGCCAAACGGGGAGGATCGCGGCGACGAAGCCGTAGCCGATCAGCATCCAGGTCAGCTGGGTGCCGGTGAAGGTGAAGGCCGGGCCCCAGACCGGGTGCTCGTTGATCTGGCCGCCGCCGAGGATCGCGGCCATCAGCAGGACGAAGCCGATGATCGAGACCTCGCCGATCTTGCCCGGCCGGATGTAGCGCGCGTAGAGGCCCATCAGGATCGCGATCGGGATCGTGGCCGCGACCGTGAAGGTGCCCCAGGGGCTCTCGGCCAGCGCCTTGACCACGATCATCGCCAGCACGGCGAGCAGGATCACCATGATCATGAAGGTGCCGAACAGCGCGATCACGCCGGGGATCACGCCGAGCTCGGCCCGGATCAGCTCGCCCAGCGAACGCCCGTCGCGGCGCATCGAGATGAACAGGATCATGAAGTCCTGCACCGCGCCCGCGAGCACGACGCCCGCCAGGATCCAGAGCATGCCGGGCAGGTAGCCCATCTGCGCGGCGAGCACCGGGCCGACCAGCGGGCCCGCGCCCGCGATCGCCGCGAAGTGGTGGCCGAACAGGACGGTCTTGTTGGTGGGAACGTAGTCGAGGCCGTCGTTGTGGCGGTGGGCCGGCGTCTCGCGCGTCGGATCGAGGCGCATCACCCGGTCGGAGATGTAGAGGGAATAATAGCGGTAGGAGATGAGGTAGACGCAGACCGCCGCCACCACGACCCACAGGGCGTTGATGGCCTCGCCGCGATGGGTCGCGACGATGGCGAGCGCCGCGGCGCCCAATGCTCCGACCAGGGCCCAGGGCCCGTGCTTCTGTAACGCGCCCATCGACGCCTCGCTCCGTGAGTGGCCGCGTTCTTGATGCAGGCGGCCTTAAGCGGGCTCTGTTTGGCGCAATTTTCTTCCCCCGACCAGTTGCCCGGACTTACACCGGCCGCGTTTGTTCAAGGCCTCCGGCCGGGGGTGGGCTTGCGCAAACGCGGCCGGCTCTCAACCGGGCGCTGCACGGTCCGACCGCTTAGTCCAGCACGATGACCCGGTTGGGCAGTTCGTCGCCCGCGGCGTCGCCCGGCAGGGCCGCTTCCAGCCGCGCGCCCACGCGCTCCACCGCGGCGGCGAGCCCGGCCCCGAGCGCCCCCTGCCCCGCCGCCGCGAGAAGGTCGGAGACGATGCCGTGCCATTCGCTCTCCGGGATGCGCGCGCGGACCGCGGAATCCGCGATGATCTCGGCGTAGCGCTCGGCCAGGGCCACGTAGATCAGGACGCCGGTGCGGCCCCGCGTGCCGGGGAGGCCGTGAGCCAGGAACTCGCGGCGGGCGGCCGCGTGGGCCCGCTCCCGTCGCCAGGGGCGGGGCGTGAGCGCGATCCGCACCCGCTCGTTCAGCGTGGCGGCCAGCGCCGCCAGCACCGCCCCGGCCTGGGCGAGCGCGATCTCGGCGGCGGACACATGCGTCAGCAGGATCAGCGGCCAGGGCAAGGCGAGGCTCACCCCGAGGGCCAGCCCCAGGGCCGGCGAGCGGTAGAGCCCGGCCCGGGCGGCCACCAGCACGACGATCTCGCCCGCGGTGCCGGCCTCGGCCCGGCCGATCGCCTGGGCGATCCGCGCGCGCTCGGATTCGGTCAGGATCGCCGCGCTACCAGTCACCGGAGGCTCCCCCGCCGCCCGACGAGCCGCCGCCGCCGGAGAACCCGCCGCCCCCTGAGAACCCGCCGCCGTCGGAGAAGCCCCCGCTCCAGCCGCCGGAAGACGGGCCCGGCACGAACACGATGCCCCCGCCCCGCTTGCGCCGCCCGCCGGAATTCATCCGGGCGAGCACGAGGATCAGCACCAGGATGACGACGATCCAGAACACGACCGTGACGGGATCGACCGCATCCCCCCGCACGGGGGCGCGGCGCTGCCATTCCTCGGCATCCCCCGACAGGATCGAGAGGATCGCGTCGACCCCGGCCTCGACGCCGCCGGAAAAGTCGTTCTGCTTGAAGCGCGGCGTGATCGCCGTGGTGACGATGACCTTGGTGAGCGCGTCGGTGAGCGCCCCTTCGAGGCCGTAGCCGACCTCGATGCGGACCTTGCGCTCGGTCGGCGCCACGAGGAGCAGCACGCCGTTGTTGGTCTTGGCCTGGCCGAGCTTCCACGCCCGGAACAGGCGGTTGGCGAAATCCTCGACGGTGAGGCCCTGGAGCGAGGGCACGGTGGCGACGGCGACCTGATCGCCCGTCTTGTCGTCATGCGCCTTGAGCTTGGCCTCGATCCGCGCCTTCGCCTCGGGCGCGAGGAGGTTCGCGCCGTCGACCACGCGGCCGGTGAGCGTCGGCAGGGCGGGCTCCGCGGCGAGCGCCGCCCCCGCGGCGAGGGCGAGCAGCAGGGCGGCCAGCGGCGCCAGCAGCCAAGGGCCGAGGCCGCGGGCCGCCGGTCCGTGCGCGGTCAGGCTCACCGACGGTGGACGCTAGAACTTCACGTTCGGCGCGCGCTCGGCGCCGGGCGTCGAGGTGAAGGTCTCCATGGGCTTGGCCTCGGGGTAGAACCACGCGGCGATCCAGCGACCCGGAATCGTGCGGATCTCGGTGTTGTAGGCCTGGACCGACTGGATGTAGTCGCGCCGGGCCACCGCGATGCGGTTCTCGGTGCCCTCGAGCTGGGATTGCAGGGCCAGGAAGTTCTGGTTGGACTTCAGGTCCGGATAGGCCTCGACGGAGGCGAGCAGGCGCCCGAGCGCGCCGGAGAGCTGGTTCTGCGCGTCCTGGAACTGCTTGAACTTCGCCGGGTCGCTGACCGTGGAGGCATCGACCTGCACGCTGGTCGCCTTGGCACGCGCCTCCGTCACCTTGGTCAGCGTCTCCTGCTCCTGCTTGGCGTAGCCCTTCACGGTCTCGACGAGGTTGGGGATCAGGTCGGCCCGGCGCTGGTACTGGTTCTGCACCTCGCTCCACGAGGACTTGGCCTGCTCCTCCAGGCTCGGCACGCGGTTGATCGCTCCGCAGCCCGACAGGCACAGCGACAGCCACAGCGCGGCGAGGGCGCTGGCGAGCCGGCCGAGCACGGGCGTGCGCAGCGGCGCGCGGGCCGCGGCGCGGGGGCTGAGGGAGACGGGCATGGGCGGCGAACTCCGGGACGGACGGGGACCTGTCCCGCCGAAAGCGGGACCTTGACGGGTCGGGAGATAGGGGCACGGGCCCATCGCGGGAAGAGCGGACGGTTGACAACGCCCGGCCGATAGGGACGCTGTCCCCGGAATGGACGAGGCTCCCGACGACCCCCTCCCGTCGCCTCCCGGCCGGCCGCGTGTCGCGATCACCTACTGCACCCAGTGCCAGTGGCTGCTCCGCGCCGCCTGGATGGCGCAGGAGCTTCTCTCCACCTTCCGCGACGATCTCGGCGAGGTCGCCCTGGTGCCGGGCACCGGCGGCGTCTTCGTCATCGCCTTCGAGGGCGAGACGATCTGGGAGCGGGTGCGCGACGGCGGCTTCCCCGACGTGAAGACCCTCAAGCAGCGGGTGCGTGACCGGATCGATCCGGCGCGGGACCTAGGGCATGTCGATCGTGCTGCACAGCGACCCTGATTCCCGCCCCCCGGTGCCGGAGGCCGCCGTCTCTCCCTCGGATGCCGGCCCCGCCCCGCCTGCGTCCCCGGCGCCGCGGGACGGCCTGATCCGGCGCCTGTCCGTCCGGTTCGGCCAGCGCGGCTTCTCCACCCAGTTCTACCTGATCATGCTGGTGATCGCGTTGATCGGGCCGGGCCTGATCTTCACCGCGATCCTGCTGACCCGCTATGCCGCGACGGAGCGCGCCCGCTTCGAGCAGGATGCGCGGGAGAACGTGCGCGGCATCGCCCTCTCGATCGACCGCGACACGGCGGGCCTCGTCTCGGTGCTCCAGACGCTCGCGACCTCGCCGCGGCTCAAGGACGGCGAATTCGCCAATTTCGAGAACCAGGCCCGCCTCGTGCGCGACGCCACCGGCCTCGACATCGTGCTGCGCCGCCTCGACGGCCAGCAGGTCGTCAACACTGCGCTGAAGGCCGGGGCGCCGCTGCCGGTCACCTCCCTGCCGATCGACCACGAGCTGCGCATCAGCGGCCAGCGCTCGATGGTGACGGGCTACCTCGCCGGCGTGACCCCGGATCAGGCGAGCTACGCCGTCGCCGTGCCGGTGCGGATCGAGGATGTGGTCACCTACTTCCTCAGCTTCACGGTGCCGGTGAGCCGGATCGAGGGGATCCTGGCCCGCGAGCAGGTGCGCGGCTGGGTCTCGGGCGTGTCCGACCGGGAGGGCATCGTCCTCGCCCGCCTGCCCGAGCTGCCCGGCGTGGTCGGGCGCCCGCGGCTGGCGACGCTGCGCCAGACCGCGACCGGGACCCCCGGCGTTTGGGAGGGCCGCGACCGTGCCTTCAAGCGCGTCACGGTGGTCGAGGCGCGCTCGCGGCTCAACGGTTGGACCGCGGGGGCGAGCATCCCGCGCGAACTCGTCGACGAGCGGCTGCATCGCTGGATCTGGGCCTTCGGCGGCTTCGGGCTGCTGGTGCTGGCGACCTCCTCGGTGCTCGCCGTGCATCTCTGGTCACGGGTCTCCAAGCCCCTGCGCCAGCTCGCGGCCTCCGGGCCGGCTTTGGCCCGCGGTCAGGCGATCCCGCGGATCGCCTCGCCGATCCACGAGATCCGTCGCCTCGGCGACGTGCTGTCGGAGGCCTCCCTGCGCCTGCGCACCCGCAGCGAGGAGCGCGACCGGGCGCTCGCCGAGACGCAGCGCGGCCTCTCCGCCCTCAAGGAGAGCGAGGCGCGCTTCCGCCACATGGCCGATTCCGCGCCGGCCCTGATCTGGATGACCGACGAGACCGCCCAGGTCGTCTTCGCCAACATGCATTTCGACCACCTGTTCGGCCGTCCGGCCGCGGAGATGGCGGGGGGCGGCTGGGAGACGATCGTGCATCCGCCGGATCTGCCCCTCTTCCTCTCGATCTTCGAGGAGGCGTTCCAGAGCCGGCAGCCGTTCCGGGCCGAGATGCGGGTGATCGACCGCAACGGCGAGATCCGCTGGCTGCGCTGCGAGGGCGTGCCGCGGCTCGATGACGGGGGGCACTTCCTCGGCTTCACCGGCTGCAGCGTGGATGTCAGCGACGCCAAGCGGGCCGAGGAGCATCTGCGCCTGCTCATCAACGAGCTGAATCACCGGGTGAAGAACACCCTCGCCACCGTCCAGTCCATCGCGATGCAGTCCCTGCGCAACCTGGAGGGCGAGGAGGCGGAAGCCGCCCGCGGGGCCTTCGAGGCCCGCCTTCTCGCCCTGGCCCGGGCCCACGACGTGCTGACCCGGGAGAGCTGGGAGGGGGCCGAGCTGAAGACCGTGGTGGCGGACGCGATCCGCCCGCTGGAGGCCACCGACGGGCAGGAGGCCCGCTTCGTTGTCTCGGGGCCGCGCCTGCGGCTGGCGCCGCGGCTCGCGCTCTCCATCGCCATGGCCCTGCACGAACTCGGCACCAACGCGGTCAAGTACGGGGCCCTCTCGAAGGAGGGGGGCAAGGTCACGATCACCTGGACGGTGCAGCGCCGGCCCGAGCTGAGCCTGTCCCTGCGCTGGAGCGAATCCGGTGGCCCTCCGGTGAAGCCGCCGACCCGCCGGGGCTTCGGCTCGCGCCTGATCGAGCGCAGCCTCGCCCGCGAGCTCGCCGGCACGGTCGCCCTGCATTACGAGCCCGAGGGCGTGGTCTGCACCATCGAGGCTCCGGTGCCGCCGCCGGGCCTGCTGGAGCGCAAGGGCGCCACCCAGCTCGCCGCGGCCAAGCCGCTGCCGCTGGCGGGATAGGTCGGTGCCGAGGCCGTGAACTCAGGTCGAGGACAGGAGCCGCCATCGATTGCGGCTGCTACGATCACACGATGCCCCTCATTCCGGGGCGCGCGGCGAACCCGGAATCCATGATTGGGCACAGTGCTCCGAGAGGCCGCGCAACACGGGTCGATTCCGGGTTCGCCTGCGGCGCCCCGGAATGACGTCGAGGAAAATAGCGGCCATGAGGTCGCGTTAGCCCGGGTCGGGAGCCTTGGCCCGGCACCGAAACGATGGCCGTTTCGGCCCGCAGGGTCCTAATGGAACGTCGCGGGGTCCGGCCCGATCCGGCCATCCGCCCGGTCGAGCCCGGCGATCGCCGCGCGGTCCCCGGCGGTGAGCGTGAATCCGAACAGGTTGAGATTCTCGCTGATGCGGGTCGGCGTGGCCGATTTCGGGATCGCCACGTGACCGGTCTCGAGATGCCAGCGCAGCACGACCTGGGCCGGGGTGCGGCCGAGGCGCCCGGCGATCCGGGCGATGACCGGATCGTCCAGAACCTGCGCCTTGCCCAGCGGGCTCCAGGCCTCGGTGACGATGCCGAGCCGGGCATGGGCCGCGCGCAGGGCATGCTGCTGGAAGTGGGGATGCAGTTCGATCTGGTTGAGGGCGGGAGCCTCGCCGGTCTCGGCCAGGAGCCGGTCGAGCTGCGCCTCGGTGAAATTGGAGACGCCGATCGAGCGGGCCCGGCCCTCCTCGCGGAGGCGGATCAGGGCGCGCCAGCTGTCGAGATAGAGCCCACGGTCCGGGCAGGGCCAGTGGATCAGGTAGAGATCGACATGGTCGAGTCCGAGCCGGACGAGGCTCTCGTCGAAGGCGCGCAGGGTCGCGTCGTAGCCCTGGCTGTCGTTCCACAGCTTGGTCGTCACGAACACGTCGGCCCGCGGCACGGCCGTCTCGCGCAGGGCCCGGCCCACGCCGGCTTCGTTGCCGTAGACCGCGGCGGTGTCAACCGAGCGGTAGCCGTTTCCGAGCGCCGTCCCGATGAGGGTCGGCGCCGCCGCCGCTTCCAGGCGGTAGACGCCGAGGCCGAGCTGAGGGATCGATCGCCCATCGTTCAGGGCGATCCGGGGGACGGGATCGGGGGATGCCATGGCTGCCAGCCTACGCGCGGCCCGGGCAACGGCCCAGGCGAAGGGCGCGGAGAATCGGCAAGATTCTTCCTGCCGTACAGGCATGACACCGCAGGGGGTGGGCTGCGCCGGGATCAGGGCCGCGCGGTCCGGCCGAGCGGCGCATCAGGTCCGGCGCATCAGGGTCTGGCCTCGCCCTCCGGCCGCCGGATGAGGTGGAGATAGGCCGGATCGAAATCGCAGAAGGCGCGCAGGCGCTCCACCTCGGGCACGTGGAGACGGCGGTCCTGAAGCCGGATCAGGCCCTCGGTGCGCAGGTCGCGCAGGATGCGGCTGACGTGAATCGTGGTGATGCCGAGGATGTCGGCGAGCATCGGCTGGGTCATCGGCATCGGGCATTCATGCGACCCGGCCGCCCCGACGATCTGCTGGCGCAGCAGCAATTCGCAGAACAGGTGCGCGAGGCGCCGGTCGGCGGTGCGCTGGCCCATATTGGCGAGCCATTCCCGCAGGATGCTTTCGTCGACGAGCGTCGCCCACCACAGGGCGCGGGCGAGGCGCGAGTCGCGGAAGACCAGGGCGTCGATCCGGTCCTGGGGCACGTCCGCGATGGTGCAGGCGGTCAGCGCCGCGATGTAGTGGTCGGAGGGGCCGAGCACGACCGATTGCAGATCGCAGAAATCGCCGGGCAGGAGGAGGCCGAGGATCTGGCGCCGGCCGTCGTCCACGAGCTTGTAGCGGAAAGCGACCCCCTCGACGACGAGATGGACGCCGACCGCCGGATCCCCCGCCCGGACGATGTCCTGCTGCGGCTCCGCGGTGCGGTCCGGCCGGAACAGGTCGGCCAGGATGGCTTGGTCGCCGGCGTCGAGATCGACGCCGTGGCGGAGCTTGCGGATCAGCGGGTTGCCGCGTGGGACGGTGACCAGGGCATCCATGGGCGCACGGCGCGAGGCCGGGTTCTCTGTCAGGAACCGGGTAGATGGGACGATGCCGCGTTCGGTCCATCCCTCCGCGGCGGTGGATTTGCGCTCCGTGCCCGTCGGGTGGGGATGATCCGTCTCGGTGTCCGGTAGGCCCGGAGGGCGCGCCTCAGGCGGCCTTCCAGCGGCGGGCCGCGTTGTTGCCGAAGGCGCGGGCGTAGAGGCCGCAATAGCTCAGCGCCGCCCGGTCCCAGCCGAAGGCGCGCGACATGGCGCTGCGGCGCATGGTGTTGAGCCGCTTCTTCTGCCCGAACGTCTCGAAGGCGCGGCCGATCGCCGAGACCAGCCCCCGGGGCGAGGCATCCGCGAAGGTGAAGCCCGTGACCCCGTCCTCCACCGTGTCGTTGAGCCCGCCGGTGCGGCGCACGATCGGCAGGGAGCCGAAGCGCTGGGCATACATCTGCGCCAGACCGCAGGGTTCGAAACGGGAGGGCATCAGGAGGAAGTCGCTGCCCGCGAAGATGCGGCGCGCCTCGGTCTCGCGGAAACCGACATGGACGCCGACATGGTCGGGGTGGCGTCCGGCCAAGTCACGGAGCGCCTCCTCGAAGCGGCCCTCGCCCTGGCCGATGACGACGAGCTGCCCGCCCCCGGCGACGATCGATTCGGCGGCGCTGATGCTGAGGTCGATCCCCTTCTGGTGGACGAGGCGGGAGACGATGGCGAAGAGCGGCCCGCGGGACACCGCCATGCCGAACTGCTTGCGCACCTCTTCGGCGTTGGCGCGCTTGCCCTTCCAGTCGTCCGGCTCGAAGCGGGCGGCCAGATGCGGGTCGGTGCGCGGGTCCCAGCTCTCGTCGATGCCGTTGAGGATGCCCGTCAGCCGCCCCTGCGCGGCGCGGGTGCGCAGGAGCCCGTCGAGGCCGCAGCCGCCCTCGGGCGTGGTGATCTCGCGGGCATAGGTCTCGCTCACCGTGGTGACGTGCGAGGCGTGGTAGAGGCCGGCCTTGAGGTAGGAGAGCTGTCCGTAGAACTCCACGCCATCCATCTGGAAGGCATAGTCGGGCGCTCCGATCCGCCCCAGGGTCTCCCGGGGAAACAGGCCCTGATAGGCGAGGTTGTGGATCGTCAGCACGCTCGGGCGGCGGATGCCGAGCCACGCCATGTAGGCGGGCGCCAGAGCGGTCTGCCAGTCGTTGAGGTGCAGGAGATCGGCCGACCAGAACGGGTCGAGCCCGGCGGCGAGTTCCGCCGCGGCCCGGCTGAGCCGGGCGAAGCGCAGGTCGTTGTCGCCGAAATCGCCCGCGGCGTCGCCGTAGGGCGTGCCCTCGCGCTCGTAGAGGTCGGGGGCGATCAGGGCGTAGACGCCGAGCCCGTCCGCCGTGGTGCCGAAGCCGAGATCGCAGGCCGGCACGCCCGCGAAGGCGGGAAGGCGGCCGACGATGGTGAGGTTCTGCAGGCCGGCAAGCACGCTGGCATAGCCCGGGATCAGCACGCGCACGTCGTAATGGTGCCGCAGGGCCCGCGGCAGGGCGCCCGCGACCTCGCCGAGACCGCCGGTCTTGACGAAATCCGACATCTCCGGGGTGGCGTAGAGAATCCGGGGAAGAAGAGAATGGCCGTGATCCGGCGGGAACCGCGTATCGGGTCCGTGTGAGAACGTCACCTCGGCGGCCGGCAGGTCGCCGAGATCCACGTATGCCATCGAAACGTCCCCGAGCCCCTGGCGCCGCGTCTGGACGGCAGTGATGGCCGCTGCGGCGCTTCGCATCACAATGCTCCGGACTACGCTCTGTTCCGTTGCATCGCACAATTCAGGCCATGTTCAGAGTATGATTCGCGTCGCGCCGCCCGCGTGCGCCTCATGGAGCGCATGTCGATGACGCATATGCGTTCATCTGGATGTTTCCGGCCGCAGCACCACGCCCTCGTCCGGCCCCAGGGGGAACGGCCCTCGCCCGCGCTCCCCGGCGCGGCCGGGCCGCGTCGAGAGCAGCACCTCCCACTCGTCCTCGCCCAGGGGAACCGCGCGGGGGTCTGCTCCGAAATTGAGCAGAATCTGGAGGGTGGCGCCCTCCGCGAAGCGCTCGTAGGCGAACATCTCCGCGGCGAGGTCCGGCGGCAGCTCGATCCCGCGCCAGCCGCCGACCGAGAGGGCGGCGTGGTCCCGCCGCAGGGCGAGCAGGCGGCGATGCAGCGTCAGGATCGAGCCGGGGTCGTCGCGCATCGCCTCGACGTTGCGGTGGTCGGCATCCGCGCTCAGCGGCAGCCACGGCTCGGCCGCGCTGAAGCCGGCGCCCGGGCCGTCGTCCCACTGCATCGGCGTGCGGACCGGATCGCGGCCATGGCCGGGCTCGTTCCGCTCCCACGGATCCCGGACCCGGTCCGGCGGGATCGGCACGTGGCCGAGGCCGATCTCGTCGCCGTAATAGAGCGTCGGCGTGCCGCGCAGGGTCAGGAGCAGCATCGCGGCGACGCGTGCCTGCGCCGGGCCGACCCGGGCGGCGATGCGCGGGCGGTCGTGGTTGCCGAGCACCCAGTTCGGCCAGCCGCCCTCGGGAAGCGCCGCCTCGTATTCCGCCACCAGGGCGGCCACGGCCTCGGCCCGCCACGGGGTCTCGAGAAGCTGGAAGTTGAAGGGCAGGTCGGCGGCCTTCAGATCCGGGCCGTAATAGGCCACCAGCCGCTCGATCGGAAGGTAGATCTCGCCGATCAGCACCCGCTCCCCGAACGCGCGCAGCACCGCCCGCAGGCCGGCGATCACCTCGATCACCTCGGGCCGGTCGCAGGAATAGACCTGGGCGAACCGGTTGATGCCGGGCTGGTGCGGCGCGAAATCGGGATTGTCCGGGTTGTCGCGGAATCCCTCGTCCTTGATGAGGTGCCAGATCACGTCGACCCGGAACCCGTCGACGCCCCGCTCCAGCCAGAAGCGCAGCACGTCGTGCATCGCCGCGCGCAAGGCGGGATTGCGCCAGTTCAGGTCCGGCTGCTCGGGCAGGAAGGCGTGGTAGTAATATTGCCCGGTGGCCTCGTCCCGGGTCCAGGCGGGGCCGCCGAAATTCGAGAGCCAGTTGTTGGGCGGGCCGCCATCGGGCGCCGGATCGCGCCAGATGTACCAGTCGCGCCGGGGCGAGGTTCGGCTCGCTCGGCTCTCGGCGAACCAGGGATGCGCGATCGAGCTGTGGTTGGGGACGAAGTCGAGGATCACCTTGAGGCGGCGCCGATGCGCCTCGGCGATCAGGGTGTCGAAGTCCGACAGCGTGCCGAACAGCGGATCGACGGCGCAGTAATCGGCCACGTCGTAGCCGAAATCCGCCATCGGCGAGCGGTAGAAGGGCGAGATCCAGACGGCGTCGACGCCGAGCCAGGCGAGGTAGTCGAGCCGGGCGGTGATGCCGGCAAGGTCGCCGACGCCGTCGCCGTCGGTGTCCTGGAACGAGCGCGGATAGACCTGATAGACGGTCCCGCTCTTCCACCAGATCGTCTCGGTCATGGGATCTCCCCGGCCGCCGTCGTCCGGTCCGGAGGGGTAGGGTCGTTCAGGCGCCCTTCAAGCGGGGAACGGCATTTCCCATCGCGGGGCCTTGCGGTGGGGGCAGCCCTGTGTCGACGAGGACACAGGACGGCAGGCACGCCACTTGCGAAAGCGGTCCCCGCCCATCTGTGTCTCGACAAGCCTCGGCATCCACAACACCATGCGGGCGCAGGGTTGTCGGACTTCGTCCCGCCGCAAGAAGCGGGCAGGGTTCGGCGCGAACCGATCGAATCGGCTGCGATGAAGGGGGTTTTCCGGTGCTGAACGAAGCTCTGTCCGTGTCCCTCAGGAGCGGCGAAGCGGACACATCCGCTTCTTCCACGAAGCCGGCTGCCGCCGCCGCCACATATGTGAAGCCGGCCGGCCGGGACGGGACCGATCCCGTGGTGGCCCTGCGCGAGGATATCCGCGCCAAGCTCATCTACATTCTGGGCAAGACGCCGGAGACGGCGCGCGAGCGCGACTGGTTCGCCGCCACCGCGCTGGCGCTGCGCGACCGGATCGTCGATGCCTGCCACGAGGGGCAGGCCGGCACCGTGCCGGACAAGCGGGTCTACTATCTCTCGCTCGAATTCCTGATCGGCCGGCTTCTGTCGGACGCGATGAACAATCTCGGCCTCGTCCAGGCCACCCGGCAAGCCCTGCGCGACCTCGGCGTCGACCTCGGCGAGGTCGAGGGCGCGGAGCCCGACGCCGCCCTCGGCAATGGCGGCCTCGGCCGGCTCGCCGCCTGCTTCATGGAGAGCATGGCGAGCCTGTCGATCCCGGCGGTCGGCTACGGCATCCGCTACGACCACGGCATCTTCCGGCAGTCGCTGGAGGACGGTTGGCAGCGCGAGGCGCCGGAGACCTGGCTCTCCGAGGGCAACCCCTGGGAGTTCGCCCGGCCGGAATCGACCTACAAGATCGGGTTCGGCGGCCACGTCACCATGACGAGCCACGGCGACCACCATATCCGCCGCCACTGGCACCCGGCCGAGACCGTCAACGCGGTGGCCTACGACATCCCCGTGGTCGGCTGGCGGGGCCGCCACGTCAACGCGCTGCGGCTGTGGAAGGCCGAGTCGGACGCGCCGGTCGAGCTCGCCCGCTTCAACGCGGGCGACCATGTCGGCGCGGTGGCCGGCCGCGCCCGGGCCGAGGCGATCTCGCGGGTGCTCTATCCGAGCGATTCGTCGGCCGAGGGGCAGGAGCTGCGCCTGCGCCAGGAATTCTTCTTCACCTCCGCCTCGCTGCAGGATCTCGTGCGCCGGCACGTCGCCGAGCGCGGCTCGCTGCGCACCCTCCCCGACCACGCCGCGATCCAGCTCAACGACACCCACCCGGCCATCGCCGTGCCGGAGCTGATGCGCATCCTGATGGAGGAGCACGACTTCCTCTGGGAGGATGCGTGGCAGGTCACCTGCAACACCCTCCACTACACCAACCACACCCTGCTGCCCGAGGCGCTGGAGACGTGGCCGGTCGAACTGATGGAGCGGCTGCTGCCGCGCCACATGCAGATCATCTACCTGATCAACTGGCTGCACCTCGAGGAGCAGAGCAAGAATGCCCGGGGCGGCGCGGCCCATATCGCCGCGGTCTCGCTGATCGACGAGTCGCACGGCCGGCGCGTGCGCATGGGGCCCCTCGCCTTCCACGGCTCGCGCCGGGTCAACGGTGTCTCCGCGCTGCACAGCGACCTGTTGAAGTCGACGGTGTTCAAGGATCTCCACGAGATCGAGCCCGAGAAGATCGTCAACAAGACCAACGGCATCACCTTCCGGCGCTGGCTGCACAACGCCAATCCCGAGCTCACCGCGCTCGCCGTCGAGACGGTCGGCGCGGGGGTGCTCGACGATCCGACCGAGCTCGCCAAGCTCGTGCCCTTCGCCGACGATCCGGAATTCCGCACGCGCTACGCGGCGGTGCGCAAGCTGCGCAAGAAGCGCCTCGCCCAGGTGATCGCCGAGCGCACCGGCATCGCGGTCGATCCGACGGCGCTGTTCGACGTGCAGATCAAGCGCATCCACGAGTACAAGCGCCAGCTTCTCAACCTCGTCGAGACGGTGGCCCTGTACCAGGCGATCAAGAAGGCCCCCAACAAGGATTGGACGCCGCGGGTCAAGATCTTCGCCGGCAAGGCGGCGCCGAGCTACGTCCAGGCCAAGCTCATCATCAAGCTTGCCGGCGACATCGCCCGGGTCGTCAACGAGGATCCGGACGTCGGCAACAAGCTCAAGGTGGTGTTCCTGCCGAACTACTCGGTCAGCCTGGCCGAGGTCATCATCCCGGCCGCCGACCTTTCCGAGCAGATCTCGACCGCCGGCATGGAAGCCTCGGGCACCGGCAACATGAAGCTGGCGCTCAACGGCGCGCTCACCGTCGGCACGCTCGACGGGGCCAATATCGAGATCAAGGACCATGTCGGGGCGGAGAACGTCTTCATCTTCGGCCTCGACGCCGAGGGGGTGCTCGCCCGCATCGACGAGCCGGCCTATGCCAGCAAGGCGATCGCGGCCTCGCCGCGGCTCGCGGCGGCACTCGACGCCATCGGCAACGGCTTCTTCTCGCCCGACGAGCCGCGCCGCTTCGCGCCCCTCATCGACGAGATGCGCCACCGCGACCGCTACCTGACGACCGTCGATTTCGACGATTACTGGCGCGTCCAGCGCGAGATCGACGCCGCCTGGAAGCGCCCGGCGCAATGGTGGCGCACCGCCATCCTCAACACCGCCCGGATGGCGTGGTTCTCCTCCGACCGCTCGATGCGGGAATATGCCGAGGAGATCTGGCGGGTGAAGCTCGGCTGACGGCCCATCCCCGGCGGCCCGGAACAGGACCGATGGTCCAGGGTCCCGTGCCTCCGGCGGAGGAAAGCCGCCCCGCCGTCGCGGGGGTCCTTCACGATGGGTCTCGACCAATTCGAACGAAGCGGGCGGGAGGAGCGAGGCTCCTTCCGCCCGTTCCATGCGAAAAGCCTTCGCCGTTCGCGGAGCCGGACGGCGACGGGCGCGGCCCGCGCGCTGAAGTTTGCGCCGCTCTCTCGAGACCGCGGCGCGGTGTGATGATCGGATCTTGGCCCAGGATCGCGTGGCGGGCGTGCCTCGGCGCGATCGCCGGCATGGCGGTGATCGCGCTGTCCTGCGGCGGCCGCATCCAGACCGAGACGATTCCGAGGCAATGGGGCATCGGCGGGCGGCCGACCTGGTATGCCGACAAGACGATCGGCCTCTGGGCGCCGGTCGCGATCCTGGCCGTGATCGCGCCTGCGCTCTTCCTCACGATCAAACAGACCTCGGACCAGGCGTGCCCCGGGGACTGGATCGGGATGATCGCGGCCTTCGTCGTCGTGCTGGCAGTCTCTACGTGGCACGTCTCGGCGGTTCTGGCCTGGGCCGCGGCGCAGCGCTGAGGGCTTCGGCCCGCCTCACGCCCCCGGCGGGAGGGGGATCGGGTAGAACCGCGCCCCGGCGGCGGCGGCCAGCACCTCCACCGCGCCCACCGTCGAGGCACAGCCGGAGGCGTGGACCGCGTCGGTCGTGCGCAGGGTCGGGACATGGGCCGTCAGCGGCCCCGGGCGCACGTCCGGCGGGCGCTGGCGGTGGCGGTCGGCGGCGAGCGTGATGCGGGAGACCCCGGTGGCCCTGAGCCATTCGAGGGCCGGGCGCATGTAGAGGTCGAGGGGATCGCGGGCGCCGACCACGAGGCAGATCTCGCGGGCGGGCTCGATGTAGCGGGCGGCCCGGGCGATCGCCCAGATCCCGGCAAAACCCGTCTCCGCGGCGACGAGCACGAGGCGTCCGCCGCCGGGTCGGTAGGTGCCGTGGCCGAGGGGGCCCTTCGCCTTGGCGAGGGTGCCCGGCACCGGCGCGCAGCCGAACAGGCCGGTCAGATCCTCCGGGCTTTCGCCGCGCAGGTGGAACACCATCTCGTTCAGCTCGGCCCCGCCCTCGACGCCGAGGGTCGGCGCGAGCGTCACCGGCCGGCCGCCCTCCAGGGTCAGGCAGATCTGATCGCCGGGCTCGACGGCCAGCCGCCGCTCCAGGGTCACGACGAGCTGGAGCACCCGCGGGGCGATCGCCGTGATCGCGTCGACGCTGCCGGTGCGGCGGGCGACCGTGCGGGCCGGCGCCTGGGCCGGGCGCAGGGACGGTCCGGATTCGGGATGGGCGAGGACCGGAAGCTCCGCCCGCCGGGCGCGGAGAGGCTGGCGCCGGGCGGCGGAGCCTCCGCCCTGGCCGAGCAGGCCGGCGCCGTGCAGGCCCTGCAGGGGGGCGATCACCCCGTCGGCGAGGGCGGTCTCCAGGGAGGTGTCGCCGGGCGAGACCCGCAGGGTCTGGCCGTTCACGACGAGGGAGCAACGGGCGCTCGTGGGCGCAGGCATCGCGGGCATCCCGCTCCGGAAATCGATGGGTCTCGGGGAGGCGTGGGGCGGCGTTTCGGAGGCCGGCGCGCTCTCGCCCGCGGTCACGTGAGACCGTGGATCAGGCGCCCGACCAGGGCGGCCCAGCGCTCGCGCTCGGCCCGGGCCTCGGGGCTCAGGGTCTCGCTGTCGGCGAGGCCGAGGCAGGTGCGCAGAGCGTCGCTCTCGCGGCGCTCGGCGGCGAGCGCCGCCTTCATCAGCAGGACTTCCATCCGCAGGCGGTCGAGGTCGCCCGTCCCGCCGGCGTCGGGGGCCGGCTCCGGCGCGGCGGGCACGGCCAGGGCCGGCGAGCACGGCTGGGCGGCGTTGGCCAAGTGGGTGCGGATCGGCCGCGTCATCAGGCGACGCACCGTGCTGCCACCCTCGCCCGGAATCCTGCGTCTGACCGCCTCGTGCATCGTCCATCCCCGGGACAAGGGGCCGGGATGCCCATCCGGCCTCCCGATCCTTCCGGGGATAACCTTGATCCGGTATGGTTAAGGGAGGCTTAAATCCGCTTCCCAGAGGCGCGGTCAGGCGGCTTCCGGTGCGGCACCGACGAGCTGGCGCGCCTGGAGCGTGGTCAGCGGCTCGCCGAAGGCCGCCCCTTGCGCGTAGGTGCACCCGAATTCCTGCAGGCCCTGGGCGTCCTCCTCGGACTCGGCGCCCTCGGCGACGATGGCGAGTCCGAGTTCCTGCGCCATCCGGACGATCGAGCGCAGCATCGCGGTCTGGCCCTGCCCCATCTGGCGCACGAAGGTCTGGTCGATCTTGAGCGTGTCGAAGGAGAAACGCTGCAGATAGGAGATCGCCGAGTAGCCGGTGCCGAAATCGTCGAGGCAGAGGCCGGCGCCGAGGTCGTGCACCCGGGCGAGCATCTGGGCGGCGTATTCGGGATTCTCCATCACGAGGCCCTCGCTCATCTCCAGCTTGAGCGAACCCGGCAGCACGCCGGTGCGGGCGATCACCGTCTTCACGTCGTGCAGGAGGTCGTGGCGCAGGAGCTGGCGCGAGGAGACGTTGACGATGGCGAAGATCGGCGGCTCGACGTCGAGGGAGCGCTGCCAGGCGGCGAGTTCGAGGGCGGTGCGCTCGATGGCGAAGTTGCCGAGCGCCACGATGACCCCGGTCTCCTCGGCGACGGGGAGGAAGGTCGCGGGCGGGATGCGCCCGAGCTTCGGATGGTCCCAGCGCAGCTGGGTCTCGAAGCCCGCCACCGTCCGGTCTTCCAGCCGCACCACCGGTTGGAACAGGACCCGGATCTCGTTGCGCTCGATCGCCTTGCGCAGGTCCGCCTCCAGCATGAGCCGGTCGGAGCGCTCGGTGCGCATGTTGGCGCGGAACACCTCGATGCGGTCGCCGCCGCCGCGCTTGGCCTGGATCATCGCGATCTGGGCGTTCTTGATCACCTCGTCGCGCCGCTGCTGGCCGGCCGAGGGCGTTCCCGGCCCGGCCTCGTACAGCGCGACGCCGACGGAGACGGTGAGGAAGACCTCCCGGTCGGCGTAGGTGACCGGGGTGGCGATGGCCCGGCGGATCATCTCGGCGAAGGCGAGAATGCGGTCGGGCTCGCGCTCCGAGAGCAGGATCACGGCGAACTCGTCACCCGCCACCCGCGCCAGGGTGTCCTGCGGGCGTAGGAGACGGCCGAGCCGGCGGGACAGGGTGAGCAGGATCGAATCGCCCGCCGAGAGGCCGATGGCGTCGTTGATGGTCTTGAAGCGGTCGATGTCGAGCACGATCACCGCTGGCCGCAGGCGCGGGTCCTGGCCCGCCATCGCCAGGCCGGCATCGAGCCGGTCGCGGAACAGCTCGCGGTTCGGCAGGCCGGTCAGGCTGTCGTGCACGGCATCGTGCAGCAGCCGCTCCTCGGCGGTCTTGAGTTCGGTCACGTCGCTGATGGTCCCGACGATGCGGATCACCTCGCCGTCGGTGCCGATCACGGGGCGGGCCTTGAGGCGGTACCACGCATAGGGGCCGGCGGCCGAGCGCAGGCGGAAATCGTGGACGATGCGCCCGCGCCGCTCCTCGATCACCGTGTCGAGGGCCGCCGAGTAACGCTCCACGTCGAAGGGGTGGAGCAGTCCGAGCCAGTTCGCCGCCGGGCCTTCGAGGGTGCCGCGCCGGAGCCCGAGCTGCGTCTCGATCTCGGAGCCGGCGAAGACGCGATCGCCCGGCACGTCCCAGTCGAACACCGTGTCGCCCGCCCCCGTGAGCGCCAGCGCCCGGCGCTCGGTGTCGGAGACGAGGCTGTGGCTGAGCCCGCCGCCCGCGAAGGCGTGCTGCATCACCGTGAAGCCGATCAGCATCACGATGAGGACGAGGCCGCCGATCAGCGCGGGCTGGACGAGGTCCGAGCCGAGATGGCCGGTGATGGCGAAGCCCGCCGCCACCACCCAGAACACCAGGAGGAGCCAGGTCGGCACCAGCAGGATCGCCCGATCGTAGCCGTTATGGACGGCGAGATAGAGGATCAGCAGCAGGCCGACGCCCGCGACCGCCGCGATCGAGATGCGCGCCACGCCCGCCGCCACCGGCGGATCGAACACCGCGAGGCCGACGAGTCCGGCGAGGAAGGTCAGCCAGAAGAAGGCGACGTGGCTGTAGCGCACGTGCCAGCGCGACAGGTTGAGATAGGCGAACAGGAAGACGAGCAGCGTCGCCCCGAGCACGGCCTCGGCGGAGGCCCGGTAGATCCGCTCGGCCAGCTCGGTGACCGGGAAGACCCGCTGCAGGAAGCCGAAATCGATGCAGGCATAGGCCAGCACCGCCCAGGACAGCGCCGCCGCGGCGGGAAAGATGATCGCGCCCTTGACCACGAAGATGATCGTCAGGAACAGCGCCAGGAGCCCGGCGATGCCGATGATGATGCCCTTGTAGAGGGTCAGCCCCGAGGTCTTCTTCCGGTAGGCGTCCTGGTCCCAGAGATAGACCTGGGGAACGTTGGGGCCCTTCAGCTCGGCCACGTAGGTGACCGTCGTGCCCGGATCGATGGTGATCAGGAACTGGTCGGCCTCCGGGCTCTCGTCGCGCTCGGGCCGGATGCCCTCGCTCGCCGTGATCGCGGCGATGCGCGAGCCGCCGAGATCGGGCCAGACCACGCCGGAGCCGACGAGGCGGAAATGCGGGGCGACCAGGAGCCGGTCGATCTGCTCGTCGGTGTCGTTGGTGAGCGCGAACACCATCCAGTCCGGCCGCGCCCCGGCCTCGCGGGCCTTGACCGCGATGCGGCGCACGATCCCGTCCTTGCCCGGGGCGGTGGAGATCTGGATCAGGTCGCCGTCCGAGCGGTAGCGCTCGATCATCGGCGTGAGATCGACCGCCGGCGCGTCGAGGGTGACGCGCACGGCCTCCACCGCGCGGGCGGGCTGGGTGACCCCGAGGAGACCGGTGAGGAGGCCGGCCAAGACCGTCAGGACCGCGAGGACCGGGGAGGGAATGCGCAACGGGCTTGTTCTTGGACCGGCGGATCGGCAGGGCGTGGCGGCGTCTCGAGCGGGCAAAGTCGTATCGGCGGTGCCCGGCCCCCGCAAGGCGCCGGCTCGACGGCGCGGGGCGTGCCCACCGCTGTTTCGGCACCCCGCGAGACCGAGCGGATCGCGCGGCTTTGCGGCCAAAACAAGCCGGGGCCTCGCCGATCCGGACGGCGCCCGTTAAGGCGGGCGGCGGATGCGGCGGCGCGGGAAACGCCACGGCGACCCCCTCCCCGACCGCGGGAGGGGGTCGGATCAGGTCCTGTCAGGAAGTTCGCTCGCCCATGAGCCTTGCTCCCCTCCTCGCCGTCCCGATCGCCTGCGGGCTCTGCGCCGGGCTGATCGTGCTGCTGAAGCCCGTGCTGCGGCGCTACGCGCTGGCCCGGCCGAACGCCCGCTCCAGCCACCGCGTGCCGACGCCCCAGGGCGGGGGCATCGCCATCGTCGCCGCCGGGCTGGCCGCGGCCGGGCTGGTGGCGGTGACGTCCGGGATCGGCCTCGGCGGATACGCGCTGCCGGTGCTGGCGCTCGCGGTGCTGGTGCTGGCCGCCGTCGGCGCGGTCGACGACATCCGGCCGCTCCCGGCCTCGCTCCGGCTCGTCGTGCAGGCGGTGGCGGTCGCCGCCGTCGTCCTGACGGCGCAGGGGCGGCTCGTCCCCGAGATCCCGCTGTCGCTGGAGCGCGCCGTCGCGGTGCTGGCGGGGGTGTGGTTCGTCAACCTCGTCAACTTCATGGACGGGCTCGACTGGATGAGCGTGGCCGAGTTCGTGCCCCTCACCGCTTTCTTCGCGGCGCTCGGGGCAGCGGGTCTGGTCGCGCCCGCGCCGGCCCTGGTCGCGGCCGCCCTCCTCGGCGGGCTCCTCGGCTTCGCGCCGTTCAACCGGCCGGTGGCGCGCCTGTTCATGGGCGATGTCGGCTCGCTGCCGATCGGCCTGATCGTGGCATGGCTGCTGTTCGGCCTCGCCACCGAGGGGGGGCTCGCCGCCGCCCTGATCCTGCCGCTCTACCCCGCCGCCGACGCGACGCTGACCCTGCTGTGGCGGATGAAGCGTGGCGAGCGGGTCTGGCAGGCCCATCGCAGCCACTTCTACCAGGTCGCCACCGTGAGCGGCCTGTCCGTGCCGCAGGTCGTGGCCCGCGTGTTCGTCGTTCAGCTCGCCCTGGCCGGGCTCGCCCTCGCCACCTTGCTTTGGCCATCCGGTCCGGTCACGCTCGTTTGCCTCGCCCTGGCGGCGGGGCTCGTGGCGGCGCTTTTGCGGCACTTCGCGACGCCGAGGGGACGGAAGGGAGTCGGAGCGTGACGGGACGGCTGATCGCGCTGACCGGGGCGACGGGTTTCATCGGGCGCCACCTGCTGACGGCCCTCTCGGCCCGCGGCTACCGGGTGCGGGTGCTGCTGCGGCGGCCCGTCGCCGTGCCCGAGGGGGCGAGCGGCGCGGTGGTGGGGGATCTCGCCCGGCCAATGAACATGGCCGCCGCGCTGACCGGGGTCGATGCCGTGGTCCATTCGGCGGGGCTCGCCCACGCCATGTCCGGCGCCCCCGACGACGATTTTCGCGATTCGAACACCGAGGCGACCCGCAAGCTCGCCGAGGCCGCGCAGCGGGCCAGGGTGGGGCGCTTCGTGTTCCTGTCCTCGATCCGGGCCCAATCGGGCCCCAGCGCCGCGGCGGCGCTCTCCGAGGCGGATCCGCCGGCCCCGACCGATCCCTATGGCCGCTCGAAGCTCGCCGCCGAGGAGGCGCTCGCCCAGGCCGGACTCGACTGGGTGGCCCTGCGTCCGGTCCTCGTCTACGGCGCGGGGGTGAAGGGCAACATGGCGGCTTTGCTCCGGCTCGCCCGAACGCCCTACCCGCTGCCGCTGGGGAGCCTGACCGGCCGCCGCTCCCTCGTCTCGGTCGAGAGCCTCGCGGGCGCGGTCGCGGCGGCGCTCGAGGCGCCGGGCCCCTTGGCCCGCCCGCTGATCGTGGCCGAGCCCGACCCGCTGACGCTGCCCGAGATGCTGACGGCGCTGCGCGCCGGCCTCGGCCGGGGGCCGGGCCTCCTGCCCTGCCCGGTGCCGCTGATCGGGCTCGCCTGCCGGGCGAGCGGCCGGAATGAGGTGTTCGATCGGTTGTCGGGTTCGCTGGTCGCCCGCGCCGACGGGCTGGAGGCCCTCGGTTGGCGGCCGGCGCACGGCCCCCGCGACGGGCTCGCGGCCCTGGCACGGGCGGGCGGGTGAAGCATCGGCCGAGAGGCGAATGCCGGCTCCCGGGACGAGGCCGCACGGGCGCTGCGGGAATCGCGCCCTGCCCGAGGGGCTCGGAGGATCGGGCTCGGAGGATCGGGCTCAAAGCATCCGGCCGCGCCGAAGAAGCCACACGAGCCGGGGCCGGAGGGGAAGCGAGAGGCGGTAGGCAGCCTCGGCGAGCACGAGGAAGGGGCGTCGACCCAAGATCCGCGCGTCGATCAGCCGCCCGAGCCAGCGCCAGCCGGGCAGGGTCCGCCACAGCCTCGCGAAGGCGGCGGCCCCGGAGACGAGCTGCCCGTCCCGACTGCGCAGATGGAACCGGCCCAGTGCCGCCGCGCGGGTCAGCCCAGGCCCCAGGGGCGCGGCCGCGTCGCGCCCGACATCGACGAAGGCGACCTGCCCGGCCCCCCGGCTGCGGCGATAATGAGCGATCTCCTTCCGGCAGAGCGGGCAGGCCCCGTCGAAATAGACCGTGACCTCCGCGTCCGCTCCCTCGCCCATGGCCGTCACGGACGGCGCGCGGCGGTGGTCACGGGCTCGGCGGGACCATCGATCGCGCGCCCCTGATCCCGGGTCGGCCCCGTGCCCATGAACAGCCCGACGATGGCGATGCCGGCCATCGCCACGGCGACGACAGAGGCGGCGTAGAACCGGAAATGGATATGGTCCACTCGCATGGCGCGGAGAGCCTCCTGGCGTGTCGCGAAAAGATGTTTCGCCGAACGACAATCGATCGATCGCGGAATTGCTCCGCCCGAATCGGTCACGATTGTGTTCCGAACAGCAAAACTTGGATCGACGCGAGTGTTGGTGCGAGAAGAAATGCGGGGACGATCTGAGCGAGACTGAGTTCTTGGATTCGACCGATTGTCGCAGTCTCGAGCGCGCGGCAAGCCTGGACGTTGAGCGGCCGGTTCCTTTGCCCGAGAGCCTTCTCACGGTGAACGCGGGTCTCTCCTCTCGGGCAGCCCGCCCGAGCCGGGATCCGAGTGCCTCGGGACCGCCTCGGAGCTCTGCGCCGCCCATGCGCGATGACCCCGGAGCCGTCCATGTCCCTGCTGCGATCCGAGCCCCCCGCCGCCGGCCTCGCTCGATATCGGCACATCCCCGCCCTCGGCGCAGCCCATATCGGCCCAGCGCGAGGCCGCCATCGACGGCGGCCTGCCCGGGATGAGCGCGCCGCTGCAGGCCATGAGCCGCACCCTGTCAGTCGCTGGAACACCCGGGCCGAGGCGCTCCTGCCGGGCCGGACGGATGGCGGCTGCGGGGGAGCGATCTCGAGACGGGCGGCTTCACCACGGTGCTCACGGCGCTGCCGGCCGAACAGACCGCCGACCTCGTGAGCGAACCCGCGCCCGCGATCGCCGCCGTGGCCCGGGCGACGCGGTCGGAGCCCTGCTGGACCGCTTCTTCGCCGAGACCGGCGGACGCCGGTGCTTCCGGTGCATCTCGCCGGGCCTCGCTGGCGCTATGCGGCGTCGGGCGCCACCGGACGCGATCTGCTGTGGAACCCCGCCCGCGGGCCGGGGGCCTGCGGTGACGGGCTCGCCGGGCCGGGGGTCGAGCAGGCGTGGCGGTCCGGCCGGCGCCTGGCCGCGGCCGTCGGGGCGCAGGCGCGGCCGGCCGGCCGATCGCGGCGCGTGACCTACGAGGCCGCCGCCACGGGTTCGGGCTGCGGCGCGCTGGGGGGGGCCGTCGGCACCGCCCGGGCCCGCTCGCGGAAATCGGGAATCGCCTCCTCGAACACCGCCTCGGCCGCCGCCCGGTCCCCGGCCTCCACGGCCGCGCGCAGACGCCGGATCCAGCCCTCCAGGATCACCCGGTCGGCGAAGACGGGCTTGGCGGCCATCACCCCGTCGATGCCGGCGAGCTGCACCCGCGGCTCCTCCTTGGCGAACAGGATCTCGTTGAGCCGCTCCCCGGGGCGCGCCCCGGTCACCTGGACCTCGATGTCCTCGCCGGGCTCGAAGCCGGCGAGACGAATCATCCGCTCGGCGAGATCGCGGATGCGGACGGGCTGGCCCATCTTGAGCACGTAGACCGCTGCGCGCTGCTCGCCCGTGTCGCCGCGCCCTTCCGCGTCGGCGTGGGAGGCCGCGGTGAGGACGAGGTCGGAGGCCTCGCGCACGGTCATGAAGTAGCGCACCATCTCGGAATGGGTGACCGTGACGGGGCCGCCCCGGGCGATCTGGGCCTTGAACACCGGCACCACCGACCCTGCCGAGCCGAGCACGTTGCCGAAGCGCACGGCGATGAGGCGGGTCGCGCCCACCCCCGATTGCTCGGCATCGAGGGATTGGGCCACCATCTCGGCGAAGCGCTTGGTCACGCCGAGCTGCGAGACCGGCTCGATCGCCTTGTCGGTCGAGATCATCACCAGCGCCCGGGCGCCCGCCGCGACGGTGGCCTCGGCGACGTTGATCGAGCCGAACACGTTGGTCTTGATGCCCTCGGCCCAGTCGCGCTCGAGATAGGGCACCTGCTTCAGCGCCGCGGCGTGGAAGACGTGGGTCGGCCGGAAGTCGCGGAGGAGGGCGTGCAGCCGCTCCCGGTCGCGGATGTCGGCGAGGGCGCCCTCGACCTCGGCCTCGGCGTGCAGCAGGGCGGGAGCGTTGAGGACGCCGTGGAGCGCCGGCTCCGAATTCTCGATCACGAGGAGCGCGGCGGCGCCGAAGGCGATCGCCCGGGCGCAGATTTCCGAGCCGATCGAGCCGCCGCCCCCCGTCACGACGACGCGGGCGCCGACGAGAAAGGCTTCGAGGCGCGGTCGGTCGATGGCGACGGTGGGACGAAGCAGCAGGTCCTCGATCTCGAGGGGGGCGAGTTCGGCGTCGCGCATCCCCTCGCCGAGGCTGGTGACGCGGGCGAGCGGCAGGCCGAGCCGCCGGGCGCGGGCGATCAGGTCGTCGGGCTCGGATTCCGGCGCCAGCGCGCTCGGCGTCGCCACGAGCCGGCGCACGGCCGCGCCGCGGCCGGCGAGATCGGTCACGACGCGTTCGAGGTCGCGGAAGCCTCCGAGCACCGGCACGCCGCGCATCATCTGGCCGGCCTCGTCGGCCCGCGGCGAGAGGATGCCCTTAGGCGCCAGCCGCTTGACCGAGCCCGACTCGATCGCCCGCAGCACGATCTCGATATCGGCCCCACGTCCGAGCAGCAGCGTCGGCGTGGTGGCGGCCTTCGCCTGGGTCTGCCGGGAGCGGGCGTATTTCAGGTAGCGGAAGGCGAGGCGCGGGCCGCCGAGCAGGAAGACCTGAAGCACCCAGTAGAGGGCGATGGCGACCTTGCCGAAGAAGTAGAAGCCGTACAGGTTGGCCGAGACCAGCACGTAGTCGATCACGAGAAGCGTCAGCGCCATGACGCTCGCCGCACGGACGATCCCGGCGAGATCGGGCAGCGAGGCGAAGCGCCACTTGGTCCGGTAGAGCTTGAACCACGCGTAGATCAGCCCGGCATAGACCAGGAACGGCGGCAGCAGGAGCGGCAGCGCGTGCAGCCGCTCGGCGAGCAGGTCGCCTTGGAAGCGGAACACGAAGGTCAGCACCACGGCCGCCGCGGTGGCGGCGAGATCGTGGGCGACCATCACCGCCGTCTTGAGGGTGCGCTTCTGCATGGGGCTTTTTGCGAGTGCGGGGCGGTATCGGCGCCGCCCCGGGCGATGTCAACGCGGGCGCGGCCTCAGCTTACCGCGCGCTTGGCCCGATCGAGGGCGGCATCCGCTCCCTCGATATCCGGAGCGTCGATGCGGCGGTAGCGGGCCTGGATCAGGCCGAACGCCCCGAAGGCGAAGTGCCCGGCGGCGACCACCGCGAGCAGCACCCAGCCATAGGGCTGCGCCCGCAAAGCCGCGAAGGCTCCCGAAAGGCCGTGCGCCTCGGAGGGACCCTGCGTCCAGGCGGCGGCGGCGAGGAAGCCGGCGATGATCAGGAACACCACGGCGCGGGCCGCATAGCCGAACCGGCCGACGGGCTTGGCCCAGCGGTCGCCCCCCGCCGGCAGCGAGAGCCGGTCGGTCACGTCGCCCTTCCAGGCCTTGGTGGCATAGGCGATCCCGGCCGTGGCAACCCCCGCGGCGAGGAGCCCGACGAGCCAGGCCCCGAGGGGCTGGCGCAGGAGCCAGGCGGTCCAGTCCCGCACGCCGTCGCCCCCTGCCGAGGCGCGGCCGATGCCGAAGGCGAGCTGCCCTGCCGTCACCGCGAGGCCGGCATAGATCGCGGCGCTGATGAGGTGGGCGCCGCGCACGGCGAGCGCCTTGGGCGAGCGGCCGCGCCGGTCGGCGTCGGTCGTGCCCTCGACGAGGCGCCACAGGGCGAAGCCCGCGAGTCCCACGGCGATCAGCCCGACGATGATCGCGCCGAACGGGCCGCCCAGCACGGCCCGCAGCGCGCCCTTGCTGTCGCTGGCCGAGCCGCCCTGGCCCAGGGCCGCGAGCAGGGCCAGCGCGCCGACCACGCAATAGACGAGGCCGCGGGCGCCGTAGCCGAAGCGGGCGAGATGTTCGAGGGCGTTGTCGTTCCGGCTCCAGGACATGCCGGTCAGTCGCGCTCGGGCTTGCCGGAGAGCGCCACGTAGAAGCCGAGCCCGTCGCCCGCCGGAAGCGTCTGGAGGCGATCGATCCAGCCGCGGCGCTTGCCCTCGAGCAGGAGGCGGCCGACCGGTTGGAACAGCGTCTCGCCGCCGCCCTCCGGCGGAGGTGCGAGGCGCACCGCCACGGTCTTGCCCTTGCCGAAGCGACTGCGCTCCAGCATGTCGCCGATCGAGGCCTCCGCGGTCGCGCGATTGGCGGTGCGCAGATCGAGCACCGACTCGGCATCGGTGACGCCCAGCGTGCCGCGCAGCTTGTTGGCGTAGAAATCTTCGAAATGGGGCAAGGCCGGTCCCGTACGGGTTCGTCGTCAGAAGTCGAGAGCGTCGTCGATGTCGGCAACGGCCAGGATGCCGTGGAGTTCGGACAAGCCGATCGCGCCGATCCGCGGATGGCGTGGGTTCGGCGACGGCATCGGCCCGCCGTCGATCCGTTCCGAAGGCTCCTCGTCGAGCCAACCGGCGACCCAGGCGTAAGACGCCGCCGCCCACATGCCGGGGTCGCGCCGCAGGGCGAGCGCCATCGAGAGGCCTCCGAAGACGGTGGCGATGCTAGCACTGCCCCGCCGCCAAGCAAGCGGGCAGCCAAGCAAGCGGGCAGCCAATCAAGCGGTCTGGAGCCCGAGGTCAGAGGCTGAGGCGCGCATAGATCTCCGCGACCGCCAGCGTGCCGCCGAGTTCGGGCAGGTCGATGACCCCGCCGGGGCCGGCGACCTGAACGATCCAGTCCGGAGCGCGGCGCCAGACCTCCACCCGCGCCTCGTTCTGATGCACGAGCAGGAGGACGGCGAGCGACGGAACGGTCTGGTAGAACTCGGTCTTGCGGCCGCGGTCGAGCACGAGGGTCGAGGGCGAGAGGACTTCCACGACGAGCAGGGGATCGCTCGTGTAGCCGTCTTCGGGCGGCGCGCCGCATGACACCACCACGTCGGGAATCGGCGCATAGTCGTCCATGGCCTCGCTGAGGATCGCGAGACCCGGATAGGCGCCACAGCCCTGTCGCTCGGCGAGATCGTCGAGACGCTTGACGAGGTTGGTGACGATGCGCTGATGCCGGCCTTTTGCCGGCGACATCATCGTCGGCATTCCGTCGATCAATTCCCAGCGCTCATCGTCCGGCCGGAGGGCGGCCCAATCCCGATACTCGGCGACCCGCATGCGGGTGTCGCGGCGCGCTGGCACGGCCATCGCTCAGCCTCCTGTGCGAAGGCCGGAACCGTAACAAAAAAGGGCCGCCCCGGACAGGGCGGCCCACGTCGCGTCAGGGCAGGGATGCCTCAGCGGTGCACGAGCACGTTGCGGAACTGCCAGGGATCGCTCGGGTCGATGTCCTCCGGGAACAGGCCGGGCCGGTCGGTCAGCGGCGTCCAGTCGGTGTAGACGCCGACCACCGGGCCGAGATACGGCGTCTGCACTTCGAGGCAGCGGCGGAAGTCGATCTCGTCGGCCTCGACGATGCCGGCCTCCGGGTTCTCCAGCGCCCAGACCATGCCGGCGAGCACGGCGCTCGTGACCTGAAGGCCCGTCGCGTTCTGGTAGGGCGCGATCCGGCGGGTCTCCTCGATGGAGAGCTGCGAGCCGTACCAGTAGGCGTTCTTGGCGTGGCCGTAGAGGAGCACGCCGAGCTCGTCGATGCCGTCGACGATCTCGTTCTCGTCGAGAATGTGCTGGCGCTCCTGCACCTTGCCGGCATTGCCCCACATCTCGTGGAGCGACAGCACGGCGTCGTTGGCCGGGTGGTAGGCGTAGTGGCAGGTCGGGCGGTAGACCGCCGTGTCGCCCTCGCGCACCGTGTAGTAGTCGGCGATCGAGACCGCCTCGTTGTGGGTCACGAGGAAGCCGAACTGCGCGCCCACGGTCGGCACCCAGGTGCGCACGCGGGTGTCGGCGCCGGGCTGAAGCAGGAAGATCGCGCAACGCGACCCCTTGGTCTGCGCCTCGGCATTGGCCGGCTTCCAGGTCTCGTGGGTGCCCCAGCCGAGTTCGGCCGGCTGGTTGCCCTCGGAGACGAAGCCCTCGACCGACCAAGTGTTGACGAACACGCCCATGGGCTTGGGGGTCTTGGCGCGCTGGGTGTCGCGCTCGGCGATGTGGACGCCCTTGACGCCGAGCGTCTGCATCAGCGCGGCCCAGCCTTCACGGCTGGTCGGCTCCGGATCGGTGACGCCCGTATCCCGGGCGATGTTCAGGAGCGCCTGCTTGACGAACCACGAGACCATGCCGGGATTGGCGCCGCAGCAGGACACCGCGGTCGGGCCGCCGGGGGCGGCGCGGCGGGCGGCCAGGATGTTCTCGCGCAGGGCGTAGTTGGTGCGGTCGGCCTGGCTCAGATCCTTGTCGAAGTAGAAGCCGGTCCACGGCTCGGCGACGGTGTCGATGTAGAGCGCGCCGAGTTCGCGGCAGAGTTCGAGGATGTCGCGCGAGGAGGTGTCGACGGAGAGGTTCACGCAGAAGCCCTGGCCGCCGCCCTCGGTGAGAAGCGGCGTGAGGACCTCGCGGTAGTTCTCCTTGGTGAGCGCCACCGTCTCGAAGCGCAGGCCGTGCTTCTCGGCGAGCGCCTTATGGGTGTCGACCGGATCGATCACGGTGAAGCGGGCACGGTCGTAGGCGAAGTGGCGCTCGATGAGCGGCAGGGTGCCCCGACCGATCGAGCCGAAGCCGATCATCACGATCGGGCCGGTGATGCGACCGTGGACGGGCCATTCCTTCTGCGGGCCATCGGACATGCGCGGACACTCCTTAGTCGGGCTGCTCTTTGCTCGAGAGCGGGGGATTGCTGCGTGGAAGTGACGAGCGGATGACGGTTCGGCGTCGGCCGGTCAACTGCGCCCACCACGGGTTAATTGCGGAACCGTGAAGGAGAAAGCAATTCGTTATGCACCTAATGCATGGCTGCGAGGAGGCGCGGCGGGGGTTCGCGGCCGAGGATCGCGCTTATATTGCACTGCAACACGGGAGGCACGTTCAGGGGCTCACGACGCCGTAAAGGGGAAAGAGCCATGTTGACCGTCATCACCGCACAGACCGTCCAGCCCGAAGTCGAGGCGATCGACCGCGACCCGGGCATCATCACCCTCGTCAGCAGCCTCGTCCGGGCCGTGCGCGGCACCGGCCGCCCTGCAACCGACGAGAGCGGCCACCGCAAGGGGCCCTATGCCAGCCCGTTCAGCGCGAGCGGCGTCCTGCCCTACCGGTATCGCTGAGGGTCGCAGCCGATCGGAGGGAGGCGAAAAGCCCGCCCCTCCGCGCCCGCCGACATCCCGCCCTGCATGGGCGGCCTCCCCCGCAGGCGGGAGAGGCGGGGTGTCGGCGTCAGGCGGCCTGTCGTCGTGCCGCCATCGCGGCGGCCTCGGCCGCGACCGCCGGGAGCGTGTCGAGGGCGCCGGTCGCCCGCAGAGTTCCGTTCGCCCCGTCGAGCGCGCGGGCTCTCAGGTCGAGACCGAGGAAACGCTCCCGCTCGAACGGGCCGGGCATGGCGAGCCCCGCCGCCCGGTCGGGGGCGAAGCCGAAGCGGGCGTAATAGGGGGCATCGCCCACGAGCAGCACCGCGCCGTGGCCGTGCTCGCCGGCCCGGGCCAGCGCGGCCCGCATCAGGAGGCCGCCGAGGCCCAGGCCTTGCGCGGCCGGATCGACCGCGAGCGGGCCGAGCAGCAGCGCCGGGCGTCCGCAGCCGGTCTCGACATCCCACAGGCGCACGGTGCCGACGACCCGGTCGTCGCGCGTGGCGGTCAGGGCGAGGCCGCGCGCGGGCAGGCGACCGTCGCGCAGGCGCTGCGAGGTTTTCAGGAATCGGCCCGGACCGAAGCAGGCGTCGAGCAGGCGCTCGCGCAGCCCGATATCCGAGGCGATCTCATCGCGGATCTGGATCACGGCCGTACCCTCCCAACATCGCCGACAGGCGGGAAGAAACAGCCCTCGCACCCGCCGGGAGGCGGGCCGTCCGGGACACATCGACAAGCGCGTCCCGTGGGACGCGCGGCTTCTCTGGGGGAAAAAGCGTGAATGAAGCGTGACCGGCTCAGATCACGATCTGCTCGAGCGGGGGGAAGCCGTTGAAGGCGACCGCCGCGTAGGTCGTCGTGTAGGCGCCCGCGCCCTCGATCCAGACCTTGTCGCCGATCGAGAGGGAGACCGGCAGCGGGTAGTGGTTCTTCTCGTAGAGCACGTCGACCGAATCGCAGGTCGGGCCGGCGACGATGCAGGGGGCCATGCGGTCCTCGTCGTGGTCGGTGCGGATCGCGTAGCGGATCGACTCGTCCATGGTCTCGGCCAGCCCGCCGAACTTGCCGATGTCGAGATAGACCCAGCGCACCTCGTCCTCGGCCGCCGACTTCCGGGAGACGAGCACGACCTCGGCCTCGATCATGCCGGCATTGCCGACCATGCCACGGCCCGGCTCGATGATCGTCTCCGGGATGCGGTTGCCGAAATGCTTGGTGAGCGCGCGGAAGATCGCGTCGCCGTAGGATTCCACGCCGGGCACCGCCTTCAGGTACTTGGTCGGGAAGCCGCCGCCGAGATTGACCATCGACAGGCCGATGCCCCGCAGCGCGCATTCCTGGAAGATCATGGCGGCGGCGGCGAGGGCCCCGTCCCAGGCTTCCGTGTTGGCCTGCTGCGAGCCGACATGGAAGGAAACGCCGTAGGCGTGGAGGCCGTTGCGGTGGGCGTGCTCCAGCACGTTCACCGCCATCTCCGGCTCACAGCCGAATTTTCTCGAAAGGGGCCAGTCGGCGCCGGCGCCGTCGCACAGGATGCGGCAGAACACCTGCACGTCGCCCCTCTCGATACCAGCCTCGCCGGCCGCGCGAACAATCTTCTCGACTTCCGCTTGGCAATCAACCGCGAACAGGCGGATGCCGAGCTTGAGGGCGCGGACCACGTCGCGCTCCTTCTTGATGGTGTTGCCGAAGGAGATGCGGTCGGCGGTGGCGCCGGCGGCGAGCGCCATCTCGATCTCGGCGACCGAGGCGGTGTCGAAGCAGGAGCCCATCTCGGCGAGCAGGCGTAGCACTTCCGCCGCCGGGTTCGCCTTCACGGCGTAGAACACCCGGGTGTCGGGCAGGGCACGGGCGAACTGGGAAAAGTTCTCGCGCACGACATCGAGGTCGAGGACCATCACCGGACCCTCGTCCCGGCCGAGATCACGGCGCGCGCGCAGGTAATCGCGGATGCGATCGGTCATTGGTCGTCCCAACCACAGGTTCGAGGGCGCCGTCGAGGGCGCGAGATCGAATCGAGACGGTCCGGGAAAGGGCCGTCGGCGTCAGGGGGCGATGCGTCGCGTCACCCGTGCGCTTTGGAGACGCGCGGATGGCAACAGGCGCAGAGCACCCGGAAGCTGCCGTGGATTGGATGGGGGAACCCCAACCGCACGCCGGGCAAGGAGAAACAAGCCTCTTCGGTGTCGGCCTTTGGAGGGCCGACGAGACCAAAAAAGCCCGTTCGTCGTTGCTTTAAGCTGCGTCCCCCGTGGAGAGCGGGGTTCGCCGGTTTCGCCTCCGGCTGCCGGTTGTTGTTGAGGTCTGGTGTCGCCACCCGGATGCCGGCCGTAGGGATCCACCCCTTGCGACCATCGATCCTTTAAGACCCCTGGCGGCTGTCCGGCAGTTGACCGGATGCCCACCAACCGACACGCGGCCACAGGCACGTGCGAAATTGGGCAGGGGCGATATACGCATCGCGTCCCCCCGGAACAAGCGGTTTCTCACAACCTGAGCCGGCGATATCGCTGCGCCGGGACCGATCGTGTCCGATCCGCATCACCGGATCGCGTCCCGGCCCTCGGCGGGCCTTTTCAAGGGCCGGCCGACGGTCCATTGAACCTGCCGCATCGCGGTGCCGGCCTGTCGGCGGCGCGCCATGGGGAGAGTCACCGGGAGCCATGACCGAGCCGTCCCGCCGGGCCGTCGTTTCGGGCCTCGCCGCCAGCGGCCTTGCGGCCCTTCCCCTTGCGGCCCTTCCCGTCGTCGCGCGGGCCGAACCGCGGCCCTTCGGCTTCGAGACGGTGGAAGCGGAGGCCCGCGCCCTCGCCGCCGCGCCCTTCGATGCCCGCGTGCCGCCCCTGCCCGAGGCGCTGGCCCGGCTCGATTACGACGCGTGGCGCGACATCCGCTTCAAGCCGGCCCGGGCCTTCCCGGTCGGCGCGGAGGGGCGCTTCCGCCTGCAGCTGTTCCACCTCGGCTTCCTCTATCCGCGGCCGGTAACGGTGAGCCTCGTGCGGGACGGGGTGGCGACGGCGATCCCCTACGATCCGACCCTGTTCGATCTCGGCCGCACCCGGCTCGACGCGCCGCTGCCGGCGGATCTGGGCTTTGCCGGCCTCCGTCTGCACACGGCCCTCAACCGGCCGGACGTGATCGACGAGCTGATCGTCTTCGTCGGGGCGAGCTATTTCCGCTTCCTGGGGCGCGAGCAGCTCTACGGGCTGTCGGCGCGGGCGCTGGCGATCAACACGGAGGCCGAGGGGGGACCCGAGGAGTTCCCGCTCTTCCGCGCCTTCTGGATCGAGGCCGACGGGGCGGAGCCCGGCGCCTGCACCCTCCACGCCCTGCTCGACAGCCCCTCGGTGACCGGGGCCTATCGCTTCACGGTGCGGCCGGGGGCGCAGACGAGCGTCGCGGTGACGGCCACCCTGTTCCCGCGGCGGGACCTCGACCGAGCCGGACTGGCGCCGCTGACCTCGATGTACTTCATCGGCGAGACCGACCGGGGCCACAGCGACGATTATCGGCCCGAACTGCACGACTCGGACGGGCTCCAGATCGCCGCGGGCTCGGGCGAGTGGCTGTGGCGGCCCCTCGACAATCCCCGCGAGCGCCGCATCTCAAGCTTCTCGGTTCAGAGCCCGAAGGGATTCGGGCTGCTCCAGCGCGACCGGGACTTTGCCAACTATCAGGATCTCGAAGCCGGCTACGAGCGCCGGCCCGGCTATTTCGTCGAGCCGCAGGGCGATTGGGGCGAGGGCAGCGTGGTCCTCGTCGAGCTGCCGACCGACAACGAGACGGCCGACAACATCGTCGCCTTCTGGCGCCCGAAGCGCCCCGCCCCGGCGGGCGAGGCCGTGCGGCTCGCCTATACGATCCGGGCGCTCGGCGCGGCGGATCTGCATCCGAACGGGCGCGTGAGGCATACCTTCCTCGCCGAGCCCGCCGCCAGCGGAGCCGCGCGCAGGACCACGGAGGGAACGGCCCGCCTCGGCCGCCGCTTCCTCGTCGATTTCGGCGGCGGCGACCTCGCCCGGTACGCCTCGGCGCCGACGCCGCCGGAGGTGGTCGCGAGCGCGAGCTTCGGGCGGATCACCGCCACCTCGATCGTGCCCAACCCCCATATCGGCGGCTTCCGGGTCGCCGTGGACGTGAGCCTCGACGCTCCCGGCACGACCGAGCTGCGCGCCTTCCTGCGCGCGGGCGACCGGACCCTGACCGAGACCTGGACCTTCCCCTGGAGCCCAGCGTGAGCCGCCGGACGGAGCGCGCGGCGCTCGGCGGGGCGGTGACGGTCCGGATCGCCCACGTGGCCGATCTCGATGCCCTGATGGCGCTGGAGCATGCCGCCTTCGCCATCGACCGGGCCGAGCGCCGGGCGATCCGCCACGCGATCCGCTCCTCCAGCATGAGCCTCCTCGTCGCGGTCGCGACGGACCCGGACGCGGAGGCCGAACTCCTGGTCGGGGCCGCGACCCTGGAGCGGCGGCGCACCAGCGCCGTCGCCCGGCTCTCCTCCATCGCGGTCGCCCCGTCCCGCGCCGGCCATGGCCTCGGCGGCCTGCTGCTGGCCGCAGCCGAGGCGGAGGCCCGCCGGCACGGTCTTGCCCGTCTGCGCCTGGAGGTTCGGGCCGACAACGGGGCCGGCATCCGCCTCTACGAGCGCCACGGCTACCGCCGCTACGGGACCAAGCCGGACTATTACGAGGACGGCATGGAGGCGTGGTGTTACGAGAAGGCCCTGGAACCGGCCTGACGGCCCGCTTGGGGGTCCTTCGGAGCCGGCCCCGTCCCCGATCGTTCATCCCGTCCCGGCCGCCGCCTCGGCGGGCGAGGTGCGCCAGCGCACTGGCAGGACGGGCGGGTGGGACCAAGTTGCGGGTATCTACCCGTGTCCCCACGACGGACGCGCGGATTGTCCTGGCGACCCACGAAGAGACCCGCATGCCGACTCTGTTCGACCCGATCACGCTCGGCGCCCTCGCGCTGCCGAACCGTATCCTGATGGCGCCGCTGACCCGCGGTCGCGCCACCCGCACCCATGTCCCGACGCCGCTCATGGCCGAGTATTATGCCCAGCGGGCGGGCGCCGGCCTCATCATCTCGGAGGCCACGGGCATCAGCCAGGAGGGTCTGGGCTGGCCCTACGCCCCCGGCCTCTGGTCGGACGAGCAGGTCGAGGCCTGGAAGCCGATCGTGAAGGCCGTTCACGACGCGGGCGGGCGCATCGTCTCGCAGCTCTGGCACATGGGCTACCTCGTCCACCCGGACTTCCTCGGCGGCGAGCCCCCGGTCGCCCCCTCGGAGGCGACCGCGCCGGATCAGGCCCACACCTACGAGGGCAAGAAGCCCTACGGGAAGGCCCGGGCGCTGGGCGAGGACGAGATTCCGCGCCTCATCGCCGATTACGAGCGGGCCGCCCGCAACGCCGTCGCGGCCGGCTTCGACGGGGTGCAGATCCACGCGGCCAACGGCTACCTGCTCGACGAGTTCATCCGCGACGGCTCCAACAAGCGCTCCGACCGCTACGGCGGCTCGGTCGAGAACCGGGTCCGCCTCGTCACCAAGGTGGCGCAGGCGGTGGCCGGCGTGGTCGGTCCCGAGCGCACCGGCATCCGCTTCTCGCCCAATGGTCCGATCCAGGGCGTCGACGATTCGAACCCCCACGAGACCTTCGGACTGGCCGCCGAGATGATGGAGCGCGTCGGCCTCGCCTTCATCGAGCTGCGCGAGCCGGGCCCGAACGGCACCTTCGGCAAGGCGACGGTGGCGCCGGTGGCGCCCGTCATCAAGGAGCGCTTCGGCGGGCCGGTCATCCTCAACTGCGACTACGATGGAGAGCGCGCGAAGGCGGCGGTCGCCTCGGGCGAGGCCGACGCCATCGCCTTCGGCCGGCCCTTCCTCGCCAACCCGGACCTGCCCGAGCGGATCGCCCAGGGCGCCCCGCTCAACCCGGACGACATGCAGACCTGGTACAGCCAGGGTCCGGAGGGCTACATCGATTACCCGACCCTGGCCCGGGCGGCGTAACCCGCCCGCCGGCGGACCCTCCTCTCGGCCCCGCGCGCGCGGGGCCGTTCTCGTTTCAGGGGCAGGCCTCGATGAACAGGTCCGACGTGCCCGGCCCTGCGGCCGTCCGGCCGCGCTACCGCCTCGTCGCCTTCGATTTCGACGGGACCCTCGCCGACACCTTCCCGTGGTTCTGCTCCGTCCTGAACGACGTGGCCGACCGCTACCGTTTCCGCCGGGTCGGGCCGGGGGAGGCCGAGCGGCTGCGGGCGCTCGGGGCGCGGGCGATCCTGAAGGAGCTCGGCATCCCGGCCTGGAAGGTGCCCGGCATCGCCCGCCACATGCGGGGGCTCGCGGCCCGCGACGCGGACGCCGTCCGGCTGTTTCCCGGCATTCCTGAGATGCTCGCGGCCCTCGACCGGACCGGCATCGCCCTCGCGGTGGTCAGTTCCAACGGGGAGGCCCAGGTGCGCCGCGCCCTCGGGCCCGATGCCGGACGCATCCGGCACTACGCCTGCGGCGCGTCGCTGTTCGGCAAGGCGCGTCATCTGCGCGCGGTGGCGCGGGCCGCCGGTGTGGCGCCCGGGGCGATGCTGGCGGTCGGGGACGAGATCCGCGACGCCGAGGCGGCGGCGAACGCCGCCTGCGCCTTCGGGGCGGTCGCCTGGGGCTACACCCTGCCCGAGGCGTTGGCGGCCCGCGAGCCGGCCCACCTGTTCGACGACCCGGCCGCGATCGTGCGGATCGCGGCCGGAACGGCGGATTACTGACCGGCGCGGGCGCCCGGCACGATGGAGGCGCCGGCGCCGCTGCCGAACGGCTCGTAGCGGGTCAGGCCGCGGAAGAGCTGGCTGAGGAAGGCGCGCTCGGCCCCGCTCGACGGCGTGGTCCGCTGAATGAAGTCGAACACGCGCCCGTCCTGCAGGCCGTAGAGCGACACGCGCTCGACCTTCATCCCGGCGTTGAAATAGACCGCGGTGACCTTCTGGTCCTCGATCTGCTCACCGAGGAACAACACCGTCCGGGTCGTGTTCTGGGTGATGTAATACCAGGACTTGTTGCCGACCGTGGAGACCGTGGAGGGCGTGCCGAGGATCTGGAGCACCTGCTCGGCGCTCAAGCCCGGCTTGACCGTCGCCAGTGCCGCCTGATCGATCTGGTAGCCGTGGCGGATCTGCTCGCCGATGCAGCCGGAGACGCCGAGCGCGACGGATCCGAGAACGGCCGCGCGGGCGAGCGACGAGACGAGACGGCGCGACATCGGCCCCCCTGATTTGCCTGAAGCGATGCATCGTCCGCGGCGCGATTGACTCGCGGCGTCTTCGGACTTGCACCCTGGTCGAGGGTTGCCGTACCGCGGGGTTATGGCTTTGACAAGGCAAGCGTGGCCACAGGCCCGGCCCAACCGGTGGACCGCATGATCGCAGGGCTGTTCCGCCGCGCCGACACGCGGCGCCGCACGATCCGGACGCTGCACGGGCGCATCAGCGATGCCGCGCGCAACCCGGTTCTGTACGGTGCCCTCGGCGTGCCCGACACCGTGGAGGGCCGCTTCGAGGCCCTGTGCCTGCACGTGATCCTCGTGCTGCGCCGCCTCGGCCAATTGCCGCCGCCGGCCGGCGACGTGGCCCAGGACCTCGTCGATGCCGTCTTCCTGCAGCTCGACGCCTCCCTGCGCGAACTCGGCATCGGCGACATGGGCATCCCCAAGCGCATCAAGAAGCTCGGGGCCTCGTTCTATGCCCGCGCCGGCGCCTATGGCAGCGCCCTCGACGCGGACGACATCGCCGCCTTGGCCGCCGCCCTCGCCCGCAACGTGCTCGACCGCGACGCGCCCGAGGCCGCCGAAGGGCTCGCGCGCTACGCCCGCGCCTGCGCCGCCGCCCTCGCGGAGCAGGACCTCGACGCCCTGCTCGGGCAGGGCCCGCGCTTCCCCCAACCCGACGGCACCGCAGGAGCGATCGGATGACCGCCGCCTCGAAAGGCCCGCTCTCCCGCTCGGTCCATGTCGAGCGCCTGACCAAGGACCGCGCCGAGATCGTGGTCGAGGCCACCCCCGAGGAATGCGCGGCTCTGGCCCGCGACTTCAAGGTCCCGGCGATCCGCGACCTCGTCGGGCGCTTCGTCCTGAGCGGCTCCCTCACCCGGCTCCAGGTCGGCGGCCGGGTCGAGGCGGTCGTCACCCAGATCTGCACCGTGACGCTGGAGCCGTTCGAGGGGCGGGTGAACGAGCCGGTGGACGTGGCTTTCACCAACGCCGACATCCTGAACGACACCGATGCCGAGGAGGTCGAGCTGCCCGACCCGATCGTGAACGGGCGCATCGATTTCGGAACGCTGACCGCGGAGTTCCTGGCCCTCGGGCTCGACCCCTATCCGCGCAAGTCCGGCGTCGCCTTCGAGCCGGTCACGGCGGGCGAGGAGCCGCAGCCGTTTTCCGACCTCGCCGCCCTGCGCGACCGGCTCGGCGGCAAGGACTGAACGCCGCGTCCAACGAATCTGTGAGTTTTTGTTTGCCCGGCCGGGCGCGACCGTTATTTTGCGCGCCGCCGATCCGGGGCCGGCTGTCTCCCCGAGCCCGCCCGCAGGACGCCTCCGCGGCGTCCGACGAGCCCCCGAAGGAATCATGTCGAATCGCGTTTGCATCTCGCTCGACGCCATGGGCGGCGATCATGGTCCCTCGACCGTCGTGCCCGGCGCGGCCATCGCCCGGGAGCGCCACCCCGAGACCACCTTCCTGATGTTCGGCGACGAGGCGGTGATCCGCCCCCTGGTCGAGGCCGAGCCGCGGCTGAAGGGGGCCGTCGAGATCCGCCACACCACGGTGTCCGTCGCCATGGACGACAAGCCGAGCCAGGCGGTGCGTCAGGGCCGCGGCAAGTCCTCGATGTGGCGGGCGATCCAGGCCGTGCGCGACGGCGAGGCCCAGGCCGCGGTCTCGGCGGGCAACACCGGCGCGCTGATGGCGATGTCGAAGATCTGCCTGAAGACCCTGGCGGGCATCGAGCGCCCGGCCATCGCCTGCCTGTGGCCGACGGTGCGCGGCGAGAGCGTCGTGCTCGATGTCGGCGCCACCATCGGCACCGATGCCGAGCATCTCGTCGAGATGGCGGTGATGGGCTCGGCCATGGCTCGCATCGTGCTCGACCTCGACCGCCCGACGGTCGGGCTCCTCAATGTCGGCACCGAGGAGATGAAGGGCAACGAGGCGGTCAAGGAGGCCGCCCGGCTGCTGCGCGAAGCGGAACCCGAGAACTTTTCCTATTACGGCTTCGTCGAGGGCAACGACCTCGGCCGCGGCACCGTGGACGTCGTCGTCACCGAGGGATTCACCGGAAACATCGCCCTCAAGACGGCCGAGGGCACCGCCCGGCAGGTCAAGACCTACATGAAGGCGGCCATGACGCGGACGCTCTCGGCCAAGATCGGCGCCTTTTTCGCCCGGCACGCGTTCCGGGAGCTCAAGGACAAGATGGATCCGAGCCGCGCCAATGGCGGCGTGTTCCTCGGCCTGGAGGGCATCGTCGTGAAGAGCCACGGCGGCGAGGACACCCGGGGCTTCGCCGCGGCGGTCGACCTTGCCCACGACATGGCGCGCCACGACCTGATGCGGACGATTCGTGACATGCTGGAGCAGACGCCGGGGGTCGCCACCGGGTTGAGCGCCGGGCTCGATGCCAGCCTGGCCCCGAAGTGAGCGCGGAACAGAAGTGAGAAAGGGACGGGTCTGATGGCGCAGGAGCGCTCCGTCGTGGTCGGGTGCGGTGCGTACCTGCCGGAGACGATCGTCACGAACACCCAGCTCGCGGAGCGGGGGGTCGAGACCTCGGACGAGTGGATCATCCAGCGCACCGGCATCCGCCAGCGCCACATCGCCCAGGCGCACGAGACGACGTCGGTGCTGGGCACGCGGGCGGCGCAGGCGGCCCTGGCGGATGCCGGCCTCTCGCCCGCCGACATCGACCTCGTGATCTGCGCGACCTCGACGCCCGATCACACCTTCCCCTCGACCGCGACGCAGATCCAGGCCGCGCTCGGGATCGAGGGCGGATTCGCCTTCGACCTCCAGGCGGTCTGCGCCGGCTTCGTCTACGCGGTGGCCACCGCCGACCGCTACCTCCGGACGGGGGGCGCCAAGCGGGCCCTCGTGATCGGCGCCGAGACCTTCTCGCGCATCCTCGACTGGGAGGACCGTACCACCTGCGTCCTGTTCGGCGACGGGGCCGGGGCGATCGTGCTGGAGGCCCGCGAGAGCCCGGACCAGGGGACGAGGGCCGACCGCGGCGTGCTGGCGAGCTGCCTGCGCTCGGACGGGCGCCACCGGGCCAAGCTCTATGTCGATGGCGGGCCGGGCTCGACCGGCACCACGGGCAAGCTGCGCATGGAGGGCCGCGAGGTGTTCCGCTTCGCGGTGGGCTCGGTCACCGACGTGATCGAGGAAGTGTTCCGCGCCACCGGCACCACGGCGGAGGATCTCTCCTGGTTCGTGCCGCACCAGGCCAACCGCCGGATCATCGAGGCGTCGGCCGACAAGCTCGGCATCGCCCGCGAGAAGGTGGTGCTGACCGTGGACCGCCACGGCAACACCTCGGCGGCCTCGATTCCGCTGGCCCTCAACGCCGCCCGCCGGGACGGCCGCATCCGCGAGGGCGACCTCGTGATGATCGAGGCGATCGGCGGCGGCTTCACCTGGGGCGCCGCCCTGATCCGCTGGTAAGAGTGCCTCGCAAAACGCCCGTTCGTCGCCGTTGTCCCGACAGGCTCGACCACGTCGCGGGAGTTTTGTGAAAGTCACGAAATCGCGCGTTCCGCCCGCAGCCTCGGGTTTGTGTCAACCGCAAGGTTCGGTTGACCGTCGATCCCGTGCCGATTAGCGTGTCCGATCATAGGGATACATCCGAGCCACGACTCGGCCGCGGGGGAATCGCATGGCGGGAAAGACGGTCACACGCGCCGATCTGAGCGAGGCCGTCTACCAGCAGGTGGGCCTCTCGCGCGCCGAGTCGGCAGCCCTCGTCGAGACGGTGCTCGCCGAGATCTGCAACTGCCTCTCGGCCGGCGAGACGGTGAAGCTCTCCTCGTTCGGCTCCTTCGTCGTGCGCGCGAAGGGCAAGCGCATCGGCCGCAACCCGAAGACCGGCGTCGAGGTCGAGATCGAGCCGCGGCAGGTCATGGTGTTCAAGCCCTCGAACGTGCTGAAGGCCCGCATCAACGGCACGGCCGTCAACGGCCACGACAGCGACGAGGACTGACGCCGGCGCCCTCCCCCGGATGCGCGAGAGCGCCGGGGCGCGGCGCGGCCCGGACAGGAAACGGGGCGATCGCCACCGGCGATGGCCCGGAGAACCGACGCGGACGCGCAGGACGGGGGCGGCGCGCGGCGTCCGACCTCCCCGAGGCCGGGGTCCCGCACCCGGCGCCCGAACCATCGATTGAGGCCGTGCCATGGGGCTCCCGCTCGCATCCGAGGAGGACCGTTCCGAGAAACATCCGAGCGCCTTCCGGACCATCACGGAAGTCTCGGAGGAACTCGGCGTGCCGCAGCACGTCCTGCGCTTCTGGGAGAGCCGTTTCGTGCAGATCCGGCCCCTGAAGCGGGCGGGCGGGCGGCGCTACTACCGGCCCGAGGACGTGGACCTGCTCCGGGGTGTGCGCCGACTCCTGCACGGGCAGGGCTACACCATCCGCGGCGCCCAGCGCATCCTCAAGGAGCACGGCCCGCGCTTCGTCCAGGCGATCGGACGGGGCGAGACCGAGGCCGGGCCGCCGCTGGCCCAGGAGCGTGACGAGCAGGAGCGTGACGCGCAGGCGCGTGACGGGGAGGGCTCGGTGCCGGCTGACGCCACGGCCTCGGGGCGCGCCTCGCTGGAGGCGGTCCTGGCCGAGCTGCATTCCTGCCGGGCCCTGCTCGCCGCCCTCGACACTCCCGATCCGGAGCCGCACGAGGCGGCGTGAGGCGCGCCCGCGCCAACTTGCTTGCGCGCAAGGCATTGTCGCGTCTCGCGGTTTCGGTGCGCATCGCGCCCCGGCCTCGAACTTTACTGTCGGATCGGCGTTGAGGCGCCATGGCCCCGTCCCGCCCTCGGATGTCCCCTGCCCAGGAACTGATCGCCCGCGTGATGCGGATCGTGCGCGCCTGCCCGGAAGCGGCGCATGAGGTGCTGGAACTGATGTTCCTCGTCAGCCAGATCGAGGCGTCGACCACCGTCGACCGGGAGTACCGCGACGCCCGGCGCGTCATCAGCCGGCTGCGGGCGCCCCTCTGGGAGATGGGTCCGGCCGATCGCGAGGCCCTGCTCAAGGCCGCCGAGACCATCCGGCGGGTCTGCGACTTGGCGGAGGCCGATATTCCCACGACCCCGGGGGCCGATCTGGGCGAGCGCGCCCGGATCGAGGCGGTGCTCGCCCGCACGCTCGCGGGCGAATTGAGCGAGGCGCAGATCGCCCGGGTGGCCGGGGCCGTCGCCGCCGCGATCCAGCACTGAGCCTCCGGCCCCGCCCTCCGCGCGGGTCAAGCCTCGACGGAAGCCCCTCGAGCTCCCACATCGGTCCTGCTCCCGCATCCGGCCGGATTCCCCGGCCACGGATCCGCGGTCCGCGAGACGACGCAAGGACACGCCGATGACATCGACGATTGCCGCCCTCCGACCGGTTCCGGCCCTGGCCGTGATCGCCGCGCTCTGCGCCGCGCCCGGTCTCGTCGGATCCGCATTGGCACAGACCACCGTCACGCGCAGCGAGTCCGTTCCGACCGGCAAGTCGACCCGCCTCGTGATCGTGCCGAACCTCAAGAAGGATTGCTCGAACGGGCCGATGCCGGAGATCAAGGTCACGACCGCCCCGAAATTCGGCTCGCTCATCACCAAGAGCGGCAAGCTGAAGACCCCGGCCAAGTTCCGCTGCCCGAACAAGGACGCCGACGTCCAGGCGATCTTCTACCAGTCCAACGGCGGCTATACCGGCCCCGACGCGGTGACGGTCGAGATCAAGAACTCCGACGGCGACATCGAGAAGCGGGATATCCGCATCACGGTCGATGCCGCCAAGGCCGACGACAAGGCCAAGGAGAAGAAGGAGACCACCGACCTCTGAGCAGCGGGTTTCGCAGCGGCCGTCCCATGCTGCAGCGCGGCAGGGTCGGTCGTCGGCGACGCCGAAACGGGGTGCCGGAACCGGCCCGTGCAGGCCGCCGGAGCCCGGTCCGACGGGGGAAAACGGTAGCTCGGCCGGGCGGACATGCGTCAGTGTGACCCGTTTGCGACGCGGATGGCCCCTCATGTTCGCGCTGCGACAAAACCCGCAATGTCAGTTGCATCCGAGCCGAGACAGGATGAAGCTGTCATCAGCCGAAGGGGGTGTTCGAATGCCGCTGCACTCGACGAACGACCTGTTCCAGAGCTTCGCTCGCGGCTATGAGGCGCGCCGCGACACGGAGATGACCCTCTCCGAGTATTTGGAAGCCTGCCGCGACACTCCGCTGATGTACGCCTCCGCGGCCGAGCGCATTCTCGACGCGATCGGCAAACCGGAGATGGTGGACACCGCCAAGGATGCCCGCCTCGGCCGCGTGTTCATGAACCGCACGATCCGGGTCTACCCAGCCTTCTCCGAGTTCTACGGGATGGAGGAGACGATCGAGCGGATCGTCTCGTTCTTCCGCCACGCCGCGCAGGGGCTGGAGGAGCGCAAGCAGATCCTCTACCTCCTCGGCCCCGTCGGCGGCGGCAAGTCGTCGCTCGCCGAGCGCCTCAAGGCGCTGATGGAGGTCCATCCGGTCTACGTGCTCAAGGCGGGCGACGAGGTTTCTCCCGTCTTCGAGAGCCCGCTCGGCCTGTTCGATCCCGAGGTCATGGGCCGGGAGATCGAGGAGCGCTTCGGCATCCCGCGCCGGCGTCTGACCGGCCTGATGAGCCCCTGGGCCCTCAAGCGCCTGGACGAGTTCGACGGCGACATCTCCCGCTTCAAGGTGATCAAGGTGCGGCCCTCGCGCCTGCGCCAGATCGCCATCGCCAAGACCGAGCCGGGCGACGAGAACAACCAGGATATCTCCTCGCTGGTCGGCAAGGTCGATATCCGCCGGCTCGAGACGCTGTCCCAGGCCGACCCCGATGCCTACAGCTACTCCGGCGGCCTCAACCGGGCGAACCAGGGCGTTCTCGAATTCGTCGAGATGTTCAAGGCGCCGATCAAGATGCTGCATCCGCTGCTCACCGCGACGCAGGAGGGCAACTATGTCGGCACCGAGAATATCGGCGCGATCCCCTTCACGGGCGTGATCCTGGCGCACTCGAACGAGGCCGAGTGGCAGTCGTTCAAGACCAACAAGAACAACGAAGCCTTCATCGACCGGATCTACGTCATCAAGGTGCCCTACTGCCTCCGGGTCACGGAGGAGCAGCGCATCTACGAGAAGCTGATTTCGGGCTCCGAGCTGTCCACGGCGGCCTGCGCCCCGGGCACGCTGGAGATGCTGGCCCGCGTCTCGGTGCTGTCGCGCCTGCGCGAGCACGCCAATTCCAACCTGTTCTCGAAGATGCGGGTCTATGACGGCGAGAGCTTGCGCGAGGTCGATCCCCGCGCCCGCTCGATGCAGGAATACAAGGATACCGGCGGCGTCGACGAGGGCATGGACGGGATCTCGACCCGCTTCGCCTTCAAGGTGCTGGCCGCGACCTTCAACCACGACACCACCGAGATCTCGGCCGATCCGGTCCACCTGATGTACGTGCTCGAACAGGCGATCCGGCGCGAACAGCTGCCGCCGGAGACCGAGAAGCGCTACATGGAGTTCATCAAGACCGAACTCGCCCCGCGCTACGCGGAGTTCATCGGCCACGAGATCCAGAAGGCCTATCTGGAATCCTATCACGATTACGGTCAGAACCTGTTCGACCGCTACATCGATTACGCCGATGCGTGGATCGAGGATCAGGACTTCAAGGACGCCGAGACCGGCCAGCTCCTCAACCGCGAACTCCTGAACCAGGAGCTGACCAAGATCGAGAAGCCCGCCGGCATCGCCAATCCGAAGGATTTTCGGAACGAGGTCGTGAAGTTCGCGCTGCGCTCCCGGGCGCAGCACGGCGGCCGCAATCCGTCCTGGACCTCCTACGAAAAACTGCGCGAGGTGATCGAGCGGCGCATGTTCTCGCAGGTCGAGGAATTGCTGCCGGTCATCTCCTTCGGCTCCAAGAAGGACAGCGAGACGGAGAAGAAGCACGGCGAGTTCGTCGACCGGATGACCGCCCGGGGCTACACCGAGCGGCAGGTCCGCCGGCTCGTGGAATGGTACATGCGGGTGAAGCAGGCAGGCTGAGGCGCGCGGGGTGAGGCGGGCCGCCCCCCGCCTCTCGCATCCGCCGCCGCATGTCCGCACCTTTGTCCCGGAACCAGGGACGCCAAACCAGGCGCTGAGCGACACCGGATGCACATCGTCGACCGTCGGCTCAATCCAGGCGGAAAGAGCCTCCCGAACCGCCAGCGCTTCCTGCGCCGGGTCAAGGACGTCGCCCAGCGGGCGGTGCGCGAATCCGCCCGCGAGAAGGACATCAAGGACCTCGGCAAGGACGGGCGCATCACCGTGCCGGGCGACGGGGTGCGCGAGCCGCGCTTCTCGCGCCAGCCCGGCACGGGGCATCAGGACTACATCCTGCCGGGCAACAAGACCTACGTGGAGGGCGACCGCATCGAGCGTCCGCCGGGCGGCGGCAGCGGGGGCGGCGCCGGAGAAGGGGGCGACGGCGGCGAGAACGGCGAGGACGCCTTCCAGTTCGTCCTGACCCGGGAGGAGTTCCTCGACCTCTTTCTCGAGGATCTCGAACTGCCCGACCTCGCCAAGCGCCGCCTCGCCGTGGTGGAGACGGAGAGCCTGCGCCGGGCCGGCTACACGGTGTCGGGCTCGCCGGCCAACCTCGCGCTCTCGCGCACGCTGCGCAATTCCATGTCCCGGCGCATCGCCCTCAAGCGCCCGAAGCTGGAGGAGGTGGCGGCCGTCGAGGCGGAGATCGCCGCGGCCGAGGCGGCGAACGATCCGCGCCTGCCCGACCTGCAGCTGCAGCTGCACGGATTGCGCGAGCGCTCGAAGCGCATCCCCTATGTCGATCCGATCGACCTGCGCTTCCGCCGCTTCGAGCCCTATCCGCGGCCGATCGCCCAGGCCGTGATGTTCTGCCTGATGGATGTCTCGGGCTCGATGACCGAGCACATGAAGGATCTGGCCAAGCGCTTCTATATCCTGCTGCACATCTTCCTGACGCGCCGCTACAAGCATGTCGAGATCGTCTTCATCCGCCATACCGACCGGGCGGCGGAGGTCGACGAGGAGACCTTCTTCGGCTCCCGCGAGACCGGCGGCACGCTGGTCTCCTCCGCGCTGGTCGAGATGAAGCGCGTCATCACCGAGCGCTACTCGCCCGACGACTGGAACATCTACGCGGCCCAGGCCTCGGACGGCGACAACGTCTCGTCCGACGGGCCGACCTCGACGGAGCTGCTGCGCGCCCACATCCTGCCGGCCTGCCAGCACTTCGCCTATCTCGAGGTGGGCGACGAGAACGGCCCCCGCGCCGGCTTCGTCGAGCACCGCACCACCCTGTGGCGGACCTACGAGGCCCTGGCCAAGGCCGGCGAGCCGCTGGCCATGCGCAAGGTGAACCACCGCCGCGACATCTACCCGGTCTTCCGCGAGCTGTTCGGCCGCAAGGATGCGCGGGCGGAGGCGTGAGCCAGACTTGACGCCTCCCCCGGCGGGGAGGACAGACAGCGTCGAAGAGAAGGGCCGACATGGTCGCGAGCCTGAGCCGCACGAAGTCCACGGCGCCCCCGCCCGGCGAGTTGCTATTCTCCGGCAACGACTGGGATTTCCAGACGATCCGGCGCATCCACGACGCCTGCGAGGCGGTTGCCGGGCCGGAGCTCGGCCTGTCCTGGTATCCGAACCAGATCGAGATCATCACCGCCGAACAGATGCTCGACGCCTATGCCTCGATCGGCATGCCGCTGTTCTACAAGCACTGGTCCTTCGGCAAGCACTTCGCCCAGCAGGAGGCGAGTTACCGGCGCGGCCTGATGGGCTTGGCCTACGAGATCGTCATCAATTCCGATCCGTGCATCTCCTACGTCATGGAGGAGAACACGGCGACGATGCAGACGCTGGTGATCGCCCACGCCGCCTTCGGCCATAACCACTTCTTCAAGAACAATTATCTGTTCCGGCAATGGACCGACGCCGAGGGCATCCTCGATTATCTCGATTTCGCCAAGAGCTACATCGCCCGCTGCGAGGAGCGCTACGGGCATCAGGCGGTCGAGCAGGTTCTGGACGCCGCCCACGCCCTGATGAGCCAGGGCGTCCACCGCTATCCCCGCAAGAAGCGGCCGGACCTCGCCAGCGAGCAGCGGCGCGAGCGCGAGCGGGAGGAGCACGGCGAGCAGATCTACAACGATCTCTGGCGCACCCTGCCGGCCAAGGCCGGCGCCCAGAAGGGCGACCCGGCCCTGGAGCGGCGCAAGGCGCTGCTCGAACTGCCCCAGGAGAACATCCTCTACTTCCTCGAGAAGGTGGCCCCGCGCCTGCGGCCCTGGCAGCGCGAAATCCTGCGTATCGTCCGGCTGGTGGCGCAGTATTTCTACCCGCAGCGCCAGACCAAGGTGATGAACGAGGGCTGCGCCACCTATTGCCACTACCGGATCATGAATGCGCTCTCGCAGAAGGGGCAGCTCAGCGAGGCCGCCTATCTCGAGTTCCTGACCTCGCACACCAACGTCATCCGCCAGCCGAATTTCGACGACCGCTCCTTCGGTGGCCACAACCCCTACGCTTTGGGCTTTGCCATGATGCAGGACATCGCCCGCATCGTGGAGAATCCCACCACGGAGGATCGCGACTGGTTCCCCGACATCGCCGGTCGGGGCGATCCCATGGGGGTGCTGCGCGATTGCTGGGAAAACTACCGCGACGAGAGCTTCATCGCCCAGTTCCTGAGCCCGAAGCTGATGCGCGACATGCGCCTGTTCCACGTGGTGGACGATCCCGACGAGCCGGAGATGCGCGTTCAGGCGATCCACGACGAGCGCGGCTACCGCAAGATGCGCCGCTCGTTCGCCCGGCAATACGACGTGGCGTGGCTCGACCCGGACATCGAGGTGGTCGATGTCGATCTCGAGGGCGACCGCCGGCTCATCCTCCACCACAAGGCGCTCAACCGCATCACCCTGCAGAAGGAGGATGCCCGGCGCGTGCTCCAGCACCTCGCCGATCTCTGGGGCTACGACGCGGTGCTCAAGGAGGTCGATCCGGCCACCGGCGCGGTGCTGGTCGAGCACGCGGCGAGCGCGCGGCCGATCTTCTTCTGAGGTTTTCGGATGTTCCGCGGGCGCGCTTGCGCCGAGCGCGTCAGAGCGAGAGGAGCGCGGCCGACGCATCGCGGGCGCGGTCCGTGAAGAAGCGCACCCGGCCGCCTTCGAGGGCTGCCCCGCCGCCGGCGATCAGGGCCAGCGCCGCCGGGTAGAGCCGGTGCTCCTGCACGATCACCCGCGCCGCAAGCGTGTCGGCGTCGTCGCCGGGCAGAACCGGCACGGCGGCCTGCGCCACGATCGGGCCGGCATCGAGTTCCGGCACGACGTAGTGGACGCTGCAGCCGTGGAGCCGCACGCCCGCTTCGAGCGCCCGCTGATGGGTGTGCGTGCCCTTGAACAGCGGCAGGAGCGAGGGGTGGATGTTGATCATCCGCCCCGCCCAGGCCTCCACGAAGGCGTCGGTGAGGATCCGCATGAAGCCCGCGAGCACGATCAGCTCGATCCCGGCGGCGTCCAGCTCCGCCTGGAGCGCGGCGTCGAAGCTGGCACGGTCGGCAAACGCCCGGTGATCGACGGCGCAGGCCGGGATGCCGGCCTCGCGGGCGCGGTCGAGCCCGGCGGCGTCGGGGCGGTTCGAGAGCACGAGCACGATTTCGGCCGGGTAATCGGGCGCGCGCGCCGCCGCGATCAGCGAGACCATGTTCGAGCCGCGCCCCGAGATGAGGATCGCGACGCGCTTCTTCGGAACCGCGGCGCTCACAGCGCCAGCCGCCCCTCGAACGTCACCGGCTCGGCGCCCCGCTCGGTGATGCGCCCGAGCCGGACCGGCGCCTCGCCGGCCTCGGTCAGCGCGTCGGCCACACAATCCACCGCGTCGGCGGCGGCGATCACCACCATGCCGATGCCGCAGTTGAAGGTGCGCAGCATCTCGGCCTCCGCGACGCCGCCCTCGCGGGCGAGCCAGCCGAAGACCGGCGGCACGGCGATCGCCGAGAGGTCGATCGCGATGCCGACGTCGTCCGGCAGGACGCGGGGGAGGTTGTCGGGAAAGCCGCCGCCGGTGATGTGGGCGAGCGCCCGGATGCCGCCCGCGCGCTTCAGGGCGGCGAGCAGCGGCTTCACGTAGATCCGGGTCGGCTCCAGCAGCGCCTCGCCGAGGGAGCGGCCCGGAGCGAACGGCGCGTCGGCGTCGTAGGCGAGGCCGGTCTTGGCCACGATCCGCCGTACCAGCGAGAAGCCGTTCGAGTGGACGCCCGACGCGGGCAGGCCGAGCACCGCGTCGCCGGGCAGGATGCCGGGCCGCGGCAGCAGCGTCCCGCGTTCGGCCGCCCCCACCGAGAAGCCGGCGAGATCGTAGTCGGACCCGTCGTAGAGGCCCGGCATCTCGGCGGTCTCGCCGCCGATCAGCGCGCAGCCCGCCTGCCGGCAGCCCTCGGCGATGCCCCGGACGATGTCGGCGCCGACGCCCGGCACCAGCTTGCCGGTGGCGTAATAGTCGAGGAAGAACAGCGGCTCGGCGCCCTGGACGATGATGTCGTTGACGCACATTGCCACGAGGTCGATGCCGATCGTGTGGTGGCGCCCGGTCTCGATGGCGATCTTCACCTTGGTGCCGACGCCGTCGTTGGCGGCCACCAGGATCGGGTCCTTGAAGCCGGCCGCCTTGAGGTCGAACAGGCCGCCGAAGCCGCCGATCTCCGCATCCGCCCCGGGCCGGCGCGTCGCGCGCACCAGCGGCTTGATGGTCTCCACGAGCGCGTTGCCCGCGTCGATGTCGACGCCGGCCTGCGCGTAGGTGAGCCCGTTCCCGTCCTGCGCCGTCATCGCCATCCCGCCGTCCGGCCTCTCCGATTCAGGAACATGCGCTGCCACATCGCGGCCGGAATGGCCACTGCCCCGCGTGCAAGGCGCCGCGCCGGGACACAGCATCCTGCGGGATGCTGCGGTGTCGGACCAAGCGATAGGGACGTCACCGCGGGTCCCCTCCCCCGCCTCCCGCGGACGAGCGCCGCCCCGCCGCGGGAGGGATCGACGATGCGGCATCGTCGTCAGGGCGATCGCGGGGCGGGCGCAAGCTCCACCTTGACCCCGGCGCCGCGCCGACCACTCTTCCCGCCCGACGGACACGGACGAAAGGGGGCCTCGATGCGCGGCCGGGCAATCATCGGGCTCTCGATCCTCGCGGTCGCGGTCTTCCTGCTCTACGAGCTGCGCGAGGTGATGCTGCCCTTCGTGGCGGGGCTCGCCCTCGCCTACCTGCTCGATCCCCTCGCCGACCGGCTGGAGCGGCTCGGCGTCGGGCGGCTCGCCGCCACGCTCATCATCCTGGCGGGCTTCGTGGTCAGCTTCGTGGTGCTGCTCATCATCGTGGTGCCGCTGGTGGCCGGGCAGGTCGCCTCCCTCGTCAACGCCCTGCCGACCATGGTCTCGCGGCTGCAATCGATCCTCGTCGAGCGGGCCGGGCCGCTCCTGCAGCGGGTCGGCGGCAGCGAGGTCGTCAACGAGCTGCAATCCTCCGTCGGCACGCTGGTCGGTCAGGGCGGCACGTGGTTCCTGGCCTTCCTCAAATCGCTCTGGACGGGGAGCCAGGCGCTGGTCTCGATCGCCTCCCTCCTCGTGGTCACGCCGGTCGTCGCCTTCTATCTGCTGCACGACTGGGACCGGATGATCGCGGCGCTGGACCGCTGGGTCCCCCCGCGCCACCGCCCGACCGTGCGGCGGCTCGCGGGCGAGATCGACGGGGCCGTGACCGGCTTCGTGCGCGGGCAGAGCCTCGTCTGCCTCATCCTCGGCTCGTTCTACGCGATCGGTCTGTTCATGGTCGGGCTGAATTTCGGCGTGCTGATCGGGATGATCTCAGGGTTTCTCACCTTCATTCCCTATGTCGGCACGCTCACCGGCTTCATGCTCTCCGTCGGCGTCGCCCTGGTGCAATGGTGGCCCACCGGCGACTGGCTCCATATCGGGCTGACCGTCGGGGTGTTCCTGGTCGGCCAGTTCCTGGAAGGCAACGTGATCTCGCCCAAGCTCGTGGGCGATTCCGTCGGCCTCCATCCGGTCTGGCTGATGTTCGCGCTCCTGGCCTTCGGCTCGCTGTTCGGCTTCGTCGGCCTGCTGCTCGCCGTGCCGGTGGCGGCCTCGATCGGCGTGATCGTCCGCTTCGGCATCGAGCAATACCTGCAGAGCCGGCTCTATCGCGGCGACGGGCCGGTGCTGATCGGGGAGACCGACCGGCCGCCGCTGCCGGTGCGCGACTGACGACGCCCGCGATCGCCGTGTCCGAAGACCGGCCCTCCCCTGTCGGGACGCGGCGCGAGAGGGTGTAGACTGTCCCCATGCGCGACACCGCTCCCCCGAAGCAGCTCGCCTTCGACCTGCCGCTCGATCCCCGCTACGGCGCGGAGGATTTTCTCGTGAGCCCCTCCAACGAGGAGGCCTACGGCCTGATCGAGGCGTGGCCCGACTGGCCCGACACCGTCTTCCTGCTGCGCGGCCCCCCGGGCAGCGGCAAGAGCCACCTCGCCTCGATCTGGGCGAGCCGCGCCCAGGCCTGGACGGTGGCGGCCGCCGAGATCGACATGGGCCGGGTCGCCCACCTGATCTCCAACGGCGCCCTCGTGGTCGAGGACGTGGACCGGGCCGAGGGGCGCGACGAGGCGGCCCTGTTCCACCTGCTCAACCTCGCCCGGGAGCGGCGCTTTCCGGTGCTGCTCACCGCGTCGGTACCCGTCGACGATTTCGGGCTGAAGGTCGCCGATCTGCGCTCGCGCCTGCGGCTCGCCTCGGGCGCCGAGATCGGGCCGCCCGACGACGCGCTGCTCAAGGCGGTGATCGTCAAATTGTTCGTGGACCGGCAGCTCGTCGTCGATCTCTCCGTGGTCGAGGCCCTGGCGCTGCGCATCGACCGCTCGCTGGCCCGCGTCCGCGAGGTGGTGACGGAGCTCGACCGCGACGCCCTCGGCCGCGGCCGCCGCATCACCAAGCCGCTGGCGCTCGCCGTGCTCGACCGCCTCGACGCGGCGGGGGCGGGCGAGGAGGCGTGAGCCGATCCACCCGCCATCCACACCGTATCCACAGCCTGCCCACAGAGATCCCATGCGACGCCTCCTCCTCGCCGCGCTGCTGACCGTCCCGGCGCTCGCGCCGATTCCCCTTCGCGCCGCCGACGCGTGCGACGCCCTGGCCGCCCGGATCGCGCAGGCCACGGGCGCGGGGAAGGCCGGGCGCCGGGTCGGCCCGAGCGTCGACCTGCGGGCGGGCAGCGGCGTGAGCCTCAACCTGACCTGCCGGGCCCAGCCGATCGTGCAGGCGACCTCCGGCGATCCCTCCCCCTCCGCCGCGTTCTTCCGCGACTTGTCCGTCGCCTCCGAACTCGTGATCGGCGAGCCGGCGCAGACCCTCCAGCCGATCCTGGTGAAGGCCTACGAGACCGCCCTGCGCGAGGGGCGCAAGTCCTTCCTTCAGCAGGGCGGCTGGTCGGCGAGCTGCTACACCGACAGCGCGGGCGCCCTGCGGACCCTCTGCTCGGTCGGGCGCATCCCGACCGAGTGAGACCAGGCGGCGCGAAACAGGACCGATGGTCCATGTTCGTGCCTCCGGCGGATGCCCGTCGCCCCGCCGTCGCGGGGGCCATCGACGATGAAGCACCCTCATCGCCGATGGGGATGCGCGGGCGCGAGCCTGCCGGCGGATGCGGGGACGTGGCGGGCTTCGCGTCCCCCTGACGGGAGGGGCCGGCACCGTCCGTCCGCCCCTCCCGCGCGTTCCCGCTTGAATGGAACGCCGCCGCGCGCCAATGCGGACGGCGCGCGCAAACCGGGGAGGAGACGAGATCGATGGCCGAGCGAGCCGCCAACCACCTGTTCGACCTCGTGCGCGCCCATCTCCCGGCGGAGCCCGCGGCCCGGACCTTCATCGAGGCGGTCACCCCGTCGGGCGAGGCGCGCTTCACCTATGCCGACCTGCTCGCGCGCTCCGCGGCCTACGCGAACGCGCTGGTCGCCCTCGGGGTGCGGCCGGGCGATCGGGTGGCGGTGCAGGTGGAGAAGAGCCCGGAGGTCCTCTTCCTCTATCTCGGGACGGTCCGGGCCGGCGCGGTCTTCCTGCCGCTCAACACCGCCTACACGGCCCCCGAGGTCGCCTATTTCCTCGGGGACGCCGAGCCCGCCCTGTTCGTCTGCGATCCCGCCCGTGCGGCCCAGCTCGCGCCGGTCGCGGACCGGGCCGGCGTGGCGCTGCTGCACACCCTCGACGGGGCCGGTCGCGGCAGCCTCGCCGACGCCGCCGACGCCGCCGGGGACGCGTTCGCCGATCGCCCCCGCGGGCCCGAGGATCTCGCCGCGATCCTCTACACCTCGGGCACGACCGGGCGCTCCAAGGGCGCCATGCTGAGTCACGCCAACCTCGCCTCGAACGCCCAGACCCTGGCGCAATACTGGCACTTCACGGACCGCGACGTGCTGATCCACGCGCTTCCGGTCTTCCACACCCACGGCCTGTTCGTGGCCACCAACGTCGTGCTCGTCACCGGCGGCACCATGCTGTTCCTGCCCCGGCTCGATCCGAAGACGATCCTGGCGCTGATGCCGCGGGCGACCGCGATGATGGGGGTGCCGACCTTCTACACCCGGCTCCTCAAGGAGCCGGGCCTGACCCGGGCGGCGACCGCCCATATGCGCCTGTTCGTGTCGGGCTCGGCGCCGCTGCTCGCCGAGACGCACCGGGAATGGTCCCAGGCCACCGGCCACGCGATCCTGGAGCGCTACGGCATGACCGAGACCAACATGAACACCTCGAACCCCTACGAGGGCGCCCGCCGCCCCGGCACGGTCGGCTTCCCCCTGCCGGGCGTCGCGTTGCGGGTCGTTCATCCTGAGACCGGCGCGCCGCTCGGCGCGGAAGAGGTCGGGATGATCGAGGTGAAGGGCCCCAACGTCTTCCAGGGCTACTGGCGCATGCCGGACAAGACCGCGGCCGAGTTCAAGGTGGACGGGTTCTTCATCACGGGCGACCTCGGCAAGATCGATCGCGACGGCTACGTCCACATCGTCGGGCGCGGCAGGGACCTCATCATCACCGGGGGCTACAACGTCTACCCGAAGGAGATCGAGGACGAGATCGATGCCCTGCCCGGCATCGTCGAATCGGCCGTGATCGGTCTGCCCCATCCGGATTTCGGCGAGGGGGTCACCGCGGTGGTGGTGCCGGGCGAGGGCGCCCCGGACGAGGCGGGCGTGCTCGCCGCGCTCGAAGGCTGCCTGGCCAAGTACAAGTGTCCCAAGCGGATTCTGTTCTGCGATGCGCTGCCGCGCAATGCCATGGGCAAGGTGCAGAAGAACGTCCTGCGCGAGTCCCATTCCGGCCTCTACGCTGGGTCGTCCAAGACCTGAGCGGGTGGTGGCGCTCTCGGCCCTGTGATGCGATGGTGCGGGGCGAGATGCTATGGGGGCCTGCCCCCGTCCGGGGCGCGGAGCGCTGTCCCGGGTGGAGGCGCCGCGAGGAACCGTCGGGACAAGCTCAATCGTGACCAGCCGCCAGGAGCACGACCGGATCGATGCGGAGCTCCACCGCGTCGCCAAGAGTTCGGACCCCTTCGCCGCGGCCGTGCGGGCGACCCGGATGCCGATGCTGATCACGGATCCGAACCAGCCGGACAACCCGATCGTCTTCGTCAACGACGCCTTCAGCAAGCTGACCGGCTACGAGCGCGACGAGATCCTCGGGCACAATTGCCGGTTCCTCCAGGGACCGAAGACCGACCGGGCGGATGTCGCCCGCATCCGCGACGCGATCGAGCGGCGGGTGCCGATCGAGATCGACCTCCAGAACCACAAGAAGAACGGCGAGGTGTTCTGGAACCGGCTCCTGATCTCGCCGGTCTTCGACGCGGACGGGGCCCTCACCTACTACTTCGCCTCGCAGTTCGACGTGACGCTGGAACGCGAGCGGCTGGTGCGGCTCCAGCGCGACCGGGACGCCCTGGAGCAGGAGGTCGAGCGCCGCAACGACGACCTGACCCGCAGCGAGAGCCGCTTGCATTTCATGCTCGCCGCCGGGCGTCTCGGGGCCTGGAGCCTCGACCTCGGCGACAAGCGCCTCGTCGCCTCCGACCTGTGCAAGCTCAATTTCGGGCGGCCGGTCGACGAGCCCTTCACCTTCGAGGACCTCGTGACCGCCGTGGTGCCGGAGGACCGTCCCAAGCTCGAGACGGCCATGCGCGCCGCCATCGACCGGCGGGGGGATTACGACGTCGAGCACCGGGTCACCGCGCCGGGCGGCGAGGTGCGCTGGGTGCAACTGCGCGGCCGGGCCTTCTACCGGGCGGACGGGGCGCCGCTCTCCATGGCCGGCATTTCCCTCGATGTGACCGACCGCAAGCGGGCCGACGAGCAGCGCACGCTGCTGGCCGCCGAGATGAAGCACCGGGTCAAGAACTCGATCGCCACGGTGCAGTCGATCGCCCACCAGACCCTGCGCAACGCGGCCTCGATCCAGGACGCCCAGAAGACGCTGGACGCGCGTCTCAACTCGCTGGCCTCCGCCCACGACATCCTCACCTCCGAGAGCGATGTCGGCGCGACCCTGGCCGAGGCGGTGGAGAGCGCGCTGCAGCCCTTCCGGGTCACCCCGCGCGGACGCATCCGGGTCGGCGGGCCGGAGGTGCGCCTGACACCGCGCCTCACGCTCGCCGTGGTGATGGCCCTGCACGAACTCGCCACCAACGCCGCGAAGTATGGCGGCCTTTCGAACGATTCCGGCCGGGTCATCCTGAACTGGGAGGTCGAGGGGCGCCGCGCGGGCGAGGCGCCCGGCCTCCTGCGGATGCGCTGGGAGGAGTTCGACGGCCCTCCGGTGGAGAAGCCGGCCCGGATCGGCTTCGGCACCCGCATGATCGAGCGGGTGCTCTCCGCCGAGCTCGGCGGCAGCGCCGCGATCGAGTACCGGCCGCGCGGCCTCGTCTTCACCGTCGAGGCGCCTCTGCCGGAGGAGCGGGCCCCGCCGTCGCCCTTCGGGAACGGCCAAGCCTGACGCCACGTTGAAGGGGCAGTCCCGCCGCCGCAGGCCGCCCCCCGCCAAACGATGTCGTCCTCACCCCGTCCCACCCCCCGGCCGGCCGGAGAGGCCGCCGCCGCGTCCCTGCTCTGGACCCTGTTCGCCGGGATGGCCCTGGTCGCGCTCGCGGCGGCGCCGAAGCGCCGGCTCGCCGCGGACCCTGCCCTCCCGGACCCGGCGCCGAAGCGCGAGGAGGCGGGCTCCGGCGGCGCCCATTCCCATGAGGGCCGCGCCGCCCGCTGGGTCGCGGCGACGCAGGGCGACCGGGGCCGCCACGCCGAGCATCCGGGCGAGATTCCCGCCCCCGGCTGGTGGGACATCGCCGTGCGGGTCTACCAGGAGTTCACCAAGGACCGGGTGCTCTCGGTCGCGGCCGGCGTGACCTTCTACAGCCTGCTCTCCCTGTTCCCGGCGATCGCGGCGCTGGTGAGCTGCTACGGCCTGATCGCCGACGTGAACACCATCAACGTGCACCTTGCCACGCTCCAGGGCGTGCTGCCGTCCGGCGCCATCGAGATCGTCGGCGAACAGGTCAAGCGCATCGCCGCCAAGGGCGGGGGCACCCTCGGGCTCACCTTCTTCACGAGCCTGACGCTGTCGCTGTGGAGCGCCAACGCCGCCATGAAGGCGATGTTCGACGCCCTCAACGTGGTCTACGAGGAGGAGGAGAAGCGCAACTTCTTCTGGCTCAACGTCCGCTCGCTCACCTTCACGGCGGGCGCGCTGCTGTTCATCATCCTGGCGCTCACCGCGATCGTCGTGCTGCCGGTGGTGTTCAACTTCCTCGGCCTCGGCGACGGGGCCCGGCTGATCGCCATGGCGCGCTGGCCGGCCCTGCTCCTCGTCCTTCTCTGCGGGCTCGCCGTGCTCTACCGCTACGGCCCGAGCCGGGAGCGGGCGCGCTGGCGCTGGGTCGGCGCGGGCAGCGTGGTGGCGGGCCTGCTCTGGCTCCTCGCCTCGATCCTGTTCTCTTGGTACGTCTCCAGCTTCGGCAACTACAACGAGACCTATGGCTCGCTCGGCGCCGTGATCGGCTTCATGACCTGGATCTGGATCTCGGCCACGATCGTGCTGCTCGGCGGCGAGATCAACGCCGAGATCGAGCACCAGACCGCGCGCGACTCGACCACGCTGCCGACACTGCCGCTGGGGCAGCGGGGGGCCCGCATGGCCGACACGGTCGGCGCGGCGGCCTGAGCCGCGCGGCCCCTCACCGCGCCTGCGACCCTAGGGTCGGTTCGGCCTCGCCACTCCAGTAACGCGCCTGCGCCTCGGCCACCCGCCGGGCCCCGCGGGCATGCCGGGGGGCGACCGCGCTGGCGGGCCCCTGCCTGCCGACGCGCTTGATCGCGAGCAGTTCCGGATCCCCCCATCGCTCGAGCAGGGATTGGAACGCCGCGTGGCGGGCCGGATCGAACGGGATGCGCCGCCCCAGCCGGTCCTTGTAGGGATGGGGCGGGTGCAGCGCCCCGCAGGGCACGAGGCCCGTCGGGATCGGCGCCGTGGCGGCGTGGGTGCGCCCGCCCTTGAGCAACTGGGGCAGGATGTGGCTGTGGGGTCCCTCCCCGCGGAGGGCGCCGGGTTCGGGGATCGGCGTGAAGACCTCGATCCGCCCGATCCGGGTGAGGAAGACCCGGTGCGGGCTGGTCGCAGCGGCCCGGGGGGAGGCCGGCGCTCGCAGAAGAGCCGAGGCCCCCCATAAGTCTCGCGACGCGTCCGGGCTCCGATTGCCAGGCGGGGGCGCGAGGGCCGCGAGACTCGGCCCGATCGGGTTCCCGGCGTCGAACAGCGGGCGGCCGACACCGGCCCGCAGGACGGCGATCGCCTCCGGATCGGACACGCGCAGGCAGGCATCGATCGCCAGGAGATCGAGGCCGAGATCGAACAGGAGGGCGTGGCGGTCCTCGGGCCGCGCCGCCGCCGTGTCGGGACCGAGTTCGGTCACGACCCGGCGCCGGCTCATGGCGCAGGCGGTCTCCGGCAGGCACAGGGCGACGGCGTGGTTCCAGCCGCCATCGACACCGGTCTCGTACGCGAACGGGCGCAACTCCGCGCCCGGGGTCAGGACGATGGCGCCGCGGGCGGTGACGAGCCCCATGCGGCCGTCGGACAGGGGCCATGCCGGCTCCGCCGCAGGACGCTCGAACCCGGCGAGGGCGCCGAAGCTGTTGAAGCTCCAGGCGGTGTCCGGATCGGCCAGGGCCCCAGCGAGGAGGGAGGCCACCGCATGGGGGCCGGTGTCGCGCGTCATCGGTCTCCTCTCGGCGGGCGCCCGTCGGGGGCCGCCGCGGCATGTCCTCCGGCAACATTGACCGGGACGGGCGTCCCGCTATCACGGATGCGACGGTTTCCTTCGGGAATCAAAAGGGAACGCGGTGGGAGCCAAGCTCCGATGCCGCGGCTGCCCCCGCAACTGTGAGCGGCAAGCCCTCCATCACGCATGTCACTGGGCTGCCCGGCCCGGGAAGACGATGGGGGACGACGACCCGCGAGCCAGGAGACCTGCCGTCAGCCGTGGTCACGCGCGGAACGCGCCGGGCGGGGTGCCCCGGCGGGTGTCGCGGCCGTGCGTCTCTCCCGAGGCGGCGGCCGAGGCCTCGTCCGCGGTGACGTGCCACCCGTCCCGCCCGAGGCGTCCGTGCCGCTCCCCCGTCCTCTCGTCCCGCCCCGAGCCACGCCGCCGCGCCCCGCGCCGCTCGTGGCCGGACCCCTCGCGAAAACCTTGCGGCGCTGGCTCCATCTCGGTCATCGCTGGCTCGGCATCGCCACCGGCCTGCTCTTCGCGACGTGGTTCGTCTCGGGGCTGGTCATGCTCTTTGTCGGCTTCCCGGGCCTTGGAGAGGCGGAGCGCCGGGATGGCCTGCCCGCCCTCGATTGGGCGCAGGTCCGGCTCTCGCCGAGCGCCGCCCTGACGGCGGCGGGCGAGGACCGCTTCCCCCGCGATCTGCGGCTGGCCATGCGCGACGGCGTTCCGGTCTATCGGATCACCGGCTGGGACGGGACCCGGCGGACCGTGTCCGCATCCGAGGGGCGATCGCTCCCCGCCATCGATGCCGACGCCGCCCGACGGATCGCCCGGTCCGATCCGCGGGCCGTCCAGCCCCATGCACTCGGCCTGGTCGAGCGCGATCAGTGGAGTGTCACCGCGCGCTACGATCCGCTGCGGCCGTTCCACCTGGTCGCCCTGGGGGATGCCCGCGACACCCGCCTCTACGTCTCGGCCCGGACCGGCGAGATCGCCCTCGACACCGATGGGCGCGAGCGGCTCTGGAACTGGTTCGGCGCGATCCCGCACTGGATCTATGTCACGCCCCTGCGGGCCCAGGCCGATCTGTGGCGCGACGTGGTCCTGTGGGTCTCGGGCGTCGCCATCGCCGCCGCGCTCAGCGGCGTCGCCGTCGGCCTGCTGCGCGTCCGTTTGCGGCGGCGCTACCGCGGCGGACGGGTCACGCCCCATCGCGGCTGGATGGCGTGGCACCATCTCGCCGGTCTCGTCGGCGGGGCGACGCTCCTCACCTTCATCGTCAGCGGCTGGCTCTCGATGAACCCGAACCGCTGGTTCGGCCCGCGGGCCCCCTCCCCGGCCATGCTGGAGCGTTACGCGGGCACGACGGCGCTGCAGCTCGACCTGTCCCTTGCCGACCTGCGCGCCGCCGCCTGCCCCGACGCGGTCGAGATTCGCCTGAGCCATCGCGGCGGCGCGCCGCTCGCGATGACGGTCTGCCGCGACGGACGGCAGGTGCCGTGCTGCGCCAACCCGCCGCCGGGCCGCGAGCGCTGGGCCCGGGCCGCCCGTGCGCTCCTGCCGGAGGCCGACCCGCCCGCCATCACCCTCCTCACGGAGGCGGACGCCTACTGGCAAGGGCCCGGCGATGCGCGCCCGCTCCCCGTGCTGCGCGTGGTCTTCGCCGATCCGGAGGCCACGTGGTTCCATATCGATCCGGAGAGCGGGGAGATCCTGAACCGGATGGACCGGTCGGGGCGGATCGAGCGGTGGCTCTTCGGGGCCCTGCACACCCTCGATCTCGGCCTGCTGCTGCGGCATCCGCCGGCCCGGGAGGCCGCGATCGGGTGCCTCTCCCTACTCGGCCTCGTCACCGCCGTCTCCGGTATCGTGATCGGCTGGCGGCGGCTGCGCAGGGCCGGAAAACCGGCCCGCGGGCCGGCGTGAGCGCCGGGGCCGAGGACGCCCCCTCCGGCCCGGACCAAGTCCGCCGAGTTCGGCCGAGGGACCTGTGCCGCACTCCCCGGGTGCCCGGGGACGCGCCACATGGCATCCTGTCGTCACGCAAGAACGCTCTGGAGGATCCCATGGCCGCATCCGAACCGCGCGACAGCGCCGCGGACACCCGCACCGAAGCCGAGTGGCGCGCCGCGCTCACCCCGGAGCAGTTCCAGGTCCTGCGCGAGCACGCCACCGAGCGGGCCGGCACGAGCTGCCTCAACGCCGAGAAGCGGGCCGGCACCTTCTTCTGCGCCGGCTGCGGATCGCCGCTGTTCGAGAGCGGCACCAAGTACGAGTCCGGCAGCGGCTGGCCGAGCTTCTTCGCCCCGCTCGAGGGGGCGGTGGAGACCCAGGTCGACCGCAGCCACTGGATGACCCGCACCGAGGTCCATTGCGCCCGCTGCAAGGGCCATCTCGGCCACGTCTTCGAGGACGGTCCGGCGCCCACCGGCCTGCGCTACTGCATGAACGGCGTCGCCCTGGACTTCGAGCCGGCGGACTGAGAAGACCGCCTGTCCCGTGCGAAATCGACGGCATTTCCTCTCCGAGGCTTGCCGTGTGATCCGTCGCGCGCCATCACTTCGCCATGAAAGCCGTGGTCAAGACTTGGTGAAGGTCTGCATGTGTCGCGCGGTCTCCGCCCGCGGAGGTTCCCCGGGGACGAACCGGACGACCACCGCGCGACGGGTCGAGCCGGCCCCGGAGGAAAGTGTATGAGTGTCGTTCGCCGGTTTCTCGTGGCGCCCTCTCTGGTCCGCCTGCTGCGCAAGGAGCGTGGCGGTTCGCGCATCACCGAAGGCTATTTCGCGCCCCAGGCCGGTCGGACCTCGTTCGTGCGCGCCCAGGGCACCAATTGCTTCCTCGTGCTCGTGACCGGGACCGAGGGCGCGCAGATCGAGGAGCGCACGGAAGTGCCGCGCGCCCACGGCGACGCGCTGCTCGATGTCTGCGCCGGCAAAGTGATCTACGAGCGCACGGCGGTGGCGTTCGGCGGAGCCGAGGCGCAGATCGACCGCTTCGTGCGGCCGGCCGGGCTCGACATCGTCAGCCTCGCCTTCGAGTCCGCCGAGGCCGCCAAGGCGTTCGTGCCGCCGGCCTGGTTCGGGGCGGAGGTGACCACCGACCGGGCCTACGAGGGCGCCGCCATCGCCCTGACCGGGATGCCGTCGCCCGGCGAGATCCCGCTCTCCAACGCCGCCCTCGACGCGGTGCTGGACCTGATCGAGCCGCGGTTCGGCACGAGCCGTCCCAGCGTCCCGCCGACGCCCCAGAAGCCGCCGGCACCCAAGGAGAGCGCGGCGCCCCCGCCCAAGCCCGCCGGCGCGCCTGCGGCCGCCGCAACCACGGCCACCGCCCCCGCCAAGCCCGCGGAGCCGGCCAAGCCCGCGGAGGCCTCCACATCTGCGGAAGCCCCCAAGGCCGTGGAACCTCCGCCGGCCGCCAAGGTGCCGCCCCCCGCCGCGGCGCCCAAGCCCCCTGAACCTGCCAAGCCTGCCGAAGCGCCCAAGCCTGCCGAAGCGCCCAAGCCTGCGGCTGCCCCGGCCCCGGTCCAGGCCGCAAAGCCGCCGGCCGAACCGGCGAAGGTCGAGAAGGCGCCCGAGCCGCCGGCGCCTGCCAAGCCGACCGAGCCGCCGAAGCCGTCGGCGCCCGCCGCCCCGCCGCCCGAGGCGAGAGCGGTGCAGGCCCCGGCCCCCACGCCTCCGAAGGTCGAGAGTCCGCCCGCGCCGGCGGCCTCCGAGCCCGTCAAGGAGCCCGTGCGGGAGGTGGCGAAGGAGCCGTCCAAGCCGGACGAGGCGCCGAAGCCGCCCGAGGCCAAGCCCGTTCCGCCCCTGCCCGCCGCCGCCGAGGCGGTGGCCGCGCCGGAGACTGCGGACCGTCTGCCGCCGGATGCGCGGATCGACGACGTGATCGAGAGCCTGTCCAAGGCCCTCGGCGCCGCGATCCGCAATCCGCAGGAATCGAGCGGCGACGAGAGCGTCGCCGAGGCCTTCGAGCGCTGGCAGGTCCGGCCCCGCCGCACGCAGCAGACCTGAGCCGCGAACCGGCCGCCCCTCGCGCGAGCCGCCCTGGCTCGAATCGGGGGCGGCGCGGACGATCACCTTCGAGCGAGCGTCCCGGCTCCGGCCCGACGCGCGGCATTGCGCTCGGGTCGGCCTCGTTGCTAAGGCGGCAGGAACGCCAGCACCGACTGCCGACGAGGGGCGAGACCACGCATGAAGACCAATCCAGGCCGCTTCTTCGAGGATTTCCGCCTCGGCGAAACCATCCGCCATGCCACGCCCCGCACGGTGACGAGTGGCGACGTCGCGCTCTACACCGCCCTCTACGGGCCGCGCTTCGCGGTGCAGTCGTCGGACGCCTTCGCCAAGGCGCTCGGCTACCCGGCGAGCCCGCTCGACGATCTGCTGACCTTCCACGTCGTGTTCGGCAAGACGGTTCCGGACATCTCGCTCAACGCGCTGGCCAATCTCGGCTACGCCGAGGGCGGCTTCCACCGGCCGGTCTATCCTGGCGAGACGCTCTCCACCGTCTCCGAGGTGATCGGCCTCAAGGAAAGCTCGAACCGTCAGACCGGCGTGGTCTATGTGCGCTCGACGGGCTCGGATTCCTCCGGCCGGACGGTGCTGAGCTATTGCCGCTGGGTCCTGGTGCGCAAGCGCGACCCGAACGCGACGATCGCCGAGGAGCACGTGCCGAGCCTCGCCAAGGTCGTGAACCCGGCCGACCTCGCCAACGCACTCCCGCCCCTCGACCCGGCCGCCTACGACACCGCCCTTGCGGGCAGCCCGCACCGCTTCGCCGATTACGCCGTCGGCGAGCGGATCGACCACGTCGACGGCATGACCGTGGAGGAGGCGGAGCATCAGATCGCCACCCGCCTGTTCCAGAACACCGCCAAGGTCCATTTCGACGCCGTGGCGACCCGCGAGACGAAGTTCGGCAAGCGGCTGATCTATGGCGGCCACGTCATCTCGCTGGCCCGTGCGCTGAGCTTCAATGGCCTCGCCAACGCCTTCGCCATCGGCGGCATCAATGCCGGGCGCCACGTCGCGCCGTTGTTTGCCGGCGACACGGTCTATGCGTGGTCGGAGGTGCTGGAGGCCGCCGAGCTCCCCGGCCGGTCCGATATCGGCGCGCTGCGCCTGCGGACCGTGGCGGCCAAGAACCAGCCCTGCACCGCCTATCCGGATCGGCAGGGCGACGGCTACGACCCGGCGGTGATCCTCGATCTCGACTACTGGGCCTTCATCCCGCGCTGAGCCGCGGGTCCCGTCACGAGAAGAGCCCGGCCACGGCCTGCCGCAGGGGATTGGCCGGGTTCGACAGCAGCCGCAGCGCCATCGCGCAGGCGATGACCACGAGGAGCGGGCGGATGAGCCGGGCGCCGAGCCGCACGGCCAGCACCGAGCCCACCTGCGCGCCGAGGAAGGCGCCCACCGCCATGGCGAGGCCCACGGGCCAGACCACCGCCCCCTGGAGGGTGAAGAGGGCGAGGCTGCCGATATTGCTCGCGGCGTTCGAGAGCTTGGTGTGGGCCGTGGCCCGCACCACGCCGAGGCCGAGCAGCGTCACGAAGCCGATCATGTAGAACGAGCCGGCGCCGGGCCCGAACACGCCGTCGTAGAAGCCCACCGCGGGCGCCAGCGTCAGGGCGAACAGGCCCGGGGTGATCCGCGCCGTCGCGTCCTCGTTGCTCATGCGCCGGGCGGTCGCGAAATAGAGGGCGATCCCGACCAGCAGCACCGGCACCAGGGCGTCGAGCAGGGGGCGCGGCAGCAGGCTCACGCACAGGGCGCCCGCGACCGAGGCGAGCCCGGCGCCGAGCGCGGTGGGGCCGGCCTCCCGCCAACGGATCAGCCCGCGCCGGGCGAAGGCGATCGTCGCCGAGGTCGATCCCGCCGTGCCCTGGAGCTTGTTGGTGGCGAGCGCGCTCACCGGATCGAGCCCGGCGAGCAGCAAGGCTGGCAGGGTCATGAGCCCGCCGCCGCCCGCGATGGCGTCGACCGCGCCGGCCACCACCGCGACGCCGAACAGGCCCACGATCGTCTCGAGATCGAGGATCATGCGCGGGCCACCGCAGCGGCGGACAAGGGCGGACGGAGGGAAACGGGCATCGGCTCGGCTTCTCGGGGGAGGCGCCCGTCCCTACCGGTTCGGCCGACCCGGGTCACCCTCGGATCGGATCCCCAGCCTGGGTCCTGCGACGCCGCGCGCCGTCGCGGAAAAGCCCGAACTCGTGCCATAAGTGGGACAAAATCCCACAATAAGCTGCCACGATGCCCCGCTATTTCTTCGATCTTCACGACGGCTCGAACTTCGTCAAGGACGATCAGGGCTTCGATCTGCCCGACCCGGACGCGGTACGGGAGCGACTGGCCCGGCTCATGACCAAGGTCGCCCGTGGCATCACCGCCTCGTCCGACCGGCAGGACTTCTTCGCGATCGCCCGCGACGAGCACGGCACGGTGCTGTTCCGGGCCCATCTCTCCCTCGACATGGAGACGGTGGAGCGGGCGTGACGCCTCGGTTCAGCGGCCCGCAGGGCCGTGATCGAACCGTCTCAGTAATCTTCGGGGAAGCCAGGGCGACGGGCTGCCCTCAATATGGTGCGGAACCCCGGGCGCCGGGGGCCGTCCGTCGCCGCGGCATCTGGGTCGCGCGCTGCGGGCAGCGCGCGAGGCGCGTCGGAGCCGGACGGACCACCCGGGGCGCCCCACGCCTCCCGCGGTGGCAGCGGGGGCGACGCGTCTCTGAGTGGAAGGCGTAGCAATGGGATTCCAGTTCCGGACCGGCGAACTGAACGCGCATTACGACAAGGTCTACACCGACACTGAGCGCCGCTGGCGTCAGGTCTGCGCCATCGACAAGGCCCAGCACATCGCCGAGATGCTGGGGGCCCACGCGCCCGAAATCGAGAGCGTCCTCGAAGTCGGGTGCGGCACCGGCGACGTCATCGCCCAGCTGAGCACCCTGGGGGTCGGCCAATCCTTCGTCGGCGTCGACGTGATCGACCCGGGCATGAACAACGACCACGTCCGCGACCGGGGCAACCTGTCCTTCGTCCAGCAGACCGGGCCCGCCCTGCCGTTCGCCGACCGCGCGTTCGACGTGGTCTTCGCGAGCCACGTGCTCGAACATGTCGAGGACGAGCGCGCCTTCCTGAAGGAGATCGCCCGCGTCAGCCGGCGCTACGTCTATCTCGAAGTGCCCTGCGAACTGCACGCCCGGACGAGCCAGGGCGATCTGCAGGCCTCCCTCGATATCGGCCATATCAACGCCTACACGCCGCATTCCTTCGCCCTCACGCTGGCGACGGGGGGGCTGAACGTGGTCGATCTGCGCTGCTTCGACCACAGTGTGGAGGTTCACGCCTTCCACACCTCGAAGCTCGCCGGACACCTGAAGCGCACGGTTCGCTCGACTCTCCTGAACGTCAGCCGCGACCTCGCCCCAAAAGTGTTCACCTACCATTGCGGCGCCCTCTGCACGCCCGCCACGCTCGCGCAGTCCTGAGCCAAATCAGGGATCGGGAATCGGCCCGAGCGGCGGCTGCTGGCGCTCGGTAAAAGTGTTATACATCAATGGCTTATACGATCTCCTCGGATCCCAGATCCTGGGCGACTGTTTCGGTATCGGGAAGCCTCCACGAGGCAACCGACACGCGCAACGGGCCAATCATGGAACGGCCCTGCACAAAGCTTACGTGGCCATGACGCGCGCCGATCGGCCGAGCATTTCGGCTCAGCCTCACGCCGAACGCATCACCTTTTGAAATAGGATCCGAGTCCCCCGTTAGGGAGCGGGTGCGGGCGGGGGCCGCCGGATCAGCCGCGGACGCCAGATGCCGAGCACCACGTTGGCGGTCGCCACGGCGAGCAGGACCCAGAGGGTGTTGCGCTCCGGCGCCAGGGTCTGGGCCAAAGTCGCCGGATCGATCCGGCCCGCCAGCGCCTCGGCGCTGCGCCGGGCCTCCTCCTGCATCGGCCCCTGGACGCCGACGAAGCCCCATTCGAACATCACGACACCGGTGGCGAGCTTGGCCCAGGCCCAGCCCGCGCTGTGAAACGCCCGCTGCGCGATCGACAGGAGGCCCGCGAGTAGGGTCAGCGCCAGGGAGGGCAGGAACAGCCAAGTGGCGACGGCGCCCATCGCGCCGCGGATCAGGGCATAGTCCGAGAGCGCCGTCGGCGGGGGCGCGACGGTGGCGAGGACGAGCAGCGAGGCCATCGCGCCCATGAGGCCGATGGCGCCCATCGTGTGCAGGAACTTCAGAAGGCGCCGCATCGCGTCCCGCCCCCATGCCGGATCACCCCGAACCTAGCGCAGACGGAGACGCGGCGGGAGGCCGAGGGCGAGGCTTGCCGCGCACGATCGCGCGGGGTGAGGGCCGCCGCCCACTATCGGCAAGCGCTCATGGACCATCGGCGAACAGGTCGAGCTGCACGGTGGGTGCGGCCCGGCGACGGCGGGCGGGGCCCGGCGATGGAGCCGGGACAGGGGCGAAATCCGGCAGCGTAACGCCGGGCTTGCCGTGCAACACCGCTCCGACCACCCGGCTTCCCCCCTCCCCCAGGAGGACACAGCAGGTATGGGGGCCGGCCCGCAGGATCTCCTGGGTCAGGGCTTCGGCCGCCGGGAGGGCGGCGACGGCCGTCAGCAGATCGGTGAGGCCGGCCGCGTGTGTGCCGAACACCCGAAACTCGAAAGCCTGTCCGCTCCAGAGCTGCCGGGCCGCCCCGGCGCTCGTGGTCCGGAACGGGTTGCTGGCCTGAACGGTGGCCGCGTCGCGGATGAAGGCTGCGATCGCCTCACGCTCCGCGAGGGCGGAGGCGGCGAGGACGAGGTCGGCGAGCTGGTGCTTCGTGAAGGACACGACGGGAGGCTCGCATGCCCCCTCCCCCACGGTCGAGGTGACGCCCGCAGACGCCTGTGGACAGGCCGCTACCCGCCCCCGAGCTTGCGGCAGAGGGCGTCGCGTTCCGCGGCGCTGGCGTAGCGGATGCGGATTTCCCCCTCCCCGCTCGCCTTGTCCTTCAGGGCCACGGCATGGCCGAGGGCGCGGGCCAGGACATCCTCCAGGGAGCGCAGGGCCGCGTCGGCCTCGCCGGAGCGGCGCGGGCGGCCGGGACGCGGGGCCGCCTCGGGCTCGGGAACCTCGGCGGCGGCAAGCGCCTCCACCTCGCGCACCGACAGGCCCTCGGTCACGATGCGGCGGGCGATGGCCTCCGGGTCGCGGACCGACAGGAGCGCGCGGGCATGGCCCGCCGTGATCTCGCCGGCGGTGACCCGATCCTGGATCGTCGGCGGCAATTGCAGGAGCCGCAGGGTGTTGGCGAGGTGGCTGCGGCTCTTGCCCAGCAACTCGGCGAGTTCGGCCTGCGTGTACTGGAACTCGCGCATCAGCCGCTCATAGCCCCCCGCCTCCTCGATGGCGTTGAGGTCGGTGCGCTGGACGTTCTCGAGGATCGCGTATTCGAGCGAGGTGCGGTCGTCGATCTCGACGACGACCACCGGCACGTCGGTGAGACCGGCCCGCTGGGCGGCCCGCCAGCGTCGCTCGCCCGCCACGATCTCGAAAGTGCCGGGCACAGCCGGCAGCGCTCGGACCACGATGGGCTGGATCACCCCGCGCTGGCGGATGGACGCCGCGAGCTCGTCGAGCTCGGGCTCCGGGAAGCGGCGCCGGGGATTGCGGGGGTTCGGCCGCAGGAACTCCACGGCGACCTTGCGCTGGGGCTGAGGGGACCGTCCGCTCTCGGGGGCGGCCTCGTCGGGGAAGTCGCCGATCAGGGCCGCAAGGCCGCGTCCGAGCCGCGGCCGGGCCGCATCATCCGCCATCGCCACAGGGGAACTCCGTTACGCTTCAAGGGGTCAGGCGGCGGCCGCGGGCGGGGGCGCCCGGCCCTCGCGTTGGATCACCTCGGAGGCGAGCCGCAGATAAGCCTGCGCGCCCGCGCATTTCAGGTCGTAGAGCAGCACCGGCTTGCCGTGGGACGGCGCCTCGGACACGCGCACGTTGCGCGGGATCATGGTCTCGTAGACCTTGTCGCCCATGAAGCCCCGCACATCCGCCACGACCTGCGTGGAGAGGTTGTTGCGGGGGTCGTACATGGTCAGCACGACGCCCTGGATCTGCAGCTTCGGGTTCAGGGCGCCTCTCACCTGCTCGACCGTGCGCAGGAGCTGGCTCAGCCCTTCGAGGGCGAAGAACTCGCATTGCAGCGGCACCAGCACGGCGTCGGAGGCGGCAAGCGCATTGATGGTGAGCAGATTGAGCGAGGGCGGGCAATCGATCAGGATGTAGCTGATCGGATCGCCGCCGGGGGTGTCCGTGAGCCCCTTGAGGATGTTGCGCAGGCGATGGGCCCGGTCCGGGGCGCTCGCGAGTTCGAGCTCCAGGCCGAGCAGGTCCATGGTGGAGGGGGCGACGGACAGGCGCGGCACGGCGGTCGGGGTGATCGCCTCGGACAGAGGCGCCTCGCCCGCCATGACGTGGTAGGTCGAGACCCGGCGGCGGCGGCGGTCGATCCCGAGCCCCGTGGAGGCGTTGCCCTGGGGATCGAGGTCGATCACCAGGACCTGCTCGCCAATGGCCGCGAGGGCCGTGCCGAGGTTGATCGCGGTCGTCGTCTTGCCGACGCCACCCTTCTGGTTGGCGAGCGCGAGCACGCGAAGCGGTTTAGCCTTGATCGGGTCGGTCATGGATCCACGCGGGAAAGCGACGTGACGCGCACAATCCGTGCCTGCGAGTCGGTGCGGCTCGGAATCAGATCGCGGGCGAATGTCCACGCATCCTCGGCCTCGGTCAATTCCGCGGCTGCATCACGTCCCTTCGGAAACAGCCCGGTGGTGCCGGTTGTCAACAGCGGCTCGGTCCAGGCCAGGAGCTGACCGAGCGGGGCGAGCGCCCGGGCACAGACGATGTCGGTGCCGACGAGGTCGGACACCACCGTCTCGATGCGGGCGTTGCGGACCGTGACCGGCGCAAGGGTAAGGCGGGCGGTCTCGGTGAGGAAGGCGCATTTGCGCGCATTGCTCTCGACGAGCGTGACGCGGAAGTCCGGGCGGCTTCGGCCGGCGATCGCCAGGATGAGGCCGGGGATGCCGGCCCCGGATCCGAGATCGGTCCAGCTCTGCGCCTCGGGCGCGAGGGCGAAGAGTTGGAGCGCATCGGCGATGTGGCGGTGCCAGACCTCGCCCAAGGTGGCCGGTCCGACGAGGTTCTTCACCGATTGCCAGCGGCGCAGCTGCTCGACGTAGAGGTCGAGGGCGGCGGCTGTTTCACGTGAAACATCGTGCTCAGCGAGCACGCGGGCGCGTTGGGCATCGGTCATAAGATGCTCACGCCGGCCGCTCGACCCGGCCGCGGCTGCGGCGGGCATGGGCCGCGAGCAGCGTCAGGGCGGCCGGGGTCACCCCTTCGATCCGGGCCGCCTGCCCGAGAGTTCCGGGGCGCACGCCGTCGAGCTTGATCCGCATCTCGTGGGAGAGCCCGGCGATGGCCCCGTAATCGAGGGAGGCCGGCAGGCGCACCGCCTCGTCCCGGCGGAAGGCGGCGATGTCGGCCTGCTGCCGGTCGAGATAGACCGCGTAGGTCGCGTCCGTCTCCAGGCGCTCTGCGACGCGGGGCGGCACGGCGGCCAATTCAGGCCAGACCGCCGCGAGCCGCTCCCAGCCGATCTCCGGATAGGACAGGAGCTGGAAGGCGCTGCGGCGCAGGCCGTCGCGGTTGAGGGCGAGGCCATGGGTGGCCGCCTCGTTGGGCGTGAGGCTCAGGGCATCGAGGCGGGCGCGGACCTGCGTGAGGGCCTCCTGCGCGGCCGCGAAATGGGTCGCGCGGGCGGAGCCGACGCAGCCCAGGGCCGCCCCGCGCGGCGTCAGGCGTTCATCGGCATTGTCGATGCGCAACGACAGCCGGTACTCGGAACGCGACGTGAACATGCGGTAGGGCTCGCTCACCCCGTGGGTGACGAGGTCATCGATCATGACGCCGAGATAGGATTCGGCCCGGTCGAAGATCGTCGGCTCGGCGCCGCCTGCGCAGCGTGCCGCGTTCAGACCGGCGACCAGCCCCTGGCCGGCGGCCTCCTCGTAGCCGGTGGTTCCGTTGATCTGTCCGGCCAGGAACAGGCCCGGCAGGCGCTTGGCCTGGAGACCGGCATCGAGTTCGCGGGGATCGACGTAGTCGTATTCGATGGCATAGCCCGGGCGCAGGATGCGGGTCCGCTCGAGGCCGGGGATCGCGGCGATGATCTGGGTCTGGACCTCTTCGGGCAGGGCGGTCGAGATGCCGTTGGGGTAGACGGTCGGGTCGTCGAGGCCCTCCGGCTCCAGGAAGATCTGATGGCCCTCGCGGTCGCCGAAGCGCACCACCTTGTCCTCGATGGAGGGGCAGTAGCGGGGGCCACGGCTGCTGATGCCGCCGGAATACATCGGCGAGCGATGGAGGTTCGCCCGGATCAGGTCGTGGACGGTCTGCGTCGTGCGGGTGATGCCGCAGGCGATCTGGGGTGTGGTGATGCGCTCGGTCAGGGTCGAGAACGGCACCGGCAACTCGTCGGCGTGCTGCATCTCCAGGGCCCCCCAGTCGATGCTGCGCCCGTCGAGGCGAGGCGGTGTGCCGGTCTTGAGGCGGCCGAGGCGGAAGCCGTAGCGGTCGAGGGTGCAGGCGAGGCCGAGGGCCGGTCCCTCTCCCACGCGCCCGGCGGGGATCTGGCGCTCGCCGATATGGATCAACCCGCGCAGGAAGGTGCCGGTGGTGATGACCACGGCCCCCGCGGCCAGGCGGCGTCCATCGGCCAGAACCGCGCCGACGATGCGGTCGCCGGCCACGATGAGGTCCTCGACCTCCCCCTCGATCACGGACAGCCCGCCGGTTTCGGCGACAGCGGTCTGCATGGCGCGGGCGTAGAGCGCCCGGTCCGCCTGGGTGCGGGGGCCGCGCACGGCCGGCCCTTTGCGGCGGTTGAGGAGGCGGAACTGGATGCCGGCGGCGTCGGCGACCCGGCCCATCAAGCCGTCGAGGGCATCGACCTCGCGCACGAGATGGCCCTTGCCGAGCCCGCCGATGGCCGGATTGCACGACATGGCCCCGATCGTCGCCGCCCGGTGCGTGACGAGGGCGGTGCGCGCACCGACCCGCGCCGCCGCGGCGGCCGCCTCGACGCCGGCATGGCCGCCGCCGACGACGATGACATCGTAGCCCGAAGAGGATGCGCTCATGACGCCGATGGGGGTGTCTTTCCCGAAGCCCCTGCCCCGCTTCGGCGCACGCGCGGGCGTGGCGGATCATGGGGAGGCTTGCCAGGAACTCTTATGCGGGCCTACCCCGCATGGTCAACGCAGACGCGCGCCGGCGCTCGACGCCCGGGGCACGGCGCCGGTCCCGCACGGCGGGCGTGCTGCCACGGATCACGGCGTTGGGCTTGCATTCGCGCCAGAGACGGGGGCGGCGTGAATCTGGAGATCGATGCGAAACAGCGGGCCCTCCGTGGCGTCGCTCACCTCGAGGCTCCAGGCATCGCCGATCCGCAGGCGCGGGCCGGATTCGCGTAGGACCGACCCGGCATAGTGGACCGCCATGGCCAGGGCCGCATCGAGGTCCGGGAGCTCGACCCCGTCCTCGTCCGAGAGGTCGAGACCATCGTAGAGGTTGAAGAAGTACCGGGGCATGGAGAGCTTCACGAGGGCTGACATCGCACCTTAAGTCTGCACCTGGCACTGTGCGCGATGAAGCAAAAATTGATTCATTTCGATGAGCGGTTTCTGCGCATTTTGGTGTTGGTGTGGGGGCCTATGGTGCAATATCTGCTCAAGCGTTCGTGATCGGGTCTTTCCCGGCGCCTTGCCGGCGCTGGACCCGGATCGTCCGGACCTCGAGAGGGGCGAGTACTGAATTATCCTGTGTGAGACGACGGATGGACGAGGGATTTCAAGGATCGCGCGGCGCGCGAGGATCGAGTCTCGCGGTGGATCGACAGCCACGCAAGGCGGCTTCTGCCCGGCCATGATGGATGTCGATTTCCGGTTCTCCTCGCGCGAATTCCTGCGCCTCCTCGAAGACGCCGCTCTCACCGGAACCTGGGGTTGGACGTTCGCGACGCGGGAGCAGGTCTGGTCGCCCGGTCTGTTCAAGCTGCTTGGCCTCGATCCGGCCATCGTCTCGCCGAGCTACGATCTGCTGACCCAACGCGTGCATCCGGATGATCGCGACCGCATCGAGAGTGGCAGCGACATCGCGATTCACGGCGTGCTGGGCGATCACACGGTCCGCGTCCTGCGCCCTGACGGGCGGCAGCGCATCCTCCAGACGCGAGGCACCGTCTACCACTCGCCCGAGGGACGGCCCTACGCGGCCGCGGGTGTCGTGCTCGACGTGACCGATCGGGAGCAGATGGCGACGGCCCTGAGGGCGGAGCGTCGCCGCCAATGGGCGCTGTTCGAGGCGCTGCAATCCTGGACCAATTCCGCGCTCTACACGAACGGTCAGCGCACCGCCTCCCCTGAAATCCTGACCCTGACCGGCATCACCCAGGAGATGTTCCGGGACCATTGCGACCGGATCGTTGCGGCACCGGACCGGTCGCGGACGCGGGCCGAGATCCAGGAGAGGATCGCCCTCGGCGAGGCGTTCGAGGTCTCCAAGCAGATCCTCCTGGCCGATGGCGATTCCGGTGAGTTCCGCTTCCTCTACACGCCGGTCCGCGATGCCGAGGGGAGAGTCGAGACCTGGGCGACCTACGCCGCGCGGGTGGGCCGCGAACGCGCGCCTGTGGTCGATCAAGCGCGCAAGGGATTGGAACAGGCGATCCAGGGGCGGCATGTGCGGGCGGCGCGGGCGCTCCTCGGCTGGTCGATGCAGGACCTCGCCAAGGCCGGGGGCTTTCCTTCGCCACGGTCCGGCGCCTTGAGGAGACCGACGGCCCGCTTCGCCCCCGCAGCCACGGCATCGCCATCGCGGCCCTGCGGCGGGCGGGCGTCGGCTTCCAGATCGTCGAGGGCAACCGGGTCGCCGTCTTCCTGACCTGACGGGGCGTGCCGCGGGCGCCTATTTCCCGATACAGAAACCGGCAAACAATCGGTCCAGCATCTCCTCCACGCCGACATGGCCGCCGACCTCGCCGAGCGCCCGCACGGCGAGTCGGAGATCCTCGGCGATCAGTTCGGGGGGGAAGCCGGGGAGGGCGCCGGACACGCGGTCGAGATGGGCGGCGGCGCGGGTCAGCGCCGTGCGATGGCGCTCCCGGGTGACGAGGGCGTCGCCCCCGCCGAGCGCGGCCTCGGCCTTGCGCCGGATGGCCGCGAGCAGCGCGTCGAGCCCGGCGCCGGTCCGTGCCGAGATCGCCACGCTGTCTCTCTCGCCGTCCTCTCGGCCCTCACCCTCGGACAGATCGGATTTGGTGCGCACCCGCAGAAAGGCGGTCTGGTGCCCCTCCTCCGGCAGGGGATCGCCCATCGGCGCGAGCCGCAGGACGAGGTCGGCGGTCTCGATGCGGCGGCGGGTGCGGGCGACGCCCTCGGCCTCGACCGGGTCCGCCGTCTCGCGCAGGCCGGCGGTGTCGACGAGCACGACCGGCAGGCCGCCGAGATCGCAGCGCACCTCGATGGCGTCGCGGGTCGTGCCGGGGCGGTCGGAGACGATGGCGGCATCGCGCCCGGCGAGGGCGTTGAGCAGGGTCGACTTGCCGGCATTCGGCGGTCCGGCCAGGACCACGACGAAGCCTTCGCGCAGGCGCTCACCGCGACGCCCGTCGGCCAGAACCGAGCGAATCTCCGTGCTCAAGGCGCCCGCCCGCCCGGCCTGCGCGGCGTCGAGCCCGTCCGCATCCACGTCGCCCTCGTCGGCGAAATCGAGGGCCGCCTCCGCCGAGGCCAGGAGGTCGATCGCGACCGCCCGCCAGGCCGCGACCTGCTGGCCCAGAACCCCGTCGAGCTGGCGCAGGGCCTGGAGGCGCTGCGCCTCGGTCTCGGCGTCGATGAGATCGGCGATGCCCTCGGCCTCGGTCAGGTCGATGCGGCCGTGCAGGAAGGCGCGGCGGGTGAAGGCGCCGGCTTCCGCCGGTCGGCATCCCGGCACCGTGGCGAGCGCCCGCAGCACCGCCATCCGCACGGCGAGGCCCCCATGCAGGTGGAGTTCGACCATGTCCTCGCCGGTGGCGGTCCCGGGGCCCGGTAGCCACGCCACTAGCGCGCGATCGAGGAGGACCCCGGAGGCCGGATCCCGCAGGCGACGCAGGGACAGGGTCCGCGGCGCGGGCCGCGGGCCGGTCAGGGCGTCGAGGGCGTCGCCGGCCGCCGGTCCGCTGATCCGCACCACCGCCACTGCCGCCCGGCCGAAGCCGCTGGACGGCGCGTAGATGGTGTCGGCGCGATCAGGCAGGGCAGGGGGCATGGCGGGTCAACGGCTCAGACGACGAGGTTCACGATCCGCCCCGGCACGACGATGACCTTGCGGGGCGGCCGCCCCTCCAAGACCTTCTGCACCGCCTCGAGGGCGAGCGTCGCCGCCTCCACGGCCGCCGCGTCGGCATCCCGCGGCACGGTCACGTCCGCCCGCTTCTTGCCGTTGATCTGGACCGGGAGGGTGATCTCGTCCTCGACCAGCAGCGTCCGGTCGGCCTCGGGCCAGGGGGCCTGCGCGACGAGGTCTGGGCCGCCGAGCACGGTCCAGCATTCCTCGGCGAGGTGGGGCATCATCGGCGCGATGAGCTGGACGAGGATGCGCGCCGCCTCCCCCGCGGCCGTGCGCGAAGCCCCGCCCCGCAGGCCCTCGTCGAGGGCGTTGGCGAGCGTGTAGATATGCGCGACGCAGCGGTTGAAGCGCAGCCGCTCGACATCCTCCCCCACCGCGGCCAGCGCCTTGTGAGCGGCCTTGCGCAGGCCGGCATCGGGCGCGGCGGCTCCGCCGTTCGCCGCGGCGGCGCCATGGACGAGGCGCCAGACCCGCTGAACGAAGCGAGCGGCGCCTTGCACGCCCTCCTCGGTCCAGATCACGTCGCGCTCCGGCGGCGAGTCGGAGAGCATGAACCAGCGGGCGGTGTCGGCGCCGTAGCTGGCGATGATGTCGTCGGGATCGACCACGTTCTTCTTCGACTTCGACATCTTCTCGGTCGGGCCGACCGTGATCGCCGCGCCGGTTTTCACGTGAAACGCCCGGCGCTCGCCGCCCTGCGTTTCGAACCGGATCTCGGCCGGGGGCACCCAGGCGCCGGCCGGATCCTTGTAGGTCTCGTGGACGACCATGCCCTGCGTGAACAGGCCGGCGAAGGGCTCGGAGACGCCGGCCCAGCCGGTCGCGCGCATCGCCCGCATGAAGAAGCGTGCGTAGAGCAGGTGCAGGATCGCGTGCTCGACGCCGCCGATATACTGGTCGACCGGGAGCCAGTGGTCGGCAGTCGCCCGGTCCGTGGGAGCGTCCGCGAGCCAGGGCGCCGTGAAGCGCGCGTAGTACCAGGACGAATCGACGAAGGTGTCCATGGTGTCGGATTCGCGCCGGGCGGCCGCGCCGCAGCGCGGGCAGGGCACCTGCCGCCACGCCTGGTCGCGCTCCAGCGGATTGCCGGGCTGGTCGAACGAAACCTCCTCGGGCAGCTTCACCGGCAGGTCGGCGACCGGCACCGGCACCGGGCCGCAGGTGTCGCAGTGGATGATCGGGATCGGGCAGCCCCAATAGCGCTGGCGCGAGACGCCCCAGTCGCGCAGCCGGAACTGCACCTTTCGACGCCCGACGGCGGTGCCGTCCAGCCTCTCCGCTTCGAGCCGGTCGGCGACGGTCTTGAACGCCGCGTCGGTGCTCATCCCGTCGAGGAAGCGCGAATTGATCATCAGACCGTCACCGTCATAGGCGGTGTCGGTGATCACGAAGGTGGCCGGGTCCTGCCCCTCGGGGCAGACCACGGGCGTGTTGCCGAGCCCGTACTTGTTGGCGAAGTCGAGGTCGCGCTGGTCGTGGGCCGGGCAGCCGAACACCGCGCCGGTGCCGTATTCCATCAGCACGAAGTTCGCGATGTAGACCGGCAGCGACCAATCCGGATCGAGGGGGTGGCGCACCGTCAGCCCCGTGTCGAACCCGAGCTTCTCCGCCGTGTCGATCGCCTCCTGGGCGGTGCCGATGCGGCGGCACTCGTCCGCGAATGTCTTGAGGCTCGCGGCGTCCGGACCGCTCTCGGCAAGGGCGCGCGCCAACGGGTGATCGACCGAGATGGCGAGAAACCGCGCGCCGAACAGCGTGTCGGGGCGCGTGGTGTAGACGCTCAACGCGTGCGTGTCGGCGAAGGGGGTGGCGAGGGCGAAGCGGACCTCCAGCCCCTCCGAGCGGCCGATCCAGTTCCGCTGCATCAGGCGAACCTTGTCCGGCCAGCGCTCCAGACCGTCGAGGGCGTCGTGGAGGTCCTGCGCGAAATCGGTGATCTTGAAGAACCACTGGGTCAATTCGCGCTGCTCGACGAGCGCGCCCGAGCGCCAGCCGCGCCCATCGATGACCTGCTCGTTGGCCAGCACGGTGTGATCCACCGGATCCCAGTTCACCTTCGCGGTGCGGCGGGTGACGAGGCCCTTCTCCAGGAAGTCCAGGAACATGCGCTGCTGGTGCTTGTAGTAGTCGGGATCGCAGGTCGCGATCTCCCGGCTCCAGTCGAGCGAGAGGCCCATGCTCTGCAGCTGCCCGCGCATGGTGGCGATGTTGGCGTAGGTCCAGTCGCGCGGGTTGACCTTGCGCTCCATGGCGGCGTTCTCGGCCGGCAGGCCGAAGGCGTCCCAGCCCATGGGATGGAGCACGTTGTGCCCCCTGGCGCGCTTGTAGCGGGCCACCACGTCGCCCATGGCGTAGTTGCGTACGTGGCCGATATGGATGCGCCCGGACGGGTAGGGGAACATCTCCAGCACGTAGTATTTCGGTCGACCGTCGTCGTTCTGCGTCTCGAACAGGCGGGCCGTGGCCCAGGCCTCCTGCCAGCGCGGCTCGGCGTCCTTGGCGTTGTAGCGCTCGACGGGAGCGGGGGCAGCGGAATCGGTCATTGCGGGCGCCGGAGATCAGCAGGAAGGGGAGGGGCCGCACGAGGCGTCGCCGGAGCCTCGGCACCTAGCATATCCGGCCGGTCAAGGGTCAACGATGCGACACGCGACCGGCCCGTGATCCGACCCGGGGCCCGGTTCCGGGATGGGATCGGGATGGGATCGGGCCTTCTGAGCCGACCGACGTCTTGCGCACCGCGGCACCCGGAGCCGATCGAACCTCGGCCGCGCTCGTCCGTTTTCCGGAGACGAACCGACGGGGGCAGGGCGTACGTGACGGAAACGCATGAGCCCGGTCTTGAAGTCCCGGCCGCCCGGCGACTAGGTGGGGCCATGACGGATCCAGCAGCCGCCCTCGATGACAAGCCGCCGGTGGGCGAGGCCGACGTGGCCGCGGGGCTCGCCGAGGTGCGCGCCGCCATGCAGCGGGCGGCGCAGGACAGCGAGCGCGATCCGGCGAGCGTCCACCTCGTCGCGGTCTCCAAGACCGTGCCGGCCGACGGCATCCTGCCGGCCCTGGAGGCCGGGCACCGGCTGTTCGGCGAGAACTACATCCAGGAATCGGTGAACAAGTGGCCGGCCCTGAAGGAGCGCTTCCCGGACACGGAGCTCCACTTCGTCGGCCCGCTCCAGTCCAACAAGGCCCGGGAGGCGGTCGCCCTGTTCGACGTGATCCACTCCCTCGACCGGCTCTCGCTGGCCGCCGCGCTGGCCAAGGAGATCGACCGGAGCGGACGCACCCCCAAGCTGCTGATCCAGGTCAATACCGGCGACGAGACGCAGAAGGCCGGGGTTGCGCCCGATCAGGTCGAGACCCTGCTCGCGGAATGCCGCGAGACCCATGGCCTCGCGATCCAGGGCCTGATGTGCATTCCCCCGGCCGAGGACCCGCCCTCACCGCATTTCGCCCTGTTGGCGCGCCTCAGCCGGGAGCACGGCCTGCCGATCCTGTCGATGGGCATGAGCGCCGATTACGCGGCGGCGATCCAGATGGGCGCCACCCATGTCCGGGTCGGCACCGCGATCTTCGGGCGGCGGGCGAAACGGGGCTGATCGGTTCAGCTCCGCAGCTCGTCCTCCAGGAAGGCCCGCACCTCCGCCCCGTCGATCCCGGGAGCGATGAAGCTCTGTCCGATCCCGTGGGCGAGGATGAAGGTCAGACGGCCGTCGCGGACCTTCTTGTCCTGGGCCATGGCATCGAGCAGGGAATCGGGGTCGCCGGCCCCGCCCGGCACCTGGCTCAAGCGGGTCGGCAGGCCGGCCAGCGCGAGGTGGTTGGCCACGCGGCCCGCATCCTGGCCGGGGCAGAGGCCGAGCCGGGCCGAGAAGCGGAAGGCGAGGGCGAGCCCAATGGCGACCCCCTCGCCGTGGACGAGGCGGGCCGAATCGTATTCCGTCAGCCGCTCCAGGGCATGGCCGAAGGTGTGGCCGAGATTGAGTAGGGCGCGCTCGCCGTCCTCGCGCTCGTCGCGCACGACCACTCCGGCCTTGGCCCGGCAGCAGGCGGCCACCGCCTCGTCGCGCTCCGGACCGCCGGAGAAGATGCCGGCCCAGTGGGCCTCGCACCACTCGAAGAACTCCGCATCCCCGATCAGGCCGTACTTGGCGACCTCCGCGTAGCCCGCCCGCATCTCGCGCTCGCTGAGGGTGTCGAGGGTCGCGGTGTCGGCCAGCACGAGCCGCGGCTGGTGGAAGGCGCCGATCAGGTTCTTGCCGTGCGGCGAGTTGATCCCGGTCTTGCCGCCCACCGACGAATCAACCTGAGCGAGCAGGGTCGTCGGTGCCTGGATGAAGCGGACGCCGCGCCGCAGACTCGCCGCGGCGAAGCCCGCGAGGTCTCCGACCACGCCGCCGCCGAGCGCCACCACGAGATCGCCCCGCTCGATCCGTTGCTCCAGCAGCCCGTCGCAGACCCGCGCGAACGAGGCGTAGCTCTTCGAACTCTCGCCCGGTGGCACCGCGATGAGACCGCAGCGCAGGCCGGCCGCCTCAAGGCTCGCCCGGACCCGCTCGCCGTAGAGGCCGGCCACGGTCTCGTCGGTGACGATGCCCGCCGCCCGCGCGCCGAGGTCCCGCGCCTCGGCGCCGATCTCGTCGAGGAGGCCGCGGCCGATGCGGATGTCGTAGTCGCGGCCGGCATTGAGCGGAACGGTCACACGCAGGGGTTGCGTCATGGTGAAGCTTTTTCGGGCGGCGGAGGGGTTCATGTGGATGTCGAGCGCCTCCATCACGTCCTGCACCACCCGGTCGTGGGAGACTTCACGGGACAGGACCGTCAGGTCGGCCCCTCCATAGACCGGATGGCGCACCTCCATGAGGGCGCGCATGGTCGCCTCCGGATCCTCGGTCTGGAGGAGGGGCCGCGTGTTGCGCTTGCGGACGCGGCGCATCAGCACCTCGAGGTCGGCCTTGAGCCAGACCGAGATGCCGCCGGCGGCGATCCGGGCGCGCGTCGCCTCGCGCATGAAGGCGCCTCCGCCCGTGGCGAGCACCATCGGCCCCTCGCGCAGCAGGCGGGCGATGACCCGTTCCTCGCCCTCGCGGAAACTCGCCTCGCCATAGATGGCGAAGATGTCGGCGATGGTGAGCTTGGCCGCGGCCTCGATCTCGTGGTCGGCGTCCTTGAACATCAGCCCGAGACGGCTGGCGAGGCGGCGCCCGACCGTGCTCTTGCCCGCCCCCATCAGGCCGACGAGCACGATCGACCGGGCCCCGAGGCCACGGCGCAGACGCGCTTCGATCGGTTCGCCGGGCGGGGACGCCGGCGTCTCGGGGAGGGTCATCGGGCGGTCTTAGACGGTTTTGCAAATGCGACGAAACCGTCCGGTACCGCGCGGGGCGCGGCGCCGAAAGCCCCGGTTTGGGCCTCCTAGTGCGTTTTAAGTGCAATCTCCCCGGCATCGGACGCGAATCCTGACCCGGACGGGGTTGCCATTTGTTGCTTTGACGGAAAGGCTCACGCGAGCGCGTGGGACGGCACCGCTCTCGACCGGTCCCGGTCGAGTGCCCCCACGCTATATCGCTTCGTGCCAGGAAACACATGCTGCCGTATGGACCTGCCTCCCTTCCTTTTACCCTGGATGACGATGAGCGAGAGGCGACAGGTTCCGGATTAGAACCTCGATCCAACGGCCCACGGTTACCCAGGCTCAGCGGGCCCGCCGCCCGCGCACGCCCGACTCCCCTCTCCACCGACGCGCGGTTGCTCGCCATCGCCAGCGAGCACCTCATGCGCCTCGGGCCCAAACGCGTCACGGTGGTCGCCGTGGCTGCGGAAGCTGGCATGACTCATGCCAACGTCTATCGCTACTTCCCCTCAAAGGACGCCCTGCTCGATGCCGTGGCCGGACGCTGGCTGCGCGATCTCGAGACGGAGCTCGCCGGCATCGCCGACGCGCCCGACCCGGCCGACGACAAGATCGAGCGCTTCATCAGCGCGCTCGCCACGGCGCAAAGCGACATGCTGGCCCACGAGCCGCACCTTTTCGCGGTGCATCTCGATGCCACCGTGGCGTCGCGCCCGATCGCCCGCCGCCATCGGGTCCGCCTGCGGGCCTTGGTCGAACGGGTCGTCGAGGAGGGCATCGGCACCGGCGTGTTCGCCGCCCGGGACCGCGAGCGGGCCATCGCGGTGATCTTCGACGCCAGCTACCGTTTCACGCATCCGGTCGCGATCCAGCACGATTCGGATGTCCCGCGCGACCTGCTCGACGCCCGGCTCGGGGCGGTGATCCAGTCGATCCAGCGGGCCCTGCGAACCGGCACGTTCTGAAGGCCGACGGACACGGGCGCTGCAACGCGACGTGCCCGGCCGGACCTTCAAAAATGACAGAAACAAAACCTTGTTACCGACCCCTTGCCGGGTATCCATCTGCGGTGCGGCGTCCTGTAATCGCCTGCGAAAGCTAGGCATTCCTGGCTCTCACGCCCATTCGACCTTAGTCCGAGGCTGGCTTGAGGTGTGCTTGCCTCGCCCGGCATCGGGTTGAAGCGCTGTGGCTTTTCCGCCAAACACCGGCCGCATCGCACGTCATCGGCGAAGGTTCGGCTGCAACGCACCATCCGACTGGACAAGTCCGACAGGGCCGAACCACACGATTTCCGACCGGAGGCAGGACCACCATGGCACGCAGCAAGATCGCCCTCATCGGCGCCGGACAGATCGGCGGCACGCTGGCCCATCTCGTCGGCCTGAAGGAATTGGGGGACGTGGTCCTGTTCGACATCGTCGACGGCGTGCCCCAGGGCAAGGCGCTCGACATCGCCGAATCCGCCCCGGTCGACGGGTTCGACGCCCGTTACGCGGGCGCGAGCGACTATTCGGCCATCGCCGGTGCCGACGTGGTGATCGTGACCGCCGGCGTGCCGCGCAAGCCCGGCATGAGTCGCGACGACCTCATCGGCATCAACCTGAAGGTGATGGAGGCGGTCGGCAACGGCATCAAGGAGCATGCGCCCGACGCCTTCGTCATCTGCATCACCAACCCGCTCGACGCGATGGTGTGGGCGCTGCAGAAGTTCTCCGGATTGCCGGCCAACAAGGTCGTCGGCATGGCCGGCGTGCTCGATTCCGCCCGCTTCCGCCACTTCCTTGCCGAGGAGTTCGGGGTCTCGGTCGAGGACGTGACCGCCTTCGTGCTCGGCGGCCATGGCGACGACATGGTGCCGCTGACCCGCTACTCGACGGTGGCCGGCGTGCCGCTGACCGATCTGGTCAAGCTCGGCTGGACCACTCAGGAGAAGCTCGACGCCATGGTCGAGCGGACCCGGAAGGGCGGCGGCGAGATCGTCAACCTGCTCAAGACCGGCTCCGCCTTCTACGCGCCCGCGGCCTCCGCCATCGCCATGGCCGAGAGCTATCTGCGCGACAAGAAGCGCGTCCTGCCCTGCGCGGCCTATCTCGACGGCCAGTACGGCGTGACCGGGCTCTATGTCGGCGTGCCGGTGGTGATCGGCGAGAACGGTGTCGAGCGCGTCCTCGAAGTGACCTTCGATGAGGCCGAGAAGGCGATGTTCGAGAAGTCGGTCGGCGCCGTGAAGGGCTTGATCGCCGCCTGCCAGAGCGTCAACGAGAAGCTGGCTTAAACGCCGTCAGGCCGCACGCGGCGGGCTCACCCGCCGCGTCCCGTCCCCTGCCCGTCCGACGAGGGTCTCGATGAACATCCACGAATACCAAGCCAAGGCGGTCCTGAAGGAGTTCGGCCTGCCGGTCTCCCGCGGCGTGGCGATCTTCAAGCCCGAGGAGGCGGAGGCCGCGGCGAACGAACTTGGCGGCCCGGTCTGGGTGGTAAAGAGCCAGATCCATGCGGGCGGGCGCGGCAAGGGCACCTTCAAGGGCGCGCCCGAGGGCGCCAAGGGCGGCGTGCGCGTCACCAAGTCGATCGACGAGGTGAAGCAGTTCGCCTCCGAGATGCTGGGCGAGACCCTGGTGACGATCCAGACCGGCCCGGCCGGCAAGCAGGTCAACCGCCTCTACATCGAGGAAGGCGCCTCCATCGCCGCAGAGTTCTACCTGTCGATGCTGGTCGATCGCGAGACCGGACAGGTCGCCTTCGTGGTCTCGACCGAGGGCGGCATGGACATCGAGCAGGTCGCCCACGACACGCCCGAGAAGATCGTGACCTTCTCGGTCGATCCGGCCACCGGCATCATGCCCCATCACGGCCGCGCGGTCGCCAAGGCTCTCGGCCTCTCGGGCGCCCAGGCCAAGGAGGTCGGCGAACTGACGAGCAAGCTCTACGCGGCCTTCACGGCCAAGGACATGAGCATGCTGGAGATCAACCCGCTGGTGCTCACCGGCGACGGCCAGATCAAGTGCCTCGACGCCAAGATCTCCTTCGACTCCAACGCGCTCTACCGCCATCCCGAGATCGTCGCGCTGCGCGACGAGACCGAGGAGGATGCCAAGGAAATCGAGGCCTCCAAGTACGACCTCGCCTATATCGCGCTCGACGGCACCATCGGCTGCATGGTCAACGGCGCCGGCCTCGCCATGGCGACCCTCGACATCATCAAGCTCTACGGCGAGGAGCCGGCGAACTTTTTGGACGTCGGCGGCGGCGCCTCGGAAGAGAAGGTCACGGCGGCGTTCAAGATCATCACCGCCGACCCGCAGGTGAAGGGCATCCTCGTCAACATCTTCGGCGGGATCATGAAGTGCGACGTCATCGCCCGCGGCGTGATCGCGGCGGTGAAGGCGGTCGGCCTCGAAGTCCCGCTGGTCGTGCGTCTCGAAGGCACCAACGTCGAGGAGGGCAAGGCGATCATCCGGGGCTCGGGCCTCAACGTGATCCCCGCGGACGATCTCGACGACGCCGCGCAGAAGATCGTCGCCGCGGTGAAGAAGGGCTGAGCTGACCGATGTCCATCCTGATCGACGCATCCACAAAAGTCATCTGCCAGGGCTTCACCGGCAAGAACGGCACCTTCCACTCCGAACAGGCCATCGCCTACGGCACCAAGATGGTCGGCGGCACCTCGCCGGGCAAAGGCGGCTCGACCCATCTCGGCCTGCCGGTGTTCGACACCGTGGCCGAGGCCCGCGAGGCCACCGGCGCCGAGGCGTCCGTCGTCTACGTTCCGCCGCCCGGCGCCGCGGACGCGATCTGCGAGGCGATCGCCGCCGAGATTCCGCTGATCGTCTGCATCACGGAGGGCATCCCGGTGCTCGACATGGTGCGGGTGAAGCGCGCGCTGGAGGGTTCCAAGTCGCGGCTCATCGGGCCGAACTGCCCCGGCGTCGTCACGGCGGGCGAGTCGAAGATCGGCATCATGCCGGCCAACATCTTCAAGCCGGGCTCGGTCGGTATCGTCTCGCGCTCCGGCACGCTGACCTACGAGGCGGTGTTCCAGACCACCGTCGAGGGTCTCGGCCAGACCACCGCGGTCGGCATCGGCGGCGATCCGGTGAAGGGCACCGAGTTCATCGCGATGCTCGAGCTGTTCCTGGCCGACGAGAAGACCCAGTCGATCGTGATGATCGGCGAGATCGGCGGCTCGGCCGAGGAAGAGGCGGCGCAGTTCCTGGCCGACGAGGCCAAGCGCGGGCGCAAGAAGCCGATGGTCGGCTTCATCGCCGGCCGCACGGCGCCTCCGGGCCGCCGCATGGGGCACGCCGGCGCGATCATCTCCGGCGGCAAGGGCGGCGCCGAGGACAAGATCGCGGCGATGGAGGCCGCGGGCATCCGCGTCTCGCCCTCGCCGGCCCGGCTCGGCCGCACGCTGGTCGAGGTGCTGAAGGGTTGAGTGGGTCTGTAACCAGGAGCCGCGCGGCTGTGTTGCACCGCACGCGGGCTCGGGCGACCCATATGGAACAAGTCGGGGCGCATGCGCGGCCCGACGTTATCCGGAGGCCCGACGCGGCTCGTTAGCGCCCCGCCCGCGTCGGGCGCGCCGGATCGATTGAGGGGCGGCCCGCGGCATGCGGCACCGCTCAAGCGGCAGGACAGGCACCGATGGCACGTCAGGACGCGAACGAAGCGCTTCTCCAAACCTCCTTCCTCTACGGCGCCAACGCCGCGTGGATCGAGGAACTCCAGGCGTCCCACGCCCGCGATCCGGGCTCGGTCGATCCGGAATGGCAGCGCTTCTTCGAGGCCCTGGGCGAGGACGACGCCCTGGTCAAGAAGAACGCCGCAGGAGCCTCCTGGGAGAAGCCGAACTGGCCGGTTCCGCTCAACGGCGAGATGGTCTCGGCGATGGACGGCAACTGGGCCGCCCTGGAGAAGGGGCTCGGCGAGAAGATCCAGGCGCGGGCCGGCAAGCCGGTCGATGGCGGCCGCGGCGCGGCGATCGTGGCCGCGACCGGCGTCTCGGTCGAGCAGGCCACCAAGGATTCCGTGCGCGCGATCATGCTGATCCGCGCCTACCGCATGCGCGGCCACCTCTACGCCAAGCTCGACCCGATCGGGCTCGCGCCCCGCAGCGACCACGAGGAGTTGCACCCGCAGCATTACGGCTTCCAGGAGACCGACTGGGACCGCAAGATCTTCCTCGACAACGTGCTCGGCATGGAATTCTCCACGATCCGCGAGATCGTGGCGATCCTGGAGCGCACCTACTGCCAGACGCTCGGCGTCGAGTTCATGCACATCTCCGATCCCGAGGAGAAGGCGTGGCTCCAGGAGCGGATCGAGGGCAAGGACAAGGAGATCTCCTTCACCCCCGAGGGCCGCCGGGCGATCCTGAACAAGCTGATCGAGGCGGAGGGCTTCGAGAAGTTCCTCGACCTCAAATATACCGGCACCAAGCGCTTCGGCCTCGACGGCGGCGAGGCGATGGTCCCGGCCCTCGAACAGATCATCAAGCGCGGCGGTGCGCTGGGCGTCGAGGAGATCGTGCTCGGCATGGCCCATCGCGGCCGGCTGAACGTGCTCACCAACGTGATGGCCAAGCCGTTCCGGGCGGTGTTCCATGAGTTCAAGGGCGGCTCGGCATCGCCTGCCGAGGTCGAGGGCTCGGGCGACGTGAAGTACCATCTCGGTGCCTCGTCCGACCGCGCCTTCGACGACAACAACGTCCACCTCTCGCTCACCGCCAACCCGTCCCACCTCGAGATCGTCGATCCGGTGGTGCTCGGGAAGGTGCGGGCCAAGCAGGACCAGAAGGCCAAGCCGAATGTCGAGCGGCGCCGGGTGCTGCCGCTGCTCATCCACGGCGACGCGGCCTTCGCCGGCCAGGGCGTCGTGGCGGAGTGCTTCGGCCTGTCGGGCCTGAAGGGCCACCGCACCGGCGGCTCGATCCACTTCATCATCAACAACCAGATCGGCTTCACCACCGATCCGCGCTTCTCACGCTCCTCACCCTATCCCTCCGACGTCGCCAAGATGGTCGAGGCACCGATCTTCCACTGCAACGGCGACGACCCGGAGGCCGTCACCTTCGCCGCCAAGGTCGCGGTCGAGTACCGGCAGAAGTTCGGCAAGCCGGTCGTCATCGACATGCTCTGCTACCGCCGCTTCGGCCATAACGAGGGCGACGAGCCGGCCTTCACCCAGCCGAAGATGTACCAGCGCATCCGCAAGCATCCGACCGCGCTGGAGACCTACGGCAAGAAGCTCGTCGCGGCCGGCGACCTGACCCAGGAGCAGCTCGACGCCCGCAAGGCCGAGTTCCGCGCGATCCTGGAGAGCGAGCTGGAGGTGGCGGGCGGCTACAAGGCCAACAAGGCCGACTGGCTCGACGGGCGCTGGTCCGGCTTCAAGGCAGTGCGCGAGGACGTGGACGATCCCCGCCGCGGCCGCACCGGCGTGCCGTTGGAGACCCTGCGCGACATCGCCACCCGGATCACCACGCCCCCGCCGGGCTTCCACCTGCACCGCACGATCCAGCGCTTCTTCGACAACCGCGCCAAGGCCGTCGATTCGGGCGTCGGCATCGACTGGGCGACCGCCGAGGCCCTCGCCTTCGGCTCGCTGCTGATCGAGGGCCACCGGGTGCGCCTGTCCGGCCAGGACGTGGAGCGCGGCACCTTCTCCCAGCGCCACGCGGTGGTGATCGATCAGGAGAACGAGCAGCGCTACACGCCGCTGAACTCCGTGCGCGACGGGCAGGCGATCCTGGAGGTCATCAACTCGATGCTCTCCGAGGAGGCGGTGCTCGGCTTCGAGTACGGCTATTCCCTCGCCGAGCCGAACGCGCTCGTGCTGTGGGAGGCGCAGTTCGGCGACTTCGCCAACGGCGCCCAGGTCGTCATCGACCAGTTCATCTCCTCGGGCGAGCGCAAGTGGCTGCGCATGTCGGGCCTCGTGCTGCTGCTGCCGCACGGCTACGAGGGCCAGGGGCCGGAGCATTCCTCCGCCCGCCTCGAGCGCTACCTGCAGATGTGCGCCGAGGACAACATGCAGGTCGCCAACTGCTCGACGCCCTCGAACTACTTCCACATCCTGCGTCGGCAGCTGAAGCGCGATTTCCGCAAGCCGCTGATCCTGATGACGCCGAAGTCGCTGCTGCGCCACAAGCGGGCGGTCTCGAAGATCGAGGACATCGCCGAGGGCTCGACCTTCCACCGCATCCTCTGGGACGATGCCGAGCAGGACGAGAGCGGCGTCAAGCTCACCCGCGACGACAAGATCCGCCGCGTCGTGCTGTGCTCCGGCAAGGTCTATTACGACCTCTTCGAGGAGCGGGAGAAGCGCGGCGTCAACGACGTCTACCTGATGCGCGTCGAGCAGCTCTACCCGTTCCCGCTCAAGGCGCTCGCCAACGAGATGACCCGCTTCCGTAACGCGGAGGTGGTGTGGTGCCAGGAGGAGCCCAAGAACATGGGCTCGTGGTCCTTCGTCGAGCCCTATCTCGACTGGGTCCTCGGCCAGGCCGGCTCCGCCTCGAAGCGGGCCCGCTACGTCGGACGCCCGGCCTCGGCCTCGACGGCGGTGGGCCTGATGTCGAAGCATCTCGCCCAGCTCCAGGCCTTCCTCAACGAGGCCCTGGCGAACTGAAGCCCGCGATGCCCTACTTCCTGCTCCGCCTGGACCCGCCTCGCCCGACCTTCCCGTCCGACGCGACGGAGGCCGAGAAGGCGCTGTTCTCGGAGCACGCGGCCTACTGGATCGCGCGGGCCGGAGAGGGGAGCGCCATCGCGGTGGGGCCGGTGTTCGAGCCCGGCGGCGGATCGGAGCCGGGCCGGGCCTGGGGCCTCGCTCTGGTCGAGGCCGCCGACCAGGCGGAGGCGACGGCCCTCGGCGCGGCCGATCCCGTCATCACCGCGCAGGCCGGCTTCGCCTATAGGGCGGCGCCGGTCCCGTCCCTGATCCTGCGGCAGCCGTGAGGACGACCTTAAGGCCCGCTTCCCCCTTTCCAAGATCCTGAAGAGGAGGCCCCCGCGAGGGGGCGCGAACAGAGCATGGCAACCGACATCCTCGTCCCGACGCTCGGCGAATCCGTGAGCGAGGCCACGATCGGCCGCTGGTTCAAGAAGCCCGGCGACATGGTGGCCGCCGATGAGCCCCTGGTGGAGCTCGAGACCGACAAGGTCACCCTGGAGGTGAACGCGCCGGCTGCGGGCCAGCTCGGCGAGATCCTCGTCAAGGACGGCGAGACGGTGGAGCCCGGCGCCGTGCTCGGCTCGATCGTCGAGGGCGGCAAGGGGGTGGCCAAGCCCGAGGCCAAGCCCGAGGCCAAGTCGGAGGCCAAGTCGGAGAAGGCCGCCCCGAAGAGCGCCGAGCCGGCCGAGACCAAGGCGGAGAAGCCCGCCCAGACCTCCTCCGCTTCCTATGGCAGCCACGGCGATGCGCCGCCCGCGGCCGGCCGCAGCTCCGACGAGAGCGGCCCGGCGGTGGCCAAGCTCGCCCGGGAATCCGGCGTCGATCCGGCCTCGCTGAACGGCAGCGGCAAGGACGGCCGCGCCACCAAGGGCGACATGCTCGCCGCCATCGCCAAGGGATCCGAGAAGGGCAGCGAGAAGCAGGAGGCCAAGGCGCCGCCCCGCGCCCCGTCCGCCCCGGACGACGCCGCGCGCGAGGAGCGCGTGCGGATGACCAAGCTGCGTCAGACCATCGCCCGGCGCCTCAAGAGCGCCCAGGACAATGCGGCGATGCTGACCACGTTCAACGACGTGGACATGGGCGCGGTGATGGCGCTCCGCGCGCAGTACAAGGACATCTTCGAGAAGAAGCACGGGACGAAGCTCGGCTTCATGGGCTTCTTCACCAAGGCGGTGATCGGCGCGCTCAAGGACGTGCCGGCGGTCAATGCCGAGATCGACGGGCAGGACCTCGTCTACAAGAACTACTACCACATCGGCATCGCGGTCGGCACCGATAAGGGCCTTGTCGTGCCGGTGGTGCGCGACGCCGACGACCTGTCGATCGCCGGGATCGAGAAGAAGATCTCCGGGTTCGGCAAGAAGGCCCGCGAGGGCAAGCTCTCCATCGACGAGATGCAGGGCGGCACCTTCACGATCACCAACGGCGGCATCTACGGCTCGCTGATGTCGACGCCGATCCTCAACGCCCCGCAATCGGGCATTCTGGGGATGCACCGCATCGAGGAGCGCCCCGTCGTGCGCGGCGGCAAGATCGAGGCGCGGCCGATGATGTATCTGGCCCTGTCCTACGATCACCGCATCGTCGACGGGAAGGAGGCCGTGACCTTCCTGGTGCGGGTCAAGGAGGCGCTGGAGGACCCGGCGCGCCTCGTCCTCGACCTCTGATCCGCCTTTCCTCGGCTGACATCGACATGCGCGGGCCGTCAGGCCCGCGCACCGGACTTCCTGCGGGCCCGGCGCGGTCCGCCCTGATCCGCGAGCCCTGAACGCATGTCCTACGATCTCGTCGTCATCGGCACCGGCCCCGGGGGCTATGTCTGCGCCATTCGGGCGGCCCAGCTCGGCCTCAGGACCGCGGTGGTGGAGAAGCGGGCGACCCATGGCGGCACCTGCCTCAATGTCGGCTGCATCCCGTCAAAGGCGCTGCTGCACGCCTCCGAGGCCTTCGAGGAGGCCAACAAGCATTTTCCGGAGCTCGGCATCGACGTCGGTACGCCGAAGCTCGATCTCAAGAAGATGCAGGCGTTCAAGCAGAGCGGCGTCGACGGCAACACCAAGGGCGTCGAGTTCCTGCTCAAGAAGAACAAGGTCGACACCTATCACGGCCGCGGCCGCATCGCCGGGGCGGGGCGGGTCGAGGTGATCTCGGACGACGGCGGCAACCAGATGCTCGAGACCAAGAGCATCGTCATCGCCACCGGCTCCGACGTGACCCGGCTGCCCGGCGTCACCATCGACGAGAAGACGGTCGTCTCCTCCACCGGGGCGCTGGAACTGGCCCAGGTGCCGAAGCGGCTCGTGGTGATCGGCGCGGGCGTGATCGGGCTGGAGCTCGGCTCGGTCTGGCGCCGGCTCGGCAGCGAGGTGACGGTGATCGAGTATCTCGACCGGGTCCTGCCGGGCATGGACGGCGAGGTCGGCAAGCAGTTCCAGCGCATCCTGGCCAAGCAGGGCATGGTCTTCAAGCTCTCGACCAAGGTGACCGGCGTCGAGACGGGCAAGAAGGGCGCGACCGTGACCGTCGAGCCGGCGCAGGGCGGCGCGGCCGAGAGGATCGAGGCAGACGTGGTGCTCGTGGCCATCGGCCGGGTGCCCTACACGGAGGGGCTGGGCCTCGAGACGGTCGGCGTCGCGACTGACGAGAAGGGCCGCATCCAGACCGACAGCCACTACGCCACCAACGTGACGGGCCTCTACGCCATCGGCGACGTGATCAGCGGGCCGATGCTCGCCCACAAGGCGGAGGACGAGGGCGTGGCGGTGGCCGAGATCCTGGCCGGCCAGTCGGGCCACGTGAATTACGGCGTGATCCCGAACGTGGTCTACACCTTCCCGGAGGTCGCCTCGGTCGGGAAGACCGAGGAAGAGCTGAAGAAGGACGGCATCGCCTACAAGGCCGGCAAGTTCCCCTTCACGGCCAACGGCCGCGCCAAGGCCAACGGCACCACCGACGGCTTCGTGAAGATCCTCGCCGACGAGACGAGCGACCGGGTGCTCGGCGTGCACATCGTCGGCGCCGATGCCGGCAATCTCATCGCCGAGGTCGCGGTGGCGATGGAGTTCGCGGCCTCCGCCGAGGACATCGCCCGGACCTGTCACGCCCACCCGACGCTGACGGAAGCCGTCAAGGAAGCTGCCCTCGCCGTCGACAAGCGGGCGATCCACGTCTGAGCGCCGGGTGCGACGCGTCCCGTCGCATCGGACCGGGCGGCGGGCGCCGTCGCTCGGGATTCTGCCCGGTGCGATCAGGGCCGCGTAGATCATCCTGGGCTGCCGGACCGGGCAGGGCCGCCGCGGGCGGTCGCCAGAGGCTCGCGCAACGGCCCTCATCCCCGATCGTCCCCCTCGGACAGGTTCTTCAGGATGGGGGGCCGGGAGCCATCGGCCGCCTTTTGCAAGGGAACCGCTCGGGGCGCTCGGGTCCAGGGCGATGCGCGCCGTTCGCGTTCCCCATCGCCTTGGTCCGAGACCCGGAAACCCGTTCGGGCCGATGCTCTCGGGATGGACTTGGGCGGGCGAGGGCCGCCGCCGGGGCGCTTCTCCGATGGGACGAAGCGCCCCGGCCGTCGCGGACGGGGTTCTGGGTCGGGCCTTCGCCGCCTTAGACCGGGCGCGGCAGCTTGCAGCTGTCGAGGGCCGTCAGGGCCTTGGCGGTGGCGGTGTCGTTGAAGTAGCCGGTCGTCCGGTAGGAGGCGATCTCCCCCTTGTCGAGGGAGGCGAGGGTGCGGTCGGCGTAGCAGCCGCAGGGAGCGGTCAGCGCGGCTTCCTCGACCTTCTGGAGCCGGGCCTGGACGACGGTGCAGGCGTGGCGCACGCGGCCGGTCAGGTTGCTCTTCGAGGCGCTCTTCAGCGTCGGGTCGGGGGTGTAGCCGTCGAGCGCCGCATATTGCCCGGGGCGGCCGGCGGTGTTGCAGGCGGCGAGCAGCGAGAGCAGGCCAGCCGCGAGCACGAGGCGGCCGGTGCGCGGGAGCGATGAGCGCATGAAGGGAACATCCGTGAGGTGACGGGAAATCGTCCCCTCCGGTTTCCGGCCAAGCTTGCCCGCGCCGCTAGGGCTGGGGAGTCACACCGGCGCGGAATGCGCCCGGCCCCGCGCGATTGGCGCGCGGGTGAGTCCGCCGGGCGACGCTCGCCCGGCCAAACGCACGAGGCCGGTCGGGACCGGCCTCGGCGAGGACGCAGCTTACGCCGCGATGTCGGCGTCCGTGAAGAACTGGGCGATCTCGTTCTTGGCGTTGTCCACGCTGTCCGAGCCATGCACCGTGTTCTCGCCGACCGACTCGGCGAACTGCTTGCGGATGGTGCCCTCGGCGGCCTGGGCCGGGTTCGTGGCGCCCATCACTTCACGGTACTTGGCGACGGCGTTCTCGCCCTCGAGCACCTGCACGACGACCGGGCCCGAGGTCATGAACTCCACGAGCTCGCCGAAGAACGGGCGCTCCTTGTGAACCTCGTAGAAGGTCTCGGCCTGATCGCGGCTCATGCGGATGCGGCGCTGGCCGACGATGCGCAGGCCGGCGGCCTCGATCACGGCGTTGACGGCGCCGGTGAGGTTGCGGCGGGTCGCGTCGGGCTTGAGGATGGAGAAGGTGCGCTCGAGGGCCATGGGTTCGGTCCGGATGCTGAAAGAAGGGGGATTCGCGCGACGCGCGGGGCAGCCGGCGCGGGCGGCTTATAGCGGCGCCCCCGGGAAGCCTCAACCGAGGCGAGGCGCGCGGCGGAATCCGCCTTCGCCATGGCTTTTACGCAACAGCGCCGAAAAATCGCCGGATTGCGCGGGCTTCATCGGGAATGAACGCGCCGCCCGTCCGAGCGGAGGGCGGCGGTCCCGATCTCCGTAAAGCCCCCGCCTTCGGGCACCGCCTCAGGAGCCGATCCATGCGCCTCATCCTCGCTTCCGCCGCCCTCCTGGTCTCCAGCTCGGCCTTCGCCGCGCCCAAGGACCCGACCGGCACCTGGCTGACCGGCGACGGCCGCGCGAAGATCCGCGTCGAGCGCTGCGGGCCCGGCGGCACCAATGCCTGCGGCAAGGTGGTCTGGCTCAAGTCGCCGACCACCGAGGCCGGTGCCGCGCGCACCGACGTGAAGAACCCCGACCCGAAGAAGCGCGCCCGCCCGATCATCGGCATGACGCTGCTCGACAATCTCAAGCCCGATGACGCCAGCTTCGCGGGCGAGATCTACAATGCCGACGAGGGCAAGATCTATCAGGTGAACCTGGAGCGCGAGAGCGAGGGCGAACTGAACGTCCAGGGCTGCATGCTCAAGGTGCTGTGCGGCTCGCAGACCTGGACGCGCGTGCCGGACGTGAACCAGCAGGCGGCGATCCAGCCCGAGGCCGCCAAGCCCGTGCCGAAGCCGGCGGCCAAGCCTGCCGCCGCGAAGGCTGCCGCCGAGTAAACCGCTTCCTTCGCGAGCCGGCGAAACGAAAGAGGGCGCATCGTCACCGATGCGCCCCTGAAGTCGTTGCCCAACCTGATGGGGGTCTAGGCCACGCCTACATACGGCAGCGCTTGGCCGCCGCAAGGGCGCGCGGCGGCCCGGCCCCCACCTTTCCGGGGTTCAGGCCGCGAGGGCGCCCCAGCGGCGCGTGGTTCGCCGGCTGTCATCGTCCTGTCGGACGAATCCGTCTTCCCTTCCGCCGTGGCGCAACGGCAACCCTCCGGGATGCTCGTCGCGGCACGGATTGCGGCGGCGGGACGATCTGATACCTCGCTTGTCGGATTAAGCGAGGATGGCCGGACGTGCGGACGCAGGGCGGAATCGGACGAGGGGTCGCCCGGAGCGCGACGGTCCTCGTCGCCGTGACCCTCGGCCTCTGGGCGCGGGAGAGCGCGGCCGCCGATCCCGCGGCTCGGCCGCCGGCGGGCGTGATCGACTGGTCCGGTCCCTCCTTCGGCCTCCAGGGCAGCGCGGGGGCCTCGTTCGGCAATTACGAGATCGGTCCGACGACGATCGGCGCCCGGCGGGTCTCGGCCATCGGGACGGGCGACGCCACCGGCAGCCGCGATCTCGGCGCCGACGCCACCACGGTGGTCGGGGGCGCCTTCGCCGGCTGGACCTGGCAGGACGGCGCCTTCGTCTACGGCCTCGAGGCCGACCTCGTCGGCGCCAATCTCAAGCGGGGCCTGCGCTCCGACGCCGCCGGCTTCGGCTACCAGGCCGTCGACCCGCCCTTCGCCCTGATCCGCGAGAAGACCGACCTGTTCGGGACCCTCCGCGGACGCCTCGGCTACGCCTTCGGCAACAGCCTGATCTACGCGAGCGCCGGGCTCGCGGGCGCCAATGGGCGGGTGCTCGCCACCTATCCGGACCCGGCGGGCGGCCCGGCCGGAACGGCCTCCCGCGATCTCGCCTATCTCGGCTTCACGCTGGGGGCGGGCGTCCAGTTCGCGGTCCATCCCCACCTCTCCCTCGGGATCGACTACCGCTACAGCGATCTCGGCGAGAGCCGCCGCTTCGATCTTGGCATCCTGCCCGGGCCTGCGGGCGGACCGGTCTCGACCCGCACCGCCTTCGTCTCGAACCAGATGATGGCGCGCCTGATCTGGCACCCCCAGGCGCTGGCGCTCCAGCCGGACGAGGCGGACGACGCCCCGCGGGACAGCCGCTTCTCGCTCCATGGCCAGACCACCTTCGTGAACCAGGCCGTGAGCGGGTTCCGCGCGCCCTATCGCGGGCCGCAGAGCCTCGTGCCGGACCAGGCCCAGGCCACCACCACCGCGACGCTCTTCCTCGGCCTCAAGCTCTGGGAGGGGACCGAACTCTACTACAACCCGGAATTCAGCCAGGGCTTCGGCCTGTCGCGCACGCTGGGCGTCGCCGGCTTCGTCAACGGCGAGGCCCAGAAGGCGGGCGCGCCCTTCCCGAAGCTGCGCTCCAACCGCTACTTCGTGCGCCAGACCTTCGGCCTCGGCGGCGAGACGGAGGAAGTGCCGGACGGGCCGAACGCCATCGCCGGCACCCGCGATGTCGAGCGCATCACCGTGATCGCCGGCAAGTTCGCCCTGGGCGACTTCTTCGACGGCAACCTCTACGCCCACGACCCCCGGGTCGACTTCATGAACTGGGGCCTGTGGGCGTCGGCCGCCTGGGACTTTCCGGCGAACCTCCCCGGCTTCACCCAAGGCGTGATGGTCGAGTACAATCGGGCCGAGTTCGCGATCCGCGCCGCCTACACGCAGGTGCCGAAGGAGCCCTCGTCCGACGTGCTCGACCCGCGCGTGTTCGAGCGGGCGGGCGCCAATCTCGAGTTCGAGGGGCGCTATACGCTGCCGGTCCTCGTCCAGCCGGGCCGCCTACGGCTCGGCTTGTTCTCGAATGTCGGCAACGCCGCCGATTTCCGGCAGGTCGTGGCGCTGACGCAGGGCGGGGCCTTCGCCGACATCAACGATGCCGCCGCCGCGACCCGGGCGCCCCGGCGCAAGAGCGGCCTCTACGTCAACCTCGAACAGGCGCTCACCCCCGATCTCGGCCTGTTCGCCCGCGCCAGCGCCAATGACGGGCGCAACGAGAGCCTGTCCTTCACCGATGTCGACGGCTCGGTCTCCGGCGGGCTCTCGCTGAAGGGCAGCGCCTGGGGCCGCCCGCAGGACACGGTCGGCCTCGGCGCCTCGCGGAACACGATCTCCCGGGCGCACCAGGCCTATTTCGCCAATGGCGGGCTCGGCCTCCTGATCGGCGACGGGCGCCTCCGCTACGCGCCGGAGCGAGCGGTCGAGGTCTATTACGCGATGAACCTGACCAAGGCCGTCACCGTGACCGTCGACTACCAGCACGTCGAGAACCCGGCCTACAACCGCGACCGGGGCCCGGCCGACTTTTTTGGGACGCGCCTGCATACGGATTTTTGAGCTTGGGAGCGCAGCCTAATCCGCTTGACCATGCGAGAGGCTGATTTTCAGGCTATGTAGCAAGCTTTGAGCGTCTCACAGACTTGCCGCTTGACTTTGAAATCTGCAAGCGAAAGGCTTGCCGAGATTTGGGGGCGGTCGCATAAGACTCCATTATGGGACAGCGTCCGTTGCGCTAAGGCAGAGACATATATCTTGTGACATCTGGAAACTGTTCGATACGATGCTGTTCGCAAATCAGGAATATACAATTTCCAAGCCAACGGTCATCAGGGGTAGAAAACAGCGGTTGAAGAACTGCGCTGTCAGTATTCTGGATTGTTTTAAGCTCTGATAGTGTTTCGACTATAAAAAATAAGCGCCATAGCGACGCCCACTCTCTTTGGTCTATATGATCCACAAAGCCACATGTAAGTTCTTTATATTTACCACGAAATTCGAGAATAAAATATTTGCCTTTTAGATTGCCGGCATCATAAAAGCCTACACGTAAGTCACATTCAGTATTAATTCTATCAGCTAAAGCGCCATCTGAATGAACGCGATATATGACAAGTGTACTGGCATCAAAACCTGCCTGACCAATCTCACCGTCAGCAACCTGAAATCTTATCGTATCGCCTTCAGCCGTACCAGCAGCACCAGAGAGACCGTCATCATTATCAACAATGAAATCATCGAATGCAGCCTGCCCAATCTGATCTACGCAAATGCTGTAGAATCGACCAATATATGTTTTAGGAAGCCGGTTTATATTATTTTGCTCTGTCCTCGTAAGCTCGGTTATATTATTAATGATCGCGGGAGCGGAGGCACTGGCGCCGGCTTTTGGCGCCAAATATTTCTCAGGCTGAATTTCGAGAAGTGAGCAAATCGCCATTGCCGTTTCGTATGACACGGGCTTGCCGCGCTCCGCGCGTTGAATACTAGAAAGGCTCAGGTCAATACCGACCATGTTTTCTTGAGTTCGATCGGTGGCTTCACGCGCTTGCTGCAAGCGATCCCCATAAAATACAACGCTTCGCTTCGGCCCTCGAATTTTCTTATGCTTGATTCTGACGGATTGCTGCATCGTTATCACCGGGTTGGTGCTGGGGTCTCGGGAGATGTGAAATGCAAAAACAGCGGTGCGCCGTGTCGCACCTGCTACTCTAGTGAGCTTCTTCACATGAAAAAACACCGGGCAACCCTTATATCGTCCCATGTCGATGTGTCTTTGACAATAAAAAAAATTTAACCGTAAGATTCAAAGGTAATCTGGTCATATTGGCCGCCGTAGCTGTCGTCGTAATAATTGCATCCCTGTTCTGAGTAGTGCGAAGGCCGGGGCACAAATGAGGCCCCGGCCCGCAGAAATAGGCCACACGAGCAACGCTCGATGCACAATGTGCTGTGCATAAATCAAGATTTATGAACAGCGCGATAGGTGCTGTAACATCAACGGGTTAGCCCGTGCAAAAATCCGGTGCGCCATGTCCGCACCGGATTGGATGGCCGTCACACCGGAAGCCGCGTCCAAGGGCGGAAATCGACTCTCGGCAGCCCCTCAGAGGGTCGAGCGAATCGTCATGGTCTTATCCGGGCCGATGATCTTGGGCCTCGTGACGCATCGGCGGTTCCGGGAGCCAGCTTCTCCCTCTTGGGCCGATGCTCCCCCCTTGACGCTTCGTCATCGACAGACCGGCCCCCTTCGCCGACCAGCCCCCGCGCCCATTCAAGCCAGCCGCCGCCGTCGCTCCACGAGTTGCATGATGATCGGCGTCAGGATCAGCTGCATGGCCAGATCGAGCTTGCCGCCGGGGATGACGATGGAATTGGCCCGGCTCATGAAGCTGTCGTGGATCATCGACACGAGGTAGGAGAAATCGATCCCCTTCGGATCCTTGAAGCGGATCACCACCATCGATTCGTCGGCGGTGGGAATCCAGCGGGCGATGAAGGGGTTGGAGGTGTCGACCATCGGCACCCGCTGGAAGTTGATGTCCGTCCACGAGAATTGCGGGCAGATCGTCTGCACGTAGTCGGGCATCCGCCGCAGGATCACGTCGGTGACGGCATCGGTGGAATAGCCCCGGGTCGAGCGGTCCCGGTGCAGCTTCTGGATCCATTCGAGGTTGATCACCGGCACCACCCCGATCTTGAGGTCGGGATAGCGGGCGATGTCGACGGCGTGGTCGACCACGCAGCCGTGCAGGCCCTCGTAGAACAGCAGGTCCGAGCCCGGGTCGAACGGTTCCCAGGCCGAGAAGGTGCCCTCGGGGATCCCGTATCGCGCGGCGTCATGGGCATCGTGGGCGTAGTGGCGGGTACGCCCGGTGCCGTTCTCGCCGTAACTCCGAAACACCTCCTCCAGGTCGGGCAGGAGGTTGGCGCGGGGCGCGAAATGACTCAGCGTCGGCTCCCGCGCCATCATCGCCCGCATCGTGTCGCGGTCGAAGGCGTGGAAGCCGTCCCCCTCGATATAGACCGCACTCACGTCTTCGCGGCGGAAGATCTGCTCGAAGGTGTTGCGGACCGAGGTGGTGCCGGCTCCCGAGGAGCCGGTGACCGAGATGATGGGGTGACGCGCCGACATGGGCTTCTTCTGAACGAAATCGCGCCGAAAGCCGAGAGAGCCCCCTCCTCGAAGGTGTTGGCGGCGGTCCGGGAGGGGACGGCGGGACAACACCGGTCGGTTCCCATCCCGGCTCCGAGAGCCGGGATGGGGGTCGATCCTCAACTGCGCATCAGGCCGCGCTGGCCGAACAGGGGCGAGCGGCCGGCGGCGGGATGGCGCCCGTCATAGTACTTGGCGACGCAGGCGACCTCCTCGGTCGAGCCGAACACCAGCGGCGAGCGCTCGTGGATCTTGCTCGCCACGAGCTCGAGGATGCGGCCCTGCCCGTCGGTGGCGGCTCCGCCCGCCTGCTCCATCAGGAAGGCCATCGGCGCGGTCTCGTAGAGGAGCCGCAGGCGCCCCTGCGCGTAGCCCTTGCGGTTGTCGCCCGGGTACAGGAACACCCCGCCGCGGATCAGGACGCGCTGCGCGTCGGCCACCAGTGCCGCGGTCCAGCGCATGTTGAAATCGCGGTCGCGCGGGCCTTCCGAGCCCCGCTGGCAATCCTCGATGAAAGCCTTGATCGGCGCCTCCCAATGGCGGGCGTTCGAGGCGTTGATCGCGTATTCGTTGGCCGAGGGCACCACCGTGAGGGCGTCGTGGGTGAGGCGGAACACGCCTTCGGCCCGGTCGAGGGTGAAGATGCGGGTGCCGTTGCCGAGGGTGACCACGAAGGTGGTGGCTGGCCCGTAGACCACGAAGCCGGCGGCGGTCTGGGTGGTGCCCGGCGTCTTGAACGAGGCGTTGGGATCCTCCCCGCCCGCGACCTTCGGCCGGATGCCGAAGATGGTGCCGACCACCATGCCGACGCCGATGTTCGAGGAGCCGTCGAGGGGGTCGATCGCGACCGCGAGCGGCGCGTCGAGGTTCAGGACCACCACGTCGTCGGCCTCTTCCGAGGCGACCTCGGCCACGGGGGCCTCGGCCAGTGCCTGCATGAAGCGCTTGTGGGCGATCACGTCGAGCGCCTTCTGCACGTCGCCGTCGCTGTTGTGCTCGCCCTGCGCACCAAGATCCCCGGCGAGCGCCCCGCGGCCCACGGTCTCGCTCACGTCGATCGCGGCGGCGGCCAGCGCCCGGATCGTCGCGGCGGTGTCCGCGAGGCCCGCGTCGCGCGCGACCTCGGTATCGAGATGCTCGTCGAGGGAAGACCCGGTCAGCTTCGTCATCGTCTTGAACGCTCGCTCCCGTGGCCGCCGCCCCTTGCGCCGGCTCCCGCGGCCCTGAAGCGGCTCCTCGACGCGAAGCGCCCGGCCCGGGCCGCCAGGCCGTCCGACCCCGATGATACGCTGCCCCACACCGGCTGCGCCAGACGGTCGAGCGTAACCCGGGGAAGGATTTTGAAAAAACTTGTCGAGCCGCGCAAAAAAACTAAAAGCGAACCATGCGCAATCTCTCGCTCAAGCAGCTCCAGGCGGTCGCCGCGGTGGCGCGGCTCGGCACCATGACGCGGGCCGCGCAGGAACTCAACGTGACCTCCGCGGCGCTCTACGCGCGGATCCGCCAACTCGAGGAGGAGGCGGGCCTCCTCCTGTTCGACCGCACTCCCACCGGCCTCAAGCCGACCGATGCCGGCCGGGAGATGCTGTGGGCGATCAACAGCATCAACACGGTGCTGGAGACCTGCACCGACCGCCTGCGCACCCTGAAGGGCGGCGGCGGCGGCCGGGTCACCCTCGGCGTGGTCTCGACGGCGAAGTATTTCGCCCCCGCCGTGATCGCGGGCTTCATGGACAGCCATCCGAAGGTCGAGATCGCCCTCTCGGTCGGCAACCGCCAGGACACGATCGAGAACCTCCGCAACTACGACATCGATTTCGCGATCATGGGCCGGCCGCCGCGGGACTTCGCCATCGAGGCGGAGACCTTCGGCCCCCACCCCCTCGTCCTGATCGCCGCGCCCGACCACCCCTTCGTCGGCCGCCGCGGCCTGACCCGGGCGGACCTGGCCGAGGAATCCTTCCTCGTGCGCGAGGAGGGCTCGGGCACGCGCTCGGTCTTCGAGGAATTCATGAGCGGCGTGATGATCCGGCGGGCCAAGCTCGGCATCGATTCCGGCTCCAACGAGACCCTCAAGCAGGCGGTGATGGCGGGGCTCGGCATCGCGCTCCTCTCCGGCCACACGGTCTCGGCGGAGGTGAGCAGCGGGCGCCTCGCCCTGCTCGACGTGCAGGGCCTGCCGATCCGCCGCGACTGGTACGTGGTGCGCCGGGCCGACAAGGTGCTCGGCCCCGCGGCGGACGCGTTCTGGGACTACCTCTCCCGCGAGGGACGCCAGTTCCTGCCGGCCCTGCCGGCCGAGGCGCTGGCCGGCATGGACAGCGAGATGGCCGCGGAGGCCGGGGAATGAGCGGACTCGTCGTGATCGGCGCGGGCCAAGCCGGCTTCCAGGCCGCCGCCTCGCTGCGGGAGGCGGGATATTCCGCCCCGATCACCCTGATCGGCGACGAGGCGGCGTTGCCCTATCAGCGCCCGCCGCTGTCGAAGGCCTATCTCGCCGGCAAGACGGATGCCCGCGGGCTGCTGCTGCGGCCGGAGAGCTTCTTTGCCGAACACCGCATCGCCCATCGCCGGGGCGTCAGCGCCGTGGCGATCGACCGGGCGGCCGGCCGCGTCGCGGTGTCGGAGGGCGAGGGGATCGCCTACGACCACCTCCTGCTCGCCACCGGCACCCGCAACCGCGCCCTGCCGGTGCCCGGCGCCGATCGCGCCGGCGTGCATCAGCTCCGCTCCCTCGAGGATGCCGACCGGCTGAAGGCGGCGATCGAGGACGCGCGGCGGATCGTCGTGGTCGGGGCGGGCTTCATCGGGCTCGAATTCGCCGCCGTCTGCGCCGGTCGCGGCCTCTCCGTCACGGTGATCGAGGCGGCCGGCCGCGTCATGGCCCGGGCGGTCTCGCCGGAGACCTCGGAGGCCTTCCGCGCCATCCATGCGGAGGCCGGCGTGACGCTCCTGTTCGGAGCCGGGGTGAGCGCGATCGAGGGGCCGGAGGGGCGGGTCGCCGCGGTCACCCTGGCCGATGGCACGAGCCTGCCGGCCGACCTCGTCCTCGTCGGCATCGGCGTGGTGCCGAACCACGAACTGGCCGAGGCCGCGGGCCTCGCGGTCCGCGACGGCATCGCGGTCGACGCGTTCCTGGCCACGTCCGATCCGGCGATCTCGGCCATCGGCGATTGCGTGCGCTTCCCGACCCGCTTCGCCCACGGCCTCCCGGGGGGCGACCGGGTGCGGATCGAATCGGTGCAGAACGCCGTCGATCAGGGCCGCTGCCTCGCGGCCCGGCTGACGGGCCGGCCCGCGGCCTATGACGCGGTGCCGTGGTTCTGGAGCGACCAGGGCCCGCACAAGCTCCAGATCGCCGGCCTGGCCGGGCCCGGCGATGCCAGCGTCGTGCGGCGCACCGGTCCGGGCTTCTCGGTGTTCCGCTTCCGGAACGGGCGCCTGAGCGCGGTCGAATCGGTCGACCGCCCGGCCGACCACATGGCGGCCCGCCGCCTCATCGCCGCGAGCCGTCCCCTGACGCCGGAGCAGGCCGCCGATCCGGGCTTCGACCTGAAGGCGCTGGCGACCGGCTGATCGGCCCGCTCGGCGTCAGCGGTCGTTCTCGGTCGTCAGGTCGCCGAGCCGGGTGCCCTCGTCGCCGCCCTGCTGCCGGCCGGACAGGCGCACGCCGTCGCCCTCGGTGAAGACGAGGCCGGCCCGCATCAGGGCGCTGCGCAGGGCCTCGACCTGACCCGAGGCGGGATCGCCGGTGCCGGCCTCGAACCGCTCGACGAAGCCCGCGTCGAGCCCGGATTCCCGGGCGAGATCGGCCGCTTGCCAGCCCAGAAGGGCGCGGGCGGCCCGGGATTGCTTCGGGGACATCGTGTTGACCGCGGAGCCGCTCGCCCCCGCTTCGTCCGATCCTGTCAAACCGCTCTCCTCCGCATGGATCCGGGCGCGCGCATCCGCCCGCCCGGGACCAACCGACGAGGGGGGACAATCGTTTCTGCGGCCCCTCCGGGAAAGCGTCGCGGCCGGAAGGCGGCTGTGCACGAGCCCGGCCGGAGGGGCCTCGACCATAATTGTGCTTGAATCGCCGCCGATTTCCCCTCTCGGTCGCGGCCGGATGAACGATTCGGCTCGGTGCGCGCGAACCTCACGGAGGGGCGCGCCGGGGCCGGGGGCGCGACATGGGGCGAGCCGCCGAGCGAGAGAGGGGGCCTGAGGAATGAACGGGAAGCTGACCGCCGCGCTGGCCGGCGCGGTCGCCACGATGACGCTGGCCGCCGCACCGGCGCTGGCGCAATCGACCAACAACATCACCGGGTTCGGCCAGGGTGGGCGCACGCCGGAGAAGAAGCCGCAATACATTCCCGGGGCCAAGGCCCAGGAGAAGATCTTCCCCCTCGGGGCGACCTGGACGGCGGTGAGCCTGAACGGCAAGCCGTTCACCGGGGCGGAGCGTCCGAGCTTCATCATCGACGCCCAGTACCGGGCCCGCGGCTACGGCGGCTGCAACACCTTCACGGCCACCGCCTTCCCGCTGCGCGAGCAGCATCTCGCGGTCGGCCCGCTCGCGATCACCAAGAAGAGCTGCGACAAGTCGCTGGCCGCCCTCGAGCAGGCCTTCCTGGTCGCGCTGCGCACCGCCGGGCAGTGGGATCTGGTCGATTCCCAGCTCGTGATCCGCACCCAGAACGGGGAACTGCGCTTCGACCGCGCCCTCTGAGGCCGGTCTTTACGCGCCATTGACGACGATTCGCGGTCGCTGCCGCGGATTCATTCCTCGTCAGCCATCCCGGCCGTTTCCTGATCCCGCACCGGCCGCGCCCCCCGCGCGGCCGCGCTCCCGCGGAGGACGGAATGCGGATCGGCCGGGTTCACCAACACGTCGTTCCCCGGGTCGTGCCGCGGGTGGTGCCCCGTGTCGGGCCCCGCGCCCTCGCCGTGCCGCGCATGGCCTTCATCCGCGCCCATCACGAAGGCGCCGCCCTGCTCGCCGCCTGGACCACCAGCGCCGGCCTTGCCCTGATCGTCCTCGCCGCGGCCCTGCTGGGCGCCTGATCGCGGCGCGCAAAGGTCGGTCTTCCGTCGTTTCGGGCTTTCGGATTACAATACTGTCGTCGCAAGTGCCGGGAGGGGAAGAAAATTCTCCGCCCAAGCTCAGCCGCGGATATTTCCTGTAAAGCCCTCGTAAACCTCGACGCTCGTTGGGAAATCGGCTAGAGCCCTCGGCACCGGGGCCGAGGCCGGCCCGGCCCGACGGCGCGCGCGGCCGCGCGCCTCCGCAGGGCCTGAGGCCCGGCCCCTCGACGTCGCCGCGCGTGGGTTCGCCGCCGAAGCGCCGCAGGGAAGGACAGCCATGACAGACACCGCGAATCCGGGCGCCGCCCGCAAGCCCGGCCACGGCCGCGTGTACGGCTCGATCACCGAGACCATCGGCAACACGCCGCTGGTGCGCCTCAACCGGCTCACCAAGGCGCGCGGCGTCGATGCCGAGATCCTGCTCAAGCTCGAGTTCTTCAACCCGATCGCGTCCGTGAAGGACCGCATCGGCGTCAACATGATCGACGCCCTGGAGGCCTCCGGCCGGCTCAAGCCCGGCGGCACGCTGGTCGAGCCGACCTCGGGCAATACCGGCATCGCGCTGGCTTTTGTCGCCGCCGCCCGCGGCTACCGCCTGATCCTCGTGATGCCCGAGACGATGTCGCTGGAGCGGCGCAAGATGCTCGCCTTCCTCGGCGCGCAGCTGGAGCTGACCCCCGGCCCGAAGGGCATGAAGGGCGCGATCAGTCGCGCCGAGGAACTGTTGGCCGAGATCGACGGCGCGGTGATGCCGCAGCAATTCGCCAACCCGGCCAACCCCGAGATCCACCGCAAGACGACCGCCGAGGAGATCTGGAACGACACCGACGGCACGCTCGACGCCTTCGTGGCCGGCGTCGGCACCGGCGGCACCGTGACCGGCGTCGGCGAAGTGCTCAAGCCGCGGCTCCCGAACCTCAAGGTGTTCGCCGTCGAGCCGGTGGATTCCCCCGTCATCTCCGGCGGCCAGCCCGGCCCCCACAAGATCCAGGGCATCGGCGCGGGCTTCATCCCCGAGAACCTGCACACCGACGTGCTCGACGGCGTGCTCCAGGTGACGAACCAGCAGGCGATCGACACCGCCCGCGAGCTCGCCCGGCTCGAGGGGATTCCCGGCGGCATCTCGACTGGCGGCAACGTCGCCGCCGCGCTGGAACTGGCCGGCCGGCCGGAATTCCAGGGCAAGCGCATCGTCACCGTCGCCTGCTCGTTTGCCGAACGCTACATCTCCTCGGTGCTGTTCGAAGGCATCGGCTAGCAAGCGTCCCGGAGGCGGGCCGAGACGAGGCTCCCGGTTCCCGTCCCGTGACGGCACTGTTTCGAGCGCCGGTCCGAGAGCCGTCACTCCTCCCGGTCCGGAGTTCGTGCGTGCCGGCTGCCGGCTCGTCGCGTGGCAGCGCGGCAGAACCCGAGCGAGGTCGCCCGACCGGGTGGCCGGGTGTCACGCGTTCGTCGACCGCGGTGCGGGCCTGTCGCAGGGCGCGCGCCGCAACCCCTCTGGTCCCGGGCGGTTGTCCCGGTCGAGACCCGAGGAGATTTCCGCATGACCGAGACCGAGCGCACCCGGCCCTCGCTGAAGGAATTCGACGCCACCGCGGACCGCAACGGCCAGGATCTCGGCGGCGGCTCGCCCCTCGATGTCGGCCGTCCGGCGCGAACCCAGGCCGAGCTGAGGAGCAATCCCGATGGCGAGGCGGAGGCCGCCCGCATCGCCTCCGGCCTGCCAGGCCAGGACGCGACCGACCAGACCGCGGCCGAGACGCCCGCGGAAAACCTCCGGCGCATCTCCGATCCCTCCACCGGCAGCCCCGAACCGGACGAAGCCGCGAAAGAAGCGATCGAGCGGGCGACCGCCGCCGTCGGCAGCGAGGAGGCCCCGCGTCATGGGGAATGAGAACCGCCCCGACGAAGATCTGCGCAACGTCGGCACCCGCAAGCCCGACGAGGCGGTGGGCTCCCGGGGGCCGGCGCCTGCGGGCGGGGGCCACCAGACGCCCGAACAGGCCGCGATCACCGCGCAAGGGTCGGGCGGACGCTCCGATGCCGAGCGCGAAGGCGAGTGGCCCGACACCGGCGAGACCGGTCGGACGCCCCCCGCGATCGGCGGCTCCTCCGGCGGCCATTCCGATCGCAAGGCCGCGGCGGGGCCCAAGGCCGGCAAACCGGTCGCGGGCGAGCCCGACCGGGCCAAGTCGTCCTGACGGTGACCCGAGGCGGACCTGCGGTTTTCAGGGGAGGGGGATCATGGACGACCCGAGGGACGGCCAGAACGAGAAGCCGCAGAATCCGAAGCGCGAGGACCGGGAACCCGCCAACAGCGCCCCGGACGCGGTGAAGGACCCGAACGAGAAGACCGACGGCCAGCCCGGCGTGCCCCCGGGTCAGGGCGACGAGGCCGACCCGGGCGCGGGATGACGCGAGGCTGAGGCTCCGGGCCCCGTTAGGCGACTTGGTCAGGCGGCTTGGTCAAGCCGCCTGGCGCGGTGCCTCGAACAGATCGTCGGCGGGGCCGAAGAACTCGAAGCGCACGCGCTCGGCCGGAATTCCGAGCCGCAGGAGGCCGCTCACCAGGGCGGCCAGGAAGGGCTTGGGTCCGCAGAGGTAATAGGTCGCGTGCGCGTGCGGGGTGTGGGCCACCAGCCAGTCGGCGGTGATGAGCCCGGCCGCGTCGTAGTCCTTGCCCAGCCGGTCCGCGGCCTCGGGGGCGGCATAGGCCGTGTGCCGCTGCTGGGCCTTCCCGCTGGCGATCAGGCCGCGCACATGCTCGCGCAGGGCGTGGACCCGGCCGTTCAGGGCGCCGTGGACGTACCAGGTCGGCCGGTCGGGCGTGTCCCGCACGATCGTCTCCAGCATGCTGACCATCGGCGTGAGCCCGACGCCGCCGCTGACGAGGACCACCGGCGCCGTGCCCTGCCGGTCGAGGAAGAACTCGCCCGCCGGGGCGGCGACCTTCAGCACCGTGCCGGGGCCGGCCGCATCGTGGAGCCAGGTCGAGGCGAGGCCGGCGGGCCGTCCCGGCGCGGTCTCGCGCTTCACGGTGATGCGGTAGGCGCGATCCCCGGGGGCGCTGGAGATCGAGTAGTTCCGCTTCAGCACGCCGTGCCCCGGCAGGTCGAACAGGAAGCCCAGATACTGGCCGGGCTCGTGGCGCAGCACCGGCCCACCATCGGCCGGGACCAGAACGAGGGAGCGGATCGTCTCGCTCTCCTGCGTGACGCTCTCCACCACGAAGTCGCGCCAGCCGTTCCAGCCGCCCGGCTGGGCCGCGAGCGTCCGGTAGATCGTCGCCTCGCGTCCGATCAGGATCTCGGCCAGGAACCAGTAGGCCTCACCCCAGGCGGCGCGGATCTCCGGGGTCGCCGCCTCGCCCAGGACATCCCCGATCGCGGCCAGGAGCGCCTCGGCCACGTGCGGATAATGCTCGGGCAGGATGTTGAGGGCGACGTGCTTCTGGGCGATGCGCTCCACCGCGCCCGCCAGCACGCCGAGATTGTCGATGTTGCGGGCATAGGCCAGGACGGCCATGGCGAGAGCCTTGGGCTGCGCGCCCGTCTCGCCGTGATGGGACTGGTTGAAGAGGTCGCGCATCTCCGCATTCTGGAACAGGCGGTCGTACATGCGGCGCGTGATGGTGAGACCGTGGGCCTCCAGGGCCGGAACGGTCGCCTTGATGAGGGAAACGGTCTGGGGGGACAGAGGCTCGGGCATCGCAGATCCAAAGGTTCATTTGGTATGAACCTTTTAGCGCGGCCGTTGAAAACATGCAATCGAAATGTATCTTAAAGGCTGTCCGGAACCGCCATGCGCCTCACCCGCTACACCGATTACGCCCTGCGCACCCTGATCTACGTCGCCCTGCACGAGCCCCGGCAGAGCTCGATCCCTGCGATCGCGCGCGCCTACGGCATCTCCGAGAGCCATCTGACGAAGGTGGTCCACCAGCTCGGCCGGATCGGGCTCGTGCACACGATCCGGGGCCGGGGCGGCGGCCTGCGCCTCGGGCGCCCGCCCGAAGAGATCGTGGTCGGCGCCGTGGTGCGGGCGACGGAGGACGACCTCGCCCTGGTCGAATGCTTTTCCGGGGGCGCCTGCGCGATCACGCCGTCCTGTCGCCTGCGGCGCGTGCTGGGCGAGGCGCTCGCGGCCTTCCTCGGCGTGCTCGACCGCTACACCCTGGCCGACCTCCTGGGCGGGCCCGACGGCGATGCGATCGCGCAGCTCCTCGGCCTGTCGGCGCCTGGCGCCGTGGGGGAGGGGCGCCATCCCGATTGAGCGGATCGCGGGCTGTCCCCGCCCGTGACCGGCCCGAGGCGGGGGGCGGGCCGATCGCGTTGGCGGTCAGGCCGCCGCCGCTTCGACCCGGTTCCGGCCCGCGGATTTCGCCTGATAGAGCGCCGCGTCGGCGCGCTTGAGCATGTCGGCGGGGGTCGCGTCGGTCGGGCGGCGCACGGCAACGCCGATCGAGACGGTCACCGGGATGTCACGGGTGCCGCGCTGCACCGTGAATGGCGCGGCCTCGACGCGCTCGCGGATGCGCTCGGCGATGGCCCGCGCCTCGGGCAACTCGGCGCCGGGCACCACCATCACGACCTCCTCGCCACCGTAGCGGGCCAGGATGTCCATCGGCCGCACCTGCTGGCGGATGCGCTCGGCGAACGCCCGCAGCACCTCGTCCCCGGCCTCGTGGCCCCAGGTGTCGTTGATCAGTTTGAAGCGGTCGATGTCGAGCAGCAGGCAGGCGAGGCCCTTCTGGTGCAGCATCGCGTCGCCGAAGACCGGGCCGATATGCCGGTCGAGATAGCGCCGGTTGTGCAGGCCCGTGAGGTCGTCGGTGATGGCGAGTTCCATCGAGGCCTGGAGCGCGCTCCGCAGCGTCTCGGAGAAGCGGCGGCGGCGCACCTGCGTGCGCACCCGGGCGATCAGCTCGTTGCGGTCGACCGGCCGCAACAGGTAGTCGTTCACGCCGAAATCGAGCCCGCGGGTGATGCGGGACTTCTCGTCCATCTCGCCGATCATGATGAGCGACATGGTCCGCGTCCGGTCCAGCGAGCGGAGCTGGCTGCACAGGCGCAGGCCGTCGAAACCCTCGAGGTCGAGGCTCACCAAAGCCAGCTCGAAGCCGCCCTCCGGCGCCAGCACCAGCGCCCGATGGGGATCGGATTCCACGGTGACCTGGTGATGCTGTGCCAGCGCCGTGCCGATCCGGTCGGCGGCGCCCGGCCGGTCCTCGACGAGGAGGATCTTGGCGTTCTCGCCAGTATCGGCGGCGGCGAGCGCCAGCGGGTCGGCCCCGCCGATCTCGCGGGTGGCGAGCGCCCGGTTGCGCAGCTCGTCGGTGACCGCCTTGAGGCGCACGAGGCTGCGCACCCGCGTCATCAGCGCGGTGTCGTCGATCGGCTTGGTCAGGAAGTCGTCCGCGCCCGCCTCGAGACCGCGCAGGCGGTCGGCGGGCTGGTCGAGGGCGGTCACGATCACCACCGGGAGATGGGCAGTGTCGGGATTGGATTTGAGCCGGCGGCAGACCTCGAACCCGTCCATGCCCGGCATCATCACGTCGAGCAGGACGACGTCGCAGGCGCCCCGCTCGCAGATGGCGAGGGCATCCGGCCCGTTCATGGCGACCACCACGTCGAAATACTCGAGCGACAGCTTCGTCTCGAGCAGACGGACGTTGGGGTAGAGATCATCGACGATCAGGACGCGGGCCGACATGGTTCCTCCGCTGCGCGGCTGGCCGGCCGCCCGGGCACCCTGGGACAATCAGGCAGCGCCGTCGTCGCCAATGTAGCGGCGGACCGTTGCCAAAAACTTCGCAACCGAGATCGGCTTCGAGAGATAGGCTTCGCAGCCGCCTTCCCGTATGCGTTCCTCGTCTCCCTTCATCGCGAAAGCGGTGATCGCGATGACGGGGATGTCGCGCAGGTCGTCGTCGTCCTTGAGCCACTTGGTCACCTCCAGGCCCGACACCTCGGGCAGCTGGATGTCCATGAGGATCAGGTCGGGGCGGTGGGCCCGCGCCAGCTCGATCGCCTCGATTCCGTTGGCGGTCTTCAGCGTGGCGTAGCCATGCGCCTCCAAAAGGTCGTTGAAGAGCTTCATGTTCAGCTCGTTGTCTTCAACGATAAGAACGGTTTTCTTCATGACCTGCTCCGGCGCGGTCGCGACGACGTTCCACCCCGTGGCCCGGCCCTCGAACTCTCTTAAACTGCCACTCGTTGATGAAACGCAAACTTGATCATAGGGATGTCGGCGGCGAGCGTCTCGCCGTCGAAGTGCTGGGATGGCTCGTGGGCGACGACGAGCGTCTCGCCCGCTTCGTCATCGAGAGCGGACTCGACCCCGCGACGCTGCGCGCGAGCGCCCGGGATCCGGGCTTCCTGACCGCCGTTCTCGACCATGTCATGGGCGACGAGCTGCGGCTGATCGCCTGCGCGCAGGCCCTCGACGTGAAGCCGGAAAAAATCGCCGCCGCGTGGCAGAAGTTGCAGCCACCGCCCTTCGACGACGGGTTCTGAGCCGGCGCCCACCGGCCGCGCCAACGCCAAGCCAACGCCAAGCAAACGCTAAGCCCTTGGCCGGCCTCGCGCGAGCGTCGGCGCCCCGGCGCGGATCCGGTTCGACCGCCCGGCGGCGCGGGACACGCGGCGGCTGTTGCCGCCCGCCGCCCGTCGCGGGGGATGTCAGGCCCTCCCGCGGCGGCGGCCGGCTATCGGGCGAGTTCCTTCAGGCCGAGCCGGATCAGCGTCTTGGCCTCGGCGCCCTCGGCCGCGCCCTTGAGCGCGGCGGCGATGGCGGCGGAGGCCTGAACCTGGGGATAACCCAGATTCACGAGGGCCGAGATCGCGTCGGCGACCGGCTGGGGGGCGGTGCGGTCCTCCACCGCCCCGGTCAGCGCCACGAGTGCCGGGTCGATCGGGGAGAAGGCCGGCGCCTTGTCCTTGAGTTCGGCCACCAGCCGGGCGGCGAGCCGCGGGCCGACGCCGGGGGCGCGGGCGACGGCGCCCTTGTCCCCGGTGGCGATGGCCGTGGCCAGGGCCGCGGGCTCCAGCACCGAGAGCAGGCCGAGGGCGACGCGGGTGCCGACCCCCTGCACGGTCTGGAGCAGGCGGAACCATTCCCGCTCGGCATCGGAGCGGAAGCCGTAGAGGCGGATCATGTCCTCCCGGACATGGGTCTCGATGGCGAGGTCCGTCGCCTCGCCGGGCGGGGGCAGCCGCTGCAGGGTGCGGGCCGAGCAATGCACCACGTAGCCGACCCCGTTCACGTCGAGGATGACGAAATCCTCTCCGTAGGAATCCACCAGCCCCTTGAGTTTGCCGATCATCTCGGGTCCGTTGCCGCGCCGCGCCCGGGACCATATCCGTCACGCGGGCCCAAGCCACAAGGTCACCGCATGAAGCGCATCCTCGCCCTCGCCGCCCTCCTCCTCCTGGTCGGAGCCGCCGCATCGGCGCCGGAACCGGCCCGCGCGCAGGACGCGCCCCCCGGCCTGACCAAGGATCCGGGACAGGTGAAGGCCGGGCGCTACCGGCTCGATCCGGCCCACGGAAAGATCACGTGGTCGATCAGCCATCTCGGCTTCTCGACCTATTACGGGCAGTTCACCGAGGTGGCGGGCGAACTGACCCTCGACCCGAAGGAGCCGGCCCGCAGCAGCGTCTCGGTGAAGATCGGGACCGGCAGCGCCAACGCCCTCAACGACAAGCTCAACGCCCATCTCAAGACGCCGGACTTCCTGGACGTCGCGGCCCATCCCGAGGCGACCTTCGTCAGCACCGCGATCGAGCCGACGAGCCCGACCACCGCCCGGGTCACCGGCACCCTGACCCTGCGGGGCGTGGCCAAGCCCGTCGCCTTCGACGCCACCTTCAACCAGGCCGGCGTCAACCCGGTCGACAAGGCCTATTCCGTGGGCTTCGACGGCTGGGCGGTGATCAAGCGCTCGGAATTCGGCGTGAACGCCTTCCTGCCGCTGCTCGGCGACGAGGTGGCGCTCCGGCTGGAAGGCGAGTTCAAGGCCATCGACTGATCGCCGCGCCGGGCGGAGCGGTTTGCCGGAACCCTTCGTTCACGATATGTGCGCGAGATGGTGACGCGCCGCGGCGGCGCGTGACCGGAGGCGACCGATGACCGACGACGTCCGCATCCTCGGCATCGACCCCGGCCTGCGCCGCATGGGCTGGGGCCTCATCGTCGCGCGGGGGACCAAGCTGTCCTACGGCGCCTGCGGCGTCGTCACCTCCGACGGCGACCTGCCGCTGGCGCTGCGCCTGCGCGAATTGCACGAGGGCCTGACCCGCGTCGTCGCGGCGCATACCCCCGACGAGGTCGCGGTGGAGGAGACCTTCGTCAACAAAGACGCGCAGGCGACGCTCAAGCTCGGCCATGCCCGCGCGGTCGCGCTGCTGGTGCCGGCTCTGGCCGGGCTGCCGGTGGCGGAATACGCGGCCAACCTCATCAAGAAGACGGTGGCGGGCTCCGGCCACGCGGAGAAGGTCCAGATCCAGGCGATGGTGCGGTTCCTGCTGCCGAAGGCCGAGTTCAAGGTCGCCGACGCGGCGGACGCGCTCGCGATCGCGATCACCCATGCGAGCCACCGGGGCGCCATCGCCCTCGGCCGCCGTCACGCCGTCCCCGCCGGCACGGGTCCGGGGGCGGCCCGGATCGCGGCGGCGCTGGCGCGGCAAAGCTGACGCGGCAAAGCTGACGCGGCAGAGCGGTCGGCGGGGCGCCGATCGGCGTCCCGCGGAACCCGGCGAGGGTGCCGTCCCGAACCGGGGGTCGGCCCGATCCGGGGGGGGCGGACGAGCGTCAAACGGGACAGTCCCGGCCTTTCCGCACCGATCGATCGCATTGTCGGCATCGGCCGAACCGTCGCTTCACGGGAAGGCGGGCTCGATCATGGATCGGAGCCCTGGAGGCGTCGTCCCATGCGCGTGCCCGTCCTGACGATCCTGCTCGCCCTCGCGTCCGTCCCGGCCGCGGCGGACGACGCCTTCCGTACGCGACTGACCGGCTACATCGCGGATCACGGCGGTTGCGCGGGCAGCCGCGCCCTGGTGGAGCGGGAACTCGTCGCGTTCGAGCGCGGGCGCGGCGACGGCGACCCGGGCGGGTTGCTCCTGTTCGGCAAGGCCGCCGCGGAATGGGGCGGCGAGGACATCCGCGACCTCGTCGCGGTGATCCGGGCCTGCGAGGCGCTGCGGGCCCGTCCGGGCCAATCCGCCGAGGAGGGCGAGCGCCGTCTCGCCGAGCGGACGGAGCCTCTCGCCCGGGCGATGCGCCGGGTCATCGTCCTGAGCAGCCCGCCCTCCGCCATCCCTGAGCCCTCCGCCCGTCCCGGCCTGCGGGCCGATGCGCTGCCCGGGGCCGGGGGCGAACGGGACGCCGCCGGACCGCACCGTCGGCGCCTGGGGCCGGCCTTCGTGCCGGTGGATCTTTCCCGCGCCCCGCCGCCCGCGGGCAAGGCCGGGGAGGACGGACGGCGCACGCCGCTCCCGCCGTTCCCGCGGGTGTCGGCCGAGGCCCCGCCGGCGCCGGCCCCCGAGCCGGAAGAGGCTCCCGTGGCGGCGCGGCGCACGGCGATCCACGTCGCCTTCTCGCCGGAGGCGGCACCCGAGGCCGGCCCGGCGTTCCGCCGCGCCCCGCCGCGCGCCCAAGCCCCGGACCCGCAGCCCTGCGCGGTCACCCGGGAGCGGTTCGAGCGCCTCCGCTCGGGCATGACGCCGATGGAGGTCGAGGCGGTCTTCGGCTGCCGCGGGCGTCTCGACAGCGCCTCGGTGATCGAGGGGATCGGCACCTTCGAGGTCCATGTCTGGTCGCCGCCGAGCCGGCCCGGCTCGGTGACGGTGACCTTCCAGGACCGCCGCCTCAAGGCGAAGGCGCAGCGCGGGCTGATCTGAGCCCGGCGAAGCAACCCCGGCGCCCTCGGTCCGATCCCGGGATCGCAGGATCCCGAAGGCACGGGCCGGCGCACCCTCGGCGTCGCCGCACGGGTCCGATGGGTCCGGGGGGCGGAAGAAAATGCCCGAGCCGGCAAATTTTGCCGGGCGAAGCGATAAAATTAACCGCCCGGTAACCTTACCGACGATCAATGAGGGGGTCGGTAAGGAAACGTCAACGCCCGTGACCAGCCCCGCTCCCGCCCATCCCTCACTGCCCCTGCGAGGCCGCGTCTTCCGCGCGGTGTCGCTGGCGCCGCAAGCCCCGGTCGCCGAGTGGCTCGTCCTCCTGGACGAGGCCCTGAAGCGCACGGCGACCTTGTTCGACGACAAGGCCGTGATCCTCGACGTCGCGGGTTTGCAACCCACGGCGACCGAGCTGGAGAGCCTGATAACCGAACTGACCGTCCGGCGCCTGCGCATCCTCGGGATCGAGGGGGCCACGGCCGCGCTCCCCGAGGGTCTGCCGCCCCGCCTGGTCGGCGGCCGCCCGCAGGGCGAGCCGATCGACGCGCCGGCCGGACCCGAGGAGAAGCCCGGCATGTCCTCGCTCACCATCGAGGGGTCGGTGCGCTCGGGGCAGAGCATCGTCCACCCGGAGGGGGACGTGACCGTGATGGGCTCGGTGTCCTCGGGCGCCGAGATCCTGGCCGGCGGCTCCATCCACGTCTACGGCGCCCTGCGCGGGCGGGCCATCGCGGGCGCCGCCCGCAACCCTCGCGCACGCATCTACTGCCGCAAGTTCGAGCCCGAGCTTCTCGGCATCGACCGCCTCGTCCGCACGGCCGAGGACATGGGCAATCACCTGCGCGGCCAAGCGGTCCAGATCTGGTCCGACGGCGGCGCCATCAAGATCGCAGCCTTGGGTTAAGGGGAAACGAGAATGGCCAAGGTTCTTTGTGTCACGTCCGGTAAGGGCGGCGTCGGCAAGACCACCACGACGGCAGCGCTCGGCGCGGCGCTGGCCCAGGCCGGCGAGAAGGTCTGCGTGGTCGATTTCGATGTCGGGCTGCGCAACCTCGACCTGATCATGGGCGCCGAGCGCCGCGTGGTCTACGACCTCATCAACGTCACCAACGGCGACGCCAAGCTGCCGCAGGCGCTGATCCGCGACAAGCGCCTGGAAAACCTCTCCCTGCTGCCCGCCTCCCAGACCCGGGACAAGGACGCCCTCACCGACGAGGGCGTCGAGCGGGTGATGGGGGAACTGCGCGAGAAGTTCGACTGGATCGTCTGCGACAGCCCCGCCGGCATCGAGCGCGGCGCCCAGCTCGCCATGCGCCACGCGGATGTGGCCGTGGTCGTGACGAACCCGGAAGTCTCCTCGGTGCGCGACTCCGACCGGATCATCGGGCTCCTCGATTCCAAGACGGTCCGGGCCGAGCGGGGTGACGAGATCGAGAAGCACCTGATCCTGTCCCGTTTCGATCCCGCCCGGGCCGATCGCGGTGACATGCTCAAGGTCGACGACGTGCTCGAGATCCTCTCGATCCCGCTGCTCGCCATCATCCCGGAGAGCCTCGAAGTCCTGCGCGCCTCGAATGTCGGCTGCCCGGTGACCCTGAACAACCCGCTCTGTGCCCCCTCGCGGGCCTATATCGACGCCGTGCGCCGCCTGAAGGGCGAGACCGTGCCGATGGCGATCCCGACCGATCGCAAGTCCCTGATCAACAAGCTGTTCACTCGGAGGGCCGCATGAGTGTCCTGACCTTCCTCAAGCCACGGGGCTCCGGCTCCGTCGCCCGCGAGCGCCTGCAGCTCATCCTCGCGCATGAGCGCGCCGAGACCGGCAGGCCGGACCTGGTGATCACCCTGCGCGAGGAAATCCTCGCGGTGATCGCCAAGCATGTCGAGGTCGAGCGCGACAAGGTGCAGATCACGCTGGAGCGGGGCGAGGGCGTGTCGACCCTGGGCGTCGACATCGAGTTCCCCGTCTCTGCGCTCCCCGCCAAGAAGCGGGCCCGCGCTTGACCGGGACGATCGAACGCGACGGGCCCGCGGCATCGAGAGGATGCCGCGGGTCGCTGTCGTTGGCGATGCGGGACCGGCCGGGGGGGCTCTCCCTCTGCCGCGGCCGGGGCGCTTGCGATTACGTCCGGAGGCTCAACCGAAACGCCGGCGCGTGGTCGGGTTGGGTCGTCACCACGGCGGCCGGCAGGACCGGACGGTCGTCCGCCCGTTCGAGCCGGAAGCGCCCGACGATGCAGCTCAGCGCCAGGGTCGCCTCGGTCAGTGCGAAGGCCGCGCCGATGCAGACCCGCGGACCGGCCCCGAACGGCAGATAGGCGAAGCGCGGGATCGGCGGCGCGCCCGGCAGGAAGCGGGTCGGGTCGAAGGCGTCGGGGTCGCGCCAGAGCCGGCGGTGCCGGTGGAGCAGCCAGGGCGCGATCGTCACGCTCTCGCCGGGCATCACCGCCTGGCCGGCGAGCACGTCCGGCCCCAGCGCGGAGCGGGCGATCATGTAGGCGGGCGGATAGAGCCGCAGGGTCTCGTCGATCACCGCGCGGGTGAGGGGCTTCTCGTCCGCGGCGGCCTCGGCGGCGACCGCCTCCTGCGTCTCGGGCGAGAGTGCCAGCAGGGTGCAGGCCCAGAGCAGGGTCAGCGCGGTGGTCTCGTGCCCGGCAAGGATCATGGTGGCGACCTGATCGCGCAGCGCCTCCGGCGTGAAGCTGCGGCCGCTCTCCGGATCGCGGGCCGCGCGCAGCAGATCGAGCAGATCGCGGGGCGGGTCGGAGGGTCCGCTCGCGCGCCCGTCCTCCCGGTCGGCGATGATGCCGTCGAGGAAGGCGACCCAGTCGCGCCGAAACCGGGCGCGGGCCCGGTCGAGGGGCGTGGCGAAGCGCAGGGGGACCAGGGCGTCCGACAGATGCGGGCGTCCGAGCCGCTCCGAATAGGCCGTGAGGAAGCCGCGCAGCGCGCGCCCGTGGCGGGCCATGGCGACCGAGAACATGGTGCGCCCGGCGATCTCCAGGGCAAGATGCTGAAGCGCGGAGAACAGGTCGACCGGCCCCGCCGCGGCCGGGCCCTCGAGGGCGGCCACCGCCTCGTCGCTCGCCGAAAGGATGTGGGGGACGAGGGTTTCCACCGCCCGCGGGGTGAAGGCGGGCGCCAGCGCCCGGCGCTGGTGGCGCCACGCCGCCCCCTCGCTGATGAGCAGCCCGTCGCCCAGCATCGGCCGCAGGACCCGGATCGAGATCGCCGTGCGGGCGTAATTGCCGACATTGTCGACGAGGACGCGGCGCACCGCCTCCGGGTCGCTCACGGTCAGCCGCACCTTGCCGAGCAGCCGCCGCCGCCGCACGGGCGCCTCGTAGGCGGCCGCCGGCCAGCAGCCGATGCCGTTGGTGCGCATCTGGGTGACGAAGCGAAAGGCCGACAATTCCCGGACCGGCGGCGTCGGCACCGGCGGCACGAGGCGGCCCCCCGTGAGGACCGGCTGGAGGTCGATGGCCATGATTCTCCGTTCGCGCTCGCCCGGACCTCATGTCCGCGCGGGCGACCGGACGTCCCGGGTCGCCGTTCGAGGCTTCTACGGCCTCGGCGGCGGGACCGCGAGTGCAATCGCCGGGGGCGAGGCCGGAGGCGTCAGGAGCGGAACAGCGACATGATGTTCTGGCTGCCCGAGTTGGCGATGGAGAGCGCCTGGACGGCGAGCTGCTGCTGGGTCTGGAGGGCCTTCAGCTTGGTCGACTCCTCCTCGATGTCGGCGTCGACCAGGATGCCGATCGTGCGGTCGTTGGCCTTCATCAGCGTGTCGACGAAGGTTTTCTGGCCGTCGATCTGGGTCTTGTTGGCGCCGAGCTTGGTGCCGGCATCCGTCACCTTGGCGATGGCCTTCTCGACCTGGGTGATGATGGTGCTGAGCGCGGTGTCGCCCGCGGTGCCCGCCAGGGCCGCGATGTCGATCGTGGCGACGGAAACGCCGGTGCTGCCGTCGGCGGTGTCGAGGATGCCCTTGCCGGCGGTGGTGCCCGCCGCCGAGCCGCGGCCGAGGCGCGCGTCGGTTCCCGCCGTGCCGGTGCCGAAGCCGACATCGACCAACGTGTTGCCGCCGGTGGCGGCCACGTTCTGGACCGTCACCTGGGCGGTGGTGCCCGAGCCCGTCGCCGTCGTGGTGAAGGTCAGGCGGCCCGAGGTGTCGAGCGTGGCGACCACCTCGCCGGACAAAGCGGTGGCGTCGGTGTCGGCGGCGATCTGGTTGTTGATCGCGTCGAGGAATTCCTGGGACGTCACCCGGGTGAGATCGGCCGCGGCGGAGGAGAGCGCCGCCCGGTTCAGGCGGATCGTGGCCGTCGAGCCGTCGCCGAGCGAGAGCGAGAACGCCACTTCGTTGGTGGTGCTGAAATCGGCGGTGCCGCGGTTGGCCACGACCGCGTCGGCGGGCCGGAAGGCGGCGGTGCCGGTCAGCGAGGTCGAGCCGAACACCTGGCCCGCCGTCGCCGGGGTGGTGAGGCTGCTCGAGTTCACGTCGTAGAGCTTGATCGCGTTCACATCGACGCCGATCATCGAGAAGGTCACGGTGCCCGACGCCGCCCGCGAGAAGCCCGCCACCACGCTCTGGGTGGCGCGGTAGGAGCCGTTCGCCGGCGAGGAATCGACCGAGAGCCAGTTCTGGCCGGAGGAGGTCGAGGAATCGGCCGTGGCCTTCATCTTGGCCTGGATGGCCTTGATCTCGACCTGGACCTTGGCCCGATCGACGCCGGGCTGCAGGGCGGTCTGAAGCTTGGCGCGCAGGTTCTGCAGATCGGACAGGACGGAGTTGAGGCCGTTATAGGCGGTGTCGACCGCCGAGGAGCCGAGGCCGAGGGAGTCCTTGACCGCCGAGAGGGAGGCGTTGTCGGTGCGGACCGTGGTGGCGATCGACCAGTAGGCGGCGTTGTCGGACGCGGCGGAGACGCGCTGGCCGGTGGAGACGCGGTTGCTCGTGGCATCGAGCTGGTTGTTGATGCCCTTGAGCGTCGTCAGCGCCGTCATGGCGGAGATGTTGGTCAGGAGGCTGGTCACGGATCGGGCTTCCGGTGGGGGCGAGGAGCGGTGGGCGGTCCGGCCCGCCCGCTCCGTGCGTGGATGCGTCGTCTCACCGATTCAATGACGGCGCCCCGTTAACAGGCGCTTAAGCATAACCCCAGGATCCGACCGCGCCCGACCCTGCGGCCTCAGGACAAGGCGACGAAGACGACGCCGACGATCATCAGGGCGCCTCCGACCAGACGCAGGGGGCCGGCCGCGTGCACCGCGAATCCGACGAGGCCGAAATGGTCAAGGGCGATCGAGGTCACGACCCCCGCGGTCACGAGGAGCCCCAGGAACGGCGCCGCCCCGATTCGGTGCGCGACGAAGAGCTGGGCGATCACGAGGCCGGTGCCCACCGCCCCGCCGAACCACGCCCACCACGGCGTCGCCGTGACCTGCTGCAGGCTCGGCAGCTGCATTCGCCCCGAGACGAGGCCGACCACCAGCATGGCGGACGTGCCGACCAGCATCGAGACGAGCCCGGCCGCGAAGGGCTGCCCGAGTGAGCGCGCGAGCTGGGTCGTCAGGCCGGGTTGGATCGCGTTGGCGATGCCGGCGATCAGCACGGCGCCGTAGAGCAGGAGCATGGTCGTCGATCCGTGGCGGCCGGCCCCGGACGGCGCGGCGGAAGGGGCCGGCGGGCGAAGGCCGGCCCGGCGCGGATCGGTGCGCCGCCGGGGCCTTCCGGCCCCGGGGCGGGACGATGACGGTCGACGCTCAGGCCGCAGCGGGCTCGACGCTCTCGGCGAGAGGGCTCGCGTCGGCATCCGCCTCGTCGATCGCGGCGACGGCGCCTTTCCGCGTGACCTCTGGGTCGGATCGGCCGAGCGCCCGCGCATCGGCCGCCGCCGCGCCGAACCCGGCCGGCCCGTCATACGACATGCGCGGATACTGGGCGATGATCTGGATGTCCCGCAGGAGGCCGTCCCCGGAATCCTGCAGCCTCTGCCTGAGTTCGGGATCGCTCGCCTGGTCGCCGCGCGTGCACAGGGCCCGCGCCATCGGGTCGTTGGCCGACCAGAGCTCCGTCATCTCGTCGAGATAGACATCCTTGAGACTGTCGGGTGCCGACATCGGAAGGCGCCTCGTTCGGGGGTGTGATTGCCCGGGAAACCGCCGTGAGCCGGCCCTGTTTCCGCGGCAAACACCCTCAGCCGCGGTTCATCGCGCGTGGCCTAGAGCCTCCCGGTCCGACCGTCGGCGCTGTTTGCCCGGGCGCGTCGCCGTTCTCATCCGCCGGTTCTCTCGGAGCCCGTCCGTGCCCTCCGCTCCTCTCCCCGATACCCTCGTCGCCGTGCCCGTCCGCAACGAGGCCGAGCGGATCGCTGCCTGTCTCCGGGCGCTCGACGCGCAGGCCGGCCTCGCCCCGGGCCGGCTCGGCCTCGTGCTGTTCCTCAACAACTGTACCGACGGCACGCCCGAGATCGTCGCGGGGCTGCTGCCCGGCATGACCATCCCGGTGCGAGTGATCGAGCGGACCTATGCCGGCGCCCATGCGGGCTGGGCGCGCCGCGCCGCCATGGACGCCGCCGCCGCCTGGCTCGACGAGGCGGGCGTCGCCGGCACTCTCCTGACCACCGACGCCGACAGCCTCGTGCCGCCGGACTGGGTCGCGGCCAACCTCGCCGCCCTGGAGGCGGGCGCCGACGCGGTCGCCGGCCGGGTCGAGCTGATCCCGGAGGAGGCGGCCCTGCTGCCGCCCTCGCTCGCTGCCCGCGGTCGCCTCGAGGACACCTACGACGCCCTCATCACCGAGATGGAGGCCCGCATCGATCCCGATCCGCACGATCCCTGGCCCTGCCACCGCACCACCATCGGCGCCTCCCTCGCCGTGCGGCGCACCGCCTACGCGCAGGTCGGGGGCATGCCCGAGATTCCCCTGGGCGAGGACGGCGCCTTCGTCGCCGCCCTGCTGGCGCAGGGGTTTCGCGTGCGCCACGACCGCGCCGTGATGGTGTGGATCTCGGCCCGTCTCACCGGCCGCGCCGCCGGGGGCGTCGCCGACACGATCCGCTCGCGCTGCGAGGAGCCCGACGCCCTGTGCGACGCCCGCATGGAGGCGGTGCCGCGCGCGCTCCACCGCTACGTCTGGCGCGCCCGCCTGCGCCGCCTGCACGGGCAGGGGCGCCTGTCCCGCGACCTCGCCTGGGCGCGCCGGCTCGGCATCCCCGAGGCAGAGGCGTTGCGCATCGCCGCCCTGCCGCGGGTCGGCGAGATCGTCGCCGGCGTCGACCGGGCGAGCCCGCGCCTCGTCTACCGGCCCCTGATGCCGCGCGCGCTGCCGGGCCAGATCCGGCTCGCCCGTCTCGTGCTCCCGGTGCTGCGGCTCGCCCTGCGCCTGCGCCGGGCGACCCCGTCCCTCCCGCCCGTCGCCGCCGTGCCCCCGGCCACCGCCGACGCCTGAGCCCCGGGTTTCGAGAGGGATGATCCCTTGGGAAACGCGGACGTCATTGGGAAACGCGGACGTCAGCCGTCGTCCCGCGTTTCGCCGAAGATCGGCTCGAAGGCGGCGCGCAGCGCCATGTCGACCTCGGGCAGGCTGACGATGCGGCCGAGATCGGCCAGGCTCGTGACGCCGTGCTCGCGCACGCCGCAGGGCACGATGCCGGAAAAGTGCGACAGGTCCGGCTCCACGTTGAGGCTGAGGCCGTGCAGGCTCACCCAGCGCCGCACCCGGATGCCGATCGCCGCGATCTTGTCCTCGACGGTGGCCCCCTTCTCGGGCCGGCGCACCCAGACCCCGACCCGGTCCTCGCGCCGCTCGGCGCGGACGTTGAAGCTGTCGAGCGTGGCGATCAGCCAAGCCTCCAGGCTCGCCACGTAGGCCCGCAGATCCGGCCGGCGCCGGTTCAGGTCGAGCATCACGTAGGCGATGCGCTGGCCGGGCCCGTGATAGGTGTATTGCCCGCCCCGCCCCGTCTGGTGGACCGGGAAGCGCTCCGGCTCGACGAGGTCGGCCGCCCGGGCCGAGGTTCCGGCGGTGTAGAGCGGCGGATGCTCCAGGAGCCAGACGAGCTCGTCCGCCTCGCCCCGGGCGATGGCGGCCGCCCGGGCCTCCATGACGGCCAGCGCCTCCTCGTAGGGTACGAGGCGATCGGACACGCGCCAGCCGACCGGGGCCGAGCCGGCCCGGGGCAGGAAGGCGCCGGGCGCCGTGGCGAGCCGCGGGGCCGAGGGAGGGGAAGGATCGGGCGCGTCGTTTACCAAGGCTTCACCATCCTGCGCGGAAAGATTCTCCCGGCAGAGATGGGGAGCAATCGCGCGTGGCGGTCCTGGACGAACTGAAGGTCGATCTCAAGGTCGTGCTGGGGCGCAGCCACATGCCGCTGCACATGCTGCTGCGCATGGGCCGCGGCGCGGTGATCGAACTCGACTCCACCGACACCGACATGGTCGAGATCCTGGCCAACGACCACCCGATCGCCCGCGGGCAGATCGTCGTGACGGGCAATCGGATCTCGGTGGAGGTCACCGAGCTGATCCGCAAGGCCGAGGTGGTGCGCACCCCCGGCGTGACGATCGGCGAGGGCGCCGTGCCCCTCCTGGAGGACATCGACGCCGTGGTGTGAGCCGCGACGCGGGACGGCCGCGGACGAAGAAGCGAATGCGGCGCTTGTGCCCGCCCCAGGCTTCTGTTATCCGCTGCGCCGCCCACACGAAATGCCGGCCCGCTCCAACGGACCGGCGGCACGGGCGGCCATGGCGGAATTGGTAGACGCGCTAGCTTGAGGTGCTAGTCCCGCGAGGGGTGGAGGTTCGAGTCCTCTTGGCCGCACCATTCTCTTTGTCGTTGTTGAACAAAGAGTTGGTGCCTTTTTGGGGTGGCGTGACGACCGTGCTCTCACGGAGTGGTCGCACCGACCGCCCCCTTTTTCACAGTCCGACCTTTTGAAACGCGCGAAGACCGGGGCGCCCCGTCGCTGTCAGCGCGCCCGCTCGACCCATTGTCCGCGGGGGAAGGGGCGGTCTGCCGGTCGGAGCCGTTTCACGCTCATCGTCGTCGAATGTGGCCTCTGCGCCTCCGTGGAGGCACGGCCGTCCGGCCCGCCGGGCTTCCTCTGAAGGCGCCTGCGGCCGGCCTCCGCCATGACCCGCAGGGTCCGAGATGAGAGGCGTGGCCTCGGGCTTGCCTCCGGCCCAGGGGCAGGCCCCCGGAGACCCAATGCTGCCCATCGCGCGACGCCATCACCACTACGTCTTCGCCGTCCTGCAATCGGGCCTCACCACGTTGCTGGCGAGCGGCATCGCCAGCCTGCCCCTGATCGACGAGAGCCGCTTCGTGCAGCACTGGCTGTGGTCCTGGCTGACCGCGTGGATGCTGATGGTCCCGGTGGTCGTGATGGCGGCCCCGACGATCCGGCGAATCGCCCTCGCGCTCACACGGGCCGATCCCTCCGACCCACCGCGCCCGTGAGGTTTGCCCTCTCCCGCGTCAGATGGCTTCGGCCTGGCGACGGGAGCCTTCCGCCGCCGAGCAGGCCCAGAGGGGGCTCGGCGCAGCCCTTGCCCTCGGGGAGGCGAGCGATCGGATCGTCCTGGGCCGCCTGCGGGCACGGGGTGAGGGCCCGTCCTCGACGCCTCCAACGAAAAAGACCTCCCGACCGTTGGTGGGAGGCCCCTCGGGCGGCCCCTCGAGGCCACGGAGCGAGGGGAGGGCGTCATCCACGCCCTCCCGTTGCGTGAAGGCCGCGCCTTACATGCGGCGCATCATCCGGCGGTTCATCATGCGGCGGTCGTGACGGTGCATCATCCGCTTCCGCATCATGTGTCGACGCATCATCATCCGCTCGCCGGGGCTCATCCGAACCGGGGTCACGCCGGTCTCGGCCTGAAGGCCGGCCGGTGCGAGCGGCGCCGCCGAGGCCGAGCCGGAAGCCAGGGCGAATCCGCCCAGCAGCACCGCGAGCGCAAGCGTCGTCTTCTTCATCACCATCTCCCAGGGAACGTCATGCCGTCCCAGGCAGAGGGGAAGGTGGTTTTGAACCGCCAAGGTTCCCGAGGGAGCAGGTTTTTCTCCCGGCCGCCCCAAAAGCCGCAGCCGCGGCCGTAGCGGTCGCCCATCGAGGCGACCCGCTTGTGGGGGCAGGGGCAGGGGTGGGGGCAGGGGCGGGGGGGGGGCAGGCCGATGCGGCGGGACGCGCCTGCAAGGGCCATCCGCCGACCGTCCCGGCGGGCAGGGCACCCGAGGAGCAAACCCACACGGGGCGCGTCAGGCCGGCCATCGCGGCGAAGGTCGGGCGTCGCCGGGGGCCCGGGTCGGCTTGCGCCCTGAACCCGGCCGCCTCGCCAGAAACGGGAGCGGCGATGCCGCCGCCCCCTGTTGTCACGGGCGCGTCAGCGTCCGTCGCGCTCGCGCACCGAGCGGCGCTCTTCGCGGCGCTCCATGCGCTCCTCCCGGCGGGGATCCGGGTCGACGCCGAGCACGCCGCCCACGGTGCCGGTCGCCGCGCCGACCGCACCGCCCACCACGCCGCCGACGGGACCTGCGGCGCGGCTTCCGTCTTCCGCGCCCCGCTCGGCGCCGCGGATCGTTCCTTGAGCCTGGGCGGTGGCGGACAGGGCGAGCGGGGACAGGACGAGGGCCGAGGCGAGCAATAGCCGCTTCATGGGGTTGGCTCCTGATCGGGTGCGCTGGCAGGGGGCCGCGCTTCCTAGGGTCAACCGCCGCGACGGCAGAAGGTGCCGAAAAAGACGTCCAAGACAGGCGTCACAGGGCTCGCGTCCCACGCCGGCACGCCCCCGGTCCCGGGGGACCTTGCCCGCGATATGCCTCGTCTCTCACCCGAATCCGTCTGGGGTCCGGTCCCGTTGGAGCCGGTTCGGACATCGCGCGTGCGTCCTACGGACTGAAGACCGCGTCATAGAGTTTCTGGGAGAAACGAACGGTCTCGGCGAGGCGGCAGGATTGCACGATCTCCTCACCCACGGGATTGACCGACACACGACGATAGGTGGCGCATGCGCGATCGCGGAAGGTGCGAAAGGCCGCGGTGGCGCTCTTCACCGGAGCCGTCTTCGCGGAGCCGGCCGTCACCGTCGGAAGGTGATCCAGGACGCCGTCCCAGATCGTGATCTCCCGGGCCAAGCACCGAAGCGCCTCGCCGCCATCGAGGGCGTCGCACACCGTTCCGTCGCGTTCCTTGGCGGAACACCCCGTCTTCGGCGGCACCGGGGTCACCGGCGCGGCCCCTGGGGCCGGGAGGTCGCCGCCCTCATGGGTGATGCAGGACGCCCGGGCCTCGATGATCGGCCCGAGGCTCGAATCGGGTTTCCCCCCGGCGGCTGTCGGGGCGGTCATGACGAGAACGGCCATGACGCGACCAACGCGCCGAATATCCGCGGCCCGTGCGCGCGTCTTCATGCACGCAACATCTGCAATCATGCGCGATCCACTCCTTTTAAATGTATACTGCCGATCTTCACCGGCGCCAGAAGCGCAATGTTGCAAATTCGACACGCATCCGGCATCATTTTTCGGCGTGCGATCTCCTGCGTAGACTAATTTTCTTACAGTGGATACGGATTTCAGGGTCGCTTCGCGGCAAATTGGGGGAAACAGACATGCGAAAGTTCGCTCTTATACTGATGCTTGCCGCTTTTGCTGCGGGAACTATTCCGGTCATGACCAGTGTGTCTGCTGAAGCCAAGTGCTCCTACACGATGAACAGCGGCAAGGCCCGTTGGAGCTGCTGACGAATCAGCCCATCGGGGATGCGAGCGGCGACCGAGAGGTCGCCGTCTTCGTTTGAACCGAGATGCGACCGTGCCCCCGAGCGACGCGCACCCCCCACGGCCTCCGCACCCGGCGCTCGCCTTCACGCTGACGCGGGCCGATGCCTTGGCCTACGAGACCCTTCCCCGTGAGATCGTGGGCTGGCGTTTCGGGGTGCTGCTGGTCTGGATCGGCCTGGCCGGTGCGGTCGTGTCGCAACTGCCGACGGAATGGGTGGGCGAGGAAGGCGGCTGGTGGTTCTGGGCCCTCCTGCTGACGGGCAGCCTCATCCAGTATGGGCTGGCAAGCCTCGCGATGACCCTTCGGGCGCATCGGCGCGCGGCACGCCGCCGACCCCGTCCCAGCGAGGTCGAGATCGTCGACCACCTCGATCGCCTTGAATGGCGCGAGGGCGGCGCCACGGAGGTCATTCCCTGCCTCGCCATGGAGGCGATCCTCACGGCACCGGCGCATGTGTTCGTCCGGGTGGAGGGGCGCGTCCTGATCTTCCCCCTTCGCGCCTTCCGCGACAGGGACGGAATGGTCGCGTTCGCGACCGAATTGGAGCGCCGGCGGGATGTGTGAGCGTCCGCGCCAGCGCCCGATCCCCAAGAGGTTTTTTCCGCGGCCGCGCCGCCGCCGCGGGCGGTTTTCGTGAGAGACTCCGCGGAGCCATGCCGCGTGGCGCCGCCTTCACGGGCGGAATGCGCGCCTCTCGGCGGGAGGAAGGGGCGTCTCCCGCAACGCGATGCCCTGAGACGAGGATGAGGACCGCAGGCGCGCTATGCCATTGTTCATCGCCGTTCACGACGTCCTGCCTCCCGCGGACGTGTCAGGTTCGGAGTTTGCCGGTTTTGCGCTGCGATACGGCTGGGATCGATATCAAGCGCAGGACGGCGGCTTCGTCCCGCTGCCGGGCACCAGCCTGATCGGGGAATTTACCGATTACGCGGCGGCCCATGCCAATCTTCGTCAGCTGTGCCGGGAGGCCGTTGCCAGCGACTGCGCCGCTCCGACACGCGTGCTTCTCGTCGAGGTTTCGCAATCGCAGGTCGTCCCTCTTGATCGGTGACAGAGCGGCGCGCGATGGGCGACCGCTCCCTCCCCTCGCGCCGTCGCGAAGGCGGCCGTCGGGGAACCAGGGCTGTCGCGGCGGGCGCGGAGGGGCGCAGGCATGACCGGCTTTCGACAGGGCACCGTCCACGAGGCCGGCGACGATGTGCAGGCGGCCCTGCGGTCGGACCCCGGCGTGCTTCAGCTCTGGGACAGCCTGACGCCGCTCGGTCGCAACGAGTTCCTCTGCTGGGTCGAGGACGCGAAGCGGGCGGCGACGCGCCAACGCCGCATCGCCCGGCTCCAAGAGGACCTTCTGTCCCGAAAAAAGCGGCCATGCTGCTGGGCCGGCTGTTTCCACCGCACCGACAAGGTCCCGGGTCCGTGGCAAAGGGCGGTCATGATCGAGCGGCGCGGCAAGGCGCGTCCGGAGGCGACTGCAGGCCCATCGCCTCACGAGGCGATCACCGAGGAGACGTAAACGCCCTCCGTCTGGCCACCCGGCCTGACCGGGTCTGATCCAGGCTCCGCTTGATCAAAGCGGAGCCCGGATCAGGCAAGCCCGCGCGGCGTTTGAGCGAAGCCCACATCCGCCATCCCGAAGGGATCAACCGGATTTGATATGACGCGACCGTATCCCGCCAGAGGGCCACGGCGGCGGCTTCATCGAGGATGGGAGGTGCCGCCGTTCGGACGATCAGGACGCCCGCGTCCCTGTGCGGCGGCCTCGTTCCCCCGTCTTCTTACGACAGGCCGAGCCTCAACCCCCCCGACGACCGGGGCAGGTGCGCCGGGTCGGCGCGGGGCGCTCGGTCGTTCCCGCTTGAGGTGATCGCCCGACGGGAGTCGGGGTCCGCGGCATCGGGCATGAAGGGCGTCGTCAGAACGCGCCGGCCGCGCAGATCGTGAACCGTGACGTGCCAGTCCGACCAATCCTCCCGATCGGCGAGGCTGCTCATGATCTCCCGGGCCACCTCGTCGGCGCGCCGCAACAGGCGGGCGGGGACACGGATCTCCCGGCCCTGGGCGTCGAAGACGCATTCGTAACCGTTCGTCGCATGGAAGCGGTAGCGGGCCATCGTACGCCGTATCCTCCTCGACCGAATCCGAAATGGCGATTGTTCGCTTTTCGTTCCATATTGAGAACAGGTCGTGGCAAAGATCAAGGCGCGGAACGCTGGCCCGAGCGCGCGGATAGGACCCTGCCGCCTCGCCCATGGTGTCGCGGATGGGCTCGTTCGGTGATCCGTCGCGCGCCCCGGCGGGATGGGGGGGAGACCTATGGTTCGACGAGGAGGCTGGCCGCCCAGAAGCCGAGGCCGGTCATCGTGATGACGCCCGCGAGGGTCAGCGACTTGCTTCGTGCCGGACTCTCTTCGGTGCGGCGGGCCCGCAGGGCCAGCAACAATCCGCCGACGACCAAGAAAAACCCGTACAACACCAGAGATTGGTGGGAAAACGTCATCATCGGTCCTGGTTGCCGGTCGTGCGTCTGCCATCACGTCGGCGTTTGAGGGACGGCATCCCGATGTCAGGTCGGTGGAGGACGCGGATCGGCGGGGCCGTCGATGCCCGGATACGCACAGATGGCTTCGGCACCCGCGATGACAGCGTAACAGTTCCGTGTTCGGGTGCCCAGCTGCCGCCGAGCGGCGGCGCTGGCCCGCCCTCCGCTCTCGATCAGGCCGCGCGCAACGCCCGGATCGTGCCCAGCGTCTCGCGGCGCAGGGCGGCGAAGCGGTGGATGAGTGGAAGGAGCGCGTCGGTGCCGCGGCAGGCCGCCTCGATCTCGCGGCAGACCGCCGACAGGCCGACGAAGCCGAGCACGCCCGCCGCCGCCACCATGGCATGGGCGTCGTAGGCGAGCTGATCGCGGTCGAGATCCGCTTCGCCCGCGCAGGAGCCGGACGCGGCGAAGCGCAGGTCGAGTTCCGACTCGAGAAGCGTCAACAGGGCGAGGACCCGCTCGCGGCCCATCATGTCCTGCACCGAGGCGAAGGTGTCGCGGTCGAGGATCGGCCCGGCGGGGGAGGGGGGCGGTCCGGCGGCCGCGCGCCGGGCGGCGCCCTCGGCCCGCCACCGCTCCACGGCGGCATAGAGGTCGGCGCGCTTGAACGGCTTGCCGACATGGTCGTCCATGCCGGCCTCGATCAGATCCTCGACCTGCTCGTCCAGAACGTTCGCGGTCATCGCCACGATCGGCACCCGGGCGGCCGGCCCGGGCAGGGCGCGGATATGGCGGGTCGCGGTGATGCCGTCCATGCCGGGCATCTGCACGTCCATCAGCACGACCGCGTAGGGGTCCTCGCCCTCGGCCGCCATGGCCTCCAGGGCGGCGGCGCCGTCGCCCGCCACATCGACCCGGTAGCCCCGGGCCTCCAGCACGGCCCGGGCCAGCTCCTGGTTGACCGGCACGTCCTCGACGAGGAGCAGGCGGGCGGGCCGCGTCGCGGCGATGGCGGGCCGCGTCGCGGCGATGGCGGGCTCGGCCCGCGGCAGGGCCAGCGTGAACCAGAAGGTCGAACCGGTCCCTTCCCGGCTCTCGAGCCCGATCTCGCCACCCATCATCAGGACGAGATCGCGGCAGATCGCGAGGCCGAGCCCGGTGCCGCCGAAGCGCCGGCTGATCGAGCCGTCGACCTGGCTGAAGCGCTTGAACAGGCGGTCCTGCTGGGTCGGGGCGATGCCGATGCCGGTATCGGCCACCTCGAAGCGCATCCCCTCCGCCATCGCGCCGGACGGCAGGGGGACAGGGCCCTCGTAGCGGACCGTCAGGGTGACGGAGCCGGTGGGCGTGAACTTCACGGCGTTGTTGAGCAGGTTGAACAGCACCTGGCGCAGTCGGTTCGGATCGCCGTGCAGCGTGTCGGGCAGGCGTGGATCGAGGCGGGCCTCGACGGAGAGGCCGTTCTTGAGCGCGCCGCCGCGCATGATCGCGACGGTGTCCTCGAGGAGCTTGCGCAGGGGGAAGGCGATCGGGTCCAGTTCGAGCCGGCCGGCCTCGATCTTGGAGACGTCGAGCACGTCGTTGACGACGGTGAGCAGGGCCTCGCCCGAGACGCGGATGAGTTCCAGGCGGCGCCGGTTCTCCGGGGCGTGGCCGGAGCCTTCCAGGAGCAGGTCGGCGTAGCCGAGGATGCCGTTGAGGGGCGTGCGGATCTCGTGGCTCATGACCGCGAGGAACTCGCTCTTGGCCGCGCTCGCCCGCTCGGCCTCGGCCCGGGCGGCCTGCGCCTCCTCCGTGACCGCGCGCAGGGCCACCTCCGCCGCCTTGCGCTCGGTGACGTCGAGGTTGAGCCCGATCATCCGGTAGGGCCGGCCGTCCTCGTAGAGGGTGCGGCCGCAGGCATAGATCCAGCGGGGGCCGACCCGGAACTCCGCCGTGTAGCGGGCCTGGCTGTCGATGGCGCGCTGGATGCGGTCCCAGACGTCGACGACGTCGTCGGTATGGACCGTCGCGGTCCATTCGGCGGTGGTGAGCGCGCGGGCCTCGCCGGTCTCCCACAGGCCGTAGAGGCGCAGGCTCTCCGGGGAGAGCATTATGGTCCCGGTGCGCAGGTCCCAGTCGAAGCTGCCGGCATCCGCGCCCTCCAGCGCGATGCCGAGCATGCGGCCCGCATCCTCCACGGCGAGGCGCGCGGTGACGATCTCGTCGATGTCGAGGGCGGTGCCGATCCACTCGATCACCTCGGATGGGTCGGCGGGATGGTGGACCGGGGTCATCGAGAGCTTGTGCCATCGATGGACCCCGTCCCGGCCGCGCAGGCGCCACTGGCCGTCATAGCCGTGGCCGGTGACCCGCGCGCGCCGCCACGCCGCGTCGAGGGCGGCGGCGTCGTCGGGATGGTTGCGCGCGACCCGCGCCTCCCGCCCGGTGCCGATCGGCCCGTAATAGTCCTCGAACCGGGCATTGGCGTAGGTGGCCTCGCCGTTGCGCGGATCGAGGGTCCAGACCAGGACCGGCAGGGCGTCGGCGAGGCTGCGATAGCGCAGCTCGCCCCGGCGCATCTCCGCCTGGATGCGCAGCCGGTCGGTCGTGTCCATCAGGATGCCGAACAGCCCGATGGTGCGGTCCGCCTCCTTCTTGCAGGTGCCCCGCACCATCACGTCGCGCAGGCTGCCATCGGGCCGGGCGAGCCGGGCCTCGAACTCGAAGTCGCGCCCGCCCGCCACCGCCGCGGCCGTCACCGCCGCGACCCGCTCCCGGTCCTCCGGGCGAAACAGCTCGACGAAGCCCGGATGCCGGGCCGGCGGAGCCGCGGGATCGAGCCCGGCGATGCCGAGCAGGCTGTCGGAATAGATCGGGTGGGGGTCGGCGAAGTTGATGCGCCAGTGGCCGACCTCGGCCATCTCCTCGGCCATGCTCAGGAGCGAGTTGGCCGAGGCCCGCTGCTCGATCTCCACCCCCTGCGCCCGGATGGTGCTCTCGTGCACCCGACGCAGGGCGGCCTCGCGGGTGAGGGCGACGTTGTCGCGGTGCAGCCGCAGATGGGCCGTGACCGTCGCGGCGAGGTCGCGCAGGGCGCTCTCGTCCTCGGCGGAGAAGCTGCGGGGGGCCGGATCGACGAGGCAGAGCGAGCCGAGGCGCAGGCCGGGCTGGAAACTCAAGGGGGCGCCGGCATAGAACCGGATGCCCGGCGTTCCGGTGACGAAGTCGCTCCCGGCGAAACGCGGATCGCGATGGGTGTCGGGGATCACGAGCACCGCGTCCTGCGCGATCGTGTGGGTGCAGATCGAGCCCTCGCGCGGGCGCTCGGTGGGCAGGCTCAGGCGGCCGGTGCAGGCCTTCAGCCACTGCCGCTCGGCGTCGATCAGCGAGACATAGGCCGTGGCGACGCCGAACAGACGCTGCGCCGTCCGACACACCGCGTCGAAATGCGGTTCCGGATCCGTGTCGAGGATGCGCAACGCCCGCAGGGCCGCGAGGCGCTCGGACTCGCTCACCGACATCGTGCTCACGGTCTCATGACTTCCCTGGGCTCGCGGCGCCGCCGGGGCGCTGCGGTGGGGCATCATACCCCGTGCGGCGCGGAACGTCCCGGACCGCGCGGCCACGCCCGGCCTCCCATTGAAGGCGCGCGGCCTCGAGCGCCCAGACCATGCCGAGCATCATGTAGACGTGGCGCCACTTCTCCACGTCGATCTGCATGCCCTGGAGGAAGAACATCAGCAAGGCGGGGAAGACGATCTGCGCGTAGACGCGGAAGGGCGAGGCCCGGGCCATCAGGCGGAAGCCCACGAAGGTCGTCGCGGCCACGAGGACGATGAACACCGCCCCGCCGAACCAGCCGCCATTGGCGAAGCTGCCGATGTAGGAATTGTGCGGCTCCAGGCTGAAGATCTGGCGCCAGCGCAGCGGCCCCATCCCCATCGGCTCCTCCAGGAGCATGGTGAGGCCCCGGATCTGGTTGCCGAAGCGCCCGGTCTCGCCCTCGTCGTAATCCTGCGTGACCGCCGCGCGGGTCTCGAAGGTCTTGGCGACGCTCTCGATCGACAGGAGCCCGACCAGCGCCGCCGCCCCGAGGCCCGCCGTGACGAGACCGCTCAGCACGAGGCGCCGGCGCAGGGCCCGCGACGGGCTCGTAGCGTAGAGAAAGCCCACCATCAGTCCCGTGGAGACCAGGGTCGCGCCCCAGGAGCCGCGGGAGAAGGACAGGAAGATGCCGGCCAGGATCACCAGCAGGCCGGTCAGGGCGAGGATCGGGTGCCGGCTCCGGCCCGTCAGCAGGCCGTTGGTGAGGGTGAGGGCCCCCAGGGTCAGGAACGAGCCGAACACGTTCGGGTCCTGGAACGTGCCCGAGGCCCGGCCGTAGCGGACGAACAGGTCCTCGATGCCGAGAAGCCCGAGATAGCCGACGATGCCGAGGCAGGCCGACAGCACGCAGCTCGCGGTGTAGGCCTTCAGGGCGAGGTCGAGCCGCGCCCGGGTGTCGTCGGCATACAGCATCGCGAAGAAGACGCCGGTGACCACGAGGTAGCCCAGCTGGATCGTCCAGGCCACCGGCAGCGGCTCGCTCACATAGGGCAGGAGCGCCACCACGATGGCGGCGAGGTAGAGGGCGAGCAGGAAGACGAGCGGCACCGCCCCCCGGTACAGGCGGATCCCAAGCGCGAACCAGATCAGCATCGTCGGGATCGCGACGATGTCGTAGGGCGACGCGTCCGAGAAGGCGAAGCAGGCGAAGAAAATGAAGCCGGCATGCAGCGCGCTGGCGAAGCCGTGGATGACCCGGATGGCGGGAACGGTGGCCCAGGCCCCCTCACGCCAGCGCGGGGGCGGGGTGGCGGTCGTAGCAATCATCGACGCAACGCACTCCCGAGCAGGCCGACGCCACCCGCCGGGCCTCGCCCGCCGGGACGCAAGGCCCCTCATCCGCGCCGATCAGAACATCGAATGGTTGAGGTTTGCCCAACGGCGGGGCCGCGGAAGCCTCGGCCAGTCACCGCAGGGTACGGACGGGGCAGGCGAGCTTTAATCCGCCGCGGCGCGTGCGAGGCAGCACGTCCTGCTGGAGAACGGCGCCCCATATTGTGTTCATCGAAGACAAAACGGCTCGATCCACAGGGCCGAACAGATACGGAGACTGAGGAAGACATGAAAACCCGTTTCGCCGCCCTCGCCGCCGCTCTCGCCTTCGCCGCCGCTCCCATGGCCTCCGCCTCGGCTCAGGAGTGGGGCGGCCGCTACACCGGCTACGCCCCTCACGCGGTCGAGACCACGGGCTCGCTCGGCCGCTACGGTGCCGCGCCCACCTACGCCTATCCCAGCTGCCCGATGAGCTCGGCCTCCGAGGGCAACGCCAACCAGCAGCACTTCCCGGTCAAGCAGTACGGCCAGACCTCGGGCGGCTACCGCTGCTGATCCCCGACCCGCCCACCGGAGCCGGCCCCATGATGATGAAGGCGTTTTCCTACGCGATGATCGGGCTCTTCGCCTTCGGTCTCGCGACCACGGCGGTCGGCACGGCCAGCGTCCTGCTGAACCTCTGACGGCGCCGCCGTCGCCCTCCATACGCCAAGGGCCGCCGAGAGGCGGCCCTTTCGCGTCGTGCCGAGGCCACGGGGCGCGGCGCCCCCGTCGGACCGGGCCGCCGCTCTCGCCCCATCCCCTCGCGCGTCCCGTCCTTCGGCAGGGCGCGCGGGGAGGGATCAGGCCTTGCAGTCGAAGAAGCCCTGCCGGATTGCCTCCGGATCGAGGTTGCGGCCGATGAAGACGACGCGGGAGACGCGCGGCTCCTCCGCCCCCCAGTCGCCCTGCACGTCGCCGTCGAGGATCATGTGCACGCCCTGGAAGACGAAGCGCTTCGGCTCGTCGGGGAAGGCGACGATGCCCTTGCAGCGCAGGATGTCCGGTCCCTGGACCTGCGTCAGGTTCGAGATCCAGGGCATGAATTTTTCGGGGTCCACGGGGCCGTCGATCTTGGCCGAGACCGACTGTATCTGGTCGTCGTGGTGGTGATGGTGCCCCTCTTCCAGAAAGTCGGGCTCCACGTCGAGGATGCGCGAGAGATCGAAGGCGTTGCGGTCGAGCACCTGATCGAGCGGGATCGCGCAGCGTTCGGTGCGGTGAACCTTGGCCCACGGGTTGATCGCCCGGATCTGGCCCTCGACCCGGTCGAGATCCTCGCCCGACACCAAGTCGGCCTTGTTGAGAAGGATCACATCGGCGAAGGCGATCTGGTTCTTGGCCTCCGGCGCGTCGCCGAGCCGGGCGGTGAGCCACTTGGCGTCGGCCACCGTCACCACCGCATCGAGGCGGGCGGCGTCGCCGACATCCTGATCGACGAAGAAGGTCTGGGCGACGGGGGCCGGGTCGGCGAGCCCGGTGGTCTCGACGATGATGGCGTCGAACTTGCCCCGGCGCTTCACCAGCCCGTCCATGATGCGGATCAGGTCGCCGCGCACGGTGCAGCAGACGCAGCCGTTGTTCATCTCGAACACTTCCTCGTCGGCGCCCACCACGAGGTCGTTGTCGATGCCGATCTCGCCGAACTCGTTGACGATCACGGCGTAGCGCCTGCCGTGCGGCTCGGTGAGGATGCGGTTCAGAAGCGTCGTCTTGCCGGCTCCGAGATAGCCGGTGAGCACCGTCACCGGGATTTTTTGGGAGGTGGCGTCGGCGAGGGGGGAGGCGTCGGACATACGAGATCCTGGGACATGTCGGGTGGGACGATGACCGTTGTCATATTGTATCATCGGGCGGCCCTGAAAGGCCGCCGCGCCGCATCCCGGCTCCGCAACGGTCAGGCGGCCGGCCGCAGCCCCTCGCTCAAGGCTGTCAGGGTCCGCGCGAAGCCTTCCGGTCCGGCCAGGAAGCGCTCCAGCAGCAGCGCCCCTTCCAGGGCCGCCACGATCAGGCGGGCATGGGCCTGCGGGTCGAGGCCGCGGCGGACGCTGCCGTCGATCTGCCCCTCCTCGAGCACGCCTGCGAGCCAGGCGATGTGCTTGTCGAAGAAGCGGACGATGGAGCGGCGCAGGCCCTCGGGCAGCGTTTCCAGCTCGACGGCGAGCGCCGCGCACAGGCAGCCGAGCCCCTGCTCGACCCCGCCGAGATAGAGCCGGCCATAGGCCTCGATCCGCTCGACCCCGTCCCGGGTGTCCCCGGCGATCGTGTCGAGGGCCGCGTCGTAGCGGGCCTCGTAGGCCTCGATCAGGGCGCCGGCCAGCTCCTCCTTAGTGCGGAAATGGTGGTGGATGCTCGCCTTGCGGATGCCCACCGCCTCGGCGAGATCGGCATAGCTGAAGCCCGAATAGCCCCGGCCGCGCACCAGGATCTCGGCTTCGCTCAGGAGCGACGCACGCGTGTCTCTCATCGCTCCCCGGCCATCCCTGCCTCGACTTGCCTCGCCCGCCGGCACGGCCTCACGCGAACGCGATGGTCTCCGGCGGCCTTTCGGCATCCTGACACTTGACGCCCCGGAAATCTACCTACTAGATGGTTGGCAATATATCGGCAAATGTCGGGAGGATGTGGCGCATGGTGGAACCGACCCGCCGACGCTCCTTCGGGGGCCCCGCATGACCGGCGCCCGCGCCACGCGGCGTCAGGCCCTGTTCGGCGGTCTGTGCCTGTGCTGCCTGCCGACGCTCGGGCGTGCCGCCGATGCCTTTTCCCTGGACGAGGTGGCGCCGGGCGTCTTCGTGCGCCGCGGCCCCGACGCCGAGGCGACCGCGGAGAACAACGACGCCATCGCCAATATCGGCTTCATCGTCGGGCGCGACGGGGTGCTCGTGACGGAATCGGGCGGTAGCCTCGCCGACGGGCATTGGCTGCGCGCCGAGATCGCCAAGCGCACGTCCAAGCCGATCAAGTATGTGCTCCTGACCCACGTGCATCCCGACCACGTGTTCGGCGCCGGTGCCTTCCAGGGCGACGCGCCGACCTTCGTCGGTCACGCCGCCCTGCGCGGCGCCCTCGACGCCCGCGGGGACTTCTACCGCCAGCGCCTCGTCGAGATTCTCGGCGCGGAGCGGACCGGCCCGGTGGTCTACCCCACCCTGGAGGTGAAGGAGCCCGCCGAGATCGATCTCGGCGACCGCACGATCCGCCTGACCGCCCACGGCACCGCCCACACCAATTGCGACCTGTCGATGCTCGATACCGGCAGCGGGCTCCTGTTCCCCGCCGATCTTCTGTTCGTCGGCCGCATTCCCTCCCTCGACGGCAGCCTGCTGGGCTGGCTCCGGGAGATCGAGCGGCTGAAGGGGATGGGGGCCGCCGCCGCCGTACCGGGCCACGGACCGGTGCGTGTCGAATTCGCGCCCGCGATCGCCGATCTCGCGCGTTACCTCACGGTGCTGCGCGACGAGACGCGCGCGGCCGTCGCCGCGGGCCGCCCGATCGAGGCGGCGGTGCGGACGGTGGCGCAGGGCGAGAAGGACCGCTGGAGCCTGTTCGAGACCTATCACGGCCGCAACGTCACCCAGGCCTACCAGGAACTGGAGTGGGAATGACGGCCCTCACGATCCCGGGAAGGAGACCGACCATGAAACGCCTGCTGCTCGCCCTCAGCCTGACCCTTTCGGCCGCGGCCCTCGCCCCGGCCCCCGTACGCGCCGGCGCCACCGATTCCGACGAGGAACGCGCCGCCCGCTGGACCGAAATCAAGAAGTCGATCTTCGGCGACCGCACCGTCGAGGCGAGCGAGACGGCGGTGAAGATCGACGCGCCCGCCCGGGCCCTGGACGCGTCGCTGGTGCCGATCGGCCTGACGCTCGCCGACAAGGATCAGGTGAAGGGCCTCTACTTCATCATCGACGACAATCCCTCGCCCTACGCCGCCCGCTTCAGCTTCGGCCCGGCCGCCGATCCGGGCGAGATCAAGCTCCGGGTGCGGGTGAACAACTACACCAACGTCCACGCCGTGGTGGAGACCAAGGACGGTCGCCTCCTCGAATCGGCCAAGTTCGTGAAGGCCTCGGGCGGCTGCTCGGCCCCGATGGGCATGAGCGACGAGGAGGCCATGAAGGGCATGGGCGAGATGCGGATGAAGTTCTCGGGCGACCCGCAGGGCGGCAAGCCCGTCGAGGCGACGCTGATGGTGCGCCACCCGAACTTCTCCGGCATGCAGATGAACCAGGTCACCCGCGACTACACGCCGGCCCGCTACGTCGACAAGCTCGACGTGACCTACGGCGACAAGCTGGTGTTCCACCTCGAGGGCGACATCTCGATCGCCTCGAACCCGGTCATCAACTTCGCCTTCGTCCCCGAGGGCAAGGGGCCGGTGACGGTGGCGGCCACCGACAACCAGGGCGGACGCTGGGAGCACCGCTTCGACGTCCCCTCGGCGAGCAACTGACGATGCGGATCCTCGCCCGGACCGCCGCCTGTGCCGCCCTCGGGCTGATCCTCGCGGCGGCGGGACCGGCGGAATCGCCGGTCAACGTGCCCGAGCCGGACGGGCTCTATACAGGCCCGCCCCGGGGCTACACGCCGGCGACCCTTCAGGGCGCGACCGTCATCGACCTGAAGGGTCTCGAAGCCCTGTTGCCCGAGGCGCCGGTGCTCCTCGACGTCGTGCTGGCCGACCGGCGCCCGGCCGGCCTGCCCGCCGACCGGCCCTGGCTGCCGACCCATCGCTCCCTGCCCGGCGCCGTCTGGATGCCGGGCGCGGGCGGAGCGCCGCTTCCGCCCGGGCAGGAGGCGGCCTTCCTGGCCCGCGTCGCCGAACTGACCGGCGGAGACAAGGGGCGGCCGGTGGTCACCTTCTGCCGGCCGGAATGCTGGGGAAGCTGGAACGCCGGCAAGCGCTTGGTGGCGGCGGGTTACACCCGCATCCACTGGTATCCCCTCGGCGTCGAGGGCTGGCAGGACGACCACGAGACCGCCGCCGTCAAGCCCGATCCGCCATGGGACGCGGCGAGCGGGACGCCCGAGCGCTAAGGGGGCCGATCGGCGGTGACCCGGAGGCATCCGGGCGGCCCCCGCGACCCTGGGCGGCGGGTTCGCGCCGGACGCGCGGGGGCGGAGCCGGTGATCCGGTTCCGAGACATTTCACCGAACGATGACGAGGAAGGGCTGCCGATGACGACCCGACGCCACGCGCTCCTCCTCGCCGCCCTGGCGCTCGGCGCCCTCTCGGGCGCCGCCACAATCGGGGCCGCGCGTGCCGCCGCGCCGACGCCCTTCGACCCGCAGGCCTTCGAGGCGGCGCAGGAGGCCGGGCGGCCGGTCCTCGTGCAGGTCTCCGCACCCTGGTGCCCGATCTGCCGGACCCAGAAGCCGATCCTGGCGGGCTTGGCCGCCGAGCCCCGTTTCAAGGACCTCGCGATCTACACGATCGACTTCGACAGCCAGCGCGATCTCCTGCGCCGGTTCGATGCGCGGATGCAGAGCACGCTGATTCTCTTCAAGGGGCGAACCGAGGTCGGCCGGTCCGTCGGGGAGACCCAGCCGGAATGGATCGAACAACTCTTGGAAAAGGGTTTGTAAGCCGGCTATCAAAAAGGCCTGCCCCATTTCGGGCTCAATCGGTGCAAGATTGAAACCGGAACGATTTCAGGCGGGTGACAAACAGGCTCGGCTGTTGACAGCGGGCCGGATGTGGCGGAAAAGCGGCGGGCCCGGAGGTGGTCCGACGTCTAGGGAGGAAACGCCCGAAACGGGCATCGCGGGGCGGCAAACGCCACCGCACACAGGAGGCCGGCGCCTCCGGGCCACATCTCTTTCCGCAGCGCCCCCGCGGCGGGCTTGCCAGGACCGGCACGAACGGAGCTATAGACATCCCCGATCGTGAATCCGTGACCCATCCGGGTCGGCGGATGCCTCTCCCCGGATCGAGCCATGTCGCAGCAAGTCCAGTCCCGGCGCCTCAGGGCGATCGACTTGGCCAAGCGGAAGGCGGAGGGGCGCAAGATCATCGCCCTGACCGCCTACCACGCCCACACGGCGGGCATTCTCGATCCCCATTGCGACTTCATCCTCGTGGGCGATTCGCTCGGCATGGTCATGCACGGCATGGAATCGACCCTGCCGGTGACCCTGGAGATGATGATCGTCCAGGCGCAAGCGGTGATGCGCGGGACCTCGCGGGCGCTGGTCGTCGTCGACATGCCGTTCGGCTCCTACGAGGCGAGCCGGGAGCAGGCCTTCCTCAACGCCGCCCGCGTCCTCAAGGAGACCGGGGCGGGCGCGATCAAGATGGAAGGCGGCGCGCGCTTCGCCGACACGGTCGCCTTCCTGACCGAGCGCGGCGTGCCGGTGATGGGCCATATCGGCCTCACGCCCCAATCCGTGAACACGATGGGCGGCTTTCGCGTGCAGGGCCACGGCGCCGGCGACGAGGCGCGGCTGCTCGAGGATGCGCGGGCGATCAGCCGAGCCGGTGCCTTCGCGCTGGTGATGGAAGGCATCGTCGAGCCGGTGGCGCGGGTCATCGCGACCGACCCGGCCGTCACGGCGGCCACCATCGGCATCGGCGCCACCGCGGCCTGCGACGGTCAGATCCTGGTCCTGGAGGACATGCTCGGCCTGAGCGAGCGCGCCCCGAAATTCGTCAAGGGCTACGGGTCCCTGCGCGCCCATATCGAGGGCGCGGTCCGGGCCTATGCCGACGAGGTCCGGGAGGGACGCTTCCCGTCCGAGGAGCATGTCTACCCACCACGGTGAGCGGCGTGTCGCTGGGCTGGCGCGACGGACCGGCCGCCGCCGCGGACGCGGTGGGGCAAGGGCTCGCGACGGGTCCCGCGCGGGTCGGTCCCAGGGGCGCCGAACCCTGCCCGGAGCGCGGCCCATCTTGACGCGCGGCACCCCATCGGGCATTCACGCGCCGGAATTCGGCCGGGGCTTCCCGGCCTTTTGCGTTTCGCGCGCTGGCGCCGCCACGGAAGCGAACCGCGTCCGACAACATTGGAGCGCCACCCCATGGCCAAGGCCGTCACCGTCAAGATCCGCCTCGTCTCGACCGCCGACACGGGTTACTTCTACGTCACGAAGAAGAACTCGCGCACGCAGACCGAGAAGATGGTCATGAAGAAGTATGACCCGGTCGCGCGCAAGCACGTCGAGTTCAAGGAAGCCAAGATCAAGTAAGCGGTCGGCCTCCGATCTTTCTCTGTGAAAGCCGCCTCCCTCGGGAGGCGGCTTTTTGCTGACCGCGTGAGCGGAAGGGCGGCGGACGCGTCAGCGCGTTCCCGAGCCGGTGCCCGTTCCCGCCGATCCGGGCGACGATCCGGAGCCGGCATCCTGAGCGCCGGTGCTGTTCGAGGTGCCGGAGCGGCTCTTGTCGCCGGTGGTCGGCCCGCTGCCGGACGAGCCGGGGGACGATCCGGAGCCGGCATCCTTCGCACCGGTGCTGTTCGCGGTGCCGGAATTGCTGGGGCCGGGCGATCCCGGGCCGCCCGCGAAAGCCTGACCCGCTGTCGCGACGAGGAATGCGCCGGCGAGCGCTGCTGCCATCCGTTTCATGGGGTTCCTCCTGATCGTGCCGGTTTGGCGCGCGGGGATCGCCTCGGGATTCGGATCCGGGACGTTCCGCGCGGTTCTCGTTTCGCATCGTCCCGCAAGCCGGAAACCGTTTTCGGGACGACGCTCTTGCGAGAACCCGGCGGGCGCTCGGCCTGTTCAACGAGATCGCACGGCTGTGGCGGCCGGCCCTCGCACCGATGACCTCGGGGTCCGCGCCCGTCCCCGGTTCCGGCGCGTCAGGTCGTGCGGGCGGGCCGGGCGGGACGCGCCGGCGCCGCCGCGTCCCATTCGCGATCGCGCGCCTCCTGCAACGCAGCCCGCGCCCGCATCCCCTGCGCCGCCCCTCCGGCCTCCTCCTCCGGCGCCGTTGCGGCGGAGGGGACGGGCGGCCGATCCGGCAGGACGATCCGGGCGAGGGCAGCGACGATCCGGTCGAGGTCGGAAGCGGAGAGCGCGAGGGCGCGCGCGATCGCGAAACGCGGCCGCAGGGCGAGATCGGCGCAGTGGTCGCCCGCTTCGCCGAGCCGCGCGACGAGGGCGGGATCGAGCGGAAGCCGCTCCACCGGAACGGCGCGACAACGGTCCAGGCGGCGCTGGTCGGTCGCCTCCCGGCCGTGGGCCGCGCGGGCGCCCGGGGCCAGCCGCGCCAGCGCGCCGACGAGATGGGCGCGGATGGCCTCGACCCGCAGCGGACCGACCTTGCGCACCGCCATGAGTTCGGCCGGCGTGGCGCGTGCGAGCATCCCGAGGTCGGTGTATCCGGCCTTGCGGAGCCGGGCACGGAGCGAGGCCGTCAGGAGCCCGCGCCCGAAGCCCCCCGCCGCGAGCCGCTCCAGAATGTCCTCGGGGACGTCGTCGAAGAGGGACAGACGGGCGCAGGCCTCATCGTACAGGGTGAGGGGAGGCGGCGTCATGGGTCGGCCGGAACGCGGCGCCGGGGCACGGGTCCGGCATGGCGCCGGTGCCGGCTCAGGCATCGCAGCGGCCCGGAAGGGGCCGGCATGGACTGAGGGAGAAACGGGGCAGGATGACGGATCAGGCAGCAGACCACGCCCTCTTCGATCGGATGCTCACCTTCGTCGAGGAGGCGGCGGCGATCGCCCTGACGATGCGGGCCGCCGGCCTCGCCGTGTCGCACAAGGCAGGCGATCTCGGACAGGCCCTGACCGAAGCCGATCTCGCCATCAGCCGGATGCTGCACGCGCGCTTCGGGCCGCGCCTGATCGAGGAGGAGACGGCGGGATCCCTGGGCCGGGCCGAGGCGGCGGCCCTGCTCCGTCAGGAGGAATGGACCTTCATCGCCGATCCGATCGATGGGACGAAGCCCTATGCCGGCGGCCTCAACGGATGGGGCACGATGATCGCGGCCTGCCGGGGCGGGGCGCCGGAGATCGGGGTACTCCTGCTGCCGGCCTGGAGCGAACCCCGTGACCGGATCGGCATGGCCGTGCCGCCGGATCAGGCGCGGGGATTGCTGCTGACGGCGTTCGAGGGGCGCGCCGCCTGGGCGCCGACCCTGGGCGGACGCAGGACGGAGGCGCTGCGGCCGATTCCGCTGCCGACGGCGCGGACCTATCACGTCGGTTGGCTCTGCAACGCCTCGAAGCGCTTCGTCCTCGACTATGAGCAGGGCTTCTTCCCGTGGTGTGAGAGCGGCGCGATCGCCGACGCGGCCCTGGTGGCGTCGGGCCGTCTCGACGCGACGACGTTCGACCATAAGCTCTGGGATCTCGCGCCCGCTTTGCCGATCTTCAAGGCGCTCGGCTTGCGCTTGTATCACTGGCCGGATCTCGCGGAAGCGCCCGCCGCGGTGATCGACCTGTTCGACGAGCGGTTCTCCGCGCACGACGATCTCTGGCTGCTCTGCCGCACGCGTCAGGACGCTGCGGAATTCGCTGCCGCGATTCGCAGAGCCTGACCGCGTTCCCCCGGCACGGACGAGGGGCGCCGGGCAGGGCCGGGGTTCGGGGGCGGCCGGAGACCGACTCGCCGCCGGCCGCCCGTTGATCCGCCCACCCTCTCGGGGGGCGCCGTCTCAGCCGGCACCCTCTCGGTCCGGCTTCGGGGCCCTCACGAAACTCCGGCTGCGCCGTCATGGCCCGAGGGGAACGGTCGGCGACCCGGCGTTTTGTGAGGCACGCTCACACGATGAGGAAGTCGGCCGCCGTGAGCGCCGCCTTGTTGTCGAGCACCGCGAACTTCACCTTCAGGCCGCTGCCTGCGCCGTCCGCATCGTAGAACAGCTCGCCGGTCGATTGCTTGTAGAGGATGTGGTCATCCGCATCGATCGTGCCGGTGGTGATGTTCTTGAAGCTGCTCGGGTCGAGCTCGCCCGTCGTGAGCGCCGTGAAGATGCTCTTCGACAGCTGGATCGTGTCCTCGACCGCGAAGTCGGTGATGCGGTCGACGTTGGTCGAGCTGAGGGAGTTGGCGAAGACGAAGGTGTCGGCCCCGCCCCGGCCGGTCAGAACGTCGTTGCCGAGGCCACCGTTGAGAATGTTGACGCCGTTATTGCCGATGATCGTCTGGGCCAGCGCGTTGCCGGTCAGGTTGATCGGACCGTCACCGACCGACTGGAGAACCCGCAGTTCCTCGATCTCCTGGCCGGCGGTGAGGGTGAAATTGACCGACGTCGCGACCGCGTCCCGGCCGCCGCCCGTCGCCTCGATCACCCGATCTCCCGCATTGTCGACGAGGTAGGTGTCGTCGCCCGCTCCGCCGGTCATCGTGTCGGTCCCGGCGCCGCCATCGAGACGGTTGGCGCCGGCATTGCCCGTGAGCGCGTTGGCCGCGCTGTTTCCGGTGGCGCTGAGGCCGTTCGTGCCGGTCAGCACCAGGTTCTCGACATTGGCCGCAAGGGTGTAGTTGACGCTGCTGCGGACCGTATCGGTTCCGGCGCCGGAGGCCTCCACGGTGCGGTCGCCGATATTGTCGACGATGTAGGTATCGTTGCCGGCACCCCCGTACAACCAATCCGCTCCCCCCCAGCCGTCCAGATAATCGTCGAAGATCGAGCCGGTGATGCGGTCGTTCCCCTTGAAGACATCCTGATTCACGGCCTGAGGGTCGTTCATCGCGATGTAGGTCGAGGCCTGTTCCATCGTGATGCTGATCCCGGTGACCAGACCGAAGGGCTCGCCGTTCACCGTACGCAGGCCGTAGGTCGTCGTCCCGGCGATGGGGGCGCCTGTCATCGGGTCATAGGCGAAGCCATATCCTTCGAAGATCGTAACATTGCCATTGCCGTAGGCAACTTTGAAGGAGGTCGCCGACTGATCATAGAAAAACGCTGGACCTCTGGCAAAATCATAGAGATCCAAGGTGCGTGCATCGCCAGAACCGTAACAAACGAAGTCGACCATGGCGGCGAATCCCCAAGATTTGTTAAGCGGCCACTTTCGGGTGGCCTTCGCGTATTCATAGTAATCGATGTGCGGGCATCTCAATGCTTTTAATCCGGCGATTTGGGAAAATCGATTTCCGTTGCTGAAAGATCACGCAACCCACGGATGAGACGACTGCATTCGCGGCGCATCGGTTGATCGACCGGTCGCGATCATGGGCGGTCGACTGGGTGGGGCCGGGATCGACGCGCCCCTCCGGCACCACCCCGGGGCCGGAAAGCGGCCTCGTTGAGACGGCGCGCTGGTGTTGCCTCTCCGTTCTTGCCGAGGCTGGTCCTTGTCGGCGATAAGCCCGTCATGCGACCGCCGATGCTCAGTCTCGTCCTCGTCCTGCTGAGCACCGGTTCGCAGGCGGCTCCGGCCGTCTCGGGAGCGACCCGGGACGAATTGCAGCGGCTGGAGCAGGCGTGGCATCGCTGTCTGCGGGAGGCCATGACGCATCAGCCGACCGGGCAGAGCCGGGCCGGCAACCAGCGCAACGCCCTCGACGAGTGCCAGGACCACGAGAACGCCTACGTGGCGGCGGCCATGGTCGACGGCGCCGGGCGCGACCGATCGCTCTCGAGCCAGGCGCTGAGCTGGGCGGCCTCCGTCGCCACCTCCGTACTCGCGCCGATCACGGACTGGATCGGGCGCCTCAAGCGCTGAGGACTGTCGGGCCCGGCCCTCGATCGACGCATCGCTGCGATCGGCCCCGCGCCCCTCGGGCCCCTCCGCGCTGATCCGGCGGGAGGGAGACCCACGCACCGCACAAGAGCGGTGTTCCGAAAACCCATTCCGGGACGAGGCGCGAGAGATCGCGCGCGCGATAACGGTGGTCGGGCGTGGGCGTCCAGACGAGGCGAATCATCGCCCGCCTCCGGGATGGTCTCGCAACGGACGATTGCTTGATCGAGGCCGCAGCAGTTGTCGGATGCAGACTAAGCCTGCGGGGAAATCAGACATCGGCACACGGGGTTGGGCGGTTCGACGGCGTCGCACATGCCGACAAAACGTCTCGATTTCCGAAAGGCGTCTGCTATGGTGCCGAAACAAGAGGCAGGGAGCGCAAAATCATGGCTACCTTTCGTCTCACCGTCGACGACGAAATCCGAAACGGGACCGGAACCGGCGACCTGTTCGACGGATACGACAGCGACGACGGTTTCGGCTTCACCGGCGGCAACGACACCCTCCGGGGCCTCGGCGGCAACGACACCTTCCTGCTCAACGTCTCCACCGCCGTGACCCGCGGCCTGATCGATGGCGGCGCCGACACCGACACCGTGGTCGCCTACGGCTTCGATCTCGGGCAGCTCAACTTCCAGAACGTCGAGATCCTGTCGATCGAATCCGGTGAGTTCGGTGCCAGCATCGCGCAGCTCGCCGCCTTCTCGACGATCACGAGCGCGCGTCCCAGCCTGTCGCAGATCAACATCACCCTGACCGGAGACGGCGGCACGATCGATTTCGCGGAGCGGATGGCGCCCGGCAAGGCGATCCGCGTCGTCGCGCAGGGCCTGAATTCGGGCTACGACATCGTCGGGACCGGTCTCAACGACGCCTTCTTCAACTCGCGCTACGACGACACCGTGCGCGGGGGTGGGGGCGCCGACACGTTCTTCGCCGTCAACCGTCAATATGCCGGTTCCTCCGGGCCGGAGCCGGGGGGGACCGACACCCTCTTCGGAGACGCGGGCGCGGACAGCTTCTACCTGCGCGCCCAAGCCGGGACCTTCGACGGAGGCTCCGGAAACGACACCGTCTACGCCTTCCAGTTCAACGAGAATTTCGTCAGTCCGCTGGGCGATCTCGGCACCGCGACCTTCCTCAACATGGAGCGATTGGTCGCCGGCAACCGGGTCACCTACGTCCAGCTGGCCCAGCTCAACGCCTTCGCCACCATCACCGGCGGCGATGCCAACAAGCTGATCTGGTTCGATCTGAGCGGGGCTGCCGGCGGCACCATCGACTTCTCGACCAAGCTGAAACTGTCCGGCGAGCATGTCTGGATCCGGGCCTACAACGCCACCTCCGCCGTCACCCTCACCGGCACGGCCGGGAACGACACCCTGGAGGGCTCGGCGTTCGAGGACACGCTCAGGGGAGGGGACGGCAACGACTATCTCGGCGGCGCCGGCTTCTCCTTCGGCCCCCAGAGCGCGGACCGGCTGATCGGCGGAGCGGGCGACGACACCTATTTCGTCGATGTCACCGACACGCTGATCGAAACGGAGACCGGCGCATCGGGCGGGATCGACACCGTCATCAGCACCGGCACGTTCGACCTCGTGGCCGGTCCGCGCCTCCAGGGCGAGTTCGAGCATCTCACCCTCTCGGGATATCTCGGTGCCGAAAACCCGCATTCGAGCGGATACGGCAACGCCCTCGACAACGTCATCACCGGCAACGGCGGCAACAACCGCCTCGATGGACGGGCGGGGGCCGACACGCTCATCGGCGGCGGCGGCAACGACATCTACGTCCTCGACAATGCCGGCGACCGGGTCGTGGAGCGGGTGGGCTACGATGCCGGCATCGACCGCATCCTGGCGTCGGTCAGCGTCGATCTCGGCGATGCCGGGCAGGTGACGGGCTTCATCGAGACGGTGACCCTGCAGGGCTCGGCCGCGATCGACGCCACGGGCGACGATCGCGACAACACCCTGATCGGCAATGCGGGCGCCAACATCCTCGACGGTCGGGGCGGGCGCGACACCCTGAGGGGCGGCGGCGGCGACGACACCTACTATGCCGACCAGGCCGGCGATTTCGCCTACGAGACCGCCGGGGCCGGTCTCGACACCGTCTACGCCTCGGTCTCCTACGGCGTCGGCCAGCAATCGATCGAGACCCTGGTGCTGACGGGCTCGGCCGCCATCGGCGGAACCGGCGGGGCCGGCGCCAACACGATCATCGGCAACGATGCCGCCAATCGCCTGGACGGCGCGGGGGGCAGCGACATCCTCGTCGGCCTGGGCGGCAACGACACCTACTTCGTCGATACGATGGCCGATACCGTCCTCGAGGGGAGCGGCGGCGGCGGCAACGACACCGTCTGGGCGAGCGTGAACTACACGCTCCGGGCCGGCCAGGAGATCGAGACCCTGCGGGCCGCGAAGGGGATGGTCGGCCTCGTGCTGACCGGCAACGAGCGGGCCAACGCCATCCAGGGCGCCGACGGGGCCGACCGCCTGACGGGCGGCGGCGGCAAGGACACCCTGACCGGGGCGGGCGGGGCCGACGCCTTCGTGTTCGGATCCCTCGCCGAGAGCGGACCCGGGGTGGCGCGCGACATCATCACCGACTTCGTCGCCGGCCAGGACCGGATCGATCTCTCGATGATCGACGCGAACACCACGGCCGGCGCCGTCGGCAACCAGGCCTTCACCTGGGTCACGGGCGCCTTTTCCAACACGGCCGGCGAACTGCATCAGGTGGCGCTGGGCGCCGACACCCTCGTCGAGGGCGATGTCGACGGGAACGGCGCGGCCGACTTCCAGATCCTGCTGCGCGGCCCCCAAACCCTGCAGGAGACCGACTTCGTGCTCTGACGGGCCCGAGGCCGCGGAGGCCGTGGATCGCCTGAGCGCGCGCCCGCGTTCCCGGCAGTCCGGGACGCGGGCTTGGCGAGGCGATCTTGGCGAGGCGATCTTGGCGAGTCGGGCCTGGCGAGTCGGGCCTGGGGAGGAGGGCCCGGCGGCGGCGGTGTCGCCTTCAGAACTTGCCGAGCAGGGGGAATTCCTGGCTGAGGGTCGATTCCGCCGGGATCGGCGCCTCGCGGCGGCGGGGCTTGCGGTTGAGCACCTGCTTCAGCTTGGTCTTGAGCAGGTTGATGTCGAACGGCTTCAGGATGAAGGCGTCGGCGCCGGCCACGTGGGCGAGGTTGATGTCCTCGAAGTCGAACGAGGTCTCGGTCAGGATGAAGGGCGTGTTCATCAGGGCATCGTCGGCCCGGATCTCGCGCAGGAGCTGGAGGCCGTCCATCGGCTCCATGGCGAGGTCCGAGATCACGAGGGCGTAGCGCCGCTCCCGCAGACGGGCGAGCGCCTCGGGGCCGTCGGAGGCGCCCTCCACCTCGGGGAAGCCGAGCCGCGTCATCAGCTCGATGACCAGCCGCAGCAGCTTGGGCTGGTCGTCGACGATGAGGATGGGATTGCTGTCGCTCATGGGATCTCAGGAGCCTTGAAAGGCGGTTCGCTCACACGAACAGATGATCGATGCCCTGCTTGGCCATCGATTCGGCCTGGAGGGTCACGGCGAGGCCGTGGATCAGGCTGCCCTTGGGAGTGCCCCGCTGGAGCATGGGCAGCAGACCGGATTTGGCGAAGTGGATTTCGTTGGTCGGGGCGCGCGTCACCGTGGTGAAGGAGGTCACGAACTCGCGCTTGGCGATCTCGCGCCATTCCACGATCTGCACGTCACGGTGGCGGCTGTCGCTGGCGACGCGCTGGAAGGTCTCGTGGACCGACTGGCGCTCGCCCTCGATCACCTGCAGGGCGAACACGCCGTCGATGATCAGGAAGCTCGTGATCACGGCGAACTCGTTCTTCTTCTGGGCTTGGCGGGTGATCTCGCCGATCTGCTTGGCGCGCGCGGCCGGGTCCGCCGAGAGATTCAAGCGTGAGAAGTAGATCAGGTGGACGAGGCTCGTCCTCTTGCTCTTCATGTGTCTCGTCCGACGGGGCAGGCCTGACCGGACAGTAACGGGTGGCGCGATAACGGGCCGTAAACGCGCCGGGCCCCGGCAGAATCTGCCGCCCGGCCCCGGAACCGGGCCCGGATCTGCCGAGTGCGACGACGGTCGCATCAGAAATATCAATGACTTAGCTCTGGCATGGGGGTTGCGCTGACCGGTCTCGACAGGGATCCGCCGCGGGCGGTCTTCCAGGAGGGGCCAGGACCATGGACGTGTTTTCCGCGCTGCAGACGGCGGTTTCGGGCCTGCGGGCGCAGGCCTTCTCCCTCGACAACATCTCCGGCAACATCGCGAACTCGCAGACGACCGGCTACAAGCGCATCGACACCAGCTTCGTCGATCTCATCGCCGAGCGGAACGCGAAGCATCAGGTCGCCGGTTCGGTGGCGGCCTATTCCGAGCTGACCAACACGATCCAGGGCAACATGAAGGACACGGGCGTGTCCACCAACATGGCCCTCAACGGCAACGGCTTCTTCGTCGTTCAGAAGAAGACCACCGATGCGGGCGGCGCGTCGAGCTTCTCCCCGACCAACCTCTACAGCCGCCGCGGCGACTTCGCCCCCGACAAGGACGGCTACCTCGTCAACGGGGCGGGCTCCTACCTCACCGGCGCGAGCCTCGATCCGGTGACCGGCCAGACCGTCTCGACCGGTCCGATCCAGATCTCGAGCGCGATCCTGCCGGCCAAGGCCACGACGACGATCACCTACGAGGCCAACCTGCCCAAGACGCCGACCACGGCCGGCGCCAAGGCCAATAACGGCCTGCTGCCGCCCCCCGCCGACGGCGCCGCCGACCCGCGAGTGCTCGACGGCACCGGCACCGGCAAGGTCGAGGCCGCCGATGCCCAGTCCCTGATCGACAACAGCGTGGCCGGCCCCTCCCTCACGGTCTACACCGCCGCGGGCGCGCCCGTGAGCGTGCAGACCCGCTGGGCGAAGGTCGCCAACGCTTCGGGGGACACGAAGGACACCTGGAACCTGTTCTACGCCGACAAGGCCAGCGTCTCGGGCAACCAGACGAGCTGGACCAATGTCGGCCAGGCCTTCCAGTTCGGCGCCAGCGGCCAGATGACGATGCCGACCGGCGGCACGGTCGCGATTCCGACCATGGAGGTCGACGGCGTCGGGATCGGCCCGCTCACCCTCGATCTCGGCGGCGGGCTCACGCAATACGCCTCGTCGAGCGGCACGGTGAAGACCGACGCCCTCAAGCAGAACGGCTACGCCTCGGGCACGCTCAGCTCCGTCGAGGTCGCCGAGAACGGCATCATCAGCGGCACCTATTCCAACGGCTCGGTGATCGACCTCGCCCGGGTCGAGGTGGTGCAGTTCGTCAACGCCGACGGGCTGAAGCCGGACTCGCTCGGCAACTACACCCAGACCGTCGCCTCGGGCGAGCCGATCAGCGGCCTCAACGACACCACCGTGGTCGGCGCCAATGTCGAGCAGTCGAACACCGACATCGCGGCGGAATTCTCGAAGATGATCGTGACCCAGCAGGCCTACTCGGCCAACACCCGGGTCATGTCGACCGCCCAGACCATGATCTCCGACCTGCTCAACGTGATCCGCTGACGGGCACGCCGCCCGGCCGGTCCCGGTTCTCGGCCGGGGCCGGCGCATTCTTTCACTGACGGAGGGCGGACTTGGCCTTCGACGCACTCACGACGGCAACGGCCGGCCTGCGGGTGACGCAGTCGCAGATCGGCGTCGTCTCGCAGAATATCGCCAATGTCGGCACCGCGGGCTACGTCCGGCGCACGCTCTCGCCGGTCACGTCGGGCCTGGGCAATGCGGGCGTCGCCACCGGCACGATCGCCCGGGCGATCGACGCGGCGGCGCTGAAGCAGCTGCGCTCCGAAACCTCGGGGGCGTCCTACACCTCGATGATGGCGGAGATCCGCACCCAACTCGACGCGCTCTACGGGCGGCCGGGCGACCCGTCCGCCCTCGACGGGATGTTCAACAGCTTCACGCTCTCGCTCCAGACGCTCGCCGCCAATCCGACCTCGACGGCGGCCCGCGCCACGGTGCTCTCGGCCGCCTCGGGCCTCGCCACGACCATCGGCAGTGCCGCCAACGGCGTCCAGGCCCTGCGTTCCGGCCTGGAGGCGCAGCTCTCCTCCGACACCTCGGAGGCCAGCGGCTTGCTGGAACGCCTGGCCAAGCTCAACACCCGGATCGGCGCGACGCCCACGAGCGATCCGAGCCGCCCCGACCTGGAGGACCAGCGCGACCAGGCCCTCACCAGCCTGTCCGGGCTCATGGACATCAACGCCGTGACGCTGAGCGACGGCACCGTGAGCGTGCTCACGGGCTCGGGCGTCACCCTGCTCGACCACGCCAACGCCGCCTCGCTGACCTTCTCGGCCCGGGGCACGCTCTCGGCCAACGCCCTCTATTCCAGCGACCCGAGCCAGAGCGGCGTCGGCACCATCGTGGCGAACACGCCCGGCGGCGGCCAGATCGACCTGATCGCCTCGGGCGCGATCCGCTCCGGCGCCATGGCGGCCGCGGTGGAATTGCGGGACACGGTGCTGCCCCAGGCCCAGCGCCAGCTCGACGATCTCGCCGCCGGCCTCTCCCGGGCGATGTCGGACCGCCTCGCCACCGGCACGGCGGTCGGCGACGCGTCCGGCAACGGCTTCGACATCGACCTGACCGGATTGTCGGCGGGCAACGCCGTCACCCTGACGGTCCAGAACGGCTCGACCCAGCGCAACCTCATCCTGATGCCGTTCACCGGCACGCCGCCGGACGCGGTCCCGGCCGCCGGCACGGACGATCCCGAGGCGACGGTGATCCCGTTCCGGCTGCCCGGCGAGGGCGGGCCCGCGACCGTGGCCGAGGCCGTCGCCGCCGCGCTTCGGGACGGGGGCTACGAAGTCTCCGTGCCGTCGGGCGGGGCGGCGGGCGCGGTGCGCATCGTGGCCAACGGCAGCACCAAGCTCCTCGCGGTCTCCGCCAGCGTCACCCAGGTGACCTCGGCGACCGACACGAAGAGCGGCAAGGCCCAGATTCCCCTCTTCGTCGACGGCAAGGCCGGCACCTTGTTCACCGGCTCGTTTGATGCCGGCTCGCAGCTCACGGGCTTTGCCCAGCGCATCACCCTGAACCCGGCCGTGGCCGGCAACGCCGCGAGCCTCGTCGGCATTTCCGGCTCAGGCACGAGCACCGGCGACGCGACCCGGCCGCAGGCGCTCTACGAGGCGCTGACCGGCGCCCAGCGCACCTTCTCCGCCGCGAGCGGCATCGGCGGGATCGACGCGCCGACGCGCTCCAGCGTGGCGGAGTTCGTGCAGGGCGTGATCGCGGTGCAGGGCTCGGCGGCGGCGGCGGCGCAGGACCTCGACGAGGGCCAGAGCATCGCCCTCTCGACCGCCCAGGGGCGCTTCGCCTCGGCCTCCGGCGTCAACATCGACGAGGAGATGGCGAACCTGATCGCGCTCCAGCAGGCTTACACGGCCAATGCCCGCGTGCTCACCGCCGCCCGCGACATGCTCGACACCCTGCTGCGGATCTGAGGACGGATCACCCATGAGCACGATTCCGCCTTTCGCCGCCGGCACCTACCGCTTCGACCGCCAGTCGGCGAGCCTCGTCGGCATGAAGAGCGCGCTCGACGGCCTGTCGCGGCAGCTCTCGACCGGGCGCACCGCCGAGACCTATGGCGGCCTGGGCACGGGCCGCACCACGAGCCTGAGCGCGCATGCCGCCATCAGCGCCCAGGAGGGCTACCTCGCGGTGCTCGCCTCCGCCGACACCCGCGTGAAGCTCACGAGCGCGAGCCTGACCCAGATCAAGACGCTCGCGGAGAGCACCCGCTCGAACCTCAACGGCCTCGTCACCTCCCGGAACAAGGCGCTGCCGGCTACCAGCGTCCAACTCGCCGACAACAACCTCTCGGCGGCGATCGACGCCCTGAACCAGCAGGCGGGCGGAGTCTACGTGTTCTCGGGGCGGGCCACGGACACGCGCCCCGTCGTCTCGCGGGAATTGATGCTGAACGGCGATCCCTCCGCCGGGCTCGCCGGGCTCAAGACCCTGATCGCCGAGCAGAAACAGGCCGAGCTCGGGCCGGACGGCAACGGCCGCCTGAGCCAGGGCCTCGACGGGGCGAGCGTCACGCTCACCGAGGAGGCCGGGGCCGAGGCACGGGCGAATTTCGGCTTCTCGCTCCTCGGCGCCACCGGTACCGGGAGCGGGCTCACGGCGAGCCTGACCCCGGGGGCGGCCGCCGAGGTCACGCCGGTCTTCGCGACCAATCCCGGCGACGGCGACCGTGTGCGGGTGGCGGTGAACCTGCCCGACGGCAGCCAGGCGACCTACGACCTGACCGCGCGCACGAACCCGGCCGCGGGCGCGGCCGATGCCTTCGCCATCGGCGCCACCGAGGCGGAGACCGCCGAGAATCTCAAGACCCTGCTCAAGAGCCTGCCCGGCGCGGGCGCCATCGCCAGTGCCCAGAGCGCGGCGCCGCCCGGCTTGTCGGCGCGGTTCGACGGCGGCAGCCCGGCCTCCCTCGCCTTCTCGGTGAGCGGCAGCCCGGCCGTCGGCGACACGATCACGCTCAAGCTCGGCCTGCATGACGGCACCACCAAGACGATCACGCTCACCGCCGCCGCCACGGCGGAGGCCGGCTCGACCACGACCTTCGCCCTCGGGGCGGACCCGGCGGCCACCGCCGCCAACCTGTCCCGGACGCTCGGGAACGCCCTGACGGGCGCGGCCGGCACGGAGCTCGCGTCGAGCGCGAGCGCGCGGGCCTCGACGAACTTCTTCGAGGGCTCGCCCACCGCCGGACTCGCGCCCCGGCGCGTCGCGGCGGACGGCAGCGGCTACGCCTCCGCCGCGAGCGACCGGACGGTGATCTGGTACCAGGGCGACGATGCCGCCGATCCGCGGGCGACCGCGACCGTGCAGGTCGGGGCGAGCCGCACCGTCGAGATCGGCGCGCAGGCCAACGAGGCGGCGATCCGCCGGACGCTCGCCGGCCTCGGCGCCATCGCCGCCGAGAGCTTCACCGCCGCCGACGGGACGGTCGACACCGCCCGCTTCCAGGCCACCGCCGGGCGCGTCGGCACCCTCCTGACCGAGGGCGAGGGCACGGCGAGCCTCGACGCCCTCGGCACGGATTTCGGTCTGGCGGCGAGCAGCATGGCGAACGCCAAGTCCGTCGCCACCGGGACCCGGGCCACCCTGGAGAACGCCCTCGACGGCGTCGACACGGTCTCGACCGAGGAGGTCGCCGCCAAGCTCGTCAGCCTGCAGACGCAGCTCCAGGCCAGCTACAAGGTCACCTCGATGCTCTCCGAGATGAGCCTCGTGAACTATATCGGCTGACGGGGCGGGACGGACCGCGCCCGTCGGCGGTCTCTCCCCCGTCCCGCCTCGGCGGGGCGGGGGGCGTCCGCCTCACGCGCCCCGGAGGCTCGACAGGTCGAGCGGCAGCGAGCGCAGGCGCTGGCCGGTCGCCGCGAAGACCGCGTTGGAGATCGCGGGCGCCAGCACCGGCACGCCGGGCTCGCCGATGCCGGTGGGCGGCACGTCGGAGGGCACGATATGGACCTCCACCCGCGGCATCTCGGTGAGGCGGGTCGGCTGGTAGGTGTCGAAGTTCGTCTCCTGCACCACCCCGTCCTTGAGGGTGATGCGGTTGCGCAGCACCGAGGAGAGCGCGAAGCCGACCGCCCCCTCGACCTGGGCCCGAATCACGTCCGGGTTGACCGCCACGCCGACATCGACCGCGGCGATCACCCGCTCGACCTTCACACCGGACTCGCCCGCGCTCACGTCGGCCACCATGGCGACGTAGGAGCCGAAGGATTGATGCACCGCCACGCCCAGGCCTCGGCCCTTCTCCGGGTTCTTGCCGCCCCAGCCCGCCTTCTCGGCGGCGAGCCGCAATACCCCCGAGAGGCGCGGGGCCCGGGTCAGCAGCGACAGGCGGTAGGCGACCGGATCCGCTCCCGCGGCATGCGCCAGCTCGTCGATCACCACCTCCATGACGTGGGCGGTGTGGGTATGGCCGACGGAGCGCCACCACAGCACCGGCACGCCCTCGCGGCCGTTATGGACCTCGAAGCGGTAGGCCGGCAGGCCGTAGGGGGTATCGGAGGCGCCCTCGACCGTGGTTCCGTCAATGCCGTTCTTCACGAGCATCGCCTCGAAGGGCGAGCCGATCATGATCGACTTGCCGACCATGGTGTGGCGCCAGCCGGCGACCTGACCCTTGGCATCGAGGCCGGCCTTGACCGTGTGGTAGACCTGCGGGCGGTAATAGCCGCCGGCCATGTCGTCCTCGCGGGTCCAGACCAGATGGACCGGGGCCTTGCCGTCCCAGGCCTTTACGATGGCGGCGGCCTCGGCGAAGTAATCGGCGCCGGGGGTCGCGCGGCGGCCGAACGAGCCGCCGGCCCATTGGGTGTGCAGGCGGACCTTGTCGGTGGTGACGCCGAGCGTGGCGGCGACCACCGCCTGCTCGATCGTCTGGATCTGACAGCCCGCATAGACGTCGAACATGCCGTCCGCCGCCCGCTCGATCGTGGCGTTGAGGGGCTCCATCGCGGCATGGGCGAGGTAGGGGAAGGAGAACTCCGCCTCGATCACCTTGGCCGCGCCCTTGATCGCCGCGTCGGCGTCGCCCGCCTGCGAGGCGACGAGGCCGGGCGTCGTCGCGGTCTGCCGATACTCGGCGAGGATCGCGTCCGAGGAGCGCCTCTCCGCGGCGGACTCGTCCCACTCGACCCTGAGGGCCTCGCGGGCCTTCATCGCCGTCCAGGTGTCGCGGGCGATCACCGCCACGCCGGTCGGGATCGTCACGACGGCGACGACGCCGGGCATCCCCTGGGCGGCCTCGGCATCGACCCGCCGCACGCTGGCGCCGAAGCGGGGCGGGTGGGCAACCAGGGCGGTCACTTGGCCGGGGCGGCGGACGTCGAGGGAGTAGATCGCCGAACCGTCGGTCTTGGCCACGGAGTCGATGCGCGGCACGCCCTTGCCGATCAGGGTCCACTCGGCGGGCGATTTCAGGCGCGGCTCCTGGGGCACGGGCTTGGCGGCCGCGGCGCCGGCGAATTCGCCGAACCGGCCCTGCTTGCCCGACTTGTGCGACAGCACGCCCTTCGCCACCGTGATCTCGGCGGCCGGCACGCCCCAGCTGTCGGCGGCGGCGGCGACCAGCATGGCGCGGGCGGCCGCGCCGGCCTTGCGCAGCTGGAACCAGGAATTGGCGATCGCGGTCGAGCCGCCGGTGCCCTGCACCGGGCCCATCAGCATGTTGTTGTAGAGTTTCGCGTCGGCGGGCGCGAAGGCGACGCGGATCTGCGCCCAGTCCGCGTCGAGTTCGTCGGCGAGGATCGTGGCGAGCCCGGTCGTGTTGCCCTGGCCCATGTCGAGATGCTTGATCATCACCGTGACGGTGTCGTCGGCGGCGATCCGCACGAAGGCGTTGGGCTGGGCCGGGCCCTTGGACAGGTCGGGACCGCCCTCGGCGGCGCGGGCGCCGCGCAGGTCGAGCCGGAAGGCGAGTAGGACGGCGCCGCCTGCCGCCGCGCCGAGGAAGGCGCGCCGGGACGGGACGGGCGCGTCGGTCAGGTCGAGCTTGAGCATGGGGGCTCCTTCGAGAAGGGTGGGGCTGGACGCGCCTCACGAGGACGCCCGATCCCCGGGGGCCCGACCTCCGGCCGCGATGGCGCAGCGGGCGGTGCGTGAGAGACGCTTACGCGAGGGAGCGGGCCGCTTCGTGGATCGCGGCACGGATGCGCTGATAGGTGCCGCAGCGGCAGATATTGCCGTCCATGGCACTGTCGATGTCCGCGTCGGTGGGCTTCGGCTTCTCGGTCAGGAGCCCGATCGCCGACATGATCTGGCCGGATTGGCAGTAGCCGCACTGCACCACGTCGAGCCGGCGCCACGCGCCCTGCACGGCCTCGGCCACCTTCCCGTTGATGCCCTCGATCGTCGTGACCTTGGCCGCCCCGACATCGCCGAGCCGGGTCTGGCAGGAGCGCACCGGCTGCCCATCGAGATGCACGGTGCAGGCGCCGCACTGGGCGATGCCGCAGCCATACTTGGTGCCCGTCATGTCGAGCCGGTCGCGGATCGCCCACAGGAGCGGCATGTCGGGATCGGCATCGACCTCGCGGGCCGTGCCGTTCAGGTTGATCGTCAGCATGGCCTGGCTCCGAATTCTGGAATCGTTCCGATTCTGACCGGATGAGCGGCCCGCCGATGTGCGCCAGCGCACTTGAATACAGAATGGGCCCCGCCCCGGCGGAATCGAGACAATTCGCGCGGGTCCCGAAGCCGCTTCTTAACGGTTCCCGAGGCACGGTGCGGTTCCCCGTATCCGGGCGGCCCGTGGACGAGACGGCGGCCCACTCGCGTACCGAACCGATTGGCATGGCCGACCTCACAGCGGAGATGGTTCAGCGCGGGCGAGGTCCCTCTTCGCAAGAGGTGGCCAAGCGGCGCGGCATCGCCCGCGAGATGCGCTCGGCCCGCGAGCGCCTGACCTCGACGAGCGGGTTGGAGCGCGCCTTCGATCACGAATTGCTGCGCCTCTACGCCCGCTACCGGGCGGGGGCCGGCCTGCCCCTCCTGGCGCTGGCGCTGGCGCTCGCCGCCGCGGCCTCGCTCTGGGCGCGGCCGGCCACCGCCGCCCTGTGGTGCGCCGGCGCCTGCGGCACCGTGGTGCTCACCGCCGCGCTCGCCCGCCGCTTCCTGCGCCAGGCGCCGGAGGGCCTGTCGCTGGCCCGCTGGCGGCGCGCCTTCATCGCCGCCGAGTTCGGGCAGAGCCTGACCTGGGCCCTGATGCTGCTGGCCGGCGCGCCGGAGGCCCGCACCTTCGCGCTGGTCGGCCTCGTCATCGTCGCCGCGGTGACGACGATGCTGGCCGCGACCGTGCCGATCGCGGCCCTCTCGGGCCTGCTGCCGCTGACCCTCGCGGCGCTCTCGCTGCTGCTGTTCTCCCAGGACATGGACACGGTGCTGCTCGTCGTCATGACGGTGGGCAGCCAGCTCTTCTTCGCGGGCCTCACCCGGCGCCTCTACGACTCGGCGGTCGGCACTCTGCAGTCGCGGGCCGAGAAGGACGCGATCTTCGCCGAGCTCGAACAGGCCAAGGCCAATTCCGACGAGGCCCGTCGGCGGGCCGAGGAGGCGAACCTCGCCAAATCCCGCTTCCTCGCCACCATGAGCCACGAGCTGCGCACGCCGCTCAACGCCATCCTGGGCTTCTCGGAGGTGATGAAGAACGAGGTGTTCGGCGCCCACACGGCACCGGCCTACCGGGAATACGCCAACGACATCCACGACAGCGGGATGCACCTGCTGACGCTCATCAACGAGATCCTCGATCTCTCCCGGATCGAGGCCGGGCGCTACGACCTGACCGAGGAGGCGGTGCAGCTCGCCCACACGGTCGAGGAGTGCCGCCACATGATGGCCCTGCGCGCCCGCTCCAAGGGCCAGACCTTCCAGAGCTTCGTCGACGACAGCCTGCCCCGCCTGTGGGCGGACGAGCGGGCCCTGCGCCAGATCGTGCTCAACCTGCTGTCGAACGCCGTGAAGTTCACGCCCCAGGGCGGCGAGATCGTCATCAAGGTCGGCTGGACCACCTCGGGCGGCCAGTATGTCAGCGTCAAGGATTCCGGGCCCGGGATCCCGGAGGACGAACTCGGCACGGTGATGTCCTCGTTCGGGCGCGGCTCGCTCGCGATCAAGACCGCCGAACAGGGCTCGGGACTCGGCCTGCCGATCGTGAAGGGCCTCGTCGATCTCCACGGCGGCCATTTCCAGCTCAAGTCCAAGCCCCGCGAGGGCACCGAAGTGATCGTCACCTTTCCGGCGAGCCGCGGCATGGACGCCCTGGCCGCCGTCGATCTCGCCGCCCCGCGCCTCGCCGAGACCGCCCCGGCCCGGCGCGCCCGGGCGGCGTGAGGCGACACGGCGCTCCGGAGCCTCTCGGCTCACCAACGCCGCCCCGCCGTCGCGGGAGCCATCCGTGATGCGGGATCATCGTCGCCGACCGGCCTGACGATGGCGTCGCGCGAGGCCGAGGCGTCCCGGGGATGGGCGCGGCGGGCGCCGTCGCGGCCCCGGCGCTCGAAACCCTCTCGCCGTGCCCCGAGGCCGGTTCTATAGCACCGACCCGAGAGGCGGATGCCGGCTCTCCGAAACACGCCGATCGGGATCCGGGAGGATGCGCTCGGATGCGGCGGTCGGCACGGGGTGCGGGAGCGGGACGTGGGAGGCGACGGGACAGGGCGCGCGGCGCAGGCGCCGGAGCCGGACGGCAGTTCCGCCATCCCCGGCCACGGCGTCACCCTCGCCGAGGCGACCCGGGTCTGGGCCCGGATCGCGCTCCTGAGTTTCGGCGGCCCGGCCGGGCAGATCGCGGTGATGCACCGCATCCTCGTGGACGAGCGGCGCTGGGTCGGCGAGGCGCGCTTCCTCCACGCCCTGTCCTTCTGCACCCTGCTGCCGGGCCCCGAGGCGCAGCAGCTCGCGACCTATCTCGGCTGGCTGATGCACCGCACCGCGGGCGGCCTGATCGCCGGCGGGCTGTTCGTCCTGCCCGGCATGGTCTCGATCATGGCGCTCAGCGTGATCTACGCCGCCTTCGGCGGCACCGGCCTCGTCGGCGGGCTGTTCTTCGGTCTCAAATGCGCGGTGCTCGCCATCGTGTTCCAGGCCGTGGTGCGCCTGGGCGCGCGGGCCCTGCGCAACGGGGCGATGCGCGGGATCGCGGCGGGCGCCTTCGCGGCGATCTTCGTCTTCGACGTGCCGTTTCCGCTGATCGTGCTGGCCGCGGGTCGGATCGGCTTTGCCGGGACGCGCGCCGGGACCGACATCTTCCGCACCGGCGGCCATGGAGGCCACGGCCAGGCGGACCAGGGCCTGCCCGACGCCGACAGCCTGCTGGGGGCGGGGGTGCCCGCCCATGCCCGGCCCGATCCGCGCTGGTCGCTGACGATCACCGGGACGTTCCTGGCGCTCTGGCTGGTGCCGGTTCTCGCCCTGGTGGCCGGGCTCGGGCCGGGCCACGCGCTGGCCGACATCGCCGTGTTCTTCTCGAAGATGGCGGTCGTCACCTTCGGTGGGGCCTACGCGGTGCTCGCCTACGTGGCCCAGGCCGCGGTCGAGACCTATGGCTGGCTCCAGCCCGGCGAGATGCTCGACGGGCTCGGCATGGCCGAGACCACGCCCGGCCCGCTCATCATGGTCACGCAGTTCGTGGGCTTCATGGGCGCCTTCCGGGCGCCCGGCGGGCTCCATCCCTACCTCGCCGGGGCGCTCGGCGGCCTCGTCACCACCTGGGTGACCTTCGTGCCCTGCTTCCTCTGGATCTTCGCGGGCGCCCCCTATGTCGAGGCCCTGCGGGCGAACCGGGCGCTGTCGGGGGCGCTCGCCGCGATCACCGCCGCGGTGGTGGGGGTGATTCTCAACCTCGCGGTCTGGTTTGCCCTGCACCTGCTGTTTGCCGAGCGCGTCGTCCTCCGCCCGGGCCTGGGGCTTCGCCTCGAATGGCCGGTCTGGGCCAGCCTGCAGGTCTCGGCGCTCGGGCTCAGCGCCGCCGCCCTTGTGGCGGTGTTCCGGCTTCGCCTCGGCGTGATCCCGGTGCTCGCGGCCTGCGCGGCGACGGGCGTCGCGCTGCATTTCGCCGGCCTCGGCTGAGGCGGTCTCATATCAAGCGGCCCCGCCGTCTCGGGGGCCATCGACGATGCGTCAGCCCCGTCGGACGGGGATCAGACCCCGTCCTGGCCCGACACGCCCGCCTGCGCGAAGGTCGCCATGTCGCGGTGGCAGGCCAGCGCGCCCTTGAGGAGGCCGAGCGCCAGGGCCGCACCGGAGGCCTCGCCGAGCCGCATCCCGAGGGACAGGATCGGCTGCAGCCCGAGCCGCTCCAGCACCTCGGCATGCGCTCCCTCCGCCGAGAGGTGGCCGGCCACGCAATGGTCGAGAGCGGAGGGCTCGAGCGCGTGAAGGATCGCCGCCGCGGCGGTCGCCACGTAGCCGTCGAGCACCACCGGAACCCGCTGGAGGCGGGCGGCCAGGATCGCCCCGGCCATGGCGGCGATCTCCCGGCCGCCGAGACGGGCGAGCACCTCGAGCGGGTCGTCGAGATGGCCGGCATGGGTGGCGAGGGCGAGCCGCACCGCCTCCGCCTTGCGGGCGAGCCCGGCCTCGTCCACGCCGGTGCCGCGGCCGACCCAGTGGGCCGGGTCGCCGCCGTAGAGCGCGGCGTAGATCGCCGCCGCCACCGTGGTGTTGCCGATTCCCATCTCGCCGAGCGCGAGGCCGTCGGTGCCCGCCGCGATCGCTTCCATGCCGAAGGCCATGGTGGCCACGCATCCCCGCTCGTCGAGGGCGGGACCTTCGCAGATGTCGCCCGTCGGAACGTCGACGGCGAGGTCGAACACCTTGAAGCCGAGGCCGTAGGCGGCGCAGATCTGGTTGATCGCCGCCCCGCCGGCCGCGAAATTGTCGAGCATCTGCCGGTTGACCGCTGCCGGGAAGGCCGAGACGCCCCGGGCCGTCACGCCGTGGCTGCCGGCAAAGACGCAGACCAGCGGCCGGTCCAGGCTCGGCCGCTCCTTGCCCTGCCACGCGGCGAGCCATTCGACGAGGGTTTCGAGCCGCCCGAGCGCGCCGGGTGGCTTGGTGAGCGTGGCGTCGCGCGCCCGCACCGCGGCGGCGGCGTCCGGGTCGGGGCCGGGCATCTCGCCGATCAGGCGGCGGATGTCGGCGAAGGGAGAGGCGGCGTCGGTCATCGCGGAACTCAACAGCGGGGCTCGGCGCCGGGCCCGGCGGAAAAGCCGCGGGTCGGCGGAGGGAGCGCGTAGCGGGCGCGGGCTGGGGAGCGCTATAGAAGCGCGCGGGCCGGCGGTACAGGCGGCCGGACCGATGATCCGGGCCGCGCGCCCGGTCCGACGAGGCGCTTTGCGGGGAGGAGCCGGCATGGTCGAGCGCGGGGTGAGCGATCCCGGTCCCCCCTTTCCCGGCGCGGACCTCGTCTACGACCTCGCCGCCTGCCTGCGCTTCTTCACCCGCCTGCCGATCCCGCCGCTGCCCGACGAGCCCGCGCCCTACGGCGCGCCGGATTTCCGCACGGCGCCGCGGATGCTGCCGGTGGCCGCGCTCCTCCTGGCGCTGCCGGCCGCCCTCGTCCTCGTGCTGGCCTGGGAGATCCGGCTCGGCCCGTTCGTGGCCGCCTCCCTCGCCCTCGCCGCCCTCGCGCTGGTGACCGGCGCCATGCACGAGGATGGGCTGGCCGACGTCGCCGACGGGTTCGGCGGCGGGGCCAGCCGCGAGCGTTGCCTCGAGATCATGCGCGACAGCCGCATCGGCGCCTTCGGCGGCACCGCGCTGTTCCTCGGGCTGGCGCTGCGGGCCGCGACGCTCGCGACCCTGCTCGACCGCTCCGGCTGGCTGGGCGCCCCCGCGCTCCTGTTCGCGGCCTCGGTCTCGCGCAGCGCCGCCCTGATCCCGATCGCGTGGCTCGCCCCCGCCCGCCCCGACGGCGCGGGCGCCGCGGTCGGCCGGCCCGACCGCGCGA
>NZ_CAKLBV010000003.1 GCF_920984675.1 Methylobacterium sp. Leaf118
CAGCTCGCTCTCCGGAAGCCGACGCAGACGGTCCGGCGTCTCAAGACCCTCGAGGATCGATGTGTCCGCTAGTGCCAATGCCTTCACCCGTCTATGTCTGTGCGGTCGCGCCCTGAGGGCGGACCTCGAAGCCCGTCTCCGATCATGCGGACACGCAGGCTCCCGCTGTTCGCATCGGTCCCCGGGCGTACAGCCTGGAAGACATCTCAACTGCCACCCTTACCGCGATCCGGTCACAGGATGCCATGATCTCACTGCAACAGCGGCGAAGCATTCAGAGGATTCGGGTGTCCCGGACCCCTCGAAAGTTAAGGCGGCCCTGCGGTTTCGCGCGCTGAAGGGTTCCAATTATGGATGATGGGCCGCTTGATCAACATCGCGCCCCCGGCGAAGGCTGACCACCGCCCGATGATTCCCTTTCGCCGCACCCTCATTCCGGCCCTGGCCTTTCTCGGCGGACTCGCCGCCGCGCCGGCGATCGCCGCCGATGCCGGAACCCCCGGGATCGGGCGGCGCCTCTGCCCGCAACCCGTGCGCTGCCGACGTCCGCCCGGTCCGCCGGATCGGGACGTGCGTCCCTTCGAAGGTTCGGTCCAGGGCGCCCTCGGACGGCCCTGCGGGTTCCGCTGGCGCTACACGCCGTCCGGCCCCCGGCGGGTCCGGGTCTGCTTCTAGCGCGGGGCTCATGGCGCATCGTCGGCGATCCGCCCGTTGGGGCCTGATCCTTCTGGCCGTCCTGCCGGCGTCGGGAGCCCGCGCCGCCGAGGCGCCCCCCTGCCCGGCTCTGTTCGCGCAGGGCCGCGCGCCCCTCCTCAGCAATCCGAAGCTCACGGAGCGCACCGTGCCGCTCTGCTTCGAGGCCTTCGCGATCCTGCATTCGGGCGTCGCGCGCGCGCCGCTCTACGCCGCCGAGCGCCTGACCCGCCGGAGCGTCGCCGCCGCCCGACGGGTCGAGCGCGACGACGCGTTCCACGAAGAGGACCGCCTGCCCGAGGACGATCGGGCGAGCCTGTCCGACTACACCCGGAGCGGGTTCGACCGCGGCCATCTCGCCCCGGCCGGCGACATGCCGAGCGCGGCCGCGCAGGCCGAATCGTTCAGTCTGGCCAACATCGTGCCGCAGAACCGCAGCGCCAACCGCAGCCTGTGGGCGGGCATCGAGGAAAGCGTCCGCCGCCTCGCCACCGAGCGCGGCGAGGTCTTCGTCGTCACCGGTCCGGTGTTCGAAGGCCGCTCCGTGGGCGCGATCAAGGGCCGGGTGCTCGTGCCCACGCATCTCTTCAAGGCGATCTACGACCCCCGTACCGGCGAGGCCGGCGCCTATCTCGCCCCCAACGAGGCCGGCGGCGAATGGCGGGCCGTCTCGATCGCGGCGTTGCGCGAGACCGCCGGGATCGACGCGTTCCCGGCCCTGTCCGAGGCGGACAAGGCCAAGGTCATGGATCTGCCCGAGCCTCGCGACTTCTCCCGGAACGAGGGGCGGCGCGACGAGTCCTTCGCGGGCTTCCTGAAAGCGCTGGCCTACGACGCCCTGCGCCGTCTCTGGCGCGAACTATTGCGCGCGATTTTCTGACCGGTCGACGAGGTTCCAATGACCCGAGGCAAGGCCGCCCCGCCCTTCGTCCCCTTCGCGGACGATGCCTCCGTTCGCACGCTCTCGACCTTCTCGGTCGAGAACGGCGCGACCCGCATCGCGCTCCACGGGTCCCTCGACATCACCCGGGATCGCGAGGGCCTGCGCAAGGCCAAGGCCCTCAAGGCCGTCCTCGACGCCGTGGTCTCGGCCCTGGAGGGGGAGAGTTTGCCGGACGCGGTTCCCGAGGAGCCGGAGGCGTCGACTCCGGTGAAGAACCCCTTCGCCTGACAGGGGGCGGACCCGCGTCGCGGAGGGTGCGCCCGGCCGTGCCGTCCTTGCTCCTGCCCGGCGGCCCTGATACTCGGACAGCACAATCTCAACCCGCGAGCGGACGGCGCCCCGCGCGGCGGCCCCAGTGGCCGGGCCCGCGCGAGACGGCACGCTTCCGCGAAGCCGCCGGAGCCCCGGCCCCGGTCCCCCATTTCAAGGACGAACGCACATGGCCCGCGAATTCATCTACCACATGCGCGGTCTGACCAAGACCTATGTCGGGGGCAAGAAGGTCCTCGAGAACGTGAACCTGTCGTTCTACCCGGACGCCAAGATCGGCGTGCTCGGCATCAACGGCTCCGGCAAGTCGACGCTGCTCAAGATCATGGCCGGCATCGACAAGGACTGGACGGGCGAGGGGTTCGTCGCGCAGGGCGCCCGGGTCGGCTACCTGCCGCAGGAGCCGCAGCTCGACCCCGACAAGAGTGTCCGCGAGAACGTCATGGAAGGCGTGGCCGAGAAGCAGGCCCTGCTCGACCGCTATAACGACCTCGCCATGAACTATTCCGAGGAGACCGCGGACGAGATGACCGCGCTCCAGGACAAGATCGAGGCGGGCAACCTCTGGGAGCTCGATTCCAAGGTCGATCAGGCCATGGAGGCCCTCGGCTGTCCGAGCGACGAGCAGCCGGTCGCGACGCTCTCGGGCGGCGAGCGCCGCCGCGTCGCCCTGTGCCGGCTGCTGCTGTGGGAGCCGGAACTGCTGCTCCTCGACGAGCCGACCAACCACCTCGACGCCGAGACGGTGAACTGGCTCGAAGGCCACCTCAAGCAGTATCCGGGCGCGATCCTGATCGTGACCCACGATCGCTACTTCCTCGACAACGTCACGGGCTGGATCCTCGAACTCGATCGCGGCCGGGGGATTCCCTACGAGGGCAACTACTCGGCCTGGCTCGTGCAGAAGCAGAAGCGCCTGGAGCAGGAGGGCCGCGAGGACATGGCCCGCCAGCGCTCGATCGCCCGCGAGCAGGAGTGGATTTCGGCCTCGCCCAAGGCCCGGCAGTCGAAGTCGAAGGCGCGGATCACCCGCTACGAAGAGCTGGTGGCCAAGCAGAACAGCAAGGTCGATGCGGCGGCGCAGATCGTCATCCCGATCGACGAGCGGCTGGGCACCAACGTCATCGAGTTCGATCATCTCAACAAGGCGTTCGGCGACCGCCTGCTGATCGAGGATCTCTCGTTCAAGCTGCCGCCGGGCGGCATCGTCGGCGTGATCGGCCCGAACGGCGCCGGCAAGACCACCCTGTTCAAGATGATCACCGGCCAGGAGACGCCCGACGGCGGCCGCATCGAGGTCGGCGAGACGGTCAAGCTCGGCTATGTCGACCAGTCGCGCGACGCCCTCGATCCCAACGCCACCGTCTGGCAGGAGGTCTCGGGCGGCAACGACATCATCTATTTCAACAAACGCGAGATCAATTCCCGGGCCTATTGCGCGGCCTTCGCCTTCAAGGGCGGCGACCAGCAGAAGAAGGTCGGGACGCTCTCGGGCGGCGAGCGCAACCGCGTGCATCTGGCCCGCACCCTCAAGGGCGGCGCCAACGTGCTGCTCCTCGACGAGCCGACCAACGATCTCGACATGGAGACCCTGCGGGCGCTCGAGGACGCGCTCGAGGATTACGCCGGCTGCGCCGTCATCATCAGCCACGATCGCTGGTTCCTGAACCGCATCGCGACCCATATCCTCGCCTTCGAGGGCGACAGCCATGTCGAGTGGTTCGAGGGCAACTTCTCGGATTACGAGACCGACAAGAAGCGCCGGCTCGGCACCGACTCGATCATCCCGAAGAAGCTGAAGTACAAGAAGTTCTCGCGCTGAGGCGTCCCCTCTCCCCTCTCGGGGGCGAGAGTCCCGTTCTCACCACCAGGCCTGCCCCGCCCCGAGCGGCGGCAGGCCGAGATGCGCGGCGAGCGAGGCGCCGATATCGGCGAAGCTGTCGCGCCGCCCGAGGGGGCCCGTCGCCAGCCCCGGCCCGAAGGCCAACACCGGCACCTGCTCGCGGGTGTGCTCGGTCCCGGCCCAGGTGGGGTCGTTGCCGTGGTCGGCGGTGACGAGGGCGAGGTCGCCCGGCCGCAGAGCGGCCCGGATGTCGGGAACCCGCGCGTCGAAGGCTTCGAGTTCGGCGGCGTAGCCCGGCACGTCGCGGCGGTGGCCGTGTTCCGTGTCGAAATCCACGAGGTTGACGAAGACGAGCCCGCCCTCGGGCAGGTCGGCGAAGGCCGATAGCGCCGCGTCGAGGCAGGCGGCGTTGCCCGAAGGCTTGATCTCGCGGCCGGTGGCCCGGTGGGCGAAGATGTCCCCGATCTTGCCGACGCTGACGAGGGCGCGGCCCGCCGCCGCCGCGACGTCGAGCAGCGTGTCGGCGGGGGGCGACACCGAAAAGTCCTTGCGGTTCCCGGTGCGGCGGAAGCCGGAGGCCGCGTCACCGAGGAAGGGGCGGGCGATCACGCGGCCGACCCGATAGGGGTCGCAGAGACGCCGCGCGATCCGGCAGGTGGCGTAGAGACGCTCCAGCCCGAAGGCCGTCTCGTGGGCGGCGATCTGGAAGACGCTGTCGGCCGAGGTGTAGCAGATCGGCCGGCCCGTCCGGACATGCGCGTCCCCGAAGGTGTCGATGATCGCCGTGCCCGAGGCATGGCAATCGCCGAGAATGCCCGGAACGCCCACCTCTGCGCAGAAGGCGGCGATCAGCTCGGGCGGGAAGGCCGGGCGCGTGTCGGGGAAATGGCCCCAGGGCTCCGGAAGGGGCAGGCCGGCGATCTCCCAGTGGCCCGAGGGCGTGTCCTTGCCGGACGCCCGCTCGATCGCGTGGCCCCAAAGCGCCCGCGGCGGCTCCGAAGGCGACAAGCCCGGCGGGATGCGGCCCGTCGCCCCTTCGCAGGCGAGGCCGAGGCCGAGGGCGGCGAGGTTCGGCACGGCCAGGGGGCCCGCGCGAAGCCCGGCCCGGTCCCCGCGCCCGGCGGCGCAGGCTTCGGCGATGTGGCCGACCGTGTCGGCGCCGCGGTCGCCGTAGCGGGCGGCATCGGGGGCGCCCCCGATGCCGACGGAATCGAGGACGACGAGGAGGGCGCGGGCCATCGGCTCAGGCCAGGACCGGCTCGTCGGCGGTGGTCGCCGCATCCATCTCGAAGGCCGCCGCGAACAGGGTGCGGGTGTACTCGGTCTGGGGCGATGCGAAGATCGCCTCGGCCAGGCCCTCCTCGACGACCCGCCCCTGCTGCATCACCAGAACGTAGTTCGAGAGCGCCCGCACGACCTTCAGGTCGTGGCTGATGAACAGGTAGGCGAGCCCCCGCTCCCGCTGGAGGTCGCGCAGCAGCGTCACGATCTGTGCCTGCACCGAGCGGTCCAGGGCCGAGGTCGGCTCGTCGAGGACGACGAAGCGGGGTTCCAGCACGATCGCGCGGGCGATGGCGATCCGCTGGCGCTGGCCGCCGGAGAATTCGTGCGGATAGCGGTCCATCGCCGCCGGATCGAGGCCGACATCCGTGAGTGCCTTGGCGACCGCCGCCCGTCGCTCCGCGGCGGTGTTGACCCGCCCCTGGACCTGAAGCCCCTCGGCGACGATCTCCCCCACCGACATCCGCGGCGAGAGCGAGCCATAGGGATCCTGGAAGACCACCTGCATGTCCTTGCGCAGGGGCCGCATCGCGCCGACGCCGTAGCGGTCGATCCGTTGCCCGAGGAACACGATCGGCCCCTCTGAGCCGATCAGGCGCAGAAGCGCGAGGCCGAGGGTGGTCTTGCCCGAGCCCGACTCGCCGACGACGCCGACGGTCTCGCCCGCCCGCACCGCGAGCGTGACGCCGTCCACCGCCTTGACGTGCCCCACGGTGCGCCGGAGCAGCCCCTCCTTCAGCGGGAACCAGACCTTGATCGGCCCGGCCTCGATCATCGCCGGGGCGGTCCGATCGACCGGGTTCGCCCGGCCTGTGGGCTCCGAGGCGAGGAGCCGACGGGTGTAGTCGTGGCGCGGCCGGGTGAAGACCTCCGCCACGGGACCGGTCTCGACGATCCGCCCCCGCAGCATCACGCAGACGGAGGTGGCGATGCGCCGCACGATGCCGAGATCGTGGGTGATGAACAGCATCGCCATGCCGAGGCGCTTCTGGAGATCGGCCAGGAGCGCCAGGATCTGGGCCTGGACGGTGACGTCGAGGGCGGTGGTCGGCTCGTCGGCGACCAGCAGGTCCGGCTCGCAGGCCAGGGCCATGGCGATCATCACGCGCTGGCGCTGGCCGCCCGACAATTCGTGGGGATAGGCCCCAAGCCGCCGCTCGGCGTCGCGGATGCCGACGAGGTCGAGGAGTTCGAGGATGCGGGCCCGTGCCCGCTGGCCGCGCAGGCCGCGGTGGATTTCCAGAACCTCGCCGATCTGCCGCTGGATCGTGTGCAGCGGGTTGAGCGAGGTCATCGGCTCCTGGAACACCATGGTGATGTCGGCGCCGCGCACCTGGCGGAGATCCCGCTCGCGCAGGGTGAGCAGATCGCGCCCCTTGAACAGGATCCGGCCCGAGGGGTGATGGGCCGCGCCATCGAGCAGGCGCAGGACCGAGAGCGCCGTGACCGACTTGCCCGAGCCCGATTCGCCGACGAGCGCCAGCGTCTCGCCCGGCGCGATCGAGAAGGACACGCGGTCGACCGCGCGCGTCTCGCCGTCCCGGGTGCGGAACACGACCGAGAGATCCTCGACGGTCAGAAGCGGTTCGGTCATCGGGCCCCGGCAGCGACATGCGGCCCGCCGAGGCCGAGACGCGGACCGGGCGGGACGGTGGGTTATAGCGCGCGAGCCGGAACACGCGAATCGTCCCCGCGGACACGAAATCCGACGATGCTGCGTTGCACCAACTACGCAAGGCGCGCCGAGGGCCCTAGATGAACGCCCGTGCTTCGCTTTTGTCTCGCCCTCTTGCCGGCCGCCGCCCTCCTGATGCTCGGCGCCCCGGCCCATGCCACGACCTCGCCCGACAGCGAGACCGTCGAGCAGGCGCTCTGCCGTCTGATCGAGGGCGCAGCGAAGGCACGCAGCCTGCCGGTGCCCTTCCTGACGCGGCTGATCTGGCGCGAGAGCAGCTTCCGCGTGGGCGTCGTGAGCCCTGCGGGCGCGCAGGGGGTCGCGCAGTTCATGCCTGGCACCGCGCGGGAGCGCGGCCTCACCGATCCGTTCGACCCCGAGCAGGCGATCCCCCACGCCGCCCATTTCCTCGCGGACCTGAAGCGGCAGTTCGGCAATCTCGGGCTGGCGGCGGCGGCCTATAATGGCGGGCCGGGCCGCGTCTCGTCCTGGCTTGCGGGCTCGGGCGGGCTGCCCGCCGAGACCCGGGCCTACGTCATCGCCATCACCGGCCGCCCGGCGGAGGATTGGCGCGCGACCCCGTCGGTCGAGATGCCGGAGGGACCGGCGTCCCGCGAGGGCAAGGCGGCGGACAAACCCTCCGAGACGCCGGCCCCGCTCGAGGCCGAGACGCAGAACTGCCTTCAGGTCACGGCGGCCCTGCGCATCCCCGCGCGGGGCGACCGCTTCGCCCTGCCGATCGAGGGCGGCCCGGCGGCCCCCTGGGGCATCCAGCTCGCGGGCAACTTCTCCAAATCCCTGGCGCTGGCAAGCTTCCAGCGGGCCCGATCGCGCTATGCCGGCGTGATCGGCGAGGTGCGGCCGATGATCATCGGAACCCGCCTGCGCTTCCGCGGCTCCCGCGCCTTCTACCGCGTCCGGATTCCCGCCGAGAGCCGCGCCGCCGCCGACGGCCTGTGCCAGAAGATCCGCGCCGTCGGCGGCGCCTGCATCGTGCTGCGAACATGACCCCGGAGCTCGCCGGCCGCCCTGGCCGCTTTCGCCTCGGCTCGGCCATGAATCCGCCGTGCGCGCCACGTCAATCTTAGGACGACATGATCAAAGCGTTCGTCTCCCTCGTCTCGCTGATCTGCCTCGGCCTCGTCGCCCTGGGCCTGAGCGGCTGTTCGCCGCTGGCGCTGTTCGATGCGCTGGGCCCCCGCGACAAGGGCGGCCGCCTCGCCCTGCGCGACGCCGCCTACGGCGCGGACCCGCGCCAGCGCCTCGACGTGTTCGTGCCGAGCGTGCCCCTGGTGAAGGCGCCGGTGCTGGTGTTCTTCTACGGCGGCTCGTGGAACAGCGGCAGCAAGGACGATTACGCCTTCGTCGCCCAGGCCTTCGCGGCGCAGGGCTTCGTGACCGTGCTGCCGGATTACCGTCTCTTCCCGCAATCGCGATTCCCCGATTTCCTCGAGGACGGCGCGGCGGCGATCGCCTGGGTCCGCGACAACATCGCTGCCCATGGCGGTGATCCGAACCGGATCGTGCTCGCGGGCCATTCGGCGGGGGCCTACAACGCCGCCATGCTCGGGCTCGATCCGGAATACCTGCGCCGGGCCGGCGTCGATCCGCGCTCGATCCGGGCGGTGGCCGGCCTCTCGGGACCCTACGATTTCCTGCCCTTCGACCAGCGGACCTCGATCGACGTGTTCGGGCAGGCGCCCGACGCCAAGGCGACCCAGCCGGTCACCTTCGCGGGCTCCCATTCCCCGCCGACCTTCCTGGCCACCGGCGACGCCGACACCGTGGTGCGCCCCTTCAACACCGAGAGCCTCGCCGGCCGCCTGCGCAGTGCCCGCGTCCCGGTGCAGGAGCGGGTCTATCCCGGCCTCGACCACGCCGACACGCTGCTCGCCCTCTCGGTCACGTTCCGCCGCAAGGCCCCGGTGCTCGCCGAGATGAGCGCCTTCCTCCACCAGCATGCCAACGCCCGGCGCCTGACGACACTGACGATGCACTGACCGGCGCCGGGCCCGTCAGCTGGCAGGCATCACATCCGGCGGGATTGGCCGCGGCCGCCGGTCCGGCCCGATGGCGACGAAGCTGAACAGCCCCTCGGTCACCTTCACGGTCAGCTCGCCCTCGCGCTCCCGGCGCCAGACCTCGACCTGGATCGCCATCGAGCTGCGTCCGATGCGCACGATCCAGGCATAGATGCTGACCTCGTCGCCGACGAAGACCGGGCGATGGAAGGTCATGGCCTCCACCGAGATCGTGGCGCAGCGGCCCCGGGCGCGCCGGGCGGCGACGTTGCCGGCCGCGAGATCCATCTGGGCCATCAGCCAGCCGCCGAAAATGTCGCCCGCCGGGTTGGTGTCGGCGGGCATCGCGATGGTGCGGATCACCGGCGATCCCCGATCCGTCGGGGGGGCGGCGGCGGCACCGGTCATTTCGGTCGTCATGGGTGAGGTGCGCTCCGGACTCGTTCGTGATTCGAGCCTAGCAGCCTCCGTGCCCGGCCACAGGCGCGCCGCCCCCCGGAGTCTTTCATTCGATTGCGAGTGAAGCCGTTAACCGATCTTTAACCTTCCGATTGCCCTGCCCCGCCGCCTGTGAGAGCTTCCTTAACGAGAGCTTAAGGGTTCGGGTCGGGTCCATGCGTATCGAGTTCGCCCAGCGTCGCTTCGCCTCCCGCCGCACGACGTCCCGTGCCGGCCTCGCCCTCGCCGCGTTCCTGGCCTGCGGTCTCGCCGCCCCGGAGGCTGCGGCCCAGCCGCTTCCCGCCATCGGACCGTCGGCCGCCACCACCGGCGCGGCCCGCCCGATCGCCGCCTGGGCCGAGTTCTGCGAGCGTTATCCCGCTGAGTGCGCTGTCGATCGCACCGAGGCCGCCGCCGTCACCCTGACGCCGGCGCTGTGGCAAACGATCAACGCGGTCAATCGCCGGATCAACCGGTCGGTCGAGGCGGTGACCGACCTGCAGCATTGGCGCTCCGCCGACCGCTGGGACCTCGCCGAGGATGGTCGTGGGGATTGCGAGGACTTCCAGCTCCTGAAGCGGCGCTCCCTCGTTCAGGCCGGTGTGCCGCGCCGGGCGATGCGCATGACCGTGGTGATCGACGAGAAGGGCGAGGGCCATGCCGTGCTCACCATCGTGACCAACCGCGGCGACCTCGTGCTCGACAACAAGACCAGCGTGGTCCTGCCCTGGACCCAGACCGGCTACACCTTCGTCAAGCGCGAGAGCCAGGATGCGGTGGGCTGGGTCGCCCTCGGGCGCGACGCCTCGCCGGTCACGGCCGCGAATCGCTGACGAAGGCGTCCCGGATCGGGACCGGACCGACCCTCCGCGCGTTAGACCGGCTTAACGGGTCGGCAGCCAAGGTTGACGGAAGGTTTCCGCGGCCGCCGCACGTTCCCGGAAACGCCCGTCCTGCCAACGGTTCGCCGTCCCATGCGCCGCGTCCTCCTGCTCGCTGCCCTCGCCTCGCTCGCCGCGCTTCCCGCCCAGGCGGAGAGCGTGGCCGTGACGCGTCACGCCGCGTGGCAGGCCTGCCTCGACGAGGCCTTCGCGGATCAGGCCCGCACCATGAGCCGTAGCTACGCGGCGACCAAGGCGGTCGCCACCTGCCGCGAGCCCGAGAACGCCTATCTGGCGGCGCTCTCGACCTCGCCCCTGCTCGACGGCGAAGACGTCGCCCGCATCCGCCCGGACCTCGTCGCCCGCGCCCGCAGCCGCCTGATCGGGCTGCCGCGGCTCAGCGCCCTGTAGGGCGTCGACCGGGAGGACCGCTTTCGCCGCTCACGCCAGCATGTAGGCGAGCAGCGAGCGCAGCTGTGCCGGCTTGATCGGCTTGTGGACGAGTTCCGCGCCATGGGCCCGAGCCTGCCCCTCGATCGCGGCGCTGTGGTCGGCGGTGGTGAGGATCACCGGGGTGACCCAGCCCCGGTTGCGGCGCAGGTAATCCACGACATCGAAACCGCAGGCGCCGTGGTCGAGATGGTAATCGATCACCATCACGTCGGGCCGGCCCAACCCGGCATTGAGCGCCGCGACGACCCCCGCGAGATCGGAGAAGGTCCGCACCTCTGCGTCCCAGTTGCGCAGCAGGCGCCGCAGCGCCTCCGCCGTGGCGGCGTCGTTCTCGATCACGAGGACCCGCGCCCCGGTCAGCGTCGTCGCCAGGGGGGCCACGCGCACCGGCGCGTCCGGCCGCTGCGTCGCGAGCGGCAAAGTGAGGCTCAACCGCGTGCCGTGGTCGGGACGGGACCCGAGCGCGATGCCGTGCCCCAGCGTCGAGGCCATGCGCTGCACGATCGACAGGCCGAGGCCGAGCCCCACGCCGCCATCCTCGCCCTCGCGCGCGCCGCGGTAGAATTCCTCGAACACCAGCGCCCGCTCGTGTTCCGGGATGCCGCGGCCGGTATCGATGACGTCGATGCGGCAGCGTTTGCGTCCCTCCGGGTCCGTCCGCCGCCGCCCGGCGATCAGCACCCCGCCGCGCTCGGTGTAGCGGATCGCGTTGGAGACGAGATTCTGGAGAATGCGCTGGAGCAGCATCGGGTCGGTCTCGACCACGAGGTCGGCGCAGCGGCTGACCAGGCGCAGCGCCTTGCGCTCGGCGAAGGGCCGGAAACTCGCCTCGATCCCGCCGACGAGATCGGCGAGCCGCACCGCCTTGACGACGGGACGGACCACGCCGGCATCGAGCTTCGAGATGTCGATGAGCGCCTTGATCAGGTCCTCGATCGTCTCCAGCCCACGCTCCACCTGCCGGGTGATCGTGTGGGCCTCGGGGCCCGCCGCGAGGTCGGCCAGCGCCGAGAGCGAGAGGCGGGCGGCGTTCAACGGCTGCAGCAGGTCGTGGCTCGCGGCCGCGAGGAAGCGGGTCTTGGAGCGGTTGGCGGTCTCGGCTTCCTCTTTGGCCGCCTGCAGCGCCTCGTTGGAGCGCTCCAGGCTGTGCATCAGCGCCGTCAACTCCTCGGTGCGGGCGCGGACCCGTCCCTCCAGCATGATCGCGGTCTGGAACAGGGAATAGGCGCCGCCCTGCTGGTCCATGGTCCGCTCGACATGGGCCATCAGCGACGCGTTGATCCGCTCGAGTTTGGCCACGCGCCGGCTCAGGGATTCGACGGTGTCGGATTCGGCGGCAGGCTCCGCCCAGAGGGTCGGCCGGTTCATCGCGGGCTCGTCACGGCGCGCCGACCCGGCCGATCGCGATGCCCGTGAAGGTCTGGTTGAGGTGCATGGACCGGTATTGCTCGCCGTAGGTCTCGAACCCGACCACGCTGTAGCGCCGGTACAGATCGGCGATCCGGTGCCGTACCTGCCGGCTCTCGGCATCGAGGCGGCGGAACACGCAGTCGAAGCCGATGACGAGGTCGAGACCGCCCAGGCCCTCGTCGAGGGCGGCGAGCTCGGCCCGCGTCGCCTCGACGATGTCCCGGGGCTGGGCCAGCGTCATCACCACGCCCTCGCCGATGGCGCAGAAGAAGGTCAGCGAGCCGTCCGGCTCCACCCGGCTGATCGAGCGGCAGTAATATTCGCCCCCGATCTTCACCGCGAGGGGATAGGCGGCGAAGCTCATGGGGGTCAGACGCTCCGGGTCGAGCCCGACCGCCATGGCGTATTCCCGCGCAGCGGGCTCGGCGTTCAGTTCGTAGACGCGCCGCTCGTCCTCGCGGGCCGCCGTGACCACGAATTTCCGGCTCGTCGGCTCGAAATTGTCGCTCTTGAAGATCCGGATCGGGAAGTCGGTCTCGACGAGCAGGATCACCGCCGCGTCGCGATGGGCGCGGCCCTCATGGATCAGCACCGTCGCGCGGAACGCGAGGTCGTCGCCCGCGGAGCCGCCGATCAGCGGGATGCCGTCGAGCGCCCAGGCGACGGCGGACACCACGGTCTCCTCCGCATTGGCGAGCGCGTCGATGAGCGAGATCGCGAAGCGGTGACCGGTGCCCCCGCTCTGGTCGAGCAGGCGGCGGAGGCCGCGCACGGTCGAGGCCGCGCCCTCGACATCGAGCCGGGCGATCTGGGTCAGCACGCCGGCGACGATCCGAAACCCCTGGCGGGGAAAGGCGATGGCGACGAGGCCGCGGTCGATCGAGCCCGCCGGGCTGATCCCGCCCGAGGTGGTGCAGCCCGTGACCGGAACGCCGGGAAAGCGCGCGGCCAGCTCCGCGGTCAAGATATCGGGGTCGTAGGTCGGCGAGAAGAACACCATCAGGTGGCCGATGCCCGTGGGCTCGACCGCCCCGGCCACCGCCGCGACCGCCGCCCCGGGCTCCGCCGCGTCGGTCCAGGCCGTCTGGATCCCGCACAGATGCCGGCGCATCTGCGTGCCGTGTCCCACCGCGTCTCTCCCTCGAACGGGTCTTGACCGGTCACCCGGCGCCCTGCACGTCGCGAATCGACTATGTGCGCGGCGCCCCGCGGCCGCAATGGCCGCCGCCGGGCTTCGCCGGAGCGTTCGGCAGGATGATGCACGAATGCGCCTCCGCTCCGCGGCACGGGGACCGGATCCGCGGCGGTTCGGCGCGACGACCCGGTCCCGCGCGCGCCGAGGACACGGCGTTGACGATGACCCGAAGGGCTTCGCCCTCTTCGGGCGCGGATTAAGTGCGCCTTAGGAGGTTTGACCGCTGGTTGCGGAGGAACAAGGAGCGGCACATGGCTGACCGGAAGAGGGCCAGTTGGGGGAGCGGCGAGCTCTACGATCTCCTGTGCCTGATGATGCTCGGCTGTTGCGTCTGGCTTCTTGGCGTTCAGCTCGGGGCCTTCCGCTGGCTCGACGCTCTCATCATCGGGCACCAGCTGTCCGACCTGTTCATGCTGGGCTTCTTCATGGGACTCGGCGCCTTCGTGGCGAGCGTTTCGAAATCGGTGCGGCTGCGCCGGGCGATCCGCGAACGCGACACGGCCGAGGCGCAGGCCTCCGAGGCCGCCCGCCACGACCCGCTGACCGGCCTGTCCAACCGCCGCCGCTTCATCGAGAGCCTGGAGGCGCGGCGCCGGAGCCGATCGGCTGCGGCCGGCGGCTCGCGTCTCTCGGTGTTCCTGATCGACCTCGACCGGTTCAAGCCGGTCAACGAACTCTACGGCCGCGAGGCCGGCAACGCGGTGCTCTGCGCCGTCGGCGAGCGGCTCGAACGCGCGCTGCCCTCCGGCTCGAGCCTCGCGCGCCTCGACGGCGACGAGTTCATCGCCCTGGTCGAGACCGGCTCCGACGGCGAGGCCCTGGCGCGGATCGCCCAGGGGCTGATCGCTGCGGTCTCGGCCCCGGTTTCCTGGCAGGGTCACGAGATCAAGGTCGGCGCCACGGTCGGCATCGCCGATGCGGGCCGCGAGGCGGGCAGCGCCGACGCGGTCCTGCATGCCGCCGACCTCGCCATGGGCCAGGGGAAGCGGGACGGGCGCGGCACCTACCGGGTGTTCGAGACCGCCATGGACGAACGGCTCAAGGCCCGTGCCCGGCTCGAGACGGACCTGCGCGTCGCCATCGATCAGGGACAGATCGAGCCGTTCTACCAGCCCGTGGTCGCCCTGCCCGGGCAGGCGGTGACCGGGTTCGAGGTCCTGGCCCGCTGGCGCCATCCCGAGCGCGGCCTGCTCGCGCCGGCGGTGTTCATCCCGGTCGCCGAGGAGACCGGCATGATCGGCGACCTCAGCACCCTGATCCTGCGCCGCGCCTGCCTCGACGCGCGGGACTGGCCGAACCATCTTCAACTCGCCGTCAACATCGCCCCGCAGCAGTTCCAGGAAGTGGGGCTCGCCGAACGGATCACCGCGATCCTCACCGAGACGGGCTTCCCGGCCGAGCGCCTCGAAGTGGAGATCACCGAGACGGCGATCGTGCAGGACATGGAGGCGACCCGGGCGACCCTGACCAAGCTCCAGAGCCTCGGCGTCAGGGTGGCGCTCGACGATTTCGGCACCGGATATTCGAGCCTCTATCACCTGCGCGAACTGCGCTTCGACAAGCTGAAGATCGATCGGTCCTATGTGAACTCGATCGCCCAGGGCGATGACCGCGCCAAGCTGGTCGATGCCATCATCAAGCTCGGCAACAGCCTCGGGCTCGTGACCACGGCCGAGGGCATCGAGTGCGAGACCAGCCTCGACTGGCTGTCGAATCAGGGCTGCGATTACGGTCAGGGCTACCTGTTCGGCCGTCCGATGCCGAAGGCCGAGGTCGAACGACAGTTCAGCGAAGGCCTGCTGCGCCCCTCGGTCCCCGCCGTGAAGGCGGCCTGACGCCGCCTCACGCGGCGGCCGCCGGGCGTTCGCCCCGGGCCCGGTAGGACAGGGCTTCGGCCAGGTGCAGCCGCCTCACCCGCGCCTCGCCGTCGAGATCGGCCAATGTGCGGGCGACCCGCAGGGTGCGGTGGAAGCCCCGGGCCGAGAGCCGCATGGATTCCGCCGCATCGCGAATGAGGGCGGCGCCCTCGGCATCGGGGGCGGCCACCTCCTCGATCACCGGCGCCGGGCAGGTGGCGTTGGTGAGCGAGGCGGCCAAGCCCCTCTCGGCGAACCGGGCCGATTGGAGCGCCCGGGCCGCCGCGACACGCACGGCGGCCTCCGACGAGCCTTCCGCGGGGGGTGGCAGGATCAGGTCGGCGGCGGTGACGGCGGCGACCTCGATGCGCAGGTCGATCCGGTCGAGGAGCGGGCCGGAGATCCGGGCGCCGTATTGCGCGACGCAGCGCTCGTTGGGGCCCCGCCGGCAGGCATAGCCCGGCTCCAGCGCCATGCCGCAGCGGCAGGGATTCATCGCCGCGACCAACTGGAAGCGGGCCGGATAGGTGACCCGGTGGTTGGCCCGGGCGATCATTACCGCGCCGGTCTCCATCGGCTGGCGCAGCGAATCGAGCACCTGCGGGGTGAATTCCGGCAACTCGTCGAGAAACAGCACGCCGCCATGGGCCAGGGAGATTTCTCCGGGCCGGGCCTGGAGGCCACCGCCGACCAGGGCGGCCATGGAGGCCGAGTGGTGGGGCTGACGGAACGGGCGCCGGTTCGAGAGGGCGCCGCCCTTCAATTCCCCCGCCACCGACTGGATCATCGAGACTTCGAGGAGTTCGCGGGGGCCGAGCGGCGGCAGGATCGAGGGCAGGCGCGCAGCGAGCATCGACTTGCCGGCCCCGGGCGGCCCGTTGAACAGCAGGTTGTGACCGCCCGCGGCGGCGATCTCCAGGGCGCGCTTGCCCCCCTCTTGCCCCTTGATGTCGCGCAGGTCCGGCATCGGCCCCGCCGGCGCGGCGATCGCGGGCTGGGGCCGGGCCATCACCTGACTGCCCTTGAAGTGGTTGGCGAGCTGGATGAGCGAGCGCGGCGCCAGCACGTCCATGTCGCCCGCCGCCCAGGCTGCCTCCGGGCCGGTCGCGGCGGGGCAGATCAGGCCGAGGCCCCGCCCGTTGGCCGCCATCGCCGCGGGCAGCACGCCGGTCACGGCCGTGATCGAGCCGTCGAGCGCCAGTTCGCCGAGCACGCAATAGCCGGCGAGGGCGTCCTCGGGCAGCGCGCCGATGGCGCCCATCACGGCGAGCGCGATCGGCAGGTCGTAATGCGAGCCCTCCTTGGGCAGATCGGCCGGGGCGAGGTTCACGGTGATGCGCTTGGCCGGCAGGGCGAGCCCGGAGGCGATCAGGGCCGAGCGCACCCGCTCCCGCGATTCCGCCACCGCCTTGTCCGGCAGGCCGACGATGGTGAAGGCGACGAGGCCCGCCGCGATCTGCACCTGCACGTCGACGGCGCGCGCCTCGATCCCCTCGAAGGCAACGGTGGCGACGCGGGTGACCATGGGGCGGGCGGGCTCCGATCCCGGAAGTTTCCGATCCCGGAAGTTGCAGCGTAAGCGGCGACTCGCGCCCTGGCAATCGCCACGCTTGGGCGTCGGGACGGTCCGGCTGGAACCGTTGGGCGGATCGCCCCGTTCGCCCCGCATCCCCTTGCAACGGAGCCATGCCATGTTCGCCCGTCCCCTCGCCGCCGCCGCCCTCGGGCTTGCCCTGGTCGCGGGCCCCGCGCTCGCCGACGAGAAGCTTCCGCCCGAGCAGCAGACCAAGGTCGAAGACATCCTGAAGAAGGAAGGCTTCACCAAGTGGAAGGAGATCGAGCTCGACGACGGGATGATCGAGGTCGATGACGCCATCGACGCCAACGGCAAGCAGTTCGATCTCAAGCTCGATCCGAAGACGCTGGAGATCGTCAAGCGCAAGGCCGAGTGAGGCGCCCTGCCCGCCGTTTTGCTCTGACGCGCACGACCGCCTATGGCGGTCGGATCCGGCGCCGCATGGTGGCCTCCCGGAGAGTGTGAGGCGACGCCCGGTTCGGCCGGGCGTGGCCGCTCTTCGACCTGGGAAAGCGTCCCGCGGCCCTGCGGCCGTCCCCTACCGCATCTCCAAAAAGTACGCGCCGCTCTCGGCCACGCTCCCGCCGTCCGGATGGAGGCCGTGCCAGCGGGTGATCAATCCGGCGCCGCCCTCCGCGGCCTTCGACAGCGTGAAGAGGCTCTCGCCGGGCTGGTGATCGGCGGAGCCGTACCGGTTGAGGAGCGATCCGTTCTCGTAGCGGTGGAACGTGACGGTGAGGGTCGCGCCCTCCGCCCGCGTCTCACACAGGATGCGCTCGTTGATCTGGACGCCGCGGATCGTCAGCAGGCAGCCGCCGCGGGCGCCGGGCAGGCCGAGGGCGAGATCGTAGGAGACGAGCGGGGTCGCGTCGCCCTCGGTGAGGCCGGGATCGTGCTCGTAGACGTAGCGGCCCTGCCAGTCCCGGCCCGTCATCTCCGGTGCCGCAATGGCGCCCCAGGCGACTAAGGCGTGCAAGGCCGCCAGGCAAATCCGTGTCGCTCGTCCGTTCATCGTCCGTCCTCCCGGCGGGATACTCCTCCAGCCCCGCGAGCGGCGCGCTTGCATCCCGCCGCGCCTGCCGTCATATACGGCTCCGGGAGGTTGGCGAGGGACGTTTCACTCGCCAACCGGGTCAGGTCCGGAAGGAAGCAGCCCTAACGAGACCGAGCGGGTCTTTGTCCAGCCTCCCACCCTCGCCGCCCATGCCCGGCATGGGCCGGGCGGCCAGCCTCCCCAAAATCCGAACGGCGGCATGGACGAGACGCACGGCACGTTTCCCGACGAGCCGGGCCTGCCCGGCATGCCGGCGCCCGAGGCCGCGACGCCCTACCGGGTGCTGGCCCGCAAGTACCGTCCCCAGACCTTCGACGATCTGATCGGCCAGGGCGCCATGGTGCGCACGCTGGCCAACGCGTTCGCGGCGAACCGCATCCCCCAGGCCTGGATGCTGACCGGCGTGCGCGGGGTCGGCAAGACCACCACCGCCCGGATCCTGGCCCGCGGCCTCAACTACCTGCGCGAGGGCCAGCCGGACACCGGCCCGACGGTGACGATGCCGGAGCTCGGCCGCCATTGCCGGGCGATCATGGAATCCCGGCACATGGACGTGCTGGAGATGGACGCCGCCTCCCATACCGGCATCGACGACGTGCGCGGCATCATCGACGGCATCCGCTACAGTCCGGTCTCGGCGCGCTACAAAGTCTACATCGTCGACGAGGTCCACATGCTCTCCGAGAAGGCGTTCAATGCCTTTCTGAAGACGCTGGAGGAGCCGCCGCCCCACGCCAAGTTTGTCTTTGCCACCACCGAGATCCGCAAGGTCCCGGTGACGATCCTGTCGCGCTGCCAGCGGTTCGATCTGCGCCGGGTCGAGGCCGACACCCTCTCGGCCCATCTGAAGAAGATCTGCGCGGCCGAGGCCGTGCCCGCGGAGGCCGAGGCGCTCGCCGCGATCACCCGGGCGGCGGAAGGCTCGGTGCGCGACGCGCTCTCCCTGCTCGATCAGGCCATCGCCCACGGCGCCGGTTCGGTGACGGCCGCGGGCGTGCGCGACATGCTCGGGCTCGCCGACCGCGCCCGTATCGTCGACCTGTTCGAGGCGGTGATGCGGGGCGATGTGCCCGCGGCCTTCGCGGAGTTGCGCGCGCAATACGATGCGGGCGCCGACCCGGCGGTGATGCTCTCCGATCTCGCCGGCTTCACCCATCTCGTCACCCGCCTCAAGATCGTGCCGGACGCCGCCGCCGACCCGACGCTCAGCGAGGCCGAGCGTGTCCGCGGCGCGGAATTCGCCGCGCGCTTGCCGGTGCGCGCCCTGTCGCGGGCATGGCAGATCCTGCTGAAGGCCCTGCCCGAGGTGCAGACGGCCCCCCGCCCCCTGGCCGCGGCCGAGATGGCGGTGGTCCGGCTGGCCTACGCCGCCGATCTGCCGACGCCGGACGAGGCCCTGCGCCGCCTGCGCAGCGAGGGGGCCGCGCTGGGCGGCCAGGCCCCTGCCGCCCCCGCCTCGGGGGGCGGCGGTCCCGTCGCCTTCGCCCGCGAGAGCGGTTCGGCGGCGCTCCAACGGGCGCCCGCCCTGCCCCGTCCGGTCCTCGCCTCGGCCAATCCCGCGCCCGAAATCGTCGCCCCTTCCGAGGCGGCCTCCGTCGGCCTCCGGCTCGGTCGCTTCGAGGACGTGGTCGCCCAGGCCGAGGCCGCCCGCGACATCGCCCTGAAGGTGGCCCTGGAGCGCGACGTCCACCTCGTCCGCTTCGAGGAGGGCCGGATCGAGTTCCGCCTCGCCGCGGGCGGGCGGCCGAGCCTCGCCAACGACCTCGCCCGCGCCCTCGACGCCTGGACCGGGCGGCGCTGGATCGTGGCGATCTCGAAGGAGGAAGGCGCGCCCACCCTGGCGCAGAATGTGCGCGAGGCGGAGCAGACCCGCCACCAGAACGCCGCCGCCCATCCGCTGGTGCGGGAGGTGCTGGCGCGCTTTCCCGGCGCCCAGATCGTCGACGTGCGCGACAAGGCCGCCGAGGCCGGCCCGGCGGCGAGCGGCCCGGAGGCGCCCGGCCCGGTCGAGCCGGTGCCGGACGAGACTGAGGACGAGCCCTGAGCGTCACCTCCGTCCCTGGCGGATCGGGGCCTCGGCTCTTAGGTCAGTCCGGACGATCAAACCCGATACGGCGACCGGAGCGGACCCGACATGCGCGATCTCATGGGCATCATGAAGCAGGCCCAGGCCATGCAGGAGAAGATGGCCTCGCTCCAGTCCGAGCTCGACACGGTCGAGGTGCGGGGCGCCTCGGGCGGTGGCGCCGTCAGCGTGCGGATGACCGCCAAGGGACAGGTGCTCGGCGTCGCCATCGATCCGAGCCTGATGGTCGCCGACGAGCGTGAGATCCTGGAGGACCTGATCGTGGCCGCCTGCAACGACGCCCGGGCCAAGGCCGAGGCGACCGCGCAGGAGAAGATGGCCGAGCTGACCAAGGGTCTGCCGCTGCCGCCCGGGATGAAGCTGCCCTTCTGACCGCGCGGCCTGTCCCGGCCCGAGGCAGAGCCCCCGTTTGCGAAGGGCAGGCCGGCGGGTTCGCGTGCGGCTTTGGAAAAAGGGGCGGCGACCTCTGCCACCGCCCCTTGTCGTTTCGACCCTGTGGCGCAGGCTCTCGCGGAGAGCCGGCGCCACAGGGAGGCTGAGAGAACCGTCCTGGCCCTAGGCCGCGATCGAAGCGGCGACCGGCTCGGCGGCGCGCACGTCGGCATCGACGTAGCTTTCGAAGCGCTTGAAGTTCTCGCGGAACATCGTGACCAGCCGCGTGGCGGTGTCGGCGAAGGCCGCCTTGTTGGTCCAGGTGTCGACCGGGGAGAGCACCTGCGTCTCGACGCCGGGGACCTCGACCGGCACCGCGAAGCCGAAATACGGATCGCGGCGGAACTCGACTTGGGCCAGCGAGCCATCGAGGGCGGCGGTAAGCAGGCGGCGGGTCACGCGGATCGGCATGCGCCGCCCGGTGCCGACGCCGCCGCCGGTCCAGCCGGTGTTCACGAGCCAGCAATCGACGTCGTGCTCCGCGATCAGTTCGCGCAGCAGGTTGCCGTAGGTGCTCGGATGGCGCGGCATGAACGGCGCGCCGAAGCAGGTCGAGAAGGTCGCCTCCGGGGCGGTCAAGCCGCGCTCGGTGCCAGCCACCTTGGCGGTGTAGCCCGACAGGAAGTGGTACATCGCCTCGGCGCCGGTCAGCTTGGCGATCGGCGGCATCACGCCGAAGGCGTCGCAGGTCAGCATCACGATGTTCTTAGGGTGCCCGGCCCGGCCGGTGGCGCTCGCATTGGCGATGAAGTCGAGCGGGTAGGCGCAGCGGGTGTTCTCGGTCAGCGTCGCGTCGTCGAAGTCCGGCACGCGGGTGAGCGGGTCGATGACGACGTTCTCCATCACCGTGCCGAAGCGCTCGGTGGTGGCGTAGATCTCCGGCTCGGCATTGCGCGACAGCCGGATGGTCTTGGCGTAGCAGCCGCCCTCGAAGTTGAAGATGCCATCGGCGCCCCAGCCGTGCTCGTCGTCGCCGATGAGCTGGCGCGAGGAATCGTTCGAGAGCGTGGTCTTGCCGGTGCCCGAGAGGCCGAAGAACAGGGCCGAATCCCCGGTCTGATCGAGGCTGGCATTGGCCGAGCAATGCATCGGCATCACGCCCTTCCCGGGCAGAACGTAGTTCAGGTAGGTGAAGACCGACTTCTTCATCTCGCCGGCATAGGCCGAGCCGCCGATCAGCACGATCTTCTGGGCGAAGTCGATGGCGATCACGGTCTTGGAGCGGCAGCCATGGCGGGCCGGATCGGCCTGGAAGCTCGGCAGGTCGATGATCGTCAGCTCCGGCACGTAGGAGGCCAGCGCGTCGCGATCGGGCCGTATCAGCAGGTTGCGGATGAACAGGGAGTGCCACGCGAACTCGGTGTAGACGCGGGCGCGGACGCGGTGGGACGGGTCGGCGCCGCCGAACAGGTCCTGGGCGAAGAGTTCCTTGCCACGGGCATGGGTGCGGAAATCGTCGAGGAGGGTCGAGAACTGCTCGCGGGTGATCGAGCCGTTGTTGTCCCACCAGATCTCATTCTCGGTCGTGGCGTCGCGCACCACGTACTTGTCCTTGGGCGAACGGCCGGTGTGGCTGCCGGTGGTGGCGACCAGCGCGCCGCCCCGGGCGAGTTCGGCCTCGCCGCGGCGCAGGGCCTCTTCGTAGAGACGGGGGGCTTCGAGGTTCCAGTGGACGCCGGCGAGGTCGGTCAGGCCGATGACCTCCGGTCCGTGGGCCACGTTGAATTCGCCGATATTGGTCACGGACTGACTCCCTGGGCCCCTGATCGCACCGTTCGCAGCCGGACAGCCGGCTCTCGTTCCAACGTCGCGGGCCGTCCGCGCGGTCGTTCAGGACCGCCGCGCGCCGGTTCACCGGCCCGCCGCCCAAAGGCCCGATCCCGCGCTTAGCCGTCAACTAAACTTTGGGCCGAGCCAAATTTTTCTTGTGTCGCCGGCTGTCTTGCCGGCCTGTCCCTGACGTGTCGATGAACGGGCAAAACCGGCCGGACAGACCTATGTACGGGGCGTTCCCCCGCCGATCCTTCCCGCGAAAAGTTCGAATCACCGCATGCCCCAAGCCGTCGCCGGCCCGGAGATCGAGCGCCTGATCCAGCTCCTCGGCCGCATGCCCGGCCTCGGTCCCCGTTCGGCCCGGCGCGCCGCGCTCCAGCTCATCAAGAAGCGCGAGACCCTGCTGGCGCCGCTCGCCGACGCGATGCGGGTCGCCGCCGACCGGATCGTCGTCTGCTCGTCCTGCGGCAACGTCGATACCCGCGAGCCCTGCACGATCTGCGCCGATCAGGGCCGCGATCCGACCATGCTCGTCGTGGTCGAGGATGTGTCCGATCTGTGGGCCCTGGAGCGGTCGGGCGCGGTCAAGGCGCGCTACCACGTGCTCGGCGGCGTCCTCTCGGCGCTGGACGGAGTGCGGCCGGAGCATCTCACCATCGCCCGGCTCGTCGAACGGGCGAGCGAGCCGGAGGTGAAGGAGATCATCCTGGCCCTCAACGCGACCGTCGACGGGCAGACCACCGCCCATTACGTCACCGAATCCCTGAGGCCCCTCGGGCTGATCATCACGCGGCTCGCCCACGGCGTACCGGTCGGCGGGGAGCTCGACTATCTCGACGAGGGCACGCTGACGGCGGCGATCCGCAGCCGCACGGCGTTCTGAGTCCCCTCCGGCGGCCATTTGACCGGCCCCGCGCCGCCGCCTATCTGCGGTCGGCACCACCGCTTTTCCATCTCCCTCCGATCCCGGCCCCAAGCCATGTCCGTCCGTCCCCTCGTGATCCTGCCTGACGCGCTCTTGCGTCTCCGCTCCGAGCCGGTGACGGAGGTGACCCGCGAGATCCGCACGCTGGCGCAGGACATGATCGAGACGATGTACGACGCCCCCGGCATCGGCCTCGCGGCGATCCAGATCGGCGTGCCGAAGCGCGTCGTCACCATCGACGCCGCGAAGGACGAGAACGCCAAGAACCCGACCGTCTATCTGAACCCGGAGATCGTGTGGTCGTCGGAGGAGCGGCGCGTCTACGACGAGGGCTGCCTGTCGATCCCCGAATTCTACGGCGAGGTCGAGCGTCCGGACCGGGTCCGGGTGCGCTACATGACGCTCGACGGCGAGACCGTGGAGCAGGAGGCGGACGGGCTGCTCGCCACCTGCCTCCAGCACGAGATCGATCATCTCAACGGCGTCCTGTTCATCGATCACCTGTCGAAGCTCAAGCGCGACCGGGTGATGAAGAAGTTTTCGAAGGCGGCCAAGCGCGACACGGCGGCCTGAGCCGATGCGGGTCGTCTTCATGGGCACGCCGGATTTCGCCGTACCCACCCTGGACCGGTTGCAGGCCGACGGCCACACCCTCGCCGCGGTCTACACCCGGGCGCCCGCCAAAGCCGGGCGGGGCATGGCCCTGCGGCCCTCCCCGGTCCACGCCCGCGCCGAGGCCTTGGGCCTACCGGTCCTGACTCCCTCGACCCTGAAGACGCCGGAGGCCGCCGAGACCTTCGCGGGCCACGAGGCGGAGGTGGCCGTCGTCGTCGCCTACGGGATGCTGTTGCCGCAAGCGATCCTCGACCTGCCGCGCCACGGCTGCCTCAACCTGCACGGTTCCTTGCTGCCGCGCTGGCGCGGCGCGGCGCCGATCCAGCGCGCGGTCATGGCGGGCGACCCCGAAAGCGGCGTCGGCGTGATGCGGATGGAGGCGGGGCTCGATACCGGCCCCGTGGCCCTTGAGCGGCGCCTGCCGATCCGCGAGGGCATGACCGCGGGGGAATTGCACGACGCGCTGATGCCGGCCGGGGCCGCTCTGATGGGCGAGGCCCTCCGGGCGCTGGCGGAGGGCGGCCTGACCTTCACGCCGCAATCCCAGGAAGGCGTGGTCTACGCCCACAAGATCACCAATACGGAGGCGCGCATCGACTGGTCGCGCCCCGCCGCGGCGGTCGCGTGCCACATCAACGGGTTGTCGCCGTTTCCGGGCGCCTCCTTCGAGGTCGATCTCGGCAAGGGACAGGAGCGGGTGAAGGTGTTGCGCGCCCTTCCCTGCGAAGGCTCCGGCGCGCCCGGCACGCTGCTCGACGCCGCCGGCACCATCGCCTGCGGCAGCGGCGCGGTGCAGCTCCTCGAACTGCGCCGGGCCGGCAAGAGCGGCGCGGCGAGCGGCGAGGAGTTCTTGCGCGGGGCCCGGATGGCAGTCGGGGCGCGGCTTCCGTGAGAGCTTTGCGCGCCGCGGCGAGCCCGCACCCCTCCCCTCCCTCCGCTGCGGGCCTCCGCTGCGGACGGGGACGAGGTTGGCCGGCGCAGCCCTGATGCCCCGCTACAAGCTCGTCATCGAATACGACGGGGGCCCGTTCTGCGGCTGGCAGCGGCAGGCCGAGGACCCAACGGTTCAAGGCGCCATCGAGACGGCGGTCGAGCGCTTTTCCGGCGAGGCGGCGCGGCTCACCTGTGCCGGCCGCACCGATGCCGGCGTGCACGCGATCCATCAGGTCGCGCATGTCGATCTCGCCAAGGACTGGCGCACCGACACCGTGCGCGACGCGCTGAACGCGCATCTGCGCCCGCTGCCGGTCGCCGTTCTTTCGGCCGAGCGGGTCACGGAGGCCTTCGACGCGCGCCACTCCGCGATCCGGCGCCATTACCGCTACCGCATTCTCAATCGGCGCAGCCCCGCCGCGCTGACCCGTGCCCATGTCTGGCAGGTGCCCTGGTCCCTCGACGCCGACCGGATGCACGCCGCCGCCCAGCGGCTGCTCGGCCGCCACGACTTTTCGGCGTTTCGCGCCGCCGAGTGTCAGGCGAAGTCCCCGGTCCGCACGCTGGAGCGGCTCGACGTGACGCGGGAGCGGATGGGCCTCTTCGAGGAGATCGTCATCGCGACCTCGGCCCGCTCCTTCCTGCACCATCAGGTACGGGCCATGGCGGGCACGCTGATGCTCGCCGGAAGCGGGCGCCTCTCCCCCGACGACGTGGCGGAGATCCTGGCGACCCGGGCCAAGCACCGCTGCGGCCCGCTGGCGCCCGCGGGCGGGCTGACCTTCGTGGGCGTTGATTACGCCGAGAAGTAGCGCTCCACCACCCGTCCGTAGATCGCGGTGAGCCGCTCCAGATCGGCCACCGCCACCCGCTCGTCAACCTCGTGCATCGTCTGCCCGACGAGACCGAACTCGATGACCGGGCAGGCATCCTTTATGAAGCGCGCGTCCGAGGTGCCGCCGGTGGTCGAGAGCGCCGGGCGCCGGCCGGTCTCCGCCTGGATCGCCTCCGCCACGAGATCGACGAAGGCGTCGGGCTGCGTCAGGAAGGCCGGCGCGTTCGAGGGCTGAAGCGCGAGATCGAAGCGCACTGTGTCGCCCGCCGCCGCCTCGAGACGGCGGCGGATCTCCGCACCGAGGGTCTCGGCGGTCCAGTCGTCGTTGAAGCGGACGTTGAACACGGCCTTCGCCGAGGCCGGAATCACGTTGGTGGCGGGGTTGCCGACATCGATCGTCGTGAATTCGAGGTTCGAGGCGTCGAAATGGGCCGTGCCGCCGTCGAGGGGCTCGGCGATCAAGGCCGAAGCGAGGCGCAGCAGGCCGGGGATCGGGTTCTCCGCCCGGTGCGGGTAGGCCACGTGGCCCTGGCGCCCCTGCACGGTGATCCGCCCGGTGAGCGAGCCGCGCCGGCCGATCTTGATCATCTCGCCGAGCGCGTCCGGGTTGGTCGGCTCGCCGAGCAGGCAATGGTCGAAGCGTTCCCCGCGGGCGCGCGCCCAGTCGAGCAGCTTCACGGTGCCGTTGACCGCCGGGCCCTCTTCGTCGCCGGTGATCAGGAAGACGAGGGAGCCGCCGAAGTCCGGTCCGCGCTCGGCGAGGAAGGCCAGCACCGCGGCGAGCATGCAGGCGATGCCGCCCTTCATGTCCACGGCGCCGCGGCCGTAGAGGTACCCGTCGGCGACCGCGCCGGAAAACGGTCCATGTGCCCAGGACGCGTCGTCGCCCGGGGGCACCACGTCGGTATGGCCGGCGAAGACGAGGACCGGGCTCGTCGTGCCGAGGCGCGCGTAGAGATTCTCGATGTCCGGCGTGCCGTCCTGCGAGAAGATCGGGCGCTCGACGGAGAAGCCCGCTCCCACGAGGCGATCCGCCAGGAAGGACAGGGCGCCGCCCTCCTCCGGGGTGACGGAGGGGCAGCGGATCAGCGCCTGGGCGAGGGCGAGGGGGGCGTGGTCGGACAAGGGCAGCACCGCTGGCGCGTTCCGCCGAACCCGCCCGCATCCCGGGATGCCCGCGTGAGCGGACCGCGACGGATCGGCACCGCGCAACATCTCGGGACGACGGGCGACGGCGAAACAGCGACGATCGTCGGAGCGGCAGCCCTAGCACGCAGCCCTGGGGCGCGCACAGGACTTCGATGCCCGGCCCCAAATAAGCGGCCGTGATCGGCTCAGGAGTGGCCGCCGCTCGGCGCGCCCGGCTTCCGCTGACCGTCCCAGGCGCTTACATGGCCGGCATGGCTCTCTCGTCGGACGAAATCGAACGCTATGCCCGCCACCTCGTCCTGCGCGAGGTCGGGGGGCCGGGGCAGGCCCGGCTCAAGGCGGCGCGGGTTCTCGTCGTGGGTGCGGGCGGGCTCGGCGCGCCGCTGATCCAGTACCTCGCCGCGGCCGGCATCGGCACGATCGGGATCGTCGACGACGACGAGGTCTCCCTCTCGAATCTCCAGCGGCAGGTCATCCACGGCACGCCGGATATCGGCCGGCCGAAGGTAGAGAGCGCTGCGGAGGCCATCGCCCGGCTCAACCCGCATGTGCGGGTGGAGACCCATGCCGTCCGCCTCACCCCGGAGAACGCTCCGGCGCTTCTGGCGGGCTACGACCTCGTCGCCGACGGGACCGACAACTTCACGACCCGCTACGCCGTCTCGGATGCGTGCTTTGCCGCCGGGCGACCGCTGGTGACGGCGGCGCTTGGGGCCTTCGACGGCTCGCTCACCACGATCCGCGCCCACGAGGTCGGGCCGGACGGGCAGCCCAATCCGACCTATCGCTGCCTGTTTCCGACGCCGCCTCCGCCCGGGACCGTCGCCCCCTGCGCCGAGGCCGGCGTGCTCGGGGCGCTCGCGGGCGTGATGGGCTCCCTGATGGCGATGGAGGTGATCCGCGCGGTCGCCGGGTTCGGCGAGCCGCTGGTCGGGCGGCTGCTGATGGTGGATGCCCGCTCGATGCGCTTCGAGACGCTGCTTTACGCCTGGGACCCGGACAACCCGCTCAACGGCATCGCGACGCGGGACGGGGTCAGGACAGCCCGGGAAGCCGCACCGGCGGGGCGGCCGCCTCGGACGCGTTGAGGCAGCATTTCTTAAATTTCTTGCCCGAGCCGCAGGGGCACGGATCGTTGCGGCCGACCTCCTTGAACGGGTTCGTGACCGGCTGGCCGTAGGATTCCTCGGTCCAGTCCAGGGCGGCCACCGGATCGTCGAGGGTGCCGTAGCGCTCGCCGAACTCGCTGAGGTCCGGCGGCTCGGCGCTCGCCCGGCGCAGAGCCTTGCGGAACCATGCCGCATCGCTGATCTCGTCGGTGAGGCGGCCGTCGCGCCGGGCCGCCTCCGCCTTCGGGGCGAGATCGGTGAGGCCGAGATAGGCGATCGACTCCTCCCAGCCGACCCAGGCCAGATCGCCTTCGATCGCCGCCTGAGCGGCCTCGAATCGGACCAGCAGCGCCCGGGTGTCCGCCAGCGGCAGGCGGCCCTGGCGGGTCAGGAAGGACAGGGCCGTGAAGGCCTCGTAGCGGATGCCGCCGTCGGCGGCGCTGTCGAGGATCAGGGTCTGAAGCGGGGCCGCATCCCCGTCGAAGACGCTGGCGATGACGCGGGCCAGGGTGATCCCGAGGGCGTCGCCGAGCAGCTCCTCAAGCGCCTCAGCGTCCTGATGCAGAAGCCGCATCAGCGGGGGATACACCCGCCGGTCGCCGGCCGCGGCCAGGGCGTGCACGCCCCAGAACAGCAGGTTCGCCTCGTGCTCGCTCGGCGCGTCGGGATCCTTCGCGGCGGTGGCCAGCACTTGGAGCACGGCGTCGGCGATCGCTTCCGGCGCGGCCACGGCCTGCCGGAGGGCCTCCACCGGCATGTGGTCGGCGACCGACAGGCGTTCGATCAGATCCGCGTCCATGGCCACCTCTTGCTCAGGTCAGGCGCGCAGGGTGGCGCCGGTCTTTTTCGACACCTCGGCGACGATCCGGGCGCTGACGGCCTCGATCTCGACGTCGGTCAGGGTCCGCTCGCTCGGCTGGAGCCGCACGGCGACAGCCACCGATTTCGCGCCCTCCGGCACGCCCGGGCCCTCGTAGAGATCGAACACCTCGACGCCCGTGATCAGCTTGCGCTCGGCGCCCTGCACCGCCTTCAGGATATCGGCGGCGGCCACGTCGCGGGGGACCACGAAGGCGAAGTCCCGGGCGATCGCCTGGAGATCGGGCAGAACCAGCGCGGGTTTCGCCTTGGTCGGGCGATGGCGCGGCAGCGGCAGGGCGTCAAGGACGATCTCGAAGGCCACCAGCGTGCCCTTGAGGTCCATCGCCTTCAGGAGGCGCGGATGCAGCGCGCCGAAATGGCCGATCACGGTCTTCGGCCCGAATTGCAGCGTGCCCGAGCGGCCGGGATGCAGCCAGTCGGGTCCGCCCGCGACGATCTGGAGACCGCCGGTCGGGACGCCGAGGGCGGTGAGCAGCGCCAGGGCATCGGCCTTGGCCTCGAAAGCATCCACGGGCTCGGCCGCGCCGCTCCAGTGGCGCCCGGCCCCGCCATGACGGGCGGTGCCACGGCGCAGGCCCGTGGCGCGCAGGGACTGACCCTCCGGCGCGTCGCTGGCGAAGCACTGGCCCACTTCGAAGAGCGCAACGTCGGGGAAGCCCCGGTCGGCGTTGCGCTGCGCGGCCCGGAGGAGGCCCGGCACGAGGCTCGGGCGCATGTCGGAGAGATCCGAGGCGATCGGGTTGGCCAGCGCCAGATCGGCCTTGCCGCCCCCGAACAGCACCGCGTCGGCCTGCGGGATGAAGGAGTAGGTGACGGCTTCCAGCATGCCCCGGCTGGCGAGCGCCCGCTTGGCGAGGCGTCCGCGCCGCTGCAGTACCGTCAGCATCGGTTCGGTCGCGACGGTCTCGATCCGCGGCAGGGGCTTGGGCTCGATCCGGTCGAGGCCCGCGATGCGCACGATCTCCTCGACGAGATCGGCCTTGCCTTCCACGTCCGGCCGCCAGGAGGGCGGCAGCACCTTCACCCGGTCGCCGGAGCCCGAGATGTGGAAGCCGAGGGATTCCAGCGTCACCTTCATCTCGACCCGCGACAGCTCGATCCCGGCCAGGCGCCGAACCTCGGTCCAGGGGAAGTCGATGACGCGGGACAGGTCCGGCACCTCGCCCGCGAGGCTCACCTGCGTGGGCGTGCCGCCGCACAGATCGACCACGAGGCGGGTGGCGAGGTCGAGCCCCGGCAGGGCGAAGGCCGGGTCGACGCCGCGCTCGAAGCGGTAGCGGGCATCGGTGATGATGCCGAGGCGCCGGCCGGTGCGGGCGATGCTACGCGGGTCCCAGAGGGCGGATTCGATGAGCACGTCGGTGGTGCCCGCGTCGCATCCCGAGGCCTCGCCCCCCATGATGCCGCCGAGGGATTCCACGCCGTTGTCGTCGGCGATCACCACCGCGTCGGCATCGAGCCGGTAGGTCTTGCCATCGAGGGCGACGAGGCTCTCGCCGTCCTCGGCCCGCCGCACCGTCAGTCCCCCGGCGACCTTCGCCGCATCGAACACGTGCAGCGGCCGGCCGCGGTCGAAGGTCAGGTAGTTGGTGATGTCGACCAGCGCGTTGATCGGGCGCAGGCCGATGGCGCGCAGGCGCTTCTGCATCCATTCGGGCGACGGACCGTTGGTCACGCCGCGCACGAGGCGCAGGGCGAAGAGCGGGCACAGGCCCTGATCGGACGCATCGAACCGCAGGGTGACCGGCACCGGGCAGGGCCCCTCGCCCCGCACCGGCGGCAGCGGCTCGCGCTTGAGCGTGCCGATGCCGGTGGCGGCGAGATCCCGGGCGATGCCGTGGATCGAGGCGCAATCCGACCGGTTCGGCGTGAGGTTGATCTCGATGACCGGATCGTCGAGCCCGGCCCAGACCGCGTAGGGCGTTCCGACCGGCGCGTCGTCCGGCAGGTCGAAGATGCCGTCATGGTCCTCGCCGAGGCCGAGTTCGGCCGCCGAGCAGAGCATGCCGCGGCTCTCGACGCCGCGGATCGTGCCGACCGACAGGGTGAGGGCCTTGCCCGGTACGTAGGTGCCCGGCGGCGCGAAGACCGAGCGCATGCCCGTGCGCGCGTTCGGTGCCCCGCACACGACCTGGACCGGCGCGGCATCACCCGCATCGACCTGGCAGACCCGCAGGCGGTCGGCATTCGGGTGGGGCTCGGCGGAGATCACCCGCGCGATCACGTAGGGACGCAGCGCGGCGGCCTTGTCCTCGAGACCCTCGACCTCCAGGCCGATCCGCGTCAGCGTCTCGCTGATCACGTCGAGCGAGGCCTCGGTGTCGAGGTGGTCCTTGAGCCAGGAAAGGGTGAATTTCATCGCTTCGCTTTGGTTCAGCCAGCGCGCGTGCGAGCCAGCGGGAGAAGGGCGCGTTCGAGGCTTGCCTTCGGGTCGAGACCTTCGATCCGCGTGATCGCGTCCCTCGCCTCGTCGATCAGGGCAAGCGCCTGCATGCGGCTGAAGAGGGCCGAGGGCGGCGCATCATCGGCAGCGTGGCGGTTTCCGTGGAGGCTCTCGAACAGAGAGCCGACCCGTTCGATGGCTGGATCGATCAGTTTGACTTCACGGTTCCGCAGTTTCCGCAGCGCGACCCCGTGTTCAAGCGAACGATCGATCGGCGGCAGGCTTCCGGCCCTGCTCCCGCCGATCAGTCCATCCGCACACAGGGTGTTGAGCGCGTGAAACACTGCGTCGCAGGCGCTGCTCACGGCCCGACGCATGGACGCCTGCCGATAGCCGGAAGCTCCGCTCGCCTGAGCGAAGGCCTCGGCGACAAACAGCAATCCGTCGACGAGCGGTCCCGGGAGCTTTCGCGGCATCACTCGGCCGCCAGGACGTCGTGCGCATAGGGCGGGGGATCGTCGGGATAATCGTAGATCAGATAGGGGAAACGGTGTTCGCCCTTGCTCTCCAAGGCACAGCGCATGGCGACGAGCGCGTCCGCGGTCGTATGGCCGCTCGTCACCCCAGCGCCCGAACGGAACCGGACCGTCACGAAGAGCGCATCCTCATCGGCATGGTTCGGCTTCGCCTCGACGGACGCGCTCTCGAACCCCGCATCGCGCATGGTCTGCACGAGTACCGCCTCGACGAGGGCTTGGATCTCCCGATCCGTCATCGCTCCCCTCCCGCTTCCCTCACCCCGTGAGTCCGCCGACGAGGCTCGGCACGTCGATCGGCCGGAAGCCGTAATGTTCCAGCCAGCGCACATCCGCCTCGAAGAACGGGCGCAGGTCCGGCATGCCGTATTTGAGCATGGCGAGGCGATCGATGCCCATGCCGAAGGCGAAGCCCTGGACCTGATCCGGATCGAGCCCGCCGTTGCGCAGCACGTTCGGGTGCACCATGCCGCAGCCCAGGATCTCCAGCCAGTCGGTGCCCTCGCCGAAGCGCAGCTCGCCGCCCTTGCGCGAGCACTGGATGTCCACCTCGGCGGACGGCTCGGTGAAGGGGAAGAACGAGGGGCGGAAGCGCATGGTCACGCCCTCGACCTCGAAGAAGGCGCGGCAGAACGATTCGAGGACCCATTTGAGGTTCGCGATGTTGGCCGAGCGGTCGATCACCAGACCCTCGACCTGATGGAACATCGGCGTGTGGGTCTGGTCGGAATCGTGGCGGTAGGTGCGGCCCGGCATGATCACGCGGATCGGCGGCTGCTTGGCCCGCATGGTGCGGACCTGGACCGGCGAGGTGTGGGTGCGCAGGAGCTTGCGCCGCCCGAGATGGTCGGGGGCGAGGAAGAAGGTGTCGTGCATCTCCCGGGCCGGATGGCCCTCGGGGAAGTTCAGCGCGGTGAAGTTCAGCTCGTCCGTCTCGATGTCGGGGCCCTCCGCCACCGAGAAGCCGAGATCGGCGAAGATCGCGGTGATCTCCTCGATGACCTGGCTGATCGGGTGGATGCGGCCGCGGATCTCCGGCGCCTCACGAAGCGGCAGCGTCACGTCGATCCGCTCGGCGGAGAGCCGCGCGTCGAGGGCGGCCTCGGCCAAGGCCTCGCGCTTGCCGGCGAGCGCGCTCTGCACCCGGTCGCGCAGGCCGTTGATGAGGGGGCCGCGCTCCTTGCGCTCCTCGGGCGTCATCGCGCCGAGGGTCTTGAGAAGCTCGGAGACGCTGCCCTTCTTGCCCAGCGCGGCGACGCGCAGGGCTTCGAGGGCGGCCTCGTCACCGGCCTGCCCGATCTGGCCGAGAAGGTCGCGTTCGAGAGCGTCGAGGTCCATCACCCATCCTTGCCCATCACAGGGGGTCGCGGGCCGCTTTTTTCGCGTTGCCCGCCCTGCCGCAAGCCCCGACGGCCCGGGGCCTGCCCGAAAACGAAGAAGGCGCGGCGCTTCCCGCGCCGCGCCTCATGGAAGGATCGCGCGTTCCGCTGCCGGAACGGTCAGGCGGCCTTCGGCAGAGCCGATTTTGCCTTCTCGACCACGGCGGCGAAGCTCGCCGGCTCATGGATGGCGAGTTCGGACAGAGCCTTGCGGTCCACCTCGATGCCCGACTTGGCGAGCCCGTCGATGAAGCGCGAATAGGTCAGGCCGTGCTCGCGCACCGCCGCGTTGAGGCGCTGGATCCAGAGAGCGCGGAAGGTGCGCTTCTTGTTCTTGCGGTCGCGGTAGGCGTACTGCAGACCCTTCTCCACCGCCTGCTTGGCGATGCGGATCGTATTCTTGCGCCGGCCGTAATAGCCCTTGGCGGCCTTCAGAACTTTCTTGTGCTTCGCGTGACTGGTCACGCCGCGTTTGACGCGGGCCATGGGAGATCTCCTCGGATTCTAGAAAAGCAAATTCGCGGGCGAAGAAGCTTCAGCGCTGGTTGGGCAGGAAGTACTTCTTCACGTTGGCGGCATCGCCCTCGAACAGGGTCGTGGTGCCGCGCAGGTTGCGGATCTGCTTCGTGGTCCGCTTGATCATCCCGTGGCGCTTGCCGGCCTGGGCGTACATCACCTTGCCGGTGCCGGTGATCTTGAAGCGCTTCTTGGCGCCCGATTTGGTCTTCAGCTTGGGCATTTGGCTCTCCTGACGCAACGGCGGGCCGGCCGGAGAGCCGGAGCCTTGCGCTGTGATGCTGCTGGAGCAACGGGAACCGCCACGGCAGCCCGATCGGCCGGGCGGTTCGACGCGGGCGGCTTATGGCAGAAACCGTCGCCGGTTTCAATCGACCATGAAGGCGGCCCCGGGGCCGCGTCGCAGCCGTCCGCGGCGGTCAAGTCGGCAGGGGGCCAATCGGTGCCGAGAACTGTGGATAGCCGGCATGACGGCAGGCTTCGAAGAGAATCGCCATCGCCTCGGGGACGCAGCGGAACCATAAACCTTGGCTGTCCGTTTCGTTCATGTACCGCTCAGGCCGCGTCGGCAATACCTCTGCCCAACATCCTTATTCGGTCACAGGAGACGTCTTCGTGCGCATTGCCCAGGTTGCCCCGCTCGCGGAAGCTGTTCCCCCGAAGTTCTATGGCGGCACCGAGCGCGTGGTGTCGTGGATCACGGAAGAACTGGTCCGTCAGGGCCACGACGTCACGCTGTTCGCCAGCGGCGATTCCAAGACGTCGGCCAAGCTTGCCGCCTGCCATCCGGAAGGTCTGCGCCTTCTCGGCTACCGCGACCACACCGCCGGCCACCTCGCCATGCTGCACCACGTGCATCGCCGGGCGCATGAGTTCGACGTGATCCATTTCCACATCGACCTCCTGCAATACCCGATGTTCGAGGACCTGTACCACAAGTGCCTGACGACCATGCACGGTCGCCTGGACGTGCCGGATTTCATGCCGGTCTACAACACCTTCACCGGTATGCCTCTGGTGTCGATCTCGGACCATCAGCGCGAGCCGATGCCCGACAACTCGAACTGGCTGGCGACGATCCATCACGGCCTGCCGAAGGAGAACTGCCCCTTCTATCCGGAGGCGAAGGGCGGCTACCTCGCCTTCCTCGGCCGCATCTCGCCCGAGAAGCGCCCCGACCGTGCGATCGAGATGGCGATCCGCTCCGGAACGCCGCTGAAGATCGCCGCCAAGGTCGACAAGGCCGACCAGGAATACTGGGACGAGAAGATCGAGCCGATGATCCACCACCCGCTGGTGGAGTATATCGGCGAGATCAACGAGGAGCAGAAGAAGGACTTCCTCGGCAACGCCCTGGCGCTCGCCTTCCCGATCGACTGGCCGGAGCCCTTCGGCCTAGTGATGATCGAGGCGATGTCGGCGGGTACCCCGGTGATCGCCTTCGGCAACGGTTCGGTCCCTGAGGTCATCAAGGATGGGGTCTCCGGCTTCATCGTCAATGCGATGGACGAGGCGATCGAGGCCTGCCGCAAGGTACGCGATCTGCCGCGTGCCGGCGTCCGCAACCACTTCGAGGGCCGATTCACGGCGGAGGTCATGGTCCGCAAATACGTGTCGGCCTACGAGCAGCTGCTCGCCAACCCCGGCAACGTGATCCAGATGCCGACCGCCGGCGCCTTCTCGCCCCAGTACGGAGAGCTGAACGGCAAGGCCGGCGCGCCGATCCACGTCGCGGCAATGCCGGCCTGAAACCCCGCGAAAGCGAGGCCCGGCCCCCTCGCCGGGGCCGGTCGGGCGCCTAACTGATCGATCCGTAACAGGCCGCCGGTCGTGCCACACGACCGGCGGTTTTCGATTCGAAGGTCGGTCCCGGGCGGGGGCCGAACCGGCGATCCCGGATCAGCGGCAGGAGGCGCTTCGCATGGCGGCACAGGACGACGCAGCAAGAGCCCGACACGCCGAGCAAGAGCACAAGACGCAAGCGGCGTCGAAAACAGGGTTTCAGGACGCGGACGAGGCGCTGCCGCAATATCACATCGAGGCCCAGGCCTCCTTGGTCGAGCGGCCCCTGCGCGCCCTGAAGTACGGCGAAGCCTTCGCCGTGCTCGACAGCTACGGCGACATCGGCTGGTTTCCGGGCGCCGACGGCCTCTACTTCCAGGACACGCGCTACCTCTCGCGCCTTGCGCTCACCATCGAGGACGAGCGGCCGATGATGCTGTCCTCGGCGATCCAGGACGACAACGGCGCGCTCTCCGTCGATCTCACCACCCCGGATATCCGCCTCGACGCGGGCGACGAGACCGCGATCCCGCGCGAACTGATCGCCATCGAGCGCACCAAGTTCCTGTTCAAGGGAACCTGCTACGACCGGATCGGTCTGCGGAACTACGATACCCGCCGCCGCCGCCTGCGGGTCGGCGTGAGCTTCGATGCGGATTTCCGCGACCTGTTCGAGGTGCGCGGCTCGGACCGTGCCCATCGCGGCAAGCGCACGGTGGAGCGGCGGACCGACACCGAGGTGCAGTTCCGCTATGCCGGCCTCGACGAGATCGTGCGCACAACCTCGGTGCATCTCGGGCCGAAGCCCCATCTGCTGGAGCCGGGCAAGGCCGAGTTCGTGGTCGATCTGGACCCCGGCCGCCACACCTCGCTGTTCATCCGCATCGCCTTCGAATCCCACCGCGCCTTCACGAAGGCGCCGGGTCCCGAACGGGCGGGCGAGGCCGCCGCCGCGGCGCTGTCGCGGGCGGCGGGCAGCCGCGCCGACCGGCCGGACCGCGCCTTGAGCGAGGGCCGCATCTTCGCTCGCGCCTACCGCGACAACCGCCGCGACCAGCGGCAGATCACGGCCGGCATCACCACGATCATCTCCTCGAACGACCAGTTCAACGAGGGTCTCTGCCGGGCGACCGCCGACCTCTACATGCTCGCGACTCGGACGCAGGAAGGCATCTACCCGTTTGCCGGCATCCCCTGGTACTCCACGGTGTTCGGGCGCGACGGCATCATCACCGCGATGATGGCGCTCTGGATCGACCCAAATTTCGGCAAGGGCGTCCTGCGCTTCCTGGCCTCGACCCAGGCCAAGGAGGTCGATCCGGCCGCGGATGCCCAGCCCGGCAAGGTGCTGCACGAAACCCGCCGCGGCGAGATGGCGATGCTCGGCGAGGTGCCGTTCCGCCACTATTACGGCACCATCGACGGCACGCCGCTCTTCGTGATGCTGGCGGCGCAGTACCACGAGGTCACCGGCGATCTCGACACGATCCGGGCGATCTGGCCTCAGCTCAAGCTGGCGCTCGAATGGATCGACAACTACGGCGACCGCGACGGCGACGGGTTCGTGGAATACGCCCGCGAGACCGAGCAGGGGCTGGCCAACCAGGGCTGGAAGGACAGCCACGACTCGATCTTCCACGCCGACGGCGCCATGGCCAAGGGCCCGATCGCCCTGTGCGAGGTGCAGGGCTACGTCTACGCGGCCAAGCGCGGCGCGGCCCGGCTCGCGGGCCTGCTCGGGGAGAGCGCGCTGTCGGCCAAGCTCTCGGCCGATGCCGAGACGCTCCGGATCCGGTTCGACGAGGCGTTCTGGTGCGAGGCGATCGGCACCTATGCCCTGGCGCTCGATGGCGCCAAGCGTCAATGCGCCGTGCGCTCCTCCAACACGGGCCACGCGCTGTTCACCGATATCGCGCTGCCGGAGCGGGCGCCCCAGGTCGCCGCGCAACTCCTGTCGAACGACGGGTTCAACGGCTGGGGCATCCGCACCGTCGCCAAGGGCGAGGCGCGCTACAACCCGATGTCCTACCACAACGGCTCGATCTGGCCGCACGACAACGCCATCTGCGCCATGGGGCTCGCCCGCTACGGCCTCAAGGACGAGGCCGCACGGGTGTTCGAGGGCATGTTCGACACCAGCCTCTACTACGACCAGAAGCGGCTGCCCGAACTGTTCTGCGGCTTCATGCGGCGGCGTCAGCGCGGGCCGGTGAGCTATCCGGTGGCCTGCTCGCCGCAGGCTTGGGCGGCGGCAGCGCCCTTCGCCTTCCTGGCGGCCTGCCTCGGGCTGGAGCTCGACCATGCCCGCAACCGCATCCGGTTCCGCAATCCGGTCCTGCCGAAATTCCTCGACGGGGTCGAGCTGTTCAATCTCAAGCTCGGCGCCTCGCGGGCCGATATCCGCCTGCACCGGCACGGTCACGATGTGACGGTGGCGGTGACGCGCCGGGTCGGCGACGTGCAGATTTCGATGCTGAAATAGGCGCCCGGGGCCAGGCGTCGGATCCGAGCCTCGGCCCCGCGGGCCGGGGCGCTTTATCCGTTCGCCCGGTTCTCCGCGGCCACCGCCTCGAAGGGCGCGACCAGGATCAGGACCGCGCCCTCGGGCGGGTAGCGCAGGCGCGCGCTTCCGCCGAAGCTGTGGACGAGGCTGCGCTCGATCAGCCGGGAGCCGAACCCGGTGCGGGTCGGCGGCGCCACCGGCGGGCCGCCGCGCTCCGACCAGCGGAAGCGAAGCCGCTCCTGCCCGGGCTGGCCCGCGATGCGCCAGCTGATGGAGACCCGGCCGGTCTCGTTGGACAGGGCCCCATACTTGGCCGCGTTGGTGCCGAGCTCGTGCAGCATCAGCGCCAGGGTCAAGGCCGGGCGGGGGCCGACGATGACCTCCGGGCCGTTGACCTGGAAGCGCTCGGGCATGCCGTCGCCGTGGAGGCGCGCCGCGCCCTCGACGAGGCCGCGGAGCGACGCGCTCGCCCAATCGCCCTGCATCAACACATCGTGCGCCTGGGCGAGGGCGAGCATCCGCGCCCCGAGGGACTCGGCCGCGGCCCCGAGAGAGGTCGCGTTGCGCAGGGTCTGGGTGGCCACCGCCTGGACGATGGCGAGGGTGTTCTTGAGGCGGTGCTCCATCTCCATCAGGAGCACGCCCTGGCGCGCCTCGGCCTGCCGCTGCTCGGAGATGTCGCGGGCGACCGCGATCAGCGTCCCGTCGGTGACGGGCGTCACCGTCACGTCCCACCAGTTGGCGCCGTCGGAGCCCTGAAAGCGGGCGGTTTGGCCGCAGCGCGCCCGGTCGAAGGCGCCCTGGGCGGCGACCCGGCTTTCGTCGGGAGCCCAACCGGAGACCCACAGGCCGCTTTCCGAAGGGCAGCGCGTGGGCGCATTGGTGGCCAGAACCCGGCCGTCGGGGGCAAGCAGCGCCACGCGATCCGGGCTCGCGGCAAACAGGCGGAGCGCGGTCTCGCCAGCGGAGCCGGGGCGCGGCTCCCGCCGCATCGGTTCAGGATCGGGGGATTCCGCGTCCGCCCAAAGCCGATCTTCGCCCGAGATCGCTGCCCCCCGGCAGCCGTCTTCGGACTCGATCAACGCAAACCCGCCGACCGCTTCGGACCGCATGGTAACACCCCCCTGAGTGCCGCGTCCCTCCCGAAAGCGGGGTGGCGCGCCATGTGAGCCGGAGGGTCCGTGCGATCTGATGTCGGAGCTGCAGCGGGGCGTCGAACCCCTATGGGATCCGCTTCTTGAGCCCGCCGCGCCGCCATTCGGGCCGCGACTCTTTAATGAATTCACGAATAGCAGAACTCACGCCGGCCACAAGGCGATTTTCAGTGTTCGCATAGTTTTCGCGCAGGCCCGCGCCCTGCCTGAATCTTCACAATCCGGGTATCCGCCGACCCCGCTGGGTCAGCGATCACGCCCCAGCAGGATCAGCCAGCCGACGCCGAGGACCGCGACCGTCATGCCGATGATGACGAAGACCGGCGTGCCGAGATCGATCAGCCGGGGGGCGAGCTGGGTCGCGAAGGCGGCCACGACCAGACCCACGGCGACCCGCGCGGCGCCGCGCTCGATGCCGCGGACGAGCTTGTCCATGCCCTTCAGCTCGATTTCCACGGTCACGCGGCCCTGCTTGAGCCGCACCAGCATGAGGTGGATCAGGGTCGGCAATTCCGAGGCGGCGCCGAACAGGCCGGTGCCGAGCGACTCGGCCTTGCGCATGAGCGCGCGCAGGGAGAATTGCGAGCGCATGGAGGCCCGGACGGTGGGCCCGGCGGCGGAGAACAGGTCGAAATTCGGGTCGAGCTGGCGCATCACCCCGTCGGCGGTGACGAGGCCCTTGAACAGGATCGCGAGGTCGGTGGGCATCGCGAGGTCGTTCTCGCGGGCCATGGTCATGAAGTCGGTGAGCACCAGCCCGAGGTTGAGCGGGATCGAGGAATGGGTCTGGACGAAGTTCTGGGCCGATTGCTCGAGCTTCGTCAGGTCGGGATTCGAGGTGCCGGTCCAGTCGAGCAGCGTCGCCATCAGGCCGTCGACGTCCTGCTTGAGCATGGCGCCGATGAGCACGAGCAGTTGCTGGCGCCGTTTCTGGGAGAGGCGGCCGACGATCCCGAAATCGATGAAGCCGATCCGGTCGCCCGGCATCACCAGAAGATTGCCCGGGTGGGGATCGGCGTGAAACACGCCCTCGATCAGGGCCATCCGCAGGAAGGCGTCGCAGCCCTTCTGGGCCAGGACCTTCTTGTCGGCCCCCGCCGTGCGCAGCCCGACGGCGTCGTTGGGCGAGATGCCGTGGATGAATTCCTGCACGAGCACCCGCTCGGAGCACCATTCCCAGTGGATCTTCGGGATGACGATGTCGTCGCGGCCGGCGAAGATCTCGGCGATCATCTCGCAATTGCGGGCCTCGTTGAGCAGATCCAACTCGCCGTTGAGGCCGTTGGCGAGGTGCCGCATCTGCTCCTGGGGCTGGTAACGGGCCATCTCCGGCCATTCCGTCTCGACGATGCGGGCGCCGTGGGCCATCAGGCGCAGGTCCGCCTCGATGACCTTCCGCAATCCCGGGCGCAGGACCTTGACCACGACCTCCTCGCCGGTGTGGAGCCGGGCCCGGTAGACCTGGGCGATGGAGGCCGAGGCGATCGGGTTCACGTCGAACTCGGCGAAGACCTGCTCCGGCGGCGCCCCGAGATCGGCCTCGAGCTGCGGCCCGATCTGCGCCCACGGCACCGGCTTCACCTGGCTGTGGAGCTTCTCCAACTCGTCGGTCCAGATCGGCGAGAGCAGGTCCGGCCGGCTCGCCAGGATCTGGCCGAACTTGATGAAGGTCGGGCCCAGCGTCTCGATCGCCCGGCGCAGGCGCTCGGGCTGGGACAGGCGCGTCACGTCGACCCGCGGCGTGCGCCGTGGGATCAGCGGGATGTTGTGGAGGCCGAGGCGATCCACGATCTTGGTCAGGCCGAAGCCGATCAGGACCGAGGCGATCTCGGAGAGGCGCTGGCGGTCGCGCGCGGCGACGAAGGCAGTCTTGAGCATGCTGGGTCTGGCGTGTCGCGCGAAGCGCCGGCCTGTGCAAGACCCGGGAGGGTCCCCGCCGGGCGCCTCCGCTATGGTCACGCGGGTGGGGCTTTTTTGGGATCGCGCCCGAGGCCGCGCGTCGCGCCCCTCCCTAATCGCGGAAAGTCGCTCGATGGCGCCCCGGCATGCGGGGGGGCGGGCAGGGTGGCGCCTACTCATCACAGTGCACTGCAACAAAGCGATTCGTATCACAATTGACAGTTTGCTGTAGAATCAGGTGTCTGATCCGTCGGAGCCCGGTTCTGTGCAGGGATCGCGGCCGCCGGGGCAGAAACGAGCGAAAGACCGACGGCTGTCGCATGCGCCTCCACGCTGCGGACGGCCGCCCTTCGGCCCGAACATCGGTCGCAGGATGGGGACAAGCGGCCGCACTCGTCACGATCGCCCATCAAAACTGAAGACAAGATACGAAATTCAAGCCTAGTATCCCGCAACAAGCCTGCCGACGAAGGCCGGCGCGTCAGGGAGGACGAGGATGAGTTCACGTGAGCCGACGGGTCGGCGGGCGACACGCCGCCGATTCCTAGGTGTGGCGGCCACGGCCGCAACGGTCGTGGCAGCGCCGACGGTGGTGAAGGCCCAGGGGCCGATCAGCATGCGCTGGCAGAGCACGTGGCCCGCCAAGGACATCTTCCACGAATTCGCCCTCGACTACGCCAAGAAGGTCAACGATATGACCGGCGGCGACCTCAAGATCGAGGTGCTGCCGGCAGGCGCGGTGGTTCCCGCCTTCGGTCTTCTCGACGCCGTTTCGAAGGGCACCCTCGACGGCGGCCACGGCGTGATGGTCTACCATTACGGCAAGCAGACCGCCCTCGCCCTCTGGGGCTCGGGACCGGGCTGGGGCATGGACGCCAACATGCTGATGGCGTGGCACAAATACGGGGGCGGCAAGGAGCTTCTCGACAAGCTCTACGCCTCGATCGGCGCCAACGTGGTCTCGATGCCCTACGGCCCGATGCCGACCCAGCCCCTCGGCTGGTTCAAGAAGCCGATCGCCAAGCCGGACGACCTCAACGGCCTCAAGTTCCGCACCGTCGGCATCTCGATCGACGTGCTCTCGGGCATGGGCGCCGCCGTGAACGCGCTGCCGGCGGGCGAGATCGTCTCCTCGATGGACCGCGGCCTGCTCGACGCGGCCGAATTCAACAACGCGGCTTCCGACCTCGCGCTGGGCTTCTCGGACGTCTCGAAGGTCTGCATGCTGCAGAGCTACCACCAGAACGCGGAATCCTTCGAGATCCTGTTCAACAAGACCAAGTTCGACGCCCTGCCCGAGCGTCTGCGGTCCATCATCGCCAACGCGACCGAGGCCGCCTCGCAGGACATGCAGTGGAAGGCGATCGACCGTTACTCGAAAGCCTATCAGGAGCTGCAATCGAAAGGCGTCAAGTTCTACAAGACCCCAGACCCGGTCCTGAAGAAGCAACTCGACGTCTACGACGAGGTCGTGAAGAAGAAGGCGGCGGACAATCCGTTGTTCCGCGAGATCATCGCCTCGCAGATCGCCTTCGCCGAGCGCACCGCCCGCTGGGAGCAGGACACGGTCGTCAACCGTCGCATGGCGGTCGACCACTATTTCGGCCCCAACGCGGCCGCGAAGAAGATCTGATCCGATCGATCGCGTCGGTGTCCCGCCGACGCCGTCATCGCGAGGGTGAGCGACGCCATCCCAGCAGCGCGACCGGTCCGGATCGCGCGGAGCCTGAGGATCGCGCCCGCTCCGTCTCGCGGTGACGGCGCGGAGGCGGCCCCCGGCGACCGATCGGATCCCGAGCACGACGCCCGCCCGGATCGGGTGCGGCTCCCCCATCGCGACGACGATGCCCGGCCGTCCGGCTCTCACCCCGAACGGCTCTTCACCCGTGCAAGGGTCTCGCATGAGCGTGCAACGCTTCCTCCACGCGGTCGACGCATTGAGCACCTGGGTCGGCAAGGCCGCGGCCTGGCTGATCATCGGGCTGATGGTTCTCATCTGTCTCGAGGTGGTCAAACGCTACTGGCTCAACATGCCGACCGCCTGGATCTACGACGCCAGCAACATCTTCTACGGCACCCTGTTCATGCTGGCGGGCGCCTACGCGCTGGCCAACAACGCCCATGTGCGCGGTGACTTCCTGTACGGGTCCATGCGGCCGCGGACGCAGGCGGCCTTCGACCTCGTCCTCTACTTCGTGTTCTTCATTCCCGGCATCATGGCCCTGATCTATGCGGGCTACGATTACGCCGCTCTGTCGTGGCGCATCGGCGAACACTCGACGACCACGGCGGACGGGCCGCCGATCTACCATTTCAAGACGGTGATCCCGATCGCGGGCGCGCTCATCATGCTGCAGGGCTTCGCCGAGATCGTGCGCTGCATCGTCTGCCTGCGCACCGGTGCCTGGCCGAGCCGCCTGCGCGACGTCAGCGAGATCGACGTCGTCGAGGAGCAGCTCGCCCAGAGCGAGCATGTCGACGAGGCCACGCGGGAATCCGCCATCGCCCGGGCCCACGCGATCGAAGAATCCGCGCGCCAGCGCGGCATGGCAGGGGACCAGACCACATGACCGATCCGGGCCTCGGCCTGCTGATGCTCGGACTGATCGTCGTCGCGATCATGATGGGCTTTCCCACCGCGTTCACGCTGATGGGACTGGGCATCTTCTTCGGCTTCTACGCCTTCTACAATCCGAACGAGGCGTTGATCGACAACCGGATCTTCGACCTGATGGTCCAGCGCACCTACGGCGCCATGACCAACGACGTGCTGATCTCGATCCCGCTCTTCGTGCTGATGGGCTACGTGATGGAGCGCGGCGCCCTCGTGGACAAGATGTTCTACGCGGTGCAGCTCTCGTTCCGGCGCGTGCCCGCCTCCCTCGCGGTCGCGACCCTGATCGTGTGCACCTTCTGGGGCATCGCCAGCGGGCTCGTGGGCGCGGTCGTCGTGCTCATGGGCGTCATCGCCATGAACCCGATGCTCAAGGCCGGCTACGACACGCGGCTGGCGGCCGGCGTTATCACCGCCGGGGGCACGCTGGGCATCCTGATCCCGCCTTCCGTCATGATCATCGTCTACGCGGCGGTGGCGGGGCAGTCGGTGGTCAAGCTCTACGCGGCGGCGATCTTCCCGGGCTTCTTCCTCGCCCTTCTCTACGTCGTCTACGTCATCGGCTGGGCCACCTTGCGACCCTCGATCGCGCCGCGCCTCACCGAGGCGCAGACCCGGGTGCCGGTGGAGGACTGGATGCTCCGCCTCCAGGCCGCCGCCTCGAACAACATGCTGGTCGGCCTGTTCCGAGCGAGCTTCGCCCCGGCCGGGCTCGGCGCCGCGGGCGCCCTGGTTCCCCGCGCGAAGGCGCTGAAGAACTTCGCCACCGCCCTCGTCCCGTTCCTGATGACAAGCGCGATCCTCGCCACCATCTGGTGGTACGTCACGATCTATCAGACCGCCAAACGCGACGACGCGGCGCCGGAGGGGCTGGAAGTGCTCGGCGGCGGCCCGGCGCCCGAGGCGGTCGCGGTCGATGCCGCCCCGGCCATGGGTTTCTACTGGAGCTTCGCCGTCGCCTCTGCCGTGAGCCTCGTGATCCTCGCACGCTACTACCGCCGCATGGATGCGGAGCGGTTCGAGGTCCTGAAGCTCCTCTCCTCCTCGGTGATGCCGCTCGGCATCCTGACCCTCCTCGTGCTGGCGGTCATCCTGTTCGGGATCACGACCGCGACGGAATCGGCCGCCGTCGGCGCCGCCGGGGCCTTCCTGCTCGCCCTGCAGGCGCGCACGCTGAACTGGAAACGGACGAAGGAGGCGGTGTTCCTCACCGCCAAGACGACGGCGATGATCTGCTGGCTGTTCGTCGGGTCGGCCCTGTTCTCGGCGGTCTTCGCCCTGCTCGGCGGTCAGGCGCTGGTCGAGCAATGGGTGCTCTCGCTCGGGCTGACGCCGCTGCAGTTCATGATCCTGTCGCAGGCGATCATCTTCGTCCTCGGCTGGCCGCTCGAATGGACGGAGATCATCATCATCTTCGTGCCGATCTTCATGCCGCTCCTGAAGCATTTCGGCATCGACCCGATCCTGTGGGGCGTGCTGGTCTTCGTGAACCTCCAGGCGGCGTTCCTGTCGCCGCCGGTGGCGATGTCGGCCTTCTATCTCAAGGGTGTCTCTCCACCGCACGTGACCTTGAACCAGATCTTTGCCGGCATGATGCCCTATATGGGGATCGTGATCCTATGCATGATCTTCATGTATCTCTGGCCCGGCATGGTGCTGTGGCTGCCGACTTACCTCTACGGCAATTGAGGGCCTGTCGGGCGCGGGGCCGATCGACCGGACCGCGCCCGATCCCGTTTCGCTGTCACCGATGAACTGTGTTCGGCTGACGGGAGACCTCCTACAAGACTGACGATGCCCCACCGGCAGGCCGATTCTCTGTGACCCGGAGCCGTGGATGTCGTCGGACACGATGGTCGAACACTTCCGTCACATCCTGCTCTGGCCCCTGCAACTCGTTCCGACCGGCACGGAGCCGATGGCCTGCCACTGGCAGCGCCTTGGCCCGCCCTGGCACACCTTGTCCGATCGGTTCGGCGACGGGCATGGGGCGTTCGAGGAGCGTCATTACCGGGAATTCGTCGCGTTCCTGCCCCACGTCCAGCACTTCCTGTACGGGGAGGCCTACGGGCGCGAGGCCGGCCGGGGCTACGGGCCGTCGCCGATCCACGTGGTGCGCCGCGACGACGTGACGGCGGCCCGGGTCGTGCTCGACGAGGGCGATCCGCCGGTCGCGCTCACGGTCGTGCAGATCGCCCTCTCCTTCTTCCACGACCTCGACATCGCGCTGCTCAGCGTCGAACTCGCCGCGGACCGTCTGCCCCTCGCCGTCGCGCAGGATCTGATGTTCCGCGTCGGCCGCACCTACCCGTCCGGTTGGGACGCCGAGGGGCGCGCGCTCCATTGCCCGGCCCGCATGGAATGGCTCGGAGCCGACGGCGCGGTCCTCGCGGCGTCGGATTTCGAGGACCGGGCCCGCATGCTGGCCGCCGTGCGCCGCAACCGCTCGGCCCAGGTCGCGGCCCATTGGGAGTTTCTGCTCGCCCCGATGGTCCCCCACCATTCGACGGTCCCCGGGCCGCTGCGCTACCGGCACCTCGAAGATTACCGGATCCCCGGGATGGGCTTCCTCGCGACCCGCGATCCCTCCGCCATCACCCGCACCGACTATGTCCGCCTGGGGCTCAACACCGGGCCGGGATGCTCGGAGGAACTGCCCTATTCCGACGCCTACCTGGCGCATTTCGAAGAAGAGTACTGCCACGATCGGTTCTTCGATCCGGGCCGGGGGGCGATGTCGGGCCTGCGGCTCACCTGTAGCGGCTGGGGCCTGACCCTGGTGACCGGCACCGCGCCCGCGGCGCTTGATCCGGAGCGTGGGCTGCTCGGCGAGTTCCGGCACCGCTATTTCCAGCTCTTCCTGATCGCGCGGTTCCACAAGGCCGCGCTCCTGATGATGGCCGACCGGCTCGCCGTGGCGGTGAACGCGCTGGACATCACCGACCGGCGCAGCGTGGGCCGCTTCGCGCAAGACATGCGCCTGTCGATGGAGAGCTTCCTGCGGTTCAACCACCGCTACTGGTTCCACCAGGCCTCGAACCAGACCCAGGCCAGCGAAGTCTTCGCGCTGCTCACGGGCAAGCTCGGCACCGAGCGGCTCTACGAGGATGTCCGGCAATCGCTCGGGGCCATGTCGGCCTATCTCGACAGCGAGTCCCTGCGGCGCCAGTCGCGCTTCTTCCTCAAGCTGACCGTGGTGACGATCTGCTTCATGGTGGGCGCGATCACGGCCTCGGTCCTGGGAATGAACGTGCTCGACTTCGCCCACGCGACCCCTGGCGAGAAGCTCGTCGCGGTGGTGCTGGTCTTTGCCGGGGTTCTGGCGCTCACGACCTACACGGTGGTGAAGTCGCGCCGTCTTGCCGCCTTCGTCGACGCCCTGTCGGACGAGCGCATGCCGGTGCGGGGAAAGCTGGGATCGTTCTTCGAGATCTGGCGCAAGGAGGGGCGCTGACGCGGCGCGCCCGTCCGGGGCAGCGGGGCGGACCCCGCCGCGAAAGCCTGATCCGGGCTCCGGTTGATCAAAGCGGAGCCCGGATCAGTCCCGCCCGCGCGGCGTTTGAGCGAAGCCCAAATCCGCCATCCCGAAGGGATCAACCGGATTTGGTATCAGCCGTGGCAGGCGCAGCCGGCGTGATCGCAGCCGCTGTGGTCCGGATGGCCGTCAGCGCATTCGTCGCAGCAGAACGCCTTCTCCTCGCGCTTCACCGCCTTCTCCAGCGAAACCACGCAGACGCAGTCCGGACAGGCGCACTTCACCATTTCGACGTTCACGCTGGTCATGGTCACACCTCGGAGAAAAAACGTTCGCGAATCGGTCAGGGCCGACACGAAACCATCTTTCTCCCGGTCTATGGGGAGCGCAATCGGGTCGGAACGCGATCGTCGGGCTGTGGCCCCCGGGCGTCATACCAAATCCGGTTGATCCCTTCGGGATGGCGGATTTGGGCTTCGCTCAAACGCCGCGCAGGCCTGATACGGGCTCCGCTTTGATCAAGCGGAGCCCGTATCAGACGCCGCTCGCGAGCAGTTGCGAGACCCGCGCGGCCAGTTCCGCGGAGGCGAAGGGCTTCTGCATCACCGGCAGGTCGTCGGGGATCGGAACGGCCTCGGCATGGCCGGTCAGCAACAGGACCGGAACCCCGGAGAAGCGGCTGCGGATGGCGGCGGCGAGTTCGACGCCGGTCATGCCGGGCATGGCGAGGTCGGCCACCACCAAGTCGAACCCCTGACCCTGCTCCATCAGGGCGAGGGCGGTCGGCCCGTCGGAGGCCTCGGTTTCGGTGTAGCCGAAATCGCTGAGGAAGGAGGCGGTCACGTGGCGCACCTCCCGGTCATCGTCGACGACGAGGATGCGCGCCGGCGCCGTCGCCGTCGGAACGGCGGGGGCGATGTCCGCCGGCTCGCCCTCGGCGACCTCCTCCGCCCGTGGCAGGGCGAGCTCGATCCGGGTGCCGACCCCGACCGTGCTGGTGATGCGCAGGCGTCCCCCCGCCTGCTGGGCGAGGCCGAACACCATCGCGAGTCCGAGGCCGGTGCCCTGGCCGACCGCCTTGGTGGTGAAGAACGGCTCGCAGACCCGCTCCAGCAGTTCGGGCGGGATGCCGGTGCCCTCGTCGGAGACGGCGACGACGGAGTAGGTGCCGGGCTTGAGATCGGGATCGTCCGTGATCTCGGCGCGCCGCGTCGAGATCGTCACGGTGCCGCCGTCCGGCATCGCGTCGCGGGCATTGATGCAGAGGTTGAGGATCGCGAGTTCGAGCTGGTCGGGATCGACGCAGGCGAAGGGCAGGTCGGGTTCGAGGTCCCGGGCCACGGTGACGAGACTGCCGAGGCTCGATCCGAACAGGGCGCTCATGCCCTCGATCAGGGCGTTGGGATCGACCGGCCGGGCCTTGAGGTCGTTGGAGCGGCTGAAGCTCAAGAGGCGCTTGGTGAGGGCCGAGCCGCGCTGGGCCGCGCCGGTGGCGTTGTCGACGAGGCGCTTGACCCGCGGCTGATCGGCGATCTTCGGCCCCACCAGTTCGAGGCTGCCGAGGATGGCGGTGAGAAGGTTGTTGAAGTCGTGGGCGATGCCCCCGGCCAGCGTCCCGAGCGCCTGCATCTTGTCGGACTGGCGCAGCCGCGCCTCCAGGCTCTTCTGCTCGGTGACGTCCCGTTCGATCGTGGCGAGATGGGTCACGTCCCCGCCCGCCCCGCGGATCGGCACGCGGATGACGTGCGACCAGCGCTCGGCGCCGAGCGCCCCGTGGGCGATCACGGTCGAGCCGGCCTCGCCGGTCCGGATCGCGCGGCGGTCGGCCGCCTCGGCCTCCTCCGTGTCCGAGCCGCCGGCGAGTTCGCCCTCGGTCCGCCCGAGGCAGGCCTCAATTCCGGCGCCGACGAGGCCGGCCTTGCGCAGGTTGAGGCGCACGAAACGGCCGCCCGCATCCTTGAAGGAAATCGCCTCTTCGGCGTGGTCGAGCAGGCCGCGCAAGAGCGCACGCTCGGTGGCCAGATCCCGGCCGAGGCGATGGCGCTCGTAGGCGTTGCGCACGGTGGCCCGCAGGAGGGTCGGGTCCCAGGGCTTGGCGACGTAGCCGATGATGCCGCCGCGGTTGAGCGCGGCGATCACCGCCGAGATGTCGGCATAGCCCGTCAGCAGGATCGCCTGTGCTTCGTGAAAGCCACGGGCTTCGGCGAGCAGGATGTCGCCGGTCATGCCGGGCATGCGCTGGTCGGAGACGATGACCGCGATGTCCGGCTCGCTGCGCAGAAGCGCCAGCGCTTCCTCGGGCTTGGACGAGGTCAGGACCCGGTACTCGTCTTCGAGCAGGTCCTCCAGAGCGATCAGGATGTCCGGCTCGTCATCGACGGCGAGAATCGTACCTTTGCTCATGCCGATGCCGGTTGCCTCGGGATGCCGATGACGAAGCTCGCGCCGCCGCCGGGGGCGGTCTCCACGGTGAGCGAGCCGCTATGCGCCTGAACGACGCTGTAGGCAATCGCGAGGCCGAGCCCGGTGCCCGAGCCGACCGGCTTCGTCGTGAAGAAGGGCTCGAAGATCTTCTCGCGCAAGTCTTCCGGAATGCCCGGACCGGTGTCGCTGATGCGGATCGTATCAGTCTCGGCGTCGGACGACGTGGCGATCGTGATGGTGCCCTCCCCCGGGATCGCGTCGGCCGCGTTGCCGAGAATGTTCATGACGACCTGATTGAGCAAGGCGGGCGTACAATGGATCTCCGCGCGGCCCGAGAAATCGCGCGCGACGGCGATGCGGGTCCCGAGCTTGTGCTGGATTAGGGCCAGTACGGTCTCGATCGCCTCCGGCACGTTGACGAGGCCGCGCTCGCCCTCGTCGAGGCGCGAGAATTTCCGCAGGTTCAGAACCAGCTCCTGGATGCGGGTGAGGCCGAGCCGCATCGAGCCGACCCGGTCGCGGGCCTTCGTCAGCGCCCGGGCGCCCTCGGCGGCTTCCGGTGTCGGCAATTCACCGAGCAGTCGCTCGACGGTCCCCTGATGGGCCAGGATGAAGGCCAGCGGATTGTTGATCTCGTGGGCGATGCCCGCGACGAGCTCGCCCAGCGAGGCCATCTTGGCGGCCTGGACGAGCTTGGCCTGCGCCTCGGTGAGCTTGCGGTTGGCATCCTCGAGGTCGCGGTTGGCCTGCTGCAGGGCGTCGGCCAGGGCCGCGCGGGCGGCGGCCGCCTCGGCCTCGGCCCGGGCCCGCTCGACCGCACGTTCGCGGTCGCCGAACTCGCCCGAGATGCGCCGGTTGTCCTCCTCGAGCAGGCGGCGGCGCACGAGGCCGCGCACCCGCATGGCGAGCACCTCGCCGTCGGCCTTCGAGACCACGTCGTCGGCGCCCGCCGCGAAGGCTGCGACCAGGAGGCTCTTGTCGGGTTTGGCGCCGGCCATGCCGATCAGGGGGAAGGCGAGCCCTCCGGTCTCCGCCCGGCTGCGGCGCTCGCCGATCTCGGTGCAGAGGGCGATGCCGTCATAGGGACTGCCGATCAAATCGAGGGTCACGCAGTCGAATGAGGCGCCGGGCTCGTCGAGGGCCGCGAGCGCCGCCGTGCGGTCGGCCGCCGCCACCACGGTGTGGCCTTCCTGGCTCAGGAGCCCGGTGAAGAAGGCCCGGTAGGTGGCGCTGCCATCGACGATCAGGATCCGTCCCCGGCGGAAAGCGGCGCCGGACGGCCCATCCGACGCCCCGCCCCGGCGTTCCCGCAGGAGCGCGCGGATACGCAGCACGAGGAGATCGCGATCGGCGGATTTCTCGACATAGGCGTCGGCGCCGCTCTCGAAGCCGTGGCGCTCGCCGTCGCGGGCGCTGGTGAGCATCACCACGGGCAGGGCCCGGGTGCGCAGGGACAGGCGCATCTGCCGGGTGAACTCGTCACCGTTCATGCCCGGCAAGTGATGGTCGGCGACGACGAGGTCGGGCAGGTCGGTGTTGAGGAGGTCGAGCGCCGCCTCCGCGGTGGCGCAGCGCTGCACCGCGAAGCCTTGCGCCTCGAGCTGGAGCCGCAATTCGAGGGCCTGGGTCTCGGAATCCTCCACCAGCAGCAGGCGGTGGCTCGGGGCCAGATCGGCGCCCGCGGTCGGGTCCCCGCTCATGACGGCCTCCTCTGCGCGAGGCGCAGGAGGTGGGGAGCGACGTGGTCCAGCGGCAGCACCCGCGCCGCCGCCGAGAGCCGCACCGCCGCCGCCGGCATTCCGTAGACGACCGCCGAACTCTCGTGTTCGGCCACCGTCGCGGCGCCGGCCCGGCGCATCTCGAGCAGGCCCTGCGCCCCATCCTCGCCCATGCCGGTGAGGAGGACGCCGATACCCTGAGGGCCCGCCTGCCGGGCGAGCGAGGCGAACAGCACGGTGGCGGCCGGGCGCTGGCCGCCGACCGGCGCGGCATCGTGGACGCGCAGCACGCCGCCCGTGCCGAGTTCGAGATGGCGGTCGCCCGGCGCGACATAGACCCGCCCGGGGCGCATCGCCTCGCCGTCGCGGGCGATGCCGACGGGCAGGGGCACGACCCCGTCGAGCCAGCTCGCGAAGCCGTCCATGAAGGCCGCGCCCATGTGCTGGACGAGGAGGATCGGCAGGGAGAAATCCGCGGCGAGGCCGCCGATCACCTTGGCCAGCGCCGGCGGGCCGCCGGTGGAGGCCGCGATGGCCAGAACGCTCGGGGCCGCCGCGACGGGTTCGAGGGCGACGGGGGGCTCCGGCGGGCCACCGGATTGCCGCGCGGCCCATTCGGCACCGATCGGCCGGCGGCGGATCACCGGGACGGCCGCCATGATGCGCAACTGGGTGCAGATCTGCCCGGCCACCGCCTCGTAGCCGTCGTTCGTCGTCGCCACCGGCTTCTCGACCACCGAGAGGGCGCCGGCCCGGAGCGCGTTCATCGAGATCTTCAACGAGGAATCCTCGACCGAGTCGGCGATCACGACGATCGGCGTCGGCCGGCTCGCCATGATGCGCCGCGTCGTCTCCAGACCGTCGATCCCGGGCAGGCGGATGTCCATGGAGATCACGTCGGGCCGCACGGTGTCGATCGCCGCGAGCGCCGCCTCGCCGGATTCGACGGCGCCGGCGAGTTCGAGGCGCGGGTCGCGGGCGATGATGTGGGTCAGCAGGATACGCACCACGAGCGAATCCTCGACCACGAGCACGCGCACGCGCCCGGTGGGCGCGGAGAGGTCGGGTCCGCCGCTCACAGCAATTGACCGATGGTCTCGAGAAGTTCGCGCTGGTCGAATTTCTGCTTGGTCAGGTAGGCGTCGGCGCCGAGTTCGAGACCGCGGGCGACGTCGCTCTCGGCGCCGCGGGAGGTCATCAGGATCACCGGCAGGCGGGCGAAGTCGTCCTCGGCGCGCAGGGCCTCGACGAGGCCGAACCCGTCGAGGCGCGGCATCTCCACGTCGGCCACGACGCAGTCGACTGGCTCGATGCGCGCGCGCAAGCGGTCGAGCGCCTCCTGCCCGTCGACGCAGACGATCACGCGGTAGCCCGCGGCTTCCAAGATGCTCTTCTCCAGGGTGCGGGTCGTGATGGAATCGTCGACGACAAGAATCGTCGAACGTTGCTTGCCCGGCATCGTTCCGTCGCCCGAGACCTGCGTCGGCGGGTCGGCGCGCACCGGGCCCGGGCCGGCGCGGCCGAGCCGGTCGAGGAGACCGTCGGGGTCGAGGACCAGGGCCGGGGTGTCGGTGCCGAGGATGACGGTTCCGGTCACGAGGGCGGGGTCGGCGCCGAAGGGCGGAGCGGGCAGCACCAGGAGCGTGCGCACCTCGTGCAGGCGCTCGACCGTGACGACGCAGCGGCCGCGGGCGCCGCGCAGGCGCAGGGCCGGCATCAGCCGCTCCTCCCCCGCCACGGGCGGCGCGCCGAGGAGCGCGCTCAGCGCGGCGACCGGAAGCGTCGCGCCCTCCCCGTCCTGCGCCGCGACCGCTAGGACCGGCCGGCCCGCCACGGTGTCGAGGCCGGCGGGATCGAGGCGCAGCAGCGCCTCTACGGCGCCGCTCGGCAGGGCGTAGCGGGTGCCGCCCGCCTCGACGACGATCACCGGACGGCGCGCCGCCGAAAGCGGGAGGGTCAGGACCAGGGAGGTGCCGTGGGGCCGTCGGGCGGAGAGCCGCACCTGTCCGTGCAGGACCCGGGCGACCTCGGCGACGACGGAGAGGCCCATGCCGCGGCCGGAGAGCGCGTCCACCGCGCCCGCAGTGGAGAAGCCGGGTTCGAAGGGCATCGCGAGGAGGGATTCGGCGTCGAGCACCTCGCCGGGCAGGATCAAGCCGCGGGCCCGGCCCTTCGCCTCGATGGCGGCGAGATCGGGCCCGCGGCCGTCGTCGTGGATGCCGAGGACGAGGCGCCCGCCCTGGGCCTCGACGGTGAGCTGAATCGCCAGCGCGGCGGGTTTGCCGGCGTGGGCGCGGGCCTCGGGGGGCTCGGCGCCGTGGCTCAGGGCGTTGCGCAGGGCGTGCAGCACCGGGTCCTTGAGCGCCTGAAGCATGGAGCGCTCGACTGGCAGGTCGAGGCCGCGGGCGGTGACCTCGACCTCGCGCCCCTCGGCGCGCGCCTGATCGCGGACCGCCCGGGCTAGGCCGCCGAACACGGTCTCGGCGGGGACGAGGGCGAGGCGCTCGGCCTCCTCGCGCAGGCGCGCGGCGGCGGTCTCGACCGTGAGGTTGGCGGTCCTGTGCCCCTGGGCGAGATCGGTGGCCTCCCGCAGCAGCGTACCGAGCCCGGCCTCGATCTCGGCCAGCGCCGCGCGCAGGGTGCCGGCCTCGTCGCCGGAATCCGGGCGGCGGGCGGCCTCGGCCCGGAGGCGCAGCGCGCGGATCTGGCCGCCCAGGCGCGTGACGCGCTCGGTCAGGACGGTCTGCGCGGGCAAAGCAGTCCAGAGCCCATGGCTCGCCCGCGTCAGCGCTTCGACGGAGGCGGCTGGAACCCGCAGCACCGCCTGGGACGGTTCGGCGGCCGGCTCCGGCGTGGCGGGCGGCGGGGGCGCTTCGACGGCCGGGGGCGGAGGCGGCGCTGCGGCGGACGGGTCGAGGCAGGCCGCAAGGGCCGCCAGCGCATCGTCCGGCATCGACCCGCTGCCGCCCGCGGCGACGAAGGCCTCGATGCGGTCCAGCGCGAGATGGGTCGCGGCCCGGGCCTCCCGGTCGAGGCTGCGCTGGCCGGTGTTGATGCGCTCGAACAAGGCTTCGAGCTGGTGGGAGACCGCCTCGACCGGGGGGAGATCGACCGCCCGGGCAGCCCCCTTCAGGCTGTGGGCGCGGCGGAACACGTCGTGCCAATCGACGGCGCCCTCGGCCGCGAGGGCGGCGCGGATCGCGTCGAGATGCTCCCGATGCTCGACCTCGAAGGCGGCGAGCAGCTGCTGCCGGATGTCCATGCGGCCCCGTCCGGCGCTGCCCTGAGCGCCTGTCTGATAGGGTGGACCGGGTGACGGTCGGGCCGGATCGCGCGTCCGCCCCGGCGCTCCGGTCGCCCGGCCCAGCTCCCTGCCGGCCTGCCGCTACCACATCCCCGCAGCGCGAAACAACGCGGGCGGACGTCTCTCGTGGGGGTCGCGCGCCGGGATCCGGGCCCGGGCTCAACCGTGAGGTATCCTGCGGGGCGCGGCGGGAAACAGCGGCCGATAGAGCGCCAGCAGGATCAGGGCGAACTTCGCCAGCAGGGTCGTCTTGCTGGCGAGGCTCTCGGAGGCGTTGACGAGGAGGGCGAAGCCGACGACCGGCAGGAGGGTGCCGGGCCGGCAGCGCCGCACGATCTCCGCGACGAAGAGAACGACCGCGATCGTGAGCAGGGCGGTCATGAACACGCCCTGGTAGAGCAGCATCCGGACGATCGGGTTCTCGATGCCCCATTCGAGGCCGTGCATCCGGCGCAGGGTCTCGACATAGGCGAGGTCGGGACCGAACATCAGTTCGTGCAGCGGAATCCGATCGAGGAGCGCCAGCATCTCCAGGCGGGCATGGGCGCTGCCGCCGTCCGAGACGAAGCGCTCGGCGAGCCGGTCGAAGAAGCCGCCCACCGCGAGGCCGACCAGGGCCGGGGGCGCCATGGCGAGGGCGGCGAGGCCCGCCGCGGCGCCGAGCAGGGGCACCCGGCCCCGACGCAGCACCCGCAGGGTCGCGACGAGGGCGTGAAGGGCGCCGAGCACCACCACGACCACGATCGCCGTGCGCCCGCCGAAGGTGACGAGGGCGGCGCCCTGCAGCGCCAGCATGGCCAGGCGCGGGCCGATCCGCAGACAGCCGCCGCCCCCGATCAGGGCGAGCATGTAGGTCGCGGTGACCAGCGCATTGACGAGGGGATGGCCCTGGAAGGCTGCCGAACGGGTGTCGGTCGGGAAGGTCTCACCGTCGAGCCGATAGGGGAACACGAGCTGCCCGGTGGCGAACTCGGCGAGCCCCAGGCCGGCATTGGCGAGCATCACCGCATGGAGGACGGCTTCCAGCGGCCCGAGCCGGGCGGGATCGATCCGCACGAGCAGCATCATGGCGAGCGCCGGCCCGGCGAAGGTGTCGATGGCGCCCGCCAGCCCGGTGCCGGAGCGCAGCGTGACCTGCAGGAGGAGCGCCGAGCCGACGACGAGCAGGAGCAGGCTGGCGGGCGCGTCGCGGACGGTGCGCAGGCAGAAGCCCACCGGATCGCCCGACGCGACCAGCGCCCAGAGGAAGAGCAACCCGGCCAGGGTGCTCGCCGGATGGATCTTGGCGGCGGCGCTCCCCGTGAAGCCGTCGTAATTGATCCCGAGATGCCACAGCACCCCGCCCGAGAGCAGGAACAGAACGAGCAACAGCAGGATCGCCGGGCGCGCCGTGAGACCGCGCGGCCGCGTCCGGGCCGGCGGCGCGGCCCAGGCGGCGGACGGGAGGGACGGGGCGACGGGCATGCGGCTCGCCTCAGGCGCGGGTGACGATCACGCCCGCGCTCACCGGATGCCCGGCGAGCCCGGCGGCCTCGACCGCCTCGGCCACGTCACGCTGCGCCGTCGCGCCGAGGCGCGCCACGAGCAGCACGCCGTCGGCGAGGGGCATCAGGGCGGCGGCCTGCGGATTCTCGGTGATCGCGCCGCCGTCGATGACGACGAGGTCGAAGCGGCGCCCGATCTCGGCGCGGAAGCGGTCGCGGGCCTCGCGGCCGCGCTCGCCCGCCCCCCGCGTCGCCCGACCCACGCCGAGGAGGCGCACGCCGCTCGACGGACCCTGCCGCAGCACCGTCCCGAGGGGCTCGTCGCCGCGCAGCACGTCGAGCAGGCCCGGCGTCGCCTCGGGGCCGAGCGTGTCGGCCTCGATCATCAGCACTTGGAGCCCCCGCGCCTCGGCAAGACCGGCCAGCAGCTGGGAGAGGCGGCGGCGTTCGGTGGCGTCGGAGGCCGCCGAGGTCACGAACACGCTGGTCGCGCTCCCCAGCGTGCCGCCGCGGATGCCGAGGAGCCGCGTCAGGGCCAGGGATCCGGCCGCTTCGCGGGCCGCCTGCGCCGCCCGCCGGGCCCGCCCGCCGCGCCGCCGCGCTCCGTCCGGCACGAGGCCGATGACGGGCGCGCCGGTCAGTCCCTGGAACTGTCCGCGGGAGAGTACGGCGGGGCTCGCATATTCGCGCACCAGAGCGAGCCCGGTGCCGAGTCCCAGCCCGGCGGTCGCCGCGCCGAGGATGAACAAAGCCGGCAGCGGCCAGCTCTTGTCCTGGGGCGGGATCGCCCGGGTCACGACGCGGGCATTGGTGGCGTCGATGCCGGCCCGCTCCTCGATCTCCCGGGCGCGGGTGAGGAAGGTGGTGTAGACGCTGCGGCTGGATTCGACCTCCCGCTCCAGCTCGCGCAGCTTCACCGCCGCCTGGTTCGTCGCCGCGCTCTCGCCGCGCAGCCGGGCGAGATGGGCGGACATCGCCCGTTCGCTCGCCGCCGCCCGCTCGTAATCGGCCCGGGCCGCTTGGGCGATGCGGCCGAGTTCGGCGGTGATGAGTCCGCGCACTTCCTGGAGCTGGGTCGTCACCGCGAGGATCGACGGGTGGCGTGCGCCGAGCTGGGTCCGCAGATCCGCCTGCCGCTCGGCGAGTTCGGCATATTGCGCCCGGAGCTTGCCGACGGTGTTCGACTGGATCGCCTCGTTGATCGCCTCCGGGGCGCCGCTGCGCCGGGTGGCCTCGATCTGGTCGAGGCGGGCCTTCAACTCGGCGGTCTTGGCCTGCGCCGCGCTCAGGCTCACATTGATCTCGCCGAGCTGCTGCTCGGTGACGAGGCGCCCGTTGGAGCGGACGAGATCGTTCTTCGCCCGGTAGGCCTCCGCCCGGTTCTCGGCCTCGCGGACCCGCTCGCGCTGCTCGCCGAGGCGGTCGGTGAGGGAGGTCGAGGCCCGGCGCGAGGCCTCCGCCCGCGCCTCGCCCTGATCGACGAGATAGGCCGCGGCGATGGCATTGGCGACGCGGGCCGCCTTCTCGGGGGTCTTGGCGGTGAACACGATGTCGATGACGAAGACCCGGTCAGCGCGCTTCACCGCGAGGCGCTTGCGCAGGTTGCGCAGCAGCCGGTCCTCGACGTCGCTGGCGGAAGCCTCGGGCTCCGGCCAGCCGACCAGCGCGCGTGCCTCGGCCACCAGGGCGCCGACCTCGCTGCGGCCGATGAATTCGGGGTCGTCGGTGAGTCCCGTCGCGGCGGCGGCGCGCATCAGCACGCCGGCCGATTCGAGAACCCGCGCCTGGCTCTCGACCTGGGTGACGCCGCCGTCCGGGGCCACCATGGCGGGGTTGATGTCGTTGGTCAGCACCTGGCGGTCGCGGGGATCGATCAGGATCTGCGAGGTCGCGGTGTAGAGCGCGGGCGTCAGCAGGCAGTAGGCCACCGTGCCGGCGACCAAGAGGAGCGTGGTCCACAGCACCGTCGTCCGTCGGCGCCACAGGATGCGCCAGAGGTCGCCGATCTCGGCGCTGCGGTCGATCTCCCCCACCGGACCACGGGGCGCCGGTAGGGCCAGGGCACGGCCGGTCGCCTCCGTCCCGCTCTCGAGCTGCAACATGGCCGGTGACCGCCCCTGCGACTGGTTCCGCTACGGGACGCCGCGATGGGCGCCCGGCGGGACGCTGCAATCGGCATGCGCGGGTCGGGGGCGGATTCCGGTCCCGAATCCGGCGCGGCCGGGGGGGCGGCGTCCCGATCCGGGACGCTCAGCGCTGCGGCAGCCGCGCGTTCGGACCGGCCGGGCCAGAGAGCGCGGCCTTGCGCTCCAGAGCCTTGTGGAGATGGACCATCAGCGCCACGCCGAAGAGCGGCGTGACGAGGTTGACGAGCGGGATCACCATGAGCCCGGCCAGCAGGCAGCCCGCGAGGATCACCGTGAACCCGAAATGCTCGCGCATGGCCCGGGCGTCGGACAGCGGCCGGAACCGCCCGGCGGCGAGTTCGAAATACTCGCGCCCGAGCAGATAGGCGTTGGCGCCGAAGAACGCGACGAGGTTCACCCCCGGCACGAAGACGAGGATCAGGGCGACGAGGTTCACGAGCAGGGCGAGCCCGGCGAAGCGCAATGCCGAGCCCATCGCCGCGCCGAAGGGCAGCGCCCGGCCGCGGGCCTCCGCCGGGAAATCGGTCTGCTCGACGATCTCGGCGACGTCGTCGAGGAAGAAGCCCGCGACGAGGATCGAGACCGCCGGCATCACGTAGGCCAAGGCCACGAACAACCCGGCCCCCGCCAGGAAATAGGCCAGGGTGTCGAGGAAGGGGTAATCCGCGGAGATGTGGTGGCTCGCCTGGAACGCCTGGATCAGGCGGGTGAGCCCGAACCACACTGCGACCAGAAGGCCGATGGTGAGCGCCAGCGACTTGAGCAGGATGCCGCGCAGCGCCGGGGACAGGACCTGGCGCAGAGCCGCGGCCGCGGCCTTGAAGATCATCGCGCCGACCCATCCCTCGAAAATGTCCGGAGCCGCGCCCGACCGCGCCGGGTCGGCCCGCCTCTCCCGGTCGTTGATGAACCGCGCCCCGTTCCCCGCCGAACCGGCCTCCGCCGTGGCGGCGAGCGCGCCCTTGCCCGCCTCGGCGGGGTTCTGGCCGCAACCGTTCGCGGACGCAAGACCCGGCGCAATCCGGCTCCGCGGGCCGTTTGCCGCGTTGGTGCAGGCCCGACGCCGGAGACCCGCCCATGATCCGACCGCTTGCCCTTCGCCCTCTTGCCCCTCGCCCTCTTGCGCCTCGCCTCCTTGCCCGCCTCGCCCTCCTCGGGCTGCTCCTGCCGGCGGGTCCGGCGGCGTCCCACGAGGTCGGCGTCTGGGCCGGTGGGAGTTCGGCCCCCGCCGAACGCTCCGAGGTCGCGGTCGCGGCCCTCGACGGCAAGGCCTACGTCATCGGCGACTACAACGGCGCGACCGAGCTGCTGATCTACGATCTCGCCGCCGATCGCTGGAGCAAGGGCGCGCCGTTTCCCTATCCGGTCCACCACACCATGGCGGCCGAGCAGGGCGGCCGGATCTACGTGTTCGGCGGCTACGTGAACGGCTGGGAGGCGAGCCCGAAGGTCTGGGCCTACGATCCGAAGGCGAATGCCTGGGAGCGGAGGGCGGACCTGCCGACGCCGCGGGCTGCGGGCGGGGCGACGTTGCTCGGCGGGAAAATCCACGTGGTCGGTGGCAGCGGTTCGGGCCGAGGCAACGTGGCGGCCCACGAGATCTACGATCCCGCGACCGATTCCTGGGCGAGCGCGGCCCCGCTGCCGACGCCGCGGGACCATCTCGCGGTCCAGACGGTGGAGGGGCGCGTCGTGGCCACCGGCGGCCGGGTCGACGGCGAGTCGAGCAGGAACCTCGCGACCAATCAGGTCTACGATCCGGGCAGCGATCGCTGGAGCGAGGCGGCGGCGCTCCCCACCGCGCGCAGCGGTGTCGCCTCGGCGGTGCTCGGCCGCGAGGTCTTCGTCATCGGGGGCGAATCCAACACCCGCACCTACGACGCGGTCGAGGCCTTCGACCTTCCGGCCAATGTCTGGCGGGGTCTCGCCCGCCTGCCCACCGCCCGCCACGGCTTCGGCGCCGTGACCTACATGGGCCGCATCTACACCCTGACGGGCAGCCCGCGCCCCGGCGGGGACAAGTCCGGAATCGTCGAGGTGCTGGACCCGAAGGGTGCGCCGCCGGCGCGGTGAAGCCCCCTCACCCCGGCATCCGCAGGCCGAGGGCGGCGACGATCTCCGGGTCGAAGACGCGGGTGGCGTCGTCGGTGACGAGGCCGAACCCGTCGAAGAAGTTCCAGTAGGCCCAGCCGAAGCCGTATGCCTCGATCGTCTCGCGCAGGTCGCGCAGGTAGCGCACCCGGTCGGCGGCGCCCGCGGCGACGTAGCGGGCGTCGCTGCGGAGCGCCCCGAATTCGCCGATCAGGACGCGGTCGGCCGCGATGCCATGGGCCCGGGCCCAATCGCGGACACCTGAGAGGCCCTGGGCTAGGAACCGACGGTCGGGCCGGGCCGCGAAATACTCGCGCATCTTGGCCTCGGTCTGGGTCCAGGCGGCCTCCTTCTCGGCGGCGGAACGTCCGGAATCCTCCGCCATCCGGCGGCGGGTGGCGGCCAGGGTCGCCTCGAGCGTCCCGGCGCTCGCCGGCCAGGGCACCGCGTTCAGCGACCGGTAGAACGGCTCGCCGCGCATCCACGGCGCGCCCTGGTGGGTGAAGAGGTAGGGCTCGTAGAAATGGACCACGTAGGTGAGCGGCGCGAAGGTCTCGAGGGGGGCGGGATCGAGGGCGCGCAGGCCCGGGACCATGCTGCCGCAGGCCCCGGTCGCCGTGAGCGCGAGCCCGGGGGCCGCCGCGCGGGCGGCCGTCAGGAGGTCGCGCTGCACCGCCTCCCAGGCCGGCGCGCCGCAGGACTGGGGCGGCTCGTTGACGGGTTCCAGCACGGTCCGGGCGCCGTCGATCCCGGCGAGCCGCCGGGCGACCTCCGCCGCGAGGGCGCGGTAGGCGGAAAAACCGGGCGCTTCCCGGTCTGCGAGTAACCGGCGCGAGGTCCAGTGATGGGTGGCCTCGTTGATCTGGAGATTCACGACGGCGGCGAGCCCGGCTTCGAGGCAGAGGCCGACCGCCGCGTCGAGCTCCTCGAGGAGGCGGCGGCGGAACGGCGTGCCCTCGAAGGCGAGGAACGGCCCGGGATCGACCGGCACGCGCACGAAATCGAAGCCGGCCTCGGCGATCCGCTGCAGATCGGCCCGGCGCGGGACCGGCCGCTGATCTTGGAACGGCGGCCACGCATAGTCGGTGCGCGGGGCCGAATATTCCTTGGTGAGCGAGAACCAGGGCCACAGGCTGATGCCGCGGCGCAGCCGGGGACCCGCTGCCCGGGCCGGACCCGCGGCCGGGGTCGGAACCGGCGCCACGGCCGAGAGCGCCGCGGAACCGAGGAGGGCGCGCCGGGAGATCATCTCAGCGGGCGCCGGGCGAGGCCGCGGGGCGGTTCAGGGCCGGCCGGGATGCCGGACCGGGGGACGCGTGCCGACCGGTGGCGAGGACGTAGATCTCCGCCTCGTAGTTCGCCAGAACCTCGGACCACTGGAAGCGCTCGACGGCCCGCCGTCGCGCCGCTGCCCGGGCCGGCGCGAGGCGCTCCGGTTGGGTCAGGGCGAGGTCGATCGCCGCCTCCAGCTCCGTCTCGTCGCGGAACAGGATCTGTTCCGGTCCGGCGGTCCAGGCGTTGAACGGGTTGGCGTGGGCGATCACCGCGTTGCCCGCCCACAGGGCCTCGACCAGCGACGGGTTGGTGCCGCCGACCTGGTGTCCGTGGAGATAGGCGCGGGCGTGGAAGCGCAGCGCCTGCACGATGGCGGTATCGTAGATCCCGCCAGTGAACAGCACCTCGTCGCCGGCCTCCGCCTGCACGGCACGGTGATAGGGATTGGCCGGATCGAGACAGCCGAGCACGACGAGGCGCGCCCCGCGGCGGCGGCGCGAGAACGCGCGCACGATGGCGAGGATGGAATTGTCCGGCTCGATCCGGGCGACGCTGAGAAGGTAGCCGTCCGGCGCCAGCCCGAGGACCTCCAGCGGCGCGGTCGGGGCCGCCGCGACGGGGTCGCCCCCGTAGGGAATGGTCGCGATCGCCCCCCGGGGCCGGCGGGTAGCGAGGTGATCGGCGATGGCCGGATGGTCGGCGATCAGCCGGTGCGAGGCCCAGGCCGCGAGCCACTCGCTCGCGAAGAAGTAGGCGCGCACGGCGAGGCCCCATTTCGGGCGGCGCCACTCGATCCCGTCCATATTGGTGAGAACCTTGCAGCCGCGCAGGCGCAGCCAGGGCAGGAACACGGCCCCGTTATAGCCGAGGACGAGGCACGGGACCGTCCGCGTCGCGGCGTGGCGCGCGCAATGCCCGTCGAAGGCGAGGGTGGCCGCCGCCCCGGTGAGGCCGACCTCCACATGGACGAGTTCGACCCCCCGCCACATCGTGGTGGCGAAGCGCTGCCGGACCGTGTCGACCTCGCGCTGGCAATAGACCGTCACGCGCCAGCCCCGGCCGGCGAGGTACAACGCCAGACGCTCGGCCAGCGTCTCGAAGCCGCCATGGGCCGCCGGGATGCCTCGCGTGCCGAGGATCGCCACCGCCGGACGGTGCGACCCGTCCTCCCGCGGGATCAGGCCCGCGGTTTGCTCGGACAGCTCCGCCGCGGCCGGAGCGGTACCGAACCGGGACGTTTCGAAAGCCATGGGTCCATGCGCATCGTCTGTATCCATCAGGGCTACGAACTCTACGGCTCGGACCGATGCTTCATCGAAACCGTCGGTGCCATTCGCCAGACCTTTCCGGCCGCTGACCTGACGGTGGTCCTGCCTCAGCCGGGACCGATCGTAACGCTCTTGGAACCGCTCGCGACGCGCGTGGACTACGCAAACCTCTGGATTCTCCGTCGGAAAGGCCTGTGGCGGCTCGCCCTGCTCGGTCCGCTGCGGCTTCCCGCCGCCGTCCTGTCCGCCGCGCGGCGCTTCGCGACGGCCGACCTCGTCTACGTGAACACCGCAGTCGTGGCCGATCACCTGCTGGCGGCCCGATTCTTCCCCGGCCGGACGATCCTGCACGTGCACGAGATCCCGCAGGGCGCGGCCCGCACCCTGCTGCGCGGCCTCGCCCGCTGGAGCCGGGCCGAGATCGTGTTCAATTCCCGGGCGACGCGGCAGGCCTTCGCGCTGCCGGCCGTGCAGCCCGCCCGGGTGATCCATAACGGGATCGCCGGCCCGCCCGAGGCCCTGCCACCGTCCTATGACGGGGCACGGCCCCTGCGGGTGCTGATGCTGGGACGCCTGAGCCGGATCAAGGGCCAGGACGTACTCCTCGACGCCCTCGTCGCCCTGCCCGAGCGCATCGCCCGGCGCATCGAATTGCGCATCGTCGGAAGCGCCTTCCAGGATCCGGAGCGGGAGCGGACGCTGGCGCGGCGGATCGCAAGCGCCGCCCATGCCGGGCGGGTGACGCTCCTGCCCTTCACGCCCGACCCCGACCCGCATTACCGCTGGGCCGACATCGTCGCGGTCCCGTCGCGCCTGCCGGAATCCCTCGGCCGCGTCGCCATCGAGGCCCTGGCCTATGGACGCCCGCCCCTCGTCTCGGCGATCGGCGGCCTCACCGAGATCGTGGAGGACGGAGGCTGCGGCTGGTGCCTGCCCCCGGGCCGGCCCGACCTTCTGGCCGAGGCGCTCGCGCGGATCGTCGAGGCACCAACCGCGTGGCGCGGCTTCCCGGCGGCGGGTCGGGTCCGCTACGAGGCCCTGTTCACCGAGGCGGTCGCCCGGCGCGCGGTCGCGGCCCTGCTGCGCGAGCGCCTGATGCCCGCGGTTCGGGCCGCGGCGGAGACGCCGGTGACCGCACCATGACGGGGCCCGAGGCCCAGCGTCTCGCCCAGCGCTTCGCGGTGATGCTCGGCGGCGAGGTGCTCCAGAGCCTGTTCCATTTCGGGCTCAACCTCGCCCTGGTCCGCGCCCTCTCGGCGCATGATTACGGCCTGTTCGCCATGGTGTTCGGGCTTGCCGCCGTCGCCCTCACCTTCGTGCGGGCCGTGGCCGGCGTGCCCGCCGCGACCTTCATCCCGCAGGCGCGCTCGGGCCCGGCCGCCCGGGCGCTGGCCGTCAGCTTCGGCACGGGGGCGGTCGTCTCCGCGCTCGCTCTCGGCCTCCTGACCGCCCTCGCCTTCGCGCCCTTCGTCGGCGCGGGCGCGCTGGCGGCGGGCGCTCTCGTGACGGCGTGGTCCCTGCGCAGCTTCCTGCGCACCCTGCTGATCGTCCGCGGGCGCGCGGGCGTCGCCGGGCTGAGCGACCTCGCCTACGCGGTCAGCGGCATGGCGCTCCTCGGGCTCCTTTTGTGGGGCGAGCCCGGTGCCCTCCTCTGGGACAGCCTGTGGCTGCTCGCCGTCGCCCACGGGATCGGCCTCGTGGCGGCCCTCGCGATCCTGCGCGAGCCGATCCGGATTGATCTGCGCCGGGCCGGGCGGCGCTACCGCCGGCTCTGGCGCGCCTTCGCGTGGTCGGTGGCCGCGACGGCGACGGCGAACCTCCAGGGACAGGGCCCGATGCTCCTCGTCGGCCTGCTCGCCGGCCCCGCGGCCTACGCCCCGATCGCGGCGGTGCTGGTGCTGTTCTCCCCGCTGCGGCTCCTCGGCACCGTCGTGGTCAACCTGACGCAGCCGGAGATGGCCCGCCTCATTGCGGCCGGCGAGACCCGACGCCTGCGACGCGTCGCGGCGGCGGGCAGCGCGGCGCTGACCGCCGCCTGCCTCGGCTATGGCGGCGCGATCCTCGTGCTCGCCGGCCCGATCGAGGCGCATCTCTTCGCGGGCCGCTTCGCGCAGGACCCCTTCGTGCTGATCGTCGGGCTGGTCTGGGCGACCGTGACCCTCACCATGCTCTATGCCGGACCCAAGACCCTGATCGAGACGCGGCTCGGCTTCCGCGACCTCGCCGCGATGGCACTGGCCAGCGCCACCGTCGGGATGGTTTTGGTGACCGCGCTGGTCGTCCTCGTCGCCCCCGCATGGTCGATGGCCGGGGTGGCGATCTCCGAAATCATCGTCCTGGTCTGGTGCTGGCGTCGAGCTCCGGGCCGGGCTGGCGCGACGCCGGCCCCGCGCGCCGCCGGCCTGTCCCGGCTTGTTCCGGCCCTGGTGCGGAGACTTCCATGAGCGCGCCCGTGCCCGAGGGTACCGAGGCCTTCGCGGCCGTTCCCCACGCCGATCCCGCCGCGGTCGCGCCCCTTTGGCGCCGCTTCCAGGAGACCGGCGCCTGCACCGCCTACCAGCGCCTCGAATGGGCGCAGTGCCTCGTGGCGCATCTCTGCCCGCCGCGGCGGGGCGTGCCGCTGATCCTCGAGATCCGGCGCGCGGGGGACGCGGTGATGCTGCTGCCGCTGGTGCAGCGGCGGCATCGGGGCGTACGGATCGTCGAGGCGCTCGATCTCGGCGTCTGCGACTACGCCGCGCCGCTGCTCGCGCCCGGCTTCGCGCCCGGGGCCGGCGAGGCGGCGGCGATCTGGCGGGTGGTCCTTCGGGCCCTGCCGCCCTGCGACCTCCTGCGCCTCGCCCGGATCCCCGAGGCGCTCGGTCCGGTCGCCAACCCGCTCGCCCTGCTCCCGGAGGCGCGGCCGATCGCACTGACGGCGTCCGGGGTCGCGCTGGAGGGAGACCCCGACACCCTGCTCAAGCGCGTCTGCAGCGCCTCCTTCCACCGGGACCTGCAGCGCCGGGCCAAGCGCCTCGACGGGCGGGCCACGGTCCGCCTGGTGGTTGCCGAGGGGGAGGCGGAGATCGCCGAGCTCTTCGAGACCCTCGCGGCGCAGCGGCGCGAGCGCTTCCGCGAGATCGGCCGCCACGAGCCCCTGGACCTGCCCGGCACCGCCGCCTTCTACCGCGCAGCGGCACTCTCCGGAGCGGAGACCGGATCCGTGCGGGTGTTCGGCCTCAAGGCCGACGACGCGTGGATCGCCACCGCCTACGGCCTCGTCCATGGCGGCGCCTTCCACGGTACCATCCTGGCCATGGCGGGGGAGCCGTGGCGGACCTTCGCGCCGGGCCTGCTCATCGCCGCGCGCATCATGGTCTGGGCGCGGGCGCAGGGCCTGACCTATTTCGATTTCACCGTCGGCGCGCAAACCTACAAGAACGGCTTCCGTCCGGAAGCGCGGGCCCTGCTCGGGCTGGCCGTGCCCCTGACCCTGCGCGGGCGCGCCGCCCTCGCCCTGGAGCGCGCGGCGGAGGCGATCCGGAACAGCCTCGAGCGCCGGCCCGCTCTGTCGGACCGCGTGCGACGCAGCGTGCGCTGGCTGCGGCGGCGGGGTTCCCGCGCCCAGGGTCCGACGGACGAGAACTGAGCGCAAAACCCCGCGTGCGGCGCGCCTTTCGCACCCCGGCGCGCGACTTAATCCGCCTTCGCACGTGCGTCGCGTCACATCCGAAACTATAAGTTTTGCCTATATTCGAGCCATGCAGAGAGAAACAGCTGGGAAAGGCCGGGTTGTCGCTGCTTAAGGAGTATGAACACCAAATGAAAATGCGAGTTGCCGCCGTCGTTGCCGCCGTCATTCTCGGCGTGAGCGCTCCGGTCTCCTCCGCTCTGGCCGCCCATTCCGTCGCCGGGATGGAACGGTCCGTCCCGGTCGGGCCTTATGAGCCTGAGGTGACGGGATCGCTCGGTGTTCACGACAGCCGATCCTTCGCCCGGTGCCCGATGAGCTCGGCCGCCGAAGGCAACGCCGACCAGCAGAACTTTCCCGTCAAGCAGTATGGCCAGACCTCCGGCGGCACGCGCTGCTGACACGGCCCGATCCGGACGGAACCTTTCGACGATGAACCGGCCGCACGGGACCGACCGCGTGGTCGAATCGTGTCACGATGTCACGGTCGGTCGCCGGATAGTCTTGCAGCATCGTGCATGATTCCGGATTGATCGGAACGTTATCGATCAAATTCGCTCACGTTTTCGAGAATGGGTGCCGCAAGACTGGACGCGGTCGCGTTTCCGACCAAGTCTGAGGATATTGCAGCGCACCTAAGCCCCCTGGCACAGCCTGTGCGAGCCGGAGGGTCACCCCGAACCGCGTCGGCCGCCGCCGACGCGACCACAAAAAACATCGCCGTCTCAGGAGCCATCCATCGATGCAGATGAAGCCGATTTCCTACGCCATGATCGCCGTGTTCGCGCTCGGCATCGCCGTGACCGTGTACGGCTCCGTGAACGTCCTCCTGGGCTCCTGACGCCCCCTCAAGGGATCAGAGCCGCTCGCCCCGTCGCAGAACCGCGTCCCGGTCGAGCCGCAGCAGCAGGGTCACGGGCACGAGGCCGATCACTACGATGAGCAAGGCGGCGGCGGCACCATCCTCATAGGTGCCGCGCGCCGCTTCGCCGTAGAGGTGCGTGCTCAGCGTCTCGACGTTGAGTGGGCGCAACAGGAGCGTCACCGGCAGCTCCTTGGCGATATCCACGAAAGCGAGGAGCGCGCCGCTCAGCACCGCCGGCCAGGCCAGCGGGAGCTGGATGGTGGTCAGGGTCGCGAGCCGGCTCCGTCCGAGCACCCGGGCGGCATCAGGAATCGCGCGGGGAATGCGGGCGAGCCCGGCCTCGCTGGCGCCCACCGTCACGGTGAGGAAGCGCAGGGCGTAGGCGATCACGAGGGCGCCCCCGGTGCCGAGCCCGACCAGCGCGGTGGCGATACCGACCTCGAACAAGCCGGAATCCAGCAGGGCCAGGGGCCCGAGCAGCCCGACCGCGAGCACGGTGCCGGGCATGGCGTAGCCGAGGCCGGCCGCGCGGATCAGCATCCGCCCGGCGCGGGCGCCCAGCAGATAGGGCGTCGCCGCCACCAGCAATCCGATCACCACGGTCACCCCGGTCGCGACGCTTGCGTAGAGGATCGTGTTCAGGGTCTGGGACGCCAGGGCGTCGGGCAGGCCGTGTCCGCCGATCCGCCGCCACGCCTCGAAGGCGAGATGGCCCGCCGGCAGCAGGAAGCCGAAGGCGACCGGCGCCGCGCCGAGGGCCAGGGCCGCGCCGGCCCGCCAGCCATTCAGCCGGCGCCGGGCGCTGGCGGCATCGCGGCGGGCGTTGCCGGCATAGCCGCGTCCACCGCGGGCCAGCCGCTCCAGGCCGACGAGGGCGACGACGCAGGTCAGCATCACCAGCGCGATCTGCGCCGCGCCCGGGAGATCGGAACGGTTCACCCAGGTGGCGTAGACCTGCACCGTCAGGGTGCGCACACCCAGGAATTCCGCGGCGCCGACATCGTTGAGCGCCTCCATCAGGGCGAGCCCGGTCCCGAGCGCCACCGCCGGCCGGGCCAGCGGCAGGGCCACCCGCAGGAACGTGCGCCACGGCCCGGCGCCGAGCATGCGCGCGGCCTCGAGCAGGGTGCCGGCCCGCATCAGGAACAGCGCCCGGGTCGGCAGGTAGACGTAGGGATAGAGCACGAAGCCGAGAAGCCCGATGCAGCCGGGCAGCGAGCGCAGATCCGGCAGGGGCAGGTCGCGCGGGCTCGCGAGGCCGAGAAGCCCGCGCAGCCCGGTCTGGAGCGGCCCGAGCGGGTGCATCAGGTCGAGATAGGCATAGGCGACGACGTAGGTCGGCATCGCGAGCGGCAGCAGCAGCGCTGCGTCGAGAAGGCGCCGGCCGGGGAAGTCGAAGGCTGAGACCAGCCATGCCGCCCCGGTGCCGAGACCGATCACCAGGAGGCCGACGCCCGCGAGCAGGAGGGCCGTGTCGCGGATCGCCTGGGGCAGCACGTAGGCCGCCAGATGCGGCCACAGCTCGCCCCCGCCCTCGGAGGCCGACAGGCCCAGGGAGATGACCGGCGAGAGCAGCAGCGCCGCCAGCGCCGCCGCCCCCACCCAGCCGAGACCGCGCGCCGCCGACATCGTTTCCCGCATGGATCGGGTCATCCCCCTGGCCGATGACCCCGCCGCGTCGTCCGTCCCGCGCCCTGTGCCCCGCGCCCTGTGCCCCGTTCGGGCTCAGTTGTCGAAGCCGACCTTGTCGAGGAGCAGGCTCGCCGCCTTGCGGTTGCGGGCGATCTCGACGAGCGGCGTCGGGTCGAAGGTCAGCGTCCCGAGGCTGGCGAGCAGGGGATCGATCGTGGCGCCGGCCTTCACCGGGTACTCGTAGTCGGTCTTGGCGTAGAGTGCCTGCGCCTCGTCGGAGACGAGATATTCGAGGAGCTTGACCGCCTCGTCGCGGTTCGGCGCGTTCTTGGCGACGACGGCGCCCGAGACGTTGACGTGGGTGCCCCCGCCCTCGAAGATCGGCAGCACCACCTTGATCGCCTCGCCCCATTTCTGCTGGTCCGGACCACCACGGCCCGAGCGCATCAGCCCGACATAGTAGGAATTGGCGAGCCCGACCTCACAGAGGTCGGCGGCGATGTCGCGGGCGACGTCGCGGTCGCCGCCGGCGGCCTTGCGGGCGAAATTCGCCTTTACGCCGCGCAGCCAGGCCTCGGTCTTCTCGGCGCCGTGGCGCACGAGGAAGGCCGAGATCAGGGCGGTGTTGTAGGGATGCTGGCCCGAGCGCAGGCAGATCTTGCCCTTCCAGGACGGGTCGGCGAGGGATTCGTAGGTGGCGGCCTTGAGGTCGGTCAGGCCCTTGTCGGCGTAGAGGACGCGGGCGCGCATCGACAGGGTGAACCAGCGTCCGTCCGCGTCGCGCAAGGGGGCCGGCACCGCCGCCTCCAGCACGGGCGAGCGCACCGGCTGGGCGAGGTCGCGGTCGACGAGTTCGATCAGGTTGCCGATATCGACGGTCATGACGACGTCGGCGGCGGAGCGCGCGCCCTCTGCGGCGACCCGTTCGGCGAGGCCCTTCTCGACGAAAACCGTGTTGACCTTCACACCGCTCTTGGCTGCGTAGGCCTCGAGCAGGGGCCGGATCAGGCCGGGTTCGCGGGTGGTGTAGAGGTTGACCTCCGCCGCGCCCGCCGTGCCACTCAGGCCCAACGAAAGACACAGACCTGCCCAAAATCCAGTCTTGCCGAGATACGACACGCCGAAACCTCCCCCAAACCATCCGAACGGTGGGGTGTTATACAGTCTCCCGCCGACCGGCAAGGCGGGTTTGTTTTTAAATATTCTAATTATATTGTGGAGATTCTCTCTCCGGGGGGCGTCTCCGCGAAGATATAGGCGCGGGCCGGCAGGAGGTGGATCCCCACTCTGTCGCCGGGGGCGGCTTCCGGCGGCACATGGAGGCGCAGCGGGGCGTCGCGACCGGCGACCACTAGGTCGAGGCGCAGATGCGCCCCGGCGAAGGCGCGGCCGAGCACCGTCGCGGTCACCCCCTCCCCCACCGGCCCGAGCCGGATCGCCTCCGGGCGCAGACACACCCGGACCGCGCCGTCCGGCATGGAGGCGGGCCGGGGCAACGGGCCGAGCGCCGTCGTCACGAGACCGTCGACGGCCTGCCCCGGGATCTCGATGATGTCGCCGAGCGCCCGTGCCGCGAACGGGGATCGGGGCGCATCGTAGAGCCGCTCGGGGCTGTCGCATTGAACGACCCGGCCCCGGTGCATCAGGGCGATCCGATCGGCGAAGGCGATGGCTTCGGCGGAATCGTGGGTCACCAGGATCGCGCCGATGCCGTCCCGGCGCAGCACGGCCAGCGTGTCGGCGCGGACATGCTCGCGGGTCCCTGCGTCAAGATTCGAGAACGGCTCGTCGAGCAGCAGCACCCGCGGCCGCGGCGCCAGCGCCCGGGCGAGCGCCACCCGTTGCGCCTCGCCGCCCGACAGGGTCCCCGGATAGCTGTCGGCCCGGTGGGCCAGCCCGACCTGAGCGAGCCGCTCCTCCGCCACGCGCCGGGCCTCGGCGCCCGGCAGGTGGGCGAGGCCGAAGCGGACATTGGCCAGAACGGTGAGGTGGGGAAACAGCGCGTAGTCCTGAAACATCAGCCCGACGCCGCGGGTCTCGGGCGGCTCGTGGCAGCCCCGCCCGGCGACGCGCCGGTCGCCGACGGCGATCTCCCCCGAATCCGCCACGTCGAGGCCGGCGATGAGGCGCAGGAGCGTGCTCTTCCCGCAACCGGACGCCCCGAGCACCGCCAGAATCTCCCCCGGCCCGAGCGAGAGCGACACGTCGTCGAGGGCGAGCGTCCGGCCGAAGCGGCGGGTCACCTTCGCGACGTCCAGCCCCGACACGGCGTTCGGTGCATCCGCGCCCGCTCTGGGCGCGGCCTTCACTGTCGGGCGGCGAGGAAACACGGAGGGTCGTTCCGGGAGGCGGGCCTGGAGAGAGAACGCGGGACGCCGCCCCCTTCATCCTGCCGCCCCGGAGAGGCTGTGGACGCAAGCCACGCGCTTCTCAAGCCGGCCGGAGCGTGATATCGGCAGTGCCGCCGCGGGTGTAGCTCAATGGTAGAGCAGCAGCCTTCCAAGCTGAATACGAGGGTTCGATTCCCTTCACCCGCTCCAACGTTTCAAGGCCGGAAAGCTCCACCTGCACAGGGGTTTAGCTCTCCGGCCTTTTCCTTGCCGGGGGCCGACCCGTTCGAGTGATACCAGCCTGATACCAGTTTCGGCCCGCTAGGGACGCTGACGTAGCCAGTGCAGGCACAGGCGGCGGAGATCCCGCATGAGGCGCCCGCGACTCGTGAGAACAATCGGATTTCAGAGGTGTCCGAGGCCTATTGGTCCCTCGCTACCGCGGCGGCGATCATGCCTTCATCGCGAGGCGCAGCCGCCGTTCCCGCCTCGCGCGGCGACCTGACCTTTGATAGGTATTTGAGCATGGCTGATGCGACCGCCATCGAGTGGACCGACGCGACTTGGAACCCTGTGACGGGTTGCACCAAGATCAGCCCCGGCTGCGATAACTGCTACGCTGAACGCTTTTCGGAGCGGTTCCGAGGCGTCCCCGGCCACCCCTTTGAAACGGGCTTCGACCTGACCCTGCGCCCGGCGCGCCTGGAGCAGCCTCTGGCGTGGCGCGAGCCCCGCATGATCTTCGTGAACTCCATGTCGGACCTGTTCCACAAGGAGGTGCCCGAGGAGTTCGTCGCGCGTGTCTTCGATACGATGGAGCGCGCGCACTGGCACACGTTCCAGGTCCTGACAAAGCGCTCCTCCCTCATGCGGGACTTCCTCCGGCGCCGATACGGTACCAGCCGGGGCCCGGCACACATCTGGTGCGGCATATCGGTCGAGGACGGCGTGAGGACCTCACGTATCCGCCATCTGCGCCAAGCGCCGGCCGGCATCCGGTTCCTGTCCATCGAACCCCTGATCGGCCCTGTCGGCCGGCTCGACCTCGACGGCATCGACTGGGTCATCGTGGGCGGCGAGAGCGGTCCCCGGGCCAGGCCGATGGACCCCGAGTGGGTCCGGGAGGTCCGCGACCAATGTGTCGCAGCCGGCGTGGCGTTCTTCTTTAAGCAATGGGGTGGATCCCGCCCAAAATCCGGTGGTCGCAGCCTGGACGGACGCGAGTGGAGCGAGTTTCCTGTTCCACCGCGCCTACCCAAGGTTGCCGCCGCATGAGCAAGAAGCCCAAGGAAGGTGTCGGCCCTTGGGCTAAGGAGAAGCTGGACGCACTGGGGGAGTACCTCGGTTTCTACACCAAGGTGCTCAAGAAACAGGGCTGGTGGTGTCGAGGCACCATCTACGTCGACGCGTTCGCCGGCCCCGGGCGGGCCAAGGTTCGGACCAAGCCCAAGGCGGCGCCAGAGATCGGCCTGTTCGACACCGAGCCGGCGGCAGACGCCGAGGCCGTCGAGTACCTGAAAGGCTCGCCCCGCGTCGCGCTGGACATCGAGGACCCGTTCACGCGCTACGTCTTCATCGAGCGCAACCCGGAGCGCGTTGCCGAGCTGCAGGCGCTGGCGGAGGAATACGGTGACACCCGCCGCATCGTCGTCCGAGAGGGCGATGCAGCCACCGAACTCCAAGCCATCCTCGACAGTGGCATCAACTGGAAGCACCACCGCGCGGTCGTCTTCGTCGACCCCTTTGGCATGCACATCCCGTGGTCGAAGTTGGAGGCCTTGGCGCGGACCGGCGCAATCGAAGTGTTCGTGAACTTCCCGCTGGGCATGGCCATCCAGCGTTTCCTCGTGCGCAGCGGCGACATACGCGAGAACTGGCGGGAGACGCTCGACGCCTTCTTCGGGTCACCGGACTGGTGGGATCACGCTTACGAGGAGCGGGTTGGGCTGTTCGGGGCCGAGACCCTGAAGCTCGCCGACTCCGGCATCCGGCTGCTGGAGTGGTATCGAGGCCAGTTGAAGGACGCTTTTGGACACGTCTCTCCCGGACGCCTCATCCGGAACACGCAAGGCGGTCACCTGTACTACCTCGTCTGGGCCGGGCCCAATAAGAAGGGGCTGGACGGCGCGCAGCACATCCTGAGCAAGGGCGACCGTGTCTCTACAACGCGAGCGCGCAAGGGCACGGCGGCCGGGTAGGGCATGAGCGACGCACCCCTCTACCCCTCCCAGGACGGCCCCGGCGCCGGGCGCGTCGTGGAGGTCACCGTCCGCGTCATGGTCGGCGCGGACCGGAGCACGGTCGTCGTCCGCCGCGGCGGCGAGCCCGACATCCTGCACGAGGTCCGCCCGCACGGGGCGGAGGCGGACGGCATCGGCGCCGCCGTCTGTGTTTCGGCGTGCAACTTTGACCCCCTGATGCGGGGGATCGGCGTCCAATTCTGACCCCCTGAAGCTTGCTCTCGCAGACTGCCCTCCGGGACGACCGGACGGGTGGTGGGGGATGAAGGGCGTGGACACGATTGCGCGCATCCGGCGCGAGTTCTTCATCCGCGGTCGGTCGATCAAGGACATCGTCCGCGACCTGCACGTCTCCCGCAACACCGTGCGCAAGGTCATCCGCTCGGGAGCCACCAGCTTCGCCTACGAGCGCGAGGTGCAGCCGCTGCCCAAGCTGGGACCATGGCGGGACGACCTCGACCGGATGCTGGCCACGAACGCCAGCCGGCCGCCGCGCGAGCGGCTGACCCTGATCCGGGTGTTCGAGGCGCTGCGCGGGCTCGGCTACGAGGGCGGCTACGACGCGGTGCGCCGCTACGCCAAGGGCTGGAAGCGGGAGCGCACTGCCATCACGGCGCCGGCCTTCGTGCCGCTCTCCTTCGCCCCGGGCGAGGCCTACCAGTTCGACTGGAGCCACGAGATCGTGCTGATCGGCGGCGTGACCACGACGGTCAAGGTCGCCCACGTCCGGCTCTGCCACTCGCGCATGCTGTTCGTGCGGGCCTACCCGCGTGAGAGCCAGGAGATGGTCTTCGACGCCCATGACCGGGCGTTCGCCTTCTTCCGCGGTGCCTGCCAGCGCGGGATCTACGACAACATGAAGACCGCGGTGGAGACGATCTTCGTCGGGCGCGAGCGCGCCTATAATCGCCGCTTCCTGCAGATGTGCTCGCACTACCTCGTCGAGCCGGTGGCCTGCACGCCGGCCTCGGGCTGGGAGAAGGGCCAGGTCGAGAACCAGGTCGGGCTGGTGCGCGAGCGCCTGTTCACCCCGCGCATCCGGGTGAAGAGCTACGACGAGCTGAACGCCCTGCTGCTCGACGGGGTGATCGCCTACGCCAAGGCCCATCCTCATCCCGAGGAACGCGAGCGCAGCGTCTGGGAGCGGTTCGAGGCCGAGCGGGCGGCACTGGTGCCCTATGCCGGCCGCTTCGACGGCTTCCACGCCGTGCCGGCCGCCGTCTCCTCGACCTGCCTCGTGCGCTTCGACAACAACAAGTACTCGGTCATGGCCTCTGCCATCGGCCGTCCGGTCGAGGTGCGCGCCTACGCCGAGCGTGTCGAGATCCGCCAGGACGGCCGCATCGTTGCCGAGCATGCCCGCGCCTTCGGCCGTGGCCAGACGGTGTTCGATCCCTGGCACTACGTTCCCGTGCTCGCCCGCAAGCCCGGTGCGCTCCGCAACGGGGCGCCGTTCAAGGACTGGGTGCTGCCCGCCGCCCTCGACCGGGTCCGGCGCAAGCTTGCCGGCAGCGCCGACGGCGACCGCCAGATGGTCGAGATCCTCACCGCCGTGCTCGGCGATGGCCTGCCCGCGGTCGAAGCCGCCTGTGCCGAGGCGCTGCGCGAGGGCGTCCACTCGGCCGACATCGTCCTCAACATCCTGGCTCGCCAGCGCGAGCCCGCCGCCGCCGTCACCCTCCCGACTCCCGAGGGTCTACGGCTGCGCCACGAACCTGTTGCCGACTGCGCCCGCTACGACAGCCTGAGGAGAGCCCGATGATGGAACGCCAGCAGATCCTCGCCACGATGGGCGAGCTGAAGTTGTTTGGGATGAAGGCGGCCTACGACGAGATCATCAAGGTCGCGGTCAAGCGCACCCACGAGCCGCAGCAGATCGTCGGCGACCTGCTCCAGGCCGAGATCAGCGAGAAGCAGGCCCGCTCGATCCGCTACCAGATGACGATCGCCAAGCTGCCCCTGGCCAAGGACATCACCGAGTTCGCCTTCGCCGGCACGCCGATCAACGAGGGGCTGGTGCGCGATCTCGCCGGCGGCGAGTTCCTGGCGCATCAGCGCAACGTCGTGCTCGTCGTCGGCACTGGCACCGGCAAGACCCACCTCGCCATCGCCATCGCGCGGGCCTGCATCCGCGACGGGGCGCGGGGCCGGTTCTACAACGTCGTCGACCTCGTCAACCGGCTCGAAGCCGAGGCACGCGCCGGCCGGCAGGGCCGCATCGCCGACCATCTCGCCCGACTCGACCTCGTGGTGCTCGACGAACTCGGCTACCTGCCCTTCGCGCAGTCGGGCGGCCAACTCCTGTTCCACCTGATCAGCAAGCTCTACGAAACCACCTCGATCGTGGTCACCACCAACCTCGCCTTCGGGGAATGGCCGAGCGTGTTTGCCGGCGACGCCAAGATGACCACCGCGCTGCTCGATCGGCTCACGCACCATTGCGAGATCGTCGAGACCGGCAACGAGAGCTGGCGCTTCAAGAACCGCGCCTGAGGTCGGCTACCCGTCGCGCCTTCCGGATCCCTGATCAGCCCGGCTGCGCCACCCCGACCCGCTCCGCCGGGCTGATCAGAGGCGTCACGCCATACCCATCCAGGGGGTCAATTTTGGACGCCGATCCGGGGTCAACATTCCACGCTGTTTGACAGGAAGACGCGGTACTGGACGACGAGCGTCACCTGCGGGACGGTGGACACCCGCAACGGCCGCGAGCGCATCGAGGCGCAGGGCGCCGGTTCCGCATGGCTCGATGGCGGCAAGCTCGCCGGGACGTGGTCACCGCCCGGCGGCGCGTACGGCGAGGCCCAGATGCGCGTCTGGAGCGTCGACGAGCGCGACGGCCTCGACGTGATGGTGTCGATGTCGGGCCTGTGCCCCTCCCGCGGACAGGTCGAGCTTTCGACTGGCGACTGACCGGGGCATCATGGGGCCGTCCCCCTCGAAAGGCCGGCCCCATGATCGACCGCGAGCTCGTCGCCGCCCTTGGCCTATGCGCTCTCGGCCTGACGGTCGCCGCGGCCCGCCCGGCGCCGTCCATCGTCACCGTCGCGCATGCCGGCGAGCCGCTGGTGACGGTCCTGGCGGCTCGAACGGAAAGGCCCAGCCCCCTCGTGGGAACCGGGCCTCGACCCGCGTCAGGTCCGCAACAGCCTCGCGCAGGTCGCCGAGGCTCCACCCGGCGGCGGACGAGGTCGAGGATGTCGGCCTTGTCGTTCGTGTACTCCACCGTGGCGCAGGTGAGCATGATGGGCCGCATGTCCCGCCGGCGCTCGACCCCGGCGTCGGGGAGGTCGTCGAACGCGTCGTGCGAACGGCCCTTGCCGCCAGTGTCCTCGAACATGCCCTGAAGCCCCACCACGGAACACGAATCGCCGATCTGCGCCGGCGTGAGGACAGAGTGCCTTTAAGGACGGTGGTCCCACGGGCGGGGGTTGATGCTGGAGCATGGCCGTGCAAGCCGCGCGCCCATCCATTTGAGTCGTGGGGCCTTCACAACGGATCGGGTGGCCTATCCATGACCGACCCGTATGCGGCATGGCGCCGCAGCCGACCGCTACTGAGTTCCAAGCTGGCGAATGGCCGGAAACGGATGGCCACGAGGCACAGGGAGCCTCACCTGACCGGGGTGATTTTCGATCCCGATAGGCAACCCATCCGCATGCTCGGGCCTGCGTAGCCCCCGTTTCCGTGCCTCCTGCGCGATGGCGCTTTCCCGGCCGTCTCCAGGTGGCTGATTCCCCTGCCTTCTCAAAGCCCTGCGACGCGCCGAACCTCTGAGGGTTCGCGAGCCGGGTGTGGTGCCTCGGCTGATCGCGAGACCGGGTCACGGGTCATCTGCATGTCGCTGCTACGGGGGCAAGACGCCCCCTTCTCCTTCCGCTACGCCGCCCCCGAGGCGGCCATCGAGGCCCTCGGCCTGGAGCCGGGCAGGACGAAGTCCGACCGTGCCGTCCAGGCCGCGGTCATCGCCGCCGCCGCCATCGAGCACGATGGCTCCGGCCGCTGGATCTCCTATAGCCGGTCGCACGACTGGTGGGCCGCCGGCCGCTACGACGGCACCCCGGTCACGATGCGGCGCATGATCCGCACCGTCGAGGACCTGGCGTCGAAGGGGCTTATCGAGTCCTTCGTCCAGACGCCCGGGGCGCACATGCTCACCAACGAGAACGAGCGCGTGCAATCGGCCTTCAGGGCCTGGTCCGCGCTTACGAACCGTCTCGGCGGCCTGCGCATGGACGCCATCGAGCGCCCGCCTGTCGTCATGAAGAACGAGGCCGGCGACCCGATCCCGTTCCCCCGGACGGAGCGCGCGGCCCGCATCGTGCGCGAGGTCGAGGACGTGAACGAGTGGCTCCGGACATTCGACGTCAAGGTTGACCCCAAGGCCGACCCGGCCAACTGGCGCCGATCTGCCTACCACCTCCACGCCAGGAAGGTGAAGGACGGGCGCGAGACTTGGGCCTGCACGATCCCGACCGACGTGCCCAGCGTGGTCCGCGTTTTCGGCCGGGAGCGCCTCGACCGGCATGGACGCCTCTACGGCTGGTGGCAGCAGCTTCCGAAGGACCGCCGGAACGAGCTACTCCTGAACGGCGAGGTCATCGTTGAGGAGGATTTCGCCTCCCTGCACCCGACGCTGCTCTACGCCATGAAGGGCATCTGGCTCGACTTCGACCCCTACGATGTCTGGGCCTTCCCCCGAGCCGAGGCCAAGCTCGCGCTCAACATCGGCTTCAACTGCAAGCGCGGCCTGGAGGGGATCACCCGCACCCTCATGGACCGCGAGGACTGGGGGCATGGCTACCGCTACACGACCAAGCTCGTGGCCGAGGTCGCGGCCCGCAACGAGCCCATCCGCGAGTACCTCGGGTCGGACGCCGGCGTCATGCTCATGGGCCTCGACAGCTGCATGTGCCTCGACGTCCTGAAGGGCTGCCGCAAGGACGGTATCCCCGCGCTGCCGGTCCACGATTCCTTCCAGGTCCCGGCGTCGAAGGGGGCTCAGGTCCGAGCCATCATGGGCGAGGTTCTGTACCGTGTGCGTGTCACGATTTCCCCAAAGGTTTCAGGGATTTCGGCTCTCTCGTTCCTACATAATGCCCCCGCTGGTGGGGGCGCCCCGGGGGCGGAGCCCCTGGGGGCCGTCCCTCTCGCTCCCTCTTCCCCGCCCTTGTTGGAGGTCGCCGCCCCTGCCGGAGGGGCCTCGTCCGTGCCCCCCGGCTCCCCGCCGGTCCTCTTACCCGCGCCCCTAGTAGAAGGCCCTGGAACGGTCCTGCCGGGTTCGTACGCGGGCTCTACCCCGTCCCTCGCACCTGCCGTCCCTGCCGTCCTCTGGCCCTCTACGGACGTCCCTCCCGAACCGTACTCGTCAGTCTCCGCACCTAATCTCTGCGCGTCGTCCAGGGAGGGTCGTACAGCGCCTTCTGCATCGCCGCCCTTCCCAGACCCGTTCGCCTGTTCTCCTGCCGTCCCTGCCATCCCCTGCGCCATGAGGCTCGACATGACCGACTCCCGCCCCGTCGTCATCACCGTCCCCGAACCCCACCCCCACGTCATCTACGACGTCGACGGTACCGAGGTGCGGGGCACGCCCATCATGCTCCGTCCCATGGCGGAGGATCTCATCGCGCAGGGTCACGACCCCTACGCCCGTCCCGCCGCGCTCCCTCCGAAAGTCGCGCCCGGCCTGCCTTCCGGCATTGTCCCTCGCGGGGCATAGCCCTACACTGGCGGCATCCGGTGACCCGGTAGGCGCACCACGCCTCGAACCCCCGCTGCTGCGTCTCGGCGCCGGCGGGGGTTCTGCGTTCTGGTCCCTTGCGTCCCCTACCGGCATCCTGTCGTCATGACCGACGCCATCGCCGACCGGGCCCGCTGGGCCAGTGCCTTCGCCGACGAACTCGCGGGCTTCTCGCCCGGCCCGTTCGTGCCCGAGGACGAGGATGCGGGCATGCCCCTGTCCCCGGCGACGCGCCTGACCCAGAGCCAGGAGAACGCCCGCAAGCGCGCCCAGCGTGCCCGGGCCAAGGCGAAGCGCGTGCACGAGCTCGACGCCGCCGTCGCGCAGGGGCTGCGGTGCATCCTGCGCCAACGCAAGGTCTACGAGCGCATGAAGGACGGCGAGGAGCTCAGCGGCATCGCCGTCCGGGTCGAACCCGTTTTCGCCGAGGCCATGCGATTCCTCGTTGAGATCTGCGGCTGGGACCGCCGTATGGCCAGTAAGGCGCTCACCGCGAAGCTCTTGCGCCCGGCCCAGCCCCCGGCCGCCAAGGCGTAGCCGACGCGCCCGTCCCTGCCGGGGCATGTGTTGGCGGATGCACGGAGCGCCCGGACCTTGGGGTGTCCTTCCTGCCTGGGAGGCCGCCCCCTTCGATGAGGACGGCCTGTCCCTTATCAGGTTGCATCCCATGGCCGGCTACCGCTCCATCCCCGTTATCGTCCGCCCGTCGGACCTGCCGGCGCTCAAGAGCGAAAGCCTGCAAGTGGCGCACAACCGAGCGAACGGCATGCTAACTCATGACCCCTTGCGGACCTTCGAGCCTACCGGCTGAGACATCCGCTTTGGAGGAAAAAGCGGACCTTTGCGCGGCGGCTACGACGACGAGTGCCTGAACGAGCATCTGTTCCGGAGCCTGCCGGCGGCCCGGACCCTCATCGAGGCGTGGCGGGTCGACTACAATACCTGCCGCCCTCACACGAGCCTCGGCGGCCTCATCCCGAACGCGTTTGCAACCCGGTCAAAACAGGACCAAAACCAGAACGGACTCTGGTTATGAATGGGGGCAAACAGGGGGCAAGGTCACGGCCCGCCCGGCCAGCCGGCGTCACGAGACCCCGACCCCGCCACGTCCGGTGGCCCGTCCGACGCCCGCCCCGGTGTCGGACAGGGAGGCCAATGCCGCCGCCCGGTCCGACGCGCAGCGCCGGTCGGACGCTAAGTGGGCCGAGGCCGTCCGCCTGGTACTGCCGCGTCAGATAGAGCTGCAGTGGACCTCGTCTGCCGCAGAGGGCAGCAGGACACCAGCGTGTTCTTGCGCAGCGCCCGGGCGATCTGGGGATGGTGCGTCAGCAGGTCGGCGATCAGCTCGGGCGCGAGTCGCACGACCGTGCAGGTCGAGAGCGTGGTGATGGTGTGATCCATCTCGTCCAGGAGCGCCACGTCGAGGTCGCACAGGTCGCCCGGCACGAGGTAGGCATTGATCTGACGTGCACCGCTCACCCGGAGCTTGTGGCGGCAGGCGAAGCCCGACAGCACGACGAACACGCCGTCGGACCTGTCGCCCTCCCGCGCGAGGTCTGTCAGCGACGGGACGATCCGTGGGTTTGCGCAGATCTGCTCCAGCAGAGCCCGATCCGCATCCGACAGAGGCGCAAACCTCTCCAGCTTGCGCACGAGCGGATTGGCACGAACCGCGTTAGGCCCGACCCGTCGTGGTGGCGGGGCCGCAGCTGCTTCCTGTCCGACGGATGCAGCCGTGAGCGACAGCTCGTCGAGGACCGACACCACGTCCTCGGGCGGAGCCGGCTTGATGATCCAGGGCACATCGACCAAGGCATCAGCGAGCGGGTCGTCCTGGCGGTAACCGGAATGCATGAGGAAGGCGACGCCGCGCTGCCGCAGCGCGCACCAGCTCGGCGCAGAGCTCATCCCTAAGAGCGATGCCGATGACGGCGAGTGTAGGCGTCTCCTGCTCCAGCAGGCTCAGCGCCTCGGCCGCCGTAGCGGCCGGCCCGAGCACACGGTAGCCCGCCTGCTCAAGGGTACCGCTGAGGGGTCCATGCCCACTAGCGGAAGCTCTTCCACCAGTAGGACGGAGGGCTGTTCATCGAGGCTCGTTATGCAAACTCCGGCAGGCTGAGCCGCTCGCCTTCCCGTCGGAGCAAGACTCATTGGCCGAAGTTGTAGACGTTGATCGTAGAACGTGTAGACGGCTACCACCTTCGGTAGGAAAGCTGATAATCGAGATGGTCCGGAATGGTACACAAGCCGTTCGGTTCATTGAACTGCACGGGTGTGATCGCCTAGTGCCTGCGATCGGCTGCCACTGATCGGGCGCAGTCGCTTGGGAGACAGGGTGTGCTGTTGCCCCGAACGGGAGCACACCCGTGTCTCGGTCTTGGTGACGGCGCGGGATCGTGCCATCCTCGTCACATGGACAGACTGAACGACGTTGCCGCCGGCATCCACATTGTTCGCGTCTACATGGACAGCGGCGTCGGCGGCATACCCACCGTGCAGCTTTGGGTGGCCGCCGTGCCTCGTGACCAAGCCGAGGAGGCCGTTCAGAAGGCGATTCCGGCGGGTTGGCGGGCGGAGTTGACCAGGGACACCCTGACTAAAGAGGCCGTCGCCCGCATGAACATCCGTGCTGGAGAGGTTCGGCAACTCGCCACCTAATTGGCCTCGCAGTGCCGTCCTCCTCGCGATAATTTGCCTGGGGATTAGAGACCGCACCGTCGCCGACTGGGTCGCCGAGGGCGAGACCGCGACGGCGCTGTCCGGCGTGGCACTGACCTGACCGGTATTTTGGACCGGGCCAGTTGTGAGGCTATTGCATGGTAGTGGCCGTGGGTAGCCGGAAGGCCAGATCCGGGAAGCTGACAGGCGCGGGCGGCCGGTAGCCCAGCGCCGAATGCGGCCGGACAGGGTTGTAGGTGTTCTGCCATAGGCCAATCACGACCTGTGCTTCTCTCAGCGAGTAGAAGATCTCCTGGCGTAGGTACTCGTCACGTAGCTTCGCTCGGAGACATCCGCCTCCTTGCACGCGACGGCGATGCTCTTGCCTTGCCCCGTCTCTACCTCGATCTGGCGCAGCATCAGCAAGACCTGCTCCGCGCTCGGCTTCCCGTCCTCGCTTCATTCCCAACTCCTCTGATCCAGGCTGATCATGTCAATCAGCCCGGTCCAAAGCCAGCCGGTCAGGTCAAGGTTGGCATCGTTAAGAAATTTACTGCCGGGCTTGGCGGCAGCAGCCGATCTCAGCGAGCCGGAGCGACGCTGGAGAAGGTCTGGCTGGCTTCGTTGACAGCACGGGCGGAGGTTTCGGTGATCGCCTTGCTGTCCTGGACCATGTGCTGCAGGCTCTCACGCATCAGATCGCTCTGGATGGTGGCGAACTCCTGAACCGTCTTGGCCTGAGTCAGCTTGGTGAGGCCGTCCAGATTGCGCTGGAATTGCTTCTGGCCAAGTTCGAACAGGCTGCGCGAGGCATCTTGGAGGGCTTGGCTCAGCACCGTGCCGCAGCGGGTGACCGCCTCGATGTTCTGCTTAGACTGCTGAGCCAGACGCTCACCGTCTTGGCCTGAGAAGCCCAGGGTCTTCGAGAAGCGATCAGCGGCCTCACGAGTGTGCTGGGAGGCTGTCTCGATGCTGTTCTGCATCACCTGCTTGGTGGTCTCGGTTGCCCGCTCGTGCAAGTCAACGATTTTGTTAGCGCCCTCACGAGCCGCATCGGAGATTTGCTTGTTCTGCTCGTTGGTCTTATCGGCAGCCTTGTCGAAATTAGCCTTTGCGGCCTCAGCGATGCGCGCGTCCTGACCGTTCTGCTTGGCGGTGCTGACGTTCTGTTCATGGGCCATGCGGACTTCCTTCCAGTATTCATGAAAATATTTCTACAAAGCAAGCGGACGAATTCGACCGATCACCTTGCTGGCGAAGCAGTCTACTGCGATTGCTGCACTTCACCTAAGTCGTGCCTTTATGGGCTATTTCAACCCTCCACGACACAATTTTTATACAATTGAAGAAAAATGAAAACAATCAGAAATTATACTCGAATCTAACACGCTGGTCTCATTGCAGAATTACCTTCGGGCTGCGTTGATATCTTCGCACCCATGGCCGGACTGGTTGGCCGATGTGACGGGACTGACGACGGTGCATGTCATCCGGGTGGTGAAGACGCTACGCACGGACGGACTCGTCAGGCTGGACGATCGCCAATTGGTGATCCAGAACTGGAGGCGCCGCTATGATGCGGCCGAGTTCGATCCGACCTACCTGCCTGGAGAACTGAGATAGTCGGAAAACAAAAAGCCCCCCTGCGGCTGATTCGAGCGGGGCTGGAAGAGCCTCAGATTATATCGATAGCCACGAATTGCACGACGTTGTCGTTGAGCGCAGGGTGATGATTGTCGATACGTACCGAGGCCCCCTTGCGCCTCGCCCACCTTATTGTCTCAGCCGTTCGGGCTGATCTTCGATCAATCCAAGCCTCATGACGTACAGGCGCGCCACGCCCGTAGCGTCGTTGGGTGGGCTTCATGATTGCTCCAGTTCGTGCGGCGGAGGAACCCCGTTGGCCGACAGGTCAGTCCGAAATCGGACGGTAGCGGTATTCGGGGTCTGATTTGTGACGTGAGGCAGCCAGAGGAAGCTCCGCTGCGGCTGAGCGGAACGGGGCAAGGTGGGTATCGAGATGGAAGAGCCCGCTGGAGGGCGGGCATGAGGTAGACGGATAGCGGCGGGTCGATAGTCCGCCGCGTCACACCGGCGCCGCACCTCTACACGAAAGTGCCCCCGTCCACCACCAGTCCTCGAAGTACGGCCAGGTCCACTCAAGCGCCGGGCCGATGTCTTCAGATTGTTGGATGCCGCGGCCCCGATCAACGTGATGAAGATCTATTACAACGAGTTGCTGACCTTGATTCGGAACAAATCGCTAAAAATCGGTCAGTACAGCAAGGATACAAAAGGGGTATATTTATTTATAATATTTATATAATTCTCAATTTTTTCTTTGTTGACTTGATGCGAGCGGAATGATTCAATCTTACGCGGATAAGTTAAAAATATTGTAGTATCGCATTGGCAGCATTGGTACTTTGGAGCTATTGCAAACCATCTTCCTGTCCGTATATGCATGGTGCCGCAAGATGGGCACGGGTTCTGAATTAATTGTTTGTACAGCTCTTCAGGCAAAGTCATGATACAATCTGTGCCGCCGATAAAATAAGACCCGATACTGATATAATGTATGTTTTAGAAATATGCACAAGGTGATAACCAAATCGTGCTTTCATTCAGGGATCGATTCGGTTGCCGTTCTAGCTGAAATACAATTCATTGAGCTTTGATAGGCACTTCGGGTCAAAAACAGTCTCTGTGTCAGTTTTCGATCACTGCGGCGGCCTACGCTTCACGCACGGTGCCTGCACCGCCTCCTCAGGCGTCTCAAGCGCGAACGTCGCGATCGGCCCGATGGTGATCTCTGTGCTTGCATGGGGCCGATCACCCGGCGCTGTGACCACTGGGCTGATGCGCGTGCTCGGCCCAATGTATAGGTAGGCGCGGGCGTCCTTTGCCGATTTTCCGCTCGCGAGCAGGCCGGCCAGGGTGACTGCGACGAAGCAGGGGGTCACGGCCGCTCTCTCTCGTGCGACGGGTTCTCGATCGCCTTCTCGCGCGCGATCAGGCCGAGGATCGTCGCCGGGCATGTTTGGGCCATCTCGGTCATGGCCAATCCCGAGTCGAGCGCGGTCCTGAAGTGCGGCGCGATCCGCACCGCGATCCTGCTGGCGCGGGCGCAGAAGGCGTGATGGCGGCCTGTCGGTGTCCAGTCCACCGCGGCGCTAGAGCCGTGCCCGGTCACGTAGCAACGGCCAGGTCGGTATCGTAGCCGGCGGCAGCAAGGGAGTTGCGGCACTCGTTGGCCGTGAAGCGAGCCAAAGCCTGCCGGATGGCATTCCACAGATCTGGGACAGTGCGGGCCGCCGCGGTTTGGAGCAGAGCCTTCAACTTGGCGAAGATCTGCTCGATGGGATTGAAGTCCGGGCTGTAGGGCGGGAGGTAGAGCAGCCTCGCTCCGGCGGCCTCGATGGTCTCGCGCACACCCGCCACCTTGTGGGCCTGCAGGTTGTCGAGGATGACGGTGTCGCCGGGCCTGAGCACAGGCACGAGCGTGTCGGCGACGTAGGCTCGGAAGCGTGTGCCGTTGGTGGCGCCGTCGAACAGGGCAGTGGCACACAGGCCATCGCTGCGCAGGGCGGCGGTGACGGTGACGGTCTTGTAGTGCCCGTGCGGGACGGCGAGGCGGCAGCGCGCGCCGCGCGGGGCCAAACCGTAGCGGCGTGCCATGTTGGTGGCCGCGGCGGTCTCGTCGAGGAAGACCAGCCTGTCGGGATTGAGGGCGTCTTGGTTCTCGAACCACGCCTCGCGAGCGGCCCTTACGTCTTCGCGCGCCTGCTCGGCGGCGTGGATCGCCCCTTTTTACGAGTGATGCCGTGCCGGGCGAAGAAGCGGGACAAGCTGCTGGTGCTGGTTTGTACGCCGCGCTCGGCCAGGGCGTCGCGCAACTCGTGCAGGGAGATGGCGGGCCGCGCCTCGTAGATTGTCAGGATCAGGTCGGCCTGCGCCTCGATCCAGTGCGAGGCATGATCGCCACCCGACGGCTTGGGCGCAAGCTGTCCCTCCTGGCGAAACCGATCCGACCAGCGGCTGGCGCTGGACACGCTGACCCCAAACTGGGCTGCAGCCTGATGACAGGACGCGCCCGCGGCTACGGCCGACACGACACGCTGGCGTAGATCGACGGACAACGGTGAAGGCATCGGCATCCTCCTTCACCCCTCAACATCCCGACCCTCCAGCCGTCCCAAACCGCTTGGGCACGGCTCTAGTGGCTGGACGACCCGCATGGCATACCGGTGCTATGACGAACGAAGTCCCGCACCCCTATTCCATCACGGTCGAGCCGCTGAAGAAACCCGAAGGCCATTTCGGATGGGCCCTCAGGAAGCACAGTAAGCTGACCGAGAGGTCCGACCGTTCGTTCCCCACCGAGGCCAAGGCGTTCGAGAACGCGTTGAGAGCGACTGAGAAAGATCAGACTGGGTTCGGGAGCCGATAGGCTCCTAAGGGCTGTATAGCGGCACAGACCGCAAGCACACAGCCAGCCTCACTTCTGCGGTGAAACTGCCTCAGTTGCGGGGGGCATGTTGTTCTTCACGAGGTACTTCACACCGCGATCGAACGAGGTGTCATTATTGCCGCGGATGTCGACACTGTAAGCTTGCTCTGGCGTGTCGGCCTTCAGGTCCTTCACGTAGACGTTGATATTGAGGATCAAGTTGGAGACCTTCTGGATCTCGCCAGTGATGGCGACATCCGCCTTGAGTTTGCGAGCATAATCTTCGGCGCATCCACCGCACTTGCGCAGGTCGGATCCATTCTCGACCTCAGCCCTTACGAGATCCGTGGACACGATCTGATAGCGACCGCTCTCCTGTAGCTGCTGACGTAGCAAATCGGTGAGGGGGCCGAGGCGGGCTTGGTCCTCATCGGTTGGACTTTGGGCGCCGAGGTTCGCAAGCTGAAAGTCGAAAACAGCCGCTTTTGGTGGTTCAGCGTGTGCTGCCGTGGCCACGATTAGTACTGCCAAGAATGCCGCCAACACGTGATATTGCTTCATGCATGTTCCTCCTGAGACTTCTGTCTCCTGAAGGAACGCGCGAACGAGAGATAGGTCGCATCCAGGGTGCCGAGACGCAGGGCGGGAGTGGTGAGGCGGCCGAGCTCTACGAACCCTTGCCTAAGTGCGCCCGCCCGCAGTTCACACCCGCAACGGTTTGCAAATCAGCCGCCATGGCATATCCGAAGCTTGGCCGTTTCCGCGGTCGCATTTTCAAGGAGTTCGGATGACTTCAGACACGCAGCTCGATCGCTCTGCCTCGCCGCTCGCCTCTGTCTCGAACCAGATCCACCCAAGCGAACCTAATCAAATGGTCCATCAGCTTACCGAGGGCGCAGATGCCCTGCCGAAGGACGGCAGCAAGCCGACTGCACCGCCGACGAATGCATTCGAAGGATTTGGGTCCTTCGCCTGATGGGCCTCGTCACCCACCTGCTGCGGTAGCGCCAATAACTCCAGCAGGCTGCTTCAACCCTCGTCACCGCTCCACTTGCATGCGGGCGACCTGGCTCAAGCTGGGCTTGTCGGATGACGCAGCGGCTCATGATGCGCCGGGGATGAAAAAGCCCCGCAGCGGGTCATCCGATCGGAGCGCATCTTTCCAACGTGAGAAGCGGCAGGGCCTACGGCGACCTCACATCCGTTCTCGCACCCGACCCGCGCATATTCTTCGTCGATTGGTGCAGGACAGACAATAGCGGCGCTCTATCCGAAGTCAATCACGCGATAGCCGTCATGCAGATCAAATTCATATTCTCGAACTTGGGAGCGATCGCAATTTCAGGAGCTTGACCGTCAGAGGATGGCTTTGAGGTGGAAAGCGACGGTTCGGCCGGTGGATGCTGAACGGCAGGATCGTGTCGCTCCCGGACCTTCGATAAGGGCTGCCGAGTTGCAAGTTCGTTGCCATACCTCACCACGGCGATGTTGGGACGCATTACCTTCAGTATTGGCTCGTTCCGGCCTCGCTCACGCAGAGCACGAATCCAATCGACTCAGTTGAGTGCACCGCGCAGGTGCCCGCCGCCTGGATGAAAAGCGTTGTCGACATGCTGCATCCAACTTTTCGTAAGCAGCAGGCTGCTAGGCAAAATCCTTTGGCCCATTGTTCCTAAAGTCGTACTGATGCTTCCGCGCATTGAGACTTTTTGCCGCCTCCATCGCCTCGGACCGCCCTGGCCCGAAACGACAGAGAAGCATGTTCACTCTGTCTCGCGAAACTTGATATTTTATATTCAACTCTTCCAATATGTCCGCAAAATCATCTGCACTACATTCTTGGGCCTTCAATGCAGCAGCAATAGCATCCGCCTTGACCATCATCATGAGCTCTCGCTTTATCTCGAATGTTGATGGAAGCCGCATTTTACGTCCGAACCGTAGTATTGTCGCCATGACTTCCGTCCTTACATTGAGTAAACGACAAATTCCAGCCATATGAGCGGAAAGAGTTTAGCATATATTTTATATCCCTAATAAACAACGCTGCGAGACATCCTTCGTTCCACAAACTTTTGCCAATGACCGCCTAAAGAAAAATACGATTATTTATGAAATTAATATTTTATGCGGGTTGAATACGATCCAATCATCACTAAATATTAAGCTGAATGAATTGCCAGTTTTATAACAAAGAGTCGATCTATGAGCATATCTTTGTTCAGGCCTCCGATCTTCGGCGGCAAGGTTGAACCGGCAAACTCGAATCAGAAGGCTTCACGCCTCGATCGGAGAAAGCCGGAGGAGATAACTGAATCAGAAACAAAACAACCTGAGGTGTCCGGCTCGGCCTGGTACCATGATGCGGCTATCATGGCGGAACTCGGCCCAAATCGTAGAAAAAAAAGTTAGAATTACATTTGCGGTGCTAGTGACCATAATAACAATATCCACTTAGTATGCTGCTGATAAATCCGTAAAGATGGAGCTGATCATGGCACTCCCAAGATTGACAGGTCTTGAATATTACTGGTTTGGGAAAAGTCAATCACTTGTGTCGGCGTACTCACGACATCGAAGCATGGAACTCGGACCAGCTGTCGCAGATGTTGTTCTCGCGATAAAAATAGATGCAAGAACATGCTATACTGGCCATCAATCGTTGCGGCGACTAGCCGAACGCCTAGATAACGAATCAGTCGACGCTGCGTTCATGGAAGCGCTGGCGGTACCTAATGACGGGAAGAATGTAGAAAATAATCGCCGTGTGGAAGCGATGCGTTGTCTTTCCTCCCTGTTTTTCGTAACAGCCGACGAGCTCCAAGCAGAAAAAGAGCGACTATAATTTGGTACAGGCTCGATTCTTCTTAACGTTACGATAACTTCCATCGCTAGAAATTAGGAAATTTAATGCAATGACTAGCATTGGTAAGCGGTCTATGCTTAGATATCTCGGTACAATACGTGGACGGGGGGATCTCACGATTGGGGATGATCTGCTCAACCTCGGCATCGTCAGCTATGAGATCGATAGCTATCTCGACCGAAATACATATTCTGGAGACGGGCAGATCGAGGGCGATACCGCGCATTTGATGCGAGCTTTCGACGCCGGTGCCGCCCGAATCTTTTTGTCTAAAGGCCGATCTGTCGGGGTCGTACTCGCTGACCCAAAGGGCAGTTCAGCGGTCGAAATTGTGATTCAAGGCCGGCTGCTGCTCTGATTATCGCAAATATCGGGCCTATTAAAGCGGTTACTATGCTGCAAATGTTTGTGTGAGCGACTAATTTGCTCGCCGCGTGTTTTTTATGAGTATTTCTGGCGGCCATCAGTAGCTATCACGTGCAATTGCTCTCACCAGAGTTCGGGGTTGATCTGTCGGAAGCCGGGCCATCGCCGCCGGCTCCACACGCCGATGACATAAGTGTGCTATTTGCGCGTTACATCAAGCATTCCACATTGCTGCGGTAGCGATCGAAGCCTGACCGGACGTACCGCCATAAGCGCGGCAATGGGCTAGGCGGCATCGGGCGATGAACGCCTTTGTTGAGCGGTTTGAGGAGGCGTTCGTGCACAGAAATGAGGGCTCTGACACGGAGGTCGCCACCGACGCTCTACTGCGGAGCATGGTTGAGAGTGAGCGCGTTGGCGCAACCTTCAGTGCCGTGCGCGACGGAGGAGTACTCACTACATGGCAGGTACCCGGAAGGGCACAGCTTGGGCCGGATCTCGGCCGTGTCGGCGCAGACCTAACTGGAGACTCCTACTGGCGGGAACTCCTCCGGCTCGGCGAGCGTATTCACGCTGTTGGCGGCCTTGATGCCTTAGATGAAGCCAACATGTACATTGTGCATATGGATTCCCAGCATTCAGACTGGCGCGCTATGGTGCTGGAGAGCGTATGGTTTAATATTGGTCGTGAATAGTAGTAATATAACTGCCAGCAATCCGCATCCGTTGTCTCTTCCTCAGGTCGTTGCTTTCCTCGCGAGGTGCCTGATCTAAATTCTAGATGGGATCTTAAGCGGCCCTCGTAGGGAGAACGGTATGTAGACTTAATTTGAAATGGTGTATCACGCCACCCTCTGTATGTCCTCGATCGGCAGCCGATAGTCGAATGGCGAGCCCATCACTTCCAGGGAGATGACACCAACGGCGCCGCCCGCTGCAGTGCCGACGAACTTTCCGATGAAGCCGCTGAGCAGGCCCGAGCTAGCCCGCACCTCCTCACCCACCAGCACGCCGGCGAGCGGCGTGAGTTTCGTGCGCCCTGGCCGAACGTGAGCGCTCGATTGACGAGCGAGTGCGTCGGAAAGCATGGAACATGGAGCCTCGGGCAACGGCAGTGGCACGTCGCCGCGAACGAGGCCTCAGCTCACCGCCTCCTCGCAGGAAGGAAGAGCTTCGACACCCGCCAGGAAACCTCGCCCGACGCGTTTCGCGTGTGACCTCGACTGACGACACGTCTCCTGGCTCGCGGGTCGCTGCCCTTTCACCGTTTCCCCGGGCGAGGCTGCCCAGTGACATGGTGGCGGAAGGCTCGCCGCTTACAGTTGCGGGGGCAGCCGCGGCATCGGACTGACGTCCTCACCGCGTTCCCTTTTGATCCCCGAGGGGGACCGTCACGCGCATGTTACCGCCGTCGTCTGCGCAATCCGTCGCTTTGCAGCAACACCAAACACAGAACCCTTTTCGTACCCAACCATGGGGACGGCTCGACCGCGTCCCCTGCGGTAACCCGCGAAGGTCCACTTTTACTTTGATAGTGGCTTAATACCCAGCTGGCTTCGTAGGTCTGCTCGGGGTCGGAAGCGGCGCTTCAGGGCCTGTCGGCCCAGCGTCAGCTCCTAGCGCGAGGTAGTCGTATCTCTTGCACCGATAACGGCAAGCGCACGTTTCCCCCGGACCTGGCAAAAGATCCAACATACCGGATCAGGCGTGGTAGGGTCGTCCTTATGAATGACGAACAGATTCGCCCTGATGCGCAGCAGAACCAGGTTGTAAAGGCTGCTCAGATCCTCGAAACGGCCGCTGATCGTGATGACCGCTACCGGTTGTTGGTTGAGTCAATTGTCGATTACGCAATCTATATGCTCGACCCTCAGGGGAATATCGCGAGCTGGAACCCCGGCGCTCAGCGCTTCAAGGGCTATACGACCGACGAGATCATCGGGCAGCACTTCTCACAGTTCTACACCGAAGAGGATCGGGCCACGGACTTGCCTGCCCGAGCTCTGCACATTGCGGCCACCGATGGCCGCTTCGAACAGGAGGGGTGGCGCGTTCGCAAGGACGGTTCCCTGATGTGGGCGCACGTGCTGATCGATCCGATTCGCAGCCCGGACGGTCAGCTTGTCGGCTACGCTAAGATCACGCGTGACCTGAGCGAGCGGAAGGCGACGCAGGACGCGCTGAAGCAGAGCGAACAGCGCTTCCGCCTGCTCGTCCAGGGTGTTCAGGACTATGCCATCTACATGCTCGATCCACATGGTGCGGTGTCGAGCTGGAACCGCGGCGCGCACCGCTTCAAAGGCTACACCGACGAGGAAATCATCGGCCAGCACTTCTCGCGGTTCTACACAGAGGAGGATCGGGCCACGGGCTTACCCGCTCGCGCCCTGCAGACCGCCGCCACGGAAGGCCGCTTCGAGGCCGAGGGTTGGCGGGTGCGCAAGGACGGCACCCGCTTCTGGGCGCACGTCGTGATTGACGCCATCCGCGGTGATCACGGCGAGCTGGTAGGGTTCGCTAAGATCACTCGGGACGTCACCGAGCGGCGCAACGTCCAGCAAGAACTCGAAGCGACACGTGCGCGGTTCATCCAGTCCCAGAAGATGGAGGCAATCGGCCAGCTTACCGGCGGCGTGGCCCACGACTTCAACAATCTGCTGGCGGTCGTGCTGGGCAACCTGAGCCTCGCGCGTAAGCGTTTGCCGAATGACCCCAAACTGCTGCAGCTGATCGAGAACTCGATCCAGGCGGCCGAGCGTGGTGCGACGCTGACCAAGCGCATGCTCGCCTTCGCCCGCCGGCAGGAGCTGACCAGAGGGCCTGTCGACGTGCCCGAACTCGTGCGTGGCATGGCTGAGCTGCTGCAGCGTTCGATCAGTTCGAACATCCCAGTCAGCACGCGGTTTCCGCTACGGCTGCCGCTCGCCTTCGTCGATGCGAGCCAGCTGGAGCTGGCGCTGCTCAACCTAACCGTCAACGCCCGCGATGCGATGCCGGACGGCGGCTCGATCACGATCTCGGCGCGGGAGGAACGAATTAGCACCAGAGAGGCTGCCGGACTTCCCGCGGGCAGCTACGTCTGCCTGTCGGTCACCGACACGGGCATGGGCATGAGCGAAGAGACGCTCGCCAAAGCCACAGAGCCCTTCTTCACCACGAAGGGTGTTGGCAAGGGTACGGGCCTAGGCCTCTCCATGATCCACGGCTTTGCCGGACAATCTGGTGGACGCTTGGTACTCAAGAGCACGCTGCGCCAGGGGACGACTGCTGAGCTGTGGCTTCCTGTGGCCGAGGCTAACCTCCTGCGCCAGGAGGACGAGACGCCTCACCCGGACCTCCCGATCCTGAACCCGATGACGGTGCTGGTGGTCGATGACGATCCGCTGGTGCTGATGAACATATCAGCGATGCTGGAGGACCTTGGCCACGAGGTGCTGGAGGCGACCTCAGGCCAGCAGGCCCTGCGCATACTGCGCCGTTCCGCCGAAATCATCGATCTGGTGATCACCGATCAGATTATGCCGGGTATGACTGGCGTTCAGCTGATTGAGGCGATCCGCGCGGCTCACTTAGAACTGCCGGTGATCCTCGCGAGTGGCTATACCGAGCTGCCGGAGGGCAAGCTCACGGGTCTCGTCCGCCTGGGCAAGCCCTTCGAACAGGCCGACCTCGCCCGCGCGTTGGTGACGATCATGCGGCCGTCCGGCGAAGTGCTCCCGTTCAGGCCTAAGCAGAGCTGACGCAGGCGAGTACTGCCTGCCGTCAGGCGGAACAAGCAGGAGAAAGCCTGCCGATCTCCCTACTCCTGAACGGTGGCCAGGGAGGCCGCTAAATCGGTCCGGCTTTGTCAAAGGCGTTGAGCACCTGTTCGACCAGATAGGGCTTGGGCACGAACATACCGTGGTCCGGCACATCGCGCGGCGCGGGGCGACACCGCCCCGACGTGATCACCAGGCGGATGTGCGGCTAACGCTCAGCAACCCGAGCGGCCAACGCGAAGCCGTTCATCGATCCCGGCATTTCCATGTCGGTGAACAGCAGGCCAATGTCGCTGCGGTTTTCCAGGATTTCTAAGGCCTCGTCGGCGCTCGCTGCTTCGAGGACGGTGAACCCGGCGTCTTCCAGCATGTCAGTCGCCATCATGCGTACAAGGTCCTCATCCTCAACAATAAGGACGAGGGAGGACGAAGGGGTTCTAGTGCTGGCCATCGAAGAGGGAAACGAGGTCAGGAGCGCGTGGTTTCAGGGACGCCGTCATTCACCGAGGGGGGCCCGCCAGATTGAGGTCGCACACTACCTGCTTGGACGCGTCGGAAAAGTATCCCCTGCGCGCAGGATCACCTAGGGTCCGCTATGAACGAATTTCAGCAGGATCTATCTGGGACCCCAGCGCGCACCCTCGCCGAGCGGCATATCGAGGCAATCCGCCAGCACGGTGGCATCTTTGTCGATGCGGTGCGGCTCACCCGAATGCCGATGATGGTCACCGACGCCACCCTGCCGGGCAACCCAATCGTCTTTGCCAACCAGGCCTTCATGGAGCTGTCGGGCTACAGCCTGGAGGAGCTACTTGGGCAGGATCCGCACTTTATGAACGGCCCAGAGACCGATCCGGCGACGGTCCAGGAGTATGAGGCGGCAATCCGCGAGAGCCGCAACGCGACGCTTGAGATCCTGCAGTACTGCAAGGACGGCAAGCCATTCCAGGCGATGCTGTTTGCCAGCCCCCTCGATGACGGGCAGGGCACGGTCACCAACCACTTCCTGTCGTACCTCGATATTACCCGTCGCGTTAGGGCCGAGACAGAGCTGCAGGCGCTAGCTGCCGAGCTGGAGCAACGCGTGGCTGACCGGACGCGCGAGTTGGAGGCGGCGAATGCGCGGCTGAAGGCGCTCGGGGCCGAGCGCGAGATGTTGCTGGTCGAGGTCAATCACCGGGCCAAGAACAGCCTGTCGATCGCTGGAGCGCTCTTAAACCTACAGGGACGCCGCCAAGCCGATCCGGCTGTCAAAGCGCTGTTCGCCGAGACGCAGGAGCGGCTCAACGCTATGGCACGAGCGCACGACCTGCTGAGTAGGTCGGACCATGTGCAGCAGGTTAATGCCGGCAGTTACGTAGCCGACCTCTGTGCCGCGCTTGAGGCGCTGACCGAGGGCGATGATCGCATCCGGCTGGAGGCCCAGGTGGAGGAGGGGATCTTCGTCAGCGCCGACCGCGCTATTCCGCTGGGCTTGGCACTGACCGAGCTGGTGACCAACGCGGTCAAGTACGCGTTTCCGTCTCCACGTTCCGGCACGATCCGCGCCCAGGTCCGCCGGCCGCAGCCCGGTCGGATCGAACTGGTGATTCAGGACAACGGAGTCGGCATGGCGGGCGTGCGAGAGGGGTCCCTCGGCTATGGGCTGGTGCGCTCGCTGGTGCAGCAGATCGCGGGCGACATCGACATCCGCAACGATGCCGGGGTGACCGTGACAATCTCCTTCCCGGATTTGCCGCCGCGCCAGGCGGCGAGCTAGGCGCCGTAGGGATTGGCTGCCTCAACTCGCTCAAGCTAGAGCTAGCCTACCTGACATGCACGACTTCAGCAGCACGTTAGTCGTGAACTTCGACGGCCACGGACATATCCAGGAGGGCATCAGCAGGCCCAATGAAGCTGCCAATCACCGGCATGGCCTGGCGAATGTCACGCGCCACAGCGACCGGGATCAGGTTCGCACCGCCCACCCTGCCGTTCGTCGGGTCGAAGGTGCCCCACCCTGCGCCGGGTAGGTACACCTCGCCCCAGGCATGAGTGGACCCGGCATCGGCCGATCCAAGCATGCGACGTGTGGGGTCATGCAAGTAGCCTGAGACAGCCCTTGCACCAAAGCCGAGGCTCCGGACCGCCTCGACGACGAGCGTGGCCAGATCCCGGCATGAGCCCAGACCTGATGACAGGGTTTGGCTCGGCGACTGTGTGCCCTCGTCCTCTAGAGCCTCGTAGGTGACCCTGGCACCCACACCGGCATTGATGTCTTTAAGAAGCGACAGAGTATCGGTGGGGTAGCCGGCAACGAAGCCCTGCGCCCAGTTTTGCAGGCGATCCCCATCAGGGTACTGCCGAACCGTGAGTCCTCCGAGGTCCGTCCACTCGTCATCGGAGTACCGGAAGGGAAATGAGATGGCCGAGGCGGCGATGTCGAAGACCGGGTAGGCAGCCGCGGAAAGCTCGACCTGAGCTGCGCTATCGATGACGAGTGTGCTGGACGGTGTTGCAAAGGTAACGGTCGCGACCGCGTTACCGGCAACGTCGCTGGCCCAAGTCACCGTTGCATCCGGCGTCACTGTGATGTCGCTCGAACGGAGCCTTAGGTCCCGAGCTTCTCGCGGGCGCAACATCAGCCGATGCGGGCCAAGTTCGACAGGTTGCCTGTAACGGTAGGTCGTCCGGTGGTGGATGCGTAGATCGACCAAGGGACGCTCCTCAGGAACCGCTTCGGGCTGTTTCATCCGGACGGGCAGTCAGTGTCAGTACGCTCCGCCGTCCTTCGCGTGTGTCATGAAGAACCGCAGCATCTCGCGGCTGGCATCAGGACCGGTCGGATCGGTGTGAGAGCCGGCCGGGTGGCCGCCGGCCCAGGCATGACCACCGCCGTGCAGGACCCACTGTTCCGACGACCACATGCCATCCGGCTCGGTCAGGATCGTTCGCGTGTACGCCATTCCGCCGCTGGAACGCCCATCGACGGTGGTGATGTTCAGGTCCCCATCGGGCTGCGCCTGGGCGATGGCCTGATCGCCGTTGACCGGTGAGACGGTCGTGTCGCGGTCTCCGTGGAAGACGATAGTCGGTAGCGGATGCGTTGCTTGACGCGGCCGGAGCAAGGCGCCTCGGCGCATCGTGGAGAAGGCCACGGACGTCGAGCCTGCCGAACCACCCGCCAGCCCAGAGTGTATGCCCACGGCAGCATAGATGTCCGGGTAGGCCAGCGCCATGACCGCCGCGGCAGCCCCACCTGAGGACAGGCCAGCGACGTAGACCCTCGCGGGATCGACATTGAACTCAGCCATGATCTCACGCGTCAGGCCGGCAAGAATGGACGGCTCGCCCTCGTCGCGCTTCTGGTCCCCATTCCTGAACCAGTTCCAGCTCTTGCCGAGATTGGCCGACCTCGGTTGGTCGGGGTAGGCAACGAGGAAGCTCTGCTCCTCCGCCAACCGATCCATCCCCGTGCCGATGGCGAAGTCGCGCGATGATTGAGAGCTGCCATGCAGCATCACCACCAGCGGGAGGGGGGCTCCCTCGTATCCGGAGGGGACGAAGAGGTCGTAAGCTCGGCTCCCGGCAGAGTTGCCGAACCGGCGTGCGAGCGCGCGGGGCCGGTCGATGGCCAGCCCCGACATCGTCGTCGACGCGTCTGCGAGGAGTGTCATCGCGGTGCTTTCGAGAAGGGATCGGCCGACGGCGACGAGATTGACTACGGCAGGGCGCCAATCATGCCCTTGGCCTCGGTCATGGTGTTCTCGCAGGCGCGCTGATCGCCCCGCTGGTCCTCGTCGCTCGCGCGGATGATGAGGGTCCTGGCCGCTGCCACACGGTTCGCCGTCGAAATCAAGTCGGGGTCGCTCGGTGCGTCGAGGCGAGCACCCTGCACGCCCCGGGGCGAACCGGCCTGGAGCGAATGGCCCGCCTTAAGGCCTGCGATCTCCACAGCACCTGCACTGTCGAGGCGGCGTTCGATGGTCCCGATCTGCTCGGCGCAGGAGGATGCCAGCGCCGGAAGCGGCGAAAGGGCGAGTGCAAGCGTCGTGAGGGTGGCTACGAAGCGCATCGGAAGGGGACTTTCAATGAGGTGGCAGCTCCGTGGCTTCGCTCGGCGAGCGAACGCCCCGAAGCCGTCCCTCACTTATCGATGCGAGGGTAGCCCTTATACAACGGCCTTCGGCCCCACCTGTTGCAATGCAACATGAAACGCAGGTCAGATGCGCGCCAGCGTCTCAGCCACGACATTCTAGGTCTCGGCCGAGGCTTGGTACGGTCTCGTTCCAGGAGCGGAACTTCAACCGCCCACAAGCGAAGGTCCGTTTGTGGCGCGTTGCTGAACAAGAGGAGCGCGAACTCCTGACCCTTTGCTGACCTCGCACGGTGTCATCTAGAAAGTCTGCTTTTCTATCTGGAGCAGACGGTTCGCGAGCGGCCATAACATCAGAAGGATTCGTGCTACGAACGAGATAGGGCATGGGTCCTTTGACGCGCGACTAATAATTGAAGCCCGCCCCTGCGGTGACGCGATTGCCGGCCCGTCAAAGCTATCGCTAAAGATGTGCGTCAGCGCAGAAGAAGCGCGATCGTCGCCATCAAGTCGCGTGCACGGCATACCCTAGGTACCTCAACGCCTTGGCCATGCGGCCATTGACGGGGGAGCAGAGTTCGGGTCGGACCGTGCCGAACAGTTCAAGGGCGCAGAAGAGCCCGAAGTATCCAAGCTTGAGCGCGGGATCGTAGAGCGCGTCGTGCAGACGCTCGACGAAGTCGCCGCTGCCATAAAGCAGATTGCCGAGACCGCGCTGGACCTTCCTGACGTCGTTCGCGTTCGCCGTCCAGAACGCCGCGGGCAGGTTCGCAGCCCCGCCCTTCACGAAGCGCAGCTGCTCGTAGAACGCGTGCAGGGCCATCAGGCCCTCGGTCAGATCCTCACGCCCGGAGCCATCGATGACCTCGCGCGAGCCGAAGACGCGGCGGACGGTCTGAACCGTATCGACGTAGCCGTCATACACCTTGCTGTCGGATGTCGTGGCCCATTCCGCGCCGAGCGCCAGGATCCGTGAGCGTCGCTCTACGGGAGGAAGGACTGGCGCGGCACGCCAGGCGGCATCGCCCTGGACATGGCTCAGGCGCACCCAGTTGAGGAAGCGGTTCGTCTCGTTGAGCGAACCGATGCCGGCCAGCTCGCTACGGCGGAAGCCGGCCCCATCGAGGAGCCCGTCGACCTCTGTGAACGCGGGACGGTACTCCTCGTAGACGGTCCGGCGCAGCCCCTCCAGGAACATGCGTTCGCGATTTCGGACCAAGCTCGCGACGTGCACGTTGGGTGGATGGGCGCGCCCGACGGCAGCCTCGATCATTGCGTCGGGGGCCGGCCCGGATCGCTTCACCCGTTCGTGCGCCAGCCGGAAATCGCGCGCCTTCTCCCGCGTGAGGACGTCGGCGGCCTCCCACAGTTCGACGAACAGCGCCCGGACCTCCTCTACGGCCTCGAAATCCTCCTCCCGATCCAGGCTGACGACCGCTTCCCGATTCTGGATCAGGCCACCGTCCGTCAGGTTCGACGAGCCGAGGAGCGCGACCCCGTCGAATAGGTAGACCTTCGCGTGGAATCGATCCGTAAGAAACCGGACCTGTAGGTTCGGCACATCGACGACCGCGGACACGGCCGCTGGGCTGGTGGCGGCGTTGAGGCCGATGAGCAGCCGCACCGTCTTGCCAGCCTTCGCGGCCGCCAGCACGAGGTCGTGGCGCGTAAAGTACGGGGCGGCGAGCTGTATTTGGAATGCCCCCTGGGCGAGCCGCTCAAACGGCTTGACGACATAATCCTTGCCAGGGCCGTTCGTGTGAATGCGCGGCACGTGAACACCGTCCTCCGCCCGGGCGGCAGTCATTCGACACCGCCGAAAGTTTCGCCGCCTCGACGTATGCCCACTCGGGTCCGCGACGAACTGCGCATACGCTCAAGTTGAATAACAGAGCGGTGTGGTGGCATCCTATCCGCGTCGCGGGTCCGACCAAGATTTTTTTCGACCGCCTACCGAATACGGGTCCGTCCGTTCGCTCATGCGGCAGGCCCTCCCCGCAGGAGCGTCCATTGGAAGACGAAAATGGTCCGGTCCGCCGATCCCGGCAGGACTGGAAGGACTTGGCCGAGGCAGGACGGCTTGCGGATTGTGGGCCTGAGGAAATCGTGGCGGCGTGCCGTCGTCCCGACGAGCTCCAGGACGAGCGCCTTCGGGGCAGGCTCCTGGAACACCTGCGCGCCCTTGCTCGCCCGTTTCTGACGAAACGGGCGAGCAAGGACATGCCGAACGGCGGTCTCGACGCCGTCGACGAGATCGTCTCGAATATGTCCACGGCCATCCTCGACCCCGCGGCCAAGGACGGTGCGGGTTACGAGGCGGCCTTTTACACGAAGCTCCAGCAGCGCCTGACCGACCGCCACAGGGCTTGGCGGGTGCAACAGGCGCGCGTCGAGCCTTTGCCGCTCGACGAGGAGACGGGCGAGACGCTCGAACCGGCCGACGCCGTCGGCCTCACGCCGGAAGAGGCCGCGACGGTCGAAAGCCTGATCGCGAACCTCCCGGAAAAATTCCGCAGGGCCTTCCTGCTCCACCGTGCCGGCTTCCCGGTCTCGTCGAAGGGCGAGTGCGTCTCGCGCATGCTGGGCGTCTCGCCCAAAACGGCGGAGGATTGGATCAAGAAGGCCGTCGCGCTTCTGCGCGAACAGCTTGGATCGAAGCCATGAATACCGAGGATCTCGACGACGTCCTGTTCCAGTTCCACCGTGCCGCCAAGGCGGTCACGCCTGAGCTCGTCGCTCGCTGGACCGGACGGTATCCCCAATTCGCCGACGACATCAGGGCCCACGCGGTCGAGATCGTCGATATGCAGCAGCGGGCTGCGCTCGCGGACGAACCGCCCGCGGCGGACGCCGTGGCCGTCCCGCAGGCGGAGGCAGTCCACCCCAGCCTCCGGGAAGTAACGGGGAAAGCCGGCACGTCGTTGCGCGACCTCGCGGACGATCTCGACATCGCGCGGTCCATCGTCTTCGACCTCAACGCCGGCGGCATCGAACCGTTGACCGTCCCGGCCCGGTTCGCCCGATTGGCGGCGGAGCGCCTCCGGCAAGCTCAGGAGTGGCTCGCAGCCGTCATCGCGAACAGTCACGATCGCTCGGCGAGCCCCGCGTTCAAGGCCACCGGCACGCCGGAGGCCGGCCGGCGCAGGACCTGGGAGGAGGCCGTGAACGATTCCGACATGGAACCGGAACGCAAGGCGTTCTGGCTCGCTGAAGGGCCATAGCGGTGGACATCTGGCGCGACATCAGGCTGAAGGCGCGCCAGCGCCACCAAGAGGCTTCGGCCGCGAACGGGCTGACGCCGGCCGCGGCTCTCGTGAAGTCCGGGCTACGGAAGGCGCGGCTTCAAGTCGATCGCTTCGAGCCTGGCACCGTGTATGGCCCGGGCGTGCTCGGGGCGCTGGAGCGGGACGGCGGCTTCGTCCGCCTCGCGCGCGGCCTCGACCCGAGCCAGGAGGCGGTCGTCGCCGCGCACGAGATCGGCCACCACTGGCTCCACGACGAATCGGCGTTCATGATCCGGTCGACGGAGGCGGGCTTCGGCGGCAGTCCCGTCGAGACAGGCGCCGATCGCATCGTGGCCTACTCGCCCCAGCAGCGGCTGGAGGTCCAGGCCGACGTCTTCGCCCAGGAATTCCTCCTACCCGCCGACCGGTTGCGCGACCGCCTCGTCGCCGGCCGGGACAGGCCCTCGGCGATCGCCGCGGAGATGGGCTTGCCCGTCGAGTTCGTCAGGATGCAGGCCATCCGGGCGCTCTTGCTCCCGCCGTTGGTCCCGCCGGACGTCGAGGGTCGGTCCGGCTCCGGTCCCCCGCCGGATCCCGAGCAGCGCGAGGCGGCCGAGTGGGACGACCGTCCCTTGATCCTCGATGCCGGTCCTGGGACCGGCAAGACGCGCACCCTCGTCGCGCGCGTGAAGTTCCTGCTCGACGCCGAGACACCGCCATCGTCCATCCTCGCGCTGACCTTCTCGAACAAGGCGGCCGGCGAAATGATCGAGCGGATCGAGACGCTCGACCCGGCCGCGGCGCCCCTGATCTGGGTGGGCACCTTCCACGCCTTCGGCCTTGAACTACTTCGGCTGCACCACGGCGCGGCCGACCTGCCCCCGGACTTCGAGGTCCTCGACGAGACGAGCGCCCTCGGCATGCTGGAGGGCATGCTCCCCGAGCTGGACCTCCGACACTACCTGAGCCTCTGGGACCCGACGGTCGAGCTCAGGCCGATCCTGCGCGCCATCTCGCGTGCCAAGGACGAGATGGTTTCCGAGGAGGAGTACGAGGCCGCCGCCCGCGCGACTCGCGCCGCCGCGGTCTCCCCGGAGGAGGTCGTCCGGGGCGACAAGGCCATGGAGGTCGCCCGCGTTTATACGACGTACCAGCGGGCCCTGCGCGAGCGGAAGGCCGTAGATTTCGGCGACCTCGTCTACCGGACCGCCCGGTTGCTCGCGGAGCGAGCCGACGTGCGCGACGTCGTCCGCGGCAAGTTCGGCCGGGTGCTGGTCGACGAGTACCAGGACGTCAATTCCGCGAGCACGTCGCTGCTCGACCAGCTGGCGGAGAACGGTCGCAACGTCTGGGTCGTCGCCGATCCGCGCCAGTCGATCTACCGCTTCAGGGGCGCGGCCCCGGCGAACGCCAGCAGCTTCACCGATAGGTACGCCGGGGCCGAACGCCTGCAGCTCAAGACGAACTATCGGTCTTGCGAGACGGTGGTGCGCGTCTTCGAGCGCTTCGGCGAGGGCATGGCGGCCGCGCCGAAGCCAGCCGCGCGCTGGACCGCCCATCGGGGACGGGTCGGCTCCGTGGAGGTGTTCCAGGCGCCCGACCTCGCGTCTGAGGCGGCGGCGGTCCGCGACCGGATCGAGCGGTTGCGCGCCGGGGGCATCCCCTACGACCAGCAGGCCATCCTGGCCCGCACGCACCTCTGCCTCGCCCGGTTCGGCCGGTTGTTGCAGGATCTCGGCGTGCCCGTGCTCTACCTCGGTGACCTCTTCGAGCGGCCGGAGATCAGGGACCTCCTCGCCCTCGTGTCGCTCGGGTCCGATCCGGCCGGCGCCGGGCTGGTCCGCGTGGCCGGTTTTCCCCAGTACGGTGCGTCGCGCGAGGATGCGCTGAAGGTCATCGCCGCGGCGGCCGAACGGGACGAGGACGTCATCGCGACCTGCGCCCGCGCCGACGCCATCCCAGGCGTCTCGCCGCGCGGGGCCGCTGGGCTCGCCCTGCTGGCGGAGCACCTCGCCGGGACCACGTGGGCCACCACAGCGGGGCAGATGCTCACTCACTACCTGCTGGAGGCGAGCGACTACCTCAGGCCGCTGTTGGAGGCCTCGGACGTCCGTTCGCGGCAGAGCCTGGTCGCGATCTACCAGCTCCTGAAGTTCGCCCGGGAGCATCGCGACGCCACCAAGGGTCGCGGGGGACGGCGCCGGTTCCTGGAGGAGATCCGGCGGCTCGAACGGCTGGATGACGATCGGCAGTTCCGGACTATCCCGCCGGAGGCGGACGGCCTCCCTGCCGTTCGGATGATGACCATCCACGCCTCCAAGGGCCTGGAGTTCGCGGCGGTGCACCTGCCGCAAGTCGCCACCTACTACGTCCCTGGCTCGCGCCGACCAGTGCCGTGCCCCGCCCCGATCGGGCTGGAGCGCCTCGACATCCCGCCGCCCGACCACGCCGCGGAGGAGCAGTGCCTGTTCTTCGTCGCCCTGTCCCGCGCCAGGAACGTGCTGACCGTCAGCAGCGCCAAGCGGTACACGGACAAGCGCAACAGCAACCCGTCCAAGTTCCTCGGCTCGCTGGCCGCCGTGCTCGGCGCCACGCGGACGGTCGCCGCCTACGTCCCGGCGGCGCGCCCGATCGACCCCGTCGTCGTCCCGCCGCGCGAGGCGCATGAGGAGCGCCACCTTGAGACGTACGCGAAATGCCCCGCCCGTTACCGTCACGAGGTGGTCGAGGGGCTGGCGGCGTTGGCGGCGAAGAGCGACTACCTCCGCTTCCACGGCTGCGTGAGGCGGATCCTCGCCTGGATCGGCGACAGGACCGTCGCGGGCGAGATCGTGACGCCGGCGGCGGCGCTGGACCGCCTCGCCGCCGTCTGGCCCGAGCGCGGGCCGGTCGGAGGCTTCTCCAAGATCTACCTCGCCGAGGCGCGCCGCATGGTCGTGAACGCCGTGGGAGCGGCGTCGGCGGACGATGCACCGATCGAGAGCGTCCTCTCGGTCGTCCTTGCTGGGCAGACCGTCGTGGTCAGGCCAGACCGCGTCGTCGAGAGGCCCGATGGGACCATCGTGATCCGGCGCTTCCGCACGGGGCGGAAGACCAAGGGGGAGGCCGGCAAGCCGATATGGGCGCTCCTTGCCGCCGCGGGCGAGGCGACGTTCCCCGGTCGGACGGTCAGGCTGGAGGCGTTCTACCCCGCATCCGCCGAGACGGATCCCATCGAACCGGAACGTGACGGCACGGAGCTGGACGGCTACGTCGCGGCGCTGGATGGCATCGCGCGCGGGGACTTCCGGACGCGCACCAGCCGGGACTGCCCGACCTGCCAATTCTATTTCATCTGCACCGCGGAGGATTCTTTCTGACGGCACTACCGAATCCAACGGTCCCGCTTCGCTGAGGGGTTAGGGGCGGTCCGACGCGATGGCCCTCAGGCGAAACGAGAGGACCATCATGAACATGCAGCACGGCCGCGACCGTTTCGAGGTCGAGATCGGCGACGAGAACCTGAACTTCACCAAGCACGTCATCGACGATCCGAAGGTCGCGGGGCGTCAGTTGATCAAGGCCGCGGGGATGCGCCCCGTGGAGGACTACGTCGCCCTGGCGATGCTGTCCGACGGACGGCTGGAGGACGTCGGCCTCGACGAGCTCTTCGACCTCCGCGGGCACGGGGCCGAGAAGGTCGTCGTGTTGAAGGCCGACGCCACCTACCGCTTCATCCTAGACAGCGAGGAGAAGGTCTGGAAGACCGTGGTCAGCGGACGCGTCCTCAAGATTCTGGCCGGCGTCGATCCGGCCCGGCACGACATCTACCAGGAGATCCGCGGCGGCGAAGACCTGCTGATCCGCGACGCCGACCTCGTCGACCTGACCAAGAAGGGCGTGGAGCGCTTCTTCACCGCCATCGCGCAGACGACGGAGGGCCTCTCGGTCCTCCTCCCGCCCCGGGACGCGGCCTACCTCGACAACCGCGGCATCGCCTACGAGGACCTCGTCGAGGGAGGCCAGCGCGGGATCGTGTTGCGCGACTTCCCCCTGCCGGCGGGGAAGTTCGGCGCCGAGAAGGCCGACATCCTCCTCCTGCTGCCGCCCGGCTATCCCGACTGCCCGATCGACATGTGGTACGCCTACCCGTGGCTGAAGCTCACCGCGACCGGGATCGATCCGCGCCAGACCTCCGTCCCGCACGTGGCAGGCGGCCGGACGTGGCAGCGGTGGTCCCGGCATAACTACGAGTGGCGTCCCGGCACGGACGGCATCCACACGATGGTCAAGCGCATCGAGCGCGCCCTCGACGAGGCCGCCTGAGATGCTCGACCTCGTCCTTCTGGAGGCCCACGCGGCCGAACTTCGGTCGCTGCTTGCTACGCCGGACGGCGCGGAGGCCGCCGCCTACCTCCTCCTCGGGCGTGCAGAGATCGGGTCCGATCCCTGGTCGGGGCGCCGGCGCCATCGCATGGTTTCGCACCGGGCCGTCCCGGTGCCCGAAGAGGACAAGGTCTCGGCCTCAGGCCTGCACGTCACCTGGTCGACGCGCTCCTTCGTCCGGCTCCTGAAGGCCGCCGAAGAGCAGGGCCTGACGTTGGCTATCGTGCACACCCACCCCGGTAGCCATGCCTTCTTCTCCGATCAGGACGATGCGAACGAGCGCGACCTGCTCCGCATCGTCGGCAACCGTTCGGGAGCGGGCCACGGCTTCGCCAGCGTCGTGCTCGGGGGCGACGGGAGCGTATGCGCCCGGCGCTGGACGGCCCCCGCGACAGCCGAGCCCTGCGAACGGGTGGCGGTCGTCGGCCGCGGCATCCGGCTTCACGGGCTCGCCGGCGGCGACGGTGACCCGCTGCTCGACCGGCAGGCCCGGCTCTTCGGTCCGACCTTCAACGGCCTCGTTCGGGCGCTCAAAGTTGGCGTCGTCGGCTGCGGGGGCACGGGGAGCCCGACGGCCCTGCTGTTGGCGCGCCTGGGCATCGGCCACGTCCTGTTGGTGGACGACGACGTCGTCGAGCTGACCAACCTCAACCGGGTGCACGGCTCGCGGCGCACCGACGTCGAGGGCCGGGTGCCGAAGGTCGAGGTGCTCCGGCGGGAGATCGAGGCGGCGGGCCTCGGCGTCGAGGTCACCACGTTCAAGGGTTGGGTCGGCGACGCCGCCGCTCGCGACGCCCTCCGGTCCTGCGACGTCGTCTTCGGGTGCACGGACGACCACGACGGTCGGCTCTTCCTAAACCGCCTCGCCTACTTCTACGGCATCCCCGTCATCGACATGGGATTGCGCATTATGCCGGCGCGGGACGGTCGGCCCTACGAGATGGCCGGTCGCGTGACGTTGGCCGGCCCCGGTGCCCCCTGTCTCATGTGCCGAGGTCTCGTCGATCCCCGGCGAGCGATGGAGGAGGCCCTGCGCCGGACCGACCCGGCCGCGTACGAGGCCAGGAAGGCCGAGGCCTACGTCTTGGGAGGTGGGGATCCGGCGCCGGCTGTCGTGACGTTCACGACCGAGACCGCCTGCATGGCCGTCAACGAGTTGCTGCAGGCCCTCACCGGCTTCCGGGGCGACGGCGGCATGCGCACGGGGCGACAGCGTCGATTCGATGCCGTCGAGGATCGGGCAACCACGTGCACGCCGCGTGCGGGATGCGAGGTGTGCGCCGGCACGGGGTTGTGGGGCCGGGGCGACGTCCTCCCCTTCCTCTACAGGGCGGGCTGACGATGATGCGCCACCTCGCAGGGCTCCTTCGTGCGCTCGGCCTCGTCCGCTACGACCTGATCGCGCGCCGAACGTCCCGCTACCCCGACGACGCCTCGGTCCGGGACGGCGAGCTCGTGTTCGTCGTCGACGGGGGCGTGGAGAAATGGGCGTGCTTCCGCTGCCCCGGGGGCTGCGGCGCGCTCATCCCGCTTTCGCTCAACCCGCGGCGTCGACCGCGCTGGTCCGTCGCGCTCGACTGGCTCCACCGCCCGACCGTGCGGCCCTCGGTCCATCAGACGAACGACTGCGCCTGCCACTTTCACGTCAACGGTGGGCGGGTGGATTGGTGCGAGGGCGGTCGGCCCCTCGGTCGGGGCGCGCGTACTTGAAGACGGAGGAGGAACGAATGCCCAAGAACATCGTGGTCTTCTCGGATGGGACCGGGCAGGACGGCGGCGTCCGCCCCGAGCAGCGCGTCAGCAACGTCTACAAGATGTACCGGGTGTGCAAGGTCGGGCCGGAGAGCGGCATCGACCCTGCCGAGCAGGTCGCATTCTACGACCCCGGCCTCGGCACCGACATCGGCGCCACCGCCCTGACGGCGCCGGTCCGGTTCGCGCAAAAGATGGCGGCCTCGCTCTCGGGGCGGGGCATCGCCCAGAACATCGCCGATTGCTACAAATTCATTATCGACCACTACGAGCCCGGCGACCGGGTGTTCCTGATCGGCTTCAGCCGCGGGGCCTACACGGTCCGGTGCGTGGCGAACCTGCTGATGTATTGCGGCGTCCCGACCCGGGGGAAGGAGGGCCCGCTCCTGCCGTTCCGCAAGATGACCGCCGACATCGCCAGGGAGGCGGTAGGGACGGTGCTGGAGCACGGTGCCGGCCACCCGCGCGCCGAGTTCGACGCCGAACGGGCCGAGCTCGCCCGCCGCTTCCGCGACACCTACGCATCGCACCATCCCGATCACGCCGGCGACCCGACCGACCGCAAGTCCAACGTCGAGCCGTACTTCATCGGGACGTTCGACACGGTCGCGGCCCTCGGCGTCGCCGGGGCGAAGCGGTCCTTGATCAAGGCCGGTCTGGCGGCCGCAGTGATCATCCCGGTCGGCCTCGCCATCACCGCAACAGCGGCGCTCGCCGGCGGTCTCTCGTTCCTGCTCGGCGGCCCGTTCTGGAAGGTCGACATCGGCGTCGCCGCGCTGCTCTCGCTCGCCGCCGGTGGCGTTGCCTGGGTGGTGGCCCGCCGGCTCCGGGCGGCCAGGACCAAGACGATCAAGAATTGGCCGGCCGCGGGGCAGGAGCGCAGCCACGTCGCCGAATGGAAGGGGGAGAACTTCGACCGCTACCTGAGCGCGCAGGTCGGCTACGCGCGGGCGGCCATCGCCATCGACGAGCGCCGGGCGGACTTCCGGCGTGTGAAGTGGGGCACCACGGAGGCGAGCCCCCCGCGCCCCGCCGGCGTGCCTGGCCAGTTCCGGCAGGTCTGGTTCGCGGGCAACCATTCCGACATCGGCGGAAGCTACGACGAGACCGAATCGCGCCTGTCCGACATTGCGCTGAAGTGGATGCTGGAGCAGGTGGTCGGCATCCCGGACGGGCTGAAGGTCGACGGCATGCCGGCGGTGGCGGACATGCACCATCCGGTCGAGGTCATGTCGATCCCGCGCCTGCGGCTGCACCCGTCGCCGACCGGCGCGCAGCACTGCGAGGTGGCCGGCATGCGCGACACCATCGCCGCGCGCACCGAGGCCTCGTGGGTGCCGGCCAGCATCCGGCGGTGGGCGCAGGGCAAGTCGTGGGAGGAGGAAGCCCGCGACCTGAAGCCGGACGCCCCCGTCCACCCGAGCGTCGACGCGCGCTTCGCCGCCGGGCCCGTGGTCCAGTGCGACGGGCTCAGGCCTTACAGGCCCGACGTCCTGGCCCGGCATGAGCGGTTCAGGCGTTACTATGAGGGAGCCACGGGAGCGCAGGCTCCCGAGGAGGAACCGCTTGCCGCGGCCGTGTCGTGAGCGTCAGAAAACTGCCTGGCGCGACGCGGGGCGGCCCCGGGGCGGTCCGTCGAGGCATCCTGGCTCTGCACGCCCTGGAATGCCGGCAGCTCCCAGAGGTTGGGCGGAGCGTGACCGGTCATCCTGCTCAGGTGGTCGGAACAGGCTCACAGTGGAGGGCCTGGCGGCAGGTGGAGGGCACCGGTTCGTCGGGTGCCGCAGGATGCTATGCAACCCGCACGGGTCGGTTGGGGGCAACCGGCACGACGCGGCGGTACCGCGCGACCGTGCAGTCCAGCGGCGCAACGCCTGCGGCCGCACCGTCTACTTACTCGACCGGCACGGCTGCCTCGACGCAGCCTCGGACGGCCGTTGGCCCAAGATCATTGAACCGGCACCGGTGGCGGGCTTCCTCACCCCCGGGGCGCTGCTGGCGGCCATGGCGGTGGCCATCACCTGTGCGTTGACGGCCCTCTCGGTCCGGCGCGCCATCGACGAGGCCAGCGGGCAGATTCAGGAGGCAGCCAAGGTCCTGGATGTGGCCGCCGGAGCGACCATTCCATCTCAATGGTAGCTATCAGGCTTTAAGCGGCCATTCGCGTGGTTGCAGCTGAAGGTCCACTGATGGCGCACAGCAGCATAAGCGGCGTGCGAACTTCTGACCCCTTTCGGACCTTCCTCTCTGCCTGTTCGGATGTCCGCTTTGAAGGTAAGAGCGGACTTCAAAGCGGCGGCCATGACTGACCCGGCGGCGGCCGCACGGTATCTCGTCAGGTCCGAAGTCAGGCACGCCGCTCGGCTCGGGAAGCAGGCTCTGGTCGGGACTGGGCGGATGCGTTAGCGACGGGTCGGGGAACGTCGGGTTCGGGCGGTCGGGACTATTTAAGTTCGCCATGGGGGGATTCCTGTTCGCTGGTGGTAGGAACCCCAACGCGCGGCCGCGTCAGCCCATGAAGTGCCAGGCCGCCTCGGACCTGGTCCGCCCATCGTCGGCCACCCCATCGGGTCGAAGGCCGACCTCGTCGATCTGGGCCTTCTCGGAGTGGCCGAGGGCAAGGTTCCGCTCCTTCGCGGCGGCGACGTGCTCGCCGTTCGAAAGGTGCTTTACCGAATGCCGGTAATGGACGGCGGCCCTGTCGTGCTGGTGCCCGGCTTCCTCGCACGCCCGTGCCATCTTGCTCATCGGCATCGTCAAACTCCCTCGAAGAGCGCGTTCCGCCGGCCCCGTTCAACCGTCTTCAGCCGCGAACCTGGATCTGCGCCATGTCGCGGTCCCAGGTTGTCCTGGCAGCCTCGCGGGCGGCGCGTGCGGCGTTCGCAGTGGCCGTGGCGGCCCTTACGATGGACGCGCGCGCCCCGGATGCCGCCTGGCGCATCGCCGCCATGTTGGAGCTGATCGAAGCCCCGACGGCCTCCTGGGACTTTCGGACCGCCAGTCGCGTCGCCTCGACGGACTTCCGTGCCGAATCCGCGGCCCTGCGCATCGAGGCATTCGCCGCGACCCCCGCCGCCCGGTTGGCCTCGCCGATCTTTGTCTCGGCGCGGGTCGCGGCCTCGGCGGCGTCGGTGGCGAACTTGCCGATCATGTCGGCGGACTGCTTCGGGGCGTCCTTCAGCGCCGTCTTCGAGGCCTGCATTGCGAGCCGGCCCGCCTCGCGGGCCGCATCGGCGGCCTTGTTCGCCTCGCGGCCGGCCTCCCGCATCGTCGCTGCGGCATCCGTCGAGGGTGCCGTCGGCGTTTGCGCCATCGCGGTTGTCGTCGTCGACAGGGCGAGGAACGTCGCCGTCAGTGCCGTCGTCGTACGCATAGTGAGATCCAATCATGTCTTCGGGGATGGGAGGCCGTGGCCGTCGGCCGGTCGATACGCGGCTCAGTCCGTCCGCGGGGGCTTCACGGCGGCGGTCCAGTAGGCGTCCGCCTTAGTCGTCTGTTGGGCAAACGGCTCCGCCTTCACGAACCTGCCTTCGACGATGCGGGGGGCCTGGTCCATGGCGTCCTTAGTCGTGTCGAGGACGAGGATGTTCAGGTTCGGCGAGACCTTGAACTGGTCCCACGGCACCGCGACGTGGCGTTCGCCGAGGCCGAAGACACCAGCGCGGGAGACGACGAGGTAGGCGATCCCGCCGCCATCGGCCCCCATGACGATGTCGTCGACGCTGCCGAGCGCCACATTGCCCGGTGTGCGCACCTCGCTCCCGAGCAGGTCGTCCGAGCGGAAGGCGGCGGCCCGGCCCACGACCGGCTGCGCCAGCGAAAGCTCCTGATTGCGGAAGCCGAGGGCGTTCGCGACCCGTAGGTCACGACCCTGCATGCCGGTCTTGTACTGGTCGTAGCTGGCCTGGATCTGGACCAGCACGTCCTCGCACGGCTGCTGCCTGCCGTGGCGCGCCAGGATGTCCGCGGCGGAGAGGAGCACCCGTACCTCGTATCCGGGACGGGCGTTCGCGTACCCCATCATCGCGGACGCGGCGCCCATCGCCATGCCGTTGTTCCCGGCCATGCCGCCGAATCAGTAGCCGCCGAGGGGATAGCCGTAGCCGTAGCCCGACCCGCCGAGCCAGTAGCCGTCCTTCTCCATCCGGGTGTCGAGCGCCTTGAGGTGGTCGAGGCAGGCCTGAGCCGGCTTGGCCTCCGCCTCTGCCATGGGTCCGGCCTTCGGCTCCTCCGCGGCTTGGAGCTGGGCCATCAGGGAGAGCGAAAGGACCGCCCCGAGGGCGATGGATCTAGCTGGCCGTTTCATGATCGGTTTCCGGGATGGCGGGCACCCAAAGGCTGTGCGCCCCGTCCACCCCTCCTGTCTGACCGCTCCGCCGCCTCGATACTTTGTCCTGGATCAAGGCCGACCCACCATCGACCGTGCTTCCTTCCGGCCATCGACTCCGAGGCTCAAGGACGGAGCGCCGACATGAACGTGGCCAGCATCATGGTCTCCGTGGACCTCGGCCCCGCCGCGGCGGACCGCATCCAGCTCGCGGCCTCCCTCGCCATGCGGTTCGAGGCCGAACTCGTCGGCGTGGCCGCCCGCCAGATCTCGTCTCCGACCTACGCGACCAGCATCTACGCGTCGCTCCAGGTCACGGACGTCGAGGTTGCCCCGGGCGGGGCAGGACCTGGAGCAGGCCCGGCTCACGTTCGACCGCAACGTCGGGGGCGTCGCCCGGACCGATTGGCGCTCCGACCTAGCCGATCCCTCGACCTACCTGGCCAGGCAGGCCAGGGCGGCTGACGTGGTGGTGGGCCGTTCGGGCACGCCCGATCCCGAGCCCAGTCTCCTCACCGTGCTGCCCGGCCCCTTCGTCGTGGAGGCCGGACGCCCGGTCCTCATCGCCCCGCCCGGCATGGAGTCGTTGCGCGTTCGACGTGTCGTCGTCGCCTGGAAGGACACCTTGGAAGCCCGCCGCGCAGTCCTGCACAGCCTGCCGTTCCTCGAACGGTCGGACCAGATCCTCCTCGTCGGCGTCGGTCCGGCGGGGGATGGCGAAGGCCTGGACGACGTGGCCGCCTACCTTTCCCGGCACGGCCAGGCCGTCACGCCACACAGGCTGGGAAGCGATGATGCAGGCGCGGGCGAGGCGATCCTCGGTTTCGTGGTACGGCAGGACGCGGACCTCCTCGTCATGGGAGCCTACGGGCATTCGAGAATGCGCGAGTGGATGTTCGGCGGCGTCACCCGGGACGTCCTGCAGAACACCCCGGTCTGCTGCCTGATGAGCAATTGAACGTCCCCCGACCGGCGGGAGCCGCCATTCCATTCCAACGGAGCCCCACATGATAGAACTGTTCGACCGAGAGGGCCGGGAAGCCGCCTTCTGCCGCGACGGGCACTCCGTCTACCTCTGGGACGGAACCCCCGCGGCCTACATCGACGGCGACGCGGTCTTTTCCTATTCCGGCCGGCTCATCGGTTGGACGAGGGACGGATGGATCTCGGACGAGGCGGGCGCCCGCCTCCTGTTCGAGTTCGACGCCGTCGGCGGCCCGGAGAAGCCGAGGCGTCAAACCAAGACCACGGCGGGCCCGAGAGGCACCAAGCCGGCCAAGGGAACGCCGGAGCCCGTCTCGCCCCGCCCGGCCCCGTCGCAAGCATGGTCCGACCGGTCCTTCGCCGAACTCGTCTGACCCCGGTGCCGTCCGTACCGTCCCTCGGCATGGACGCACACGCTTCCCACCATGCATCACGCGCCCACGCCGCTAACGTCCTCCTCTTTCTTACCGGAAGGCTGAAGCGCTTGGCCGAGCGCCTGGATGCTCTCGCTGATGTGGGTCAGCACCGTCCGTATCCTCGGCGTGTCGCGGTTGTCCTTGTGCACGAGCAGCAGGATGTCAGCTCTGGGAGGCTCGGTCGGGACCTCTATCCTCATAAGCCGGGATTCCTCGTCGCCGCGGAACCGGGCCAGGCAGGCCAGCCCGCCGCCGTTGGCGGCCGCGAGCACGGCGGCCTCGTGGCTGCTCGTCTGCAGGACCACCCGGGACATGGGAGCCATCTCGGTCAGCCAGGCCGACTGCGTCATCTCCTGGCTGTCCTCCATCTGCGTGATCAGGTGGTGGTCGGGGCAGCCGTCATCGAAGTTCAGTTCGCCGCGCTCCCGGATGTAGCCCGCGGTCGCGTAAAGGCCGAAGGCGATGCCTCCGATGCGCCGCACCACGAGGTCGTGCTGCTCGGGTTGCCGCATGCGGACCGAGATGTCGGCCTCTCGCATCGCCAGGCTGAGTTCCCGCGGGTTGGGGATCAGCTCGATCATGATGTCGGGATGCCCGGCGTGCAGCCTGGCGAAGCTTGGGGCCAGCAGGTGCGCGGCGATGGTCTCGGCGCAGGTCACCCGCACCAGCCCGCGCAGGCGGGTATCACGTCCGGTGACGTCCCGTTCCAGGGCGATGGCTTCCGCCTCTAGGCTTTCGGCCTTCCTTCGGACCTCCTTGCCGGCCAGCGTCGGCACGTAGCCCTCGGGTGTGCGGTTGAGCAGGCGCACCGCGAGGGTCGCCTCCAACGAGTTCAGGCGACGTCCGACCGTCGATTGCGAGACATGGAGCACCTTGGCGGCTGACGAGAGGGTGCCGTGTCGGGCGAGGGCGAGAAAAAATCTCAAGTCGTCCCAATCGAGCATCTGTCACCTGCCATCCATTTATGCATCTCCCGTCGTCGGCTTTGGTGGCCGACTTTCATTTCAGTAAGCCTATACTCCTCCTCGCGAAATAACCACGCAGGAAATATTTCAGTCATTTGAGATGTTTCGCGCTCGCCATCCGTACGAGGGGAAATCTCATGGCACGACCACCGACGAGATCCGACGGCGGTTCGCCGACGCCCAGCGACAGGCACCGGCTGGAAGCGGTGATCTCCGACGGCAAGGCCGATCCGACCGCCGTACGGACGCTGCGGTGCCGTACGGTGGCGCAGGGTCGCCTCAGCCAAATGAACTACGTCCGGAACCTGCCGCCACAGCCGGTGATGGAGGACGAGCCCGAGGGCCTGCTCGGCGAGAGCACGGCGCCGAATGCCTCCGAGGCCCTGCTCGCCGCCCTGGGGTCCTGCCTCTCCATCGGCATCCACGCCAACGCCCTGGCACAGGGCATCCCGATCCGCTCGCTGGAACTGAGCGTCGAGGCCGACATCAACATGACCTCGGTCTGGGGAAGCGGCGACCTCCATCCGAAGACCATCGGATTCGAGAGCATCCGGGTCTCCGTGGCGATGGACGCGGACGCCTCGCGCAAGGCCCTGGCGGCGCTGATCAAGCACACGGTGATGTGGTCGCCGGTGGCGAACACCCTCCACAACCCGGTCCATCTGGATGTCGCCCTGGCGAAACCCGCCGCCGCCGCGGCCTGAGAACCTCCCCGGCGTCTTCGGAACGCCGGCGCGACCCCCTGCCGGGACCGTTCGACGAACCCGCCTCAAGCTGAAAGGACAGACCCATGTCGATCCATTCGCTCCATACCGGTCCGGTGACCGGACTCCCTGTCCCCGCCCTGCCGCCCTACCTCGAAAAGGGGATCGGCAAGGTGCGTCTCCTGAGCCTGTCGACGGCCCTGACGCTGACGGAATGCGACACGCTGGAGCCGTTGAGCCGCCGGGTCTCGCTCGACCAGAGGGAGACCCTCTTCAGTCAGGACGAGCCGGCCTGCTCGGTCTTCAACATCACCTCCGGCGCGCTTCGGATGTACAGCATCCTCCCGGACGGTCGCCGGCAGGTCACCGGCTTCGCCTTCCCGGGCGACTTCGTCGGGCTGTCGATGCTCGACCGCCATGCGGTCTCGGCCGACGCGCTGTCACCGCTGACCGCGTGCCGTTTCGACAGACTGGCCTTCCGGAACCTGCTGGGCGGACACCCGGGCCTGATGATGCACCTGCACGAGATCACCGGACAGGAACTGTCCCGGGCCAAGGACATGATGATGCTGCTCGGCCGCCGCACCGCGGACGAGAAGATCGCCGCCTTCCTGACGGGGCTGCAGGCCCGTTACGTCCGGATCGGCCGATCCTCGGTCACCCTCGAACTGCCCATGGGCCGCCTCGATATCGCGGACCACCTCGGCCTGACCATCGAGACCGTGAGCCGGACCCTGTCCAGGCTGGACCGGGACGGCTGCATCCTGATCGTGCCGGGCGGCGTGCGCCTCATCGACCAGCCACGCCTCGACCGGATGTCGGCACACTGACGGTCGGGACTACCGGGTACCGGTACACCTCCCGGCCACGGTCCATGACCGCGACCGCCGAGGGTACGGCTACCCCGGCCGCCCGGGCGGAGGCCCTCGCCGCCACGAACCAGGACCGCGCCTCCTGCCTCGCCGGTCGCAGGTCGGAGGAGTCCAGAAAGTAAGCTGGCTCGCCCGCGTGCCGCTCAAGCACCGCACCGCCGCACAGGAGTTCCGTCGAGAACGTCATGGCCATCGCCCTCACAAGGACGGGGGACGGGCCGGCGGGCGCTTGATGTCCTGCCAACGCGAACGTCCGGCGGGCGAGGCGCGCCCCTTCATGCTTCCCGTCGCGGTCGGCTCCTGTGGCCGGATCTCGCTCGGCACGACATCGCGTGACAAAGGCATGTTCGGCCCGTTGGACCGGGCGAGGCGGCCGTCGTTCGAAGCGGCCTGCGCGCACGTCGCGGCGAGGACCGTCCCGAGCGCCGCAAGCGTCGTCATCAATCGTGACATCTGGGTTTGTCCCTTCGCAGGCGAGGCATCGACAGGCCCCACTGCGGAAGGGCCCCGTTCGAGGGGCACAATGCCCCCGGCCCTCGGGTCCGGCTTTGCGCTGGATCAAGGACTGAGCCCGGGCCGGGACTAGGGTCCGTCCATCGGAAACGAGGACCCCTCCCATGCCGGCACTCCAGAACATCAAGAACGTCATCGTGGGCCTGACCGAGGAAGGTCAACGGGACGAGACCAGCGACGCCATCGGCTACGGCCTGTCGCTGTCCGTCGCCGCCGGGGCGCATCTCACCGTGCAGGCCGCCTCGCGTCGCATCGTCATGAACAGCGCGCTGGCGGGCGGCTTCGGACGGGGCCTCATCTCCGAGGAGAACGGGCGGAACGCCGGCCTGAGCCAGGCCGTCGCCGAGAAGGTCCGCGGCGACGCGGCGAGCGCCGGCGTCGGATGCACCGTGGAAAGCCCGCAGCTGACGCACCAGGACATCCTCGCCAGCTTCGCGGCCAAGGCCCGGCTGCACGACCTCACCATCCTCGACGCCGAGGAGCGCACCATCGACCTCGACCGGGAGCTGATCGAGGCGTCGCTGTTCAACAGCGGTCGCCCCGTCATCGTCGTCCCCGCTGGCCACAACGCCTTCGCCGGCCGGCGCATCGTCATCGCCTGGGACGGCGGGGCGCACGCGGCCCGGGCCGTGAACGACGCGCTCCCCTTCCTGCTGGCGGCCGAAGCGGTCGAGATCATCTCGGTCGTCGGCGAGAAGGACCTGTCGAGGTCGGTCGCCGGGGCCGAGCTCGCGCCGCACCTCGCCCGCCACGGCATCGCGGTCACCGTGGACGACCTGCCGCTGCGCCCGGACGGCGACATCGCCGAGACGCTCCGTGACGCGGCCAGCCGCTATCGCGCGGACATGATCGTCATGGGCGCCTACCGGCACGGCCCCATCCGGCAGTGGATTTTCGGCGGGCTGACCCAGTCGATGATGGCGGCGTGCCCGATCCCGCTGTTCCTGGCGCACTGAGTGTGGTCAGTCGGCGGCGTAGGCTCGGAATGTCCGATTGCTAGCTGGACGGTCGAGGCGATGCCTCCGTCGGCGGAGCCGATTGCAGGATTCGACATTCCAGGAACTCCTCGTCGTTCGAGGTAAGCCCCGGTTTCGATTGCTCGCCAAGCGGAGCGTGCTCTAGCGTGTCGCCCTCGGTCGCGAGCCGCCCGCCGTCTACCAGGGCAAGTTCGATCCCCGCGTGCTGTTCAAGGCGTACCGGGCCCTGCACGACCTGCAGGACGTGTGACCACGACGAGGTCGAGCGGCCCCCTTCCGGGAGGGGGCGCTCAGGGTCCGTCAGGCCAGCTTCGGGACACCGCCGGCGAGCCCCTTGGCCCGCCGCTCGTATCCCCCGCATTCGTGTATCTCGTTCGGATGGGGGTCGACCGGGCCGGGAGAGAACGGGCCGAGGTCGTCCGGGATCACGAGGTCTTCGGAGGCACGAAGAACCGGAACGCCATGCCTGGCCTTCGGGGCAAGTTGCGACCCGGCGCCTGTGCCGTCCTCGGCGGCCATCTCGTTGGCGAGACGCTCGACCACGTCCAGGGCGGCCTTGATCCTGTCGGCCTGCCGGCAGACCTCGTCCTCGTCGATCAGGCAGGCGTCGTCCCCTGTCCACCAGCGTCCGTCGTCGATCAGGCGGAGCACCTCGACGAGACGGTCACGCTGCTTGGTCAGAGTCTCGACCGCGCGGGGACAGGTCATCACGAATTCCCTTCCGTCATGGCCGGACGCGGAGCGTCGACCGTGCAGGCGTGGAGGTCAGCGTAGATGGCGTGGAGCGCCCTCGTCCTTGCGATGGATCAATCGCGCCGAGGTAGTTCTGGCCGCCACCGGGGGAAACCGGCATGTCGTGCCTGGGGAGATCGGGTGCGCGCGGCTTCGGCTCCAACCCGGACGACCGACTTGCGCTGGGTCAAAGCCGTCATCGTCGATGGATGGCACTCTCCGCTTGTCGGAAGCCAATCGGGACCTGCCCTCCATGACCTATGCCAGCATCATGGTGTCCGTCGATCTCGGCAGCGATGCAAGCGGGCGCATCGGGATCGCCGCCCGCCTCGCGGACGCCTTCGAAAGCCGGACGATAGGCGTTGCCGCTCAATCGCCCGATCATGGCGCCGCGCAGGTCGGCCCGATGGGCGCCTCCGCCCTGCTTCCGGGCCTCTCTCGGCAGTCCGTCCGCGACGGGCTTGCCCGAGCGCACGACCTGTTCCGCGAGGCCGTCGGCAGCCTCAGCCGGGTCTTGTGGCGCTCCGCCCCGGAGCCTGGGCTCGCTTACCTGACGGGCCATACGCGCGCGGCCGACCTGATCGTGGTCGGTCAAGGAAACGGGAACGAGGGGACCGCATGCATCCGCCCGCTCGATCCCGCCTCCGTCGTCCTCGCGGCGGGACGTCCGGTGCTGGTGGTGCCGCCCGGCATCGATCATTTCGAAGCCCGACACGTGATGGTGGCGTGGAGGGACACGCGGGAAGCGCGTCGCGAGATCTTTGACGCCTTGTGTGTTTCGGCGTGCAACTTTGACCCCCTGATGCGGGGGATCGGCGTCCAATTCTGACCCCCTGAAGCTTGCTCTCGCAGACTGCCCTCCGGGACGACCGGACGGGTGGTGGGGGATGAAGGGCGTGGACACGATTGCGCGCATCCGGCGCGAGTTCTTCATCCGCGGTCGGTCGATCAAGGACATCGTCCGCGACCTGCACGTCTCCCGCAACACCGTGCGCAAGGTCATCCGCTCGGGAGCCACCAGCTTCGCCTACGAGCGCGAGGTGCAGCCGCTGCCCAAGCTGGGACCATGGCGGGACGACCTCGACCGGATGCTGGCCACGAACGCCAGCCGGCCGCCGCGCGAGCGGCTGACCCTGATCCGGGTGTTCGAGGCGCTGCGCGGGCTCGGCTACGAGGGCGGCTACGACGCGGTGCGCCGCTACGCCAAGGGCTGGAAGCGGGAGCGCACTGCCATCACGGCGCCGGCCTTCGTGCCGCTCTCCTTCGCCCCGGGCGAGGCCTACCAGTTCGACTGGAGCCACGAGATCGTGCTGATCGGCGGCGTGACCACGACGGTCAAGGTCGCCCACGTCCGGCTCTGCCACTCGCGCATGCTGTTCGTGCGGGCCTACCCGCGTGAGAGCCAGGAGATGGTCTTCGACGCCCATGACCGGGCGTTCGCCTTCTTCCGCGGTGCCTGCCAGCGCGGGATCTACGACAACATGAAGACCGCGGTGGAGACGATCTTCGTCGGGCGCGAGCGCGCCTATAATCGCCGCTTCCTGCAGATGTGCTCGCACTACCTCGTCGAGCCGGTGGCCTGCACGCCGGCCTCGGGCTGGGAGAAGGGCCAGGTCGAGAACCAGGTCGGGCTGGTGCGCGAGCGCCTGTTCACCCCGCGCATCCGGGTGAAGAGCTACGACGAGCTGAACGCCCTGCTGCTCGACGGGGTGATCGCCTACGCCAAGGCCCATCCTCATCCCGAGGAACGCGAGCGCAGCGTCTGGGAGCGGTTCGAGGCCGAGCGGGCGGCACTGGTGCCCTATGCCGGCCGCTTCGACGGCTTCCACGCCGTGCCGGCCGCCGTCTCCTCGACCTGCCTCGTGCGCTTCGACAACAACAAGTACTCGGTCATGGCCTCTGCCATCGGCCGTCCGGTCGAGGTGCGCGCCTACGCCGAGCGTGTCGAGATCCGCCAGGACGGCCGCATCGTTGCCGAGCATGCCCGCGCCTTCGGCCGTGGCCAGACGGTGTTCGATCCCTGGCACTACGTTCCCGTGCTCGCCCGCAAGCCCGGTGCGCTCCGCAACGGGGCGCCGTTCAAGGACTGGGTGCTGCCCGCCGCCCTCGACCGGGTCCGGCGCAAGCTTGCCGGCAGCGCCGACGGCGACCGCCAGATGGTCGAGATCCTCACCGCCGTGCTCGGCGATGGCCTGCCCGCGGTCGAAGCCGCCTGTGCCGAGGCGCTGCGCGAGGGCGTCCACTCGGCCGACATCGTCCTCAACATCCTGGCTCGCCAGCGCGAGCCCGCCGCCGCCGTCACCCTCCCGACTCCCGAGGGTCTACGGCTGCGCCACGAACCTGTTGCCGACTGCGCCCGCTACGACAGCCTGAGGAGAGCCCGATGATGGAACGCCAGCAGATCCTCGCCACGATGGGCGAGCTGAAGTTGTTTGGGATGAAGGCGGCCTACGACGAGATCATCAAGGTCGCGGTCAAGCGCACCCACGAGCCGCAGCAGATCGTCGGCGACCTGCTCCAGGCCGAGATCAGCGAGAAGCAGGCCCGCTCGATCCGCTACCAGATGACGATCGCCAAGCTGCCCCTGGCCAAGGACATCACCGAGTTCGCCTTCGCCGGCACGCCGATCAACGAGGGGCTGGTGCGCGATCTCGCCGGCGGCGAGTTCCTGGCGCATCAGCGCAACGTCGTGCTCGTCGGCGGCACTGGCACCGGCAAGACCCACCTCGCCATCGCCATCGCGCGGGCCTGCATCCGCGACGGGGCGCGGGGCCGGTTCTACAACGTCGTCGACCTCGTCAACCGGCTCGAAGCCGAGGCACGCGCCGGCCGGCAGGGCCGCATCGCCGACCATCTCGCCCGACTCGACCTCGTGGTGCTCGACGAACTCGGCTACCTGCCCTTCGCGCAGTCGGGCGGCCAACTCCTGTTCCACCTGATCAGCAAGCTCTACGAAACCACCTCGATCGTGGTCACCACCAACCTCGCCTTCGGGGAATGGCCGAGCGTGTTTGCCGGCGACGCCAAGATGACCACCGCGCTGCTCGATCGGCTCACGCACCATTGCGAGATCGTCGAGACCGGCAACGAGAGCTGGCGCTTCAAGAACCGCGCCTGAGGTCGGCTACCCGTCGCGCCTTCCGGATCCCTGATCAGCCCGGCTGCGCCACCCCGACCCGCTCCGCCGGGCTGATCAGAGGCGTCACGCCATACCCATCCAGGGGGTCAATTTTGGACGCCGATCCGGGGTCAACATTCCACGCTGTTTGACACCACCCGGCGCGCCGCGCTCACGGTATTGCTCTTCACGACGGCGTTTCGCACGCCCTCCAGGTCGGCGATGCGGATGTCAGAGACGAGCCGGTCACGGATACGGTTGAAGGCCTCGTGCCGCAGGTAGCTCTCGTAGTCCTTCCTGTAGGTCGGCTTCAGATCAGGCAGCTTGGCCGCGAGAAATTCGTCGACAAGGTCGCGCCAGAGCCAAGGCCCGTGTGCGCGCCGGTCCGCCTCGGTCTGCGCCGGGGTGTCGTCGACGGCGGCCGAGATCTCCGCCGCGGCGCCCTCGTCCCCGGTATGACCCAGCGAGGCCTCGAACGCCGCGACCTGGCGCCGGGGGTCCCGGCCGCGCTTCAGGCTGATGCGCGCGAGGGCTGCCTGGTCGCGCGCCTGCTGGACCGTGATGCGGTTGGCCTCGCCCAGGCGAACCGTGGCATGCTCCGTCTTGAGCATGAATGTCGATGCCGTCGGGGTGACCCGCAGGATCAGCCCGGGCGTCTGCGTGTCGGCGAACTCGATTCCGCGCCCCGGGACGCGCCCCTCCTCGATGAGCGTCTCGCCTCGGACGACGTGGTCGAGCCCGAGGGACACCCGCTTTCGGGTGTACGCCGCCGGCTTCGCCTTGGCCTTCGCAGCCGCCTTCGCCATGCCCTGCCCAGGTCCCCGTTTCGAGTGATACCAGCCTGATACCAGCCTGACGGGGAAACGCTGCGCAACGGGGCTGGCTACGCAGGGACGCGGATTTTCGCTGTATTCTCAATGCGGTGGTTAATGGAATGGGCCGGCAATCAGGGGTGAAATCTAGTCGAGGGATCAGCCTTCCAAGCTGAATACGAGGGTTCGATTCCCTTCACCCGCTCCAACAGCTTGCCCCACCCGGATCGCCATGGTGCCGCTCCGCTTGCTCTCGGCAGGGCCGTTCCGCTTCGAGGATTCGCCCGAGGGCGGGCGCCGTCCTAGGTTTTTTGACCGCGCCCAATAAAAGATCGTCCGGAACCTTGGTCGCCGGCCTCCGGCGTCAGGCGGGCCAGCCGCCCTTGGCCGGGGATGCAGCTCACGGCGTCCGCGGCCGCACCGTCCAGGTCGCCCAAAAGACCGGGCGGCCGTAGAGCGAGGACGCGTCGCTGCCGTCGGCGCGGGGCGCCCGGCGGTCGAGCCAGGTCAGGAAGCCGCCCTTGTCCGGGTAGATGTCCGGGGTGTCGAGATTGCCGTGGCGGTCGGTCATCAGCCCGAACCCGTCCCGGGTGACACGCCCCAGGGCGTCGCCGCCGGAGCGCAGGCCGAGATAGGCGGTCGAGTGGCCGGCCGCGACCGGCTCAGAGAACAACGACAAAGCCGTGATGCTGCCGGGCGACAGATCGGTGGTGTAGTGCAGGCAGACGTCGGCGATCGGCCCGCCCGAGACGGTGACCGGCCGCGAGCACGCATAGACCACCGCCCAGCGGTCCATGCCCCGGGCCTTGGCGACCCGCACGAGGCTGTCGGCCGGCAGGCCCTCGATCAGGGTCACCGGGGACGACCACGCCCGTTCGGCCAGGGGATCCCGGCTGGTGCGCAGGTAGAGTCCCATCCGGCGCTTCTCCCGCGGCGCCCCGCACTCGGTGGGGAGCACGTCGGTGTAGAAATAGTGGTAGGTGCGGTCGACCATGCTGATCGAGCCCGACAGCCCCCGCGCCTCGAAGCCCGGGGCGGCGCAATGTCCGGTGATGGCCTGGCCGGTCTCGTCGAGCACCGGGGCGGGCTTGGGCGTGGGCGGGGCTTCCCGCCGGCCGCGTCCGCGACGGCGCCCCCCCTCCTCCTGCGGCGGCCCGCCGAAGGGCATCCAGGCCGTGCCGGGATCGGCCGTGACCCGCAGGTCGAGCCCCTGGAAGTCGTAGGTGCGCGCCTGGACGAGGACGCGGCGCTGCCCGCCCTCGGCCGACTCCGTCGCCGTGGTCAGGATCGCGTAATAGGGGTCGCCCGCCCAGTCGCGTCCGGCCACCATCATGGCGCTGCCGGAGGGATCGCCCTCGGTCACCGTGGGCCGCGGGCGGAACGTCATCCGCTCCTGCCCTCGGCCCTGCGCCTGGGCCGGCCCTTGGCCTTGGGCGCGCGCCTCCCGAGCCTCCCGACGGGCTTCGCGGCGGGCGCGGCGGCTCTCCCGGCTGTTGCGGCGGGACTTTCGCGCCTCTGCGGGCGCGCCGCTTGCGGGGCCCGCGTTCCAGAAGCGGGGATCGGTCACCGGCAGGGTGGTGGCGAGCGCGTCGGCCTGCCGGCCGAGGCGCACCGCGCCGCCCGCCGCCGGATCGTCGGCGACCCGGTCGGCCAGGCAGGCCTCGTCGCCCCGGCGGCTCTCCCGGGCGGGTGGCTCGCCGCGATAGATCACCTGGAGGGGCCCGGGTGGCCCGGTCTCCTTGAGGCGCATGATCTGCACGTCGTGGACGTAGCGGCAGGGGGGCGGCAGGGCGTAGACGCCCTCGGCCTCGTCGTCGGAGCGGCAGATTTCCAGGGCACCGCCGCCGGTTTGGTAGCAGGAAGCGCCGCCCTTCGACGCCGCGGCGGCCCGCCCGGACGGCGCCGCGGAAAGGACGAGCAGGGCCGCGACCGAGACGGCGGGGGTGAGGAGAAGCAAGCTGGACCGGAGCACGGGACCTGACCTAGGGCGCGGACTTTGCGAAGGAAGGCGCCGGACCCGAGCCGCAATACGCAGCCCCCCGAAAAGGTTGCCCGCGTCACGAAGACTTGCGGCCGGCCGGCCGCCTCGATAGAGGCCCGGGCACCCAGTACGGCGCCTCTCCCCTTTCGGGACGTGGCGCGACGCCCGTCGAGGCAGCCCCGAGGCCCCCATGACGACCTACAAGCTCCTGCTCCTGCCCGGCGACGGCATCGGCCCCGAGGTGATGACCGAGGTGGAGAAGATCGTCGGCTGGCTCAACCGGTCCGGCCTCGCCTCCTTCGAGACCGAGCGCGACCATGTCGGCGGCTCGGCCCTCGACGCCCACGGCAAGCCCCTCTCCGACGAGACCCTGGCGCGGGCCGACGCGGCGGACGCGATCCTCCTCGGCGCCGTCGGCGGCCCGAAATGGACCGGCGTGGCCTACGATCTGCGGCCCGAGGCGGGCCTGCTGCGCCTGCGCAAGGATCTCGGCCTGTTCGCCAATCTGCGGCCGGCCCTCTGCTACCCGGCGCTCGCCGACGCCTCGGCGCTCAAGCGCGATCTGGTCGAGGGGCTCGACATCATGATCGTGCGCGAACTCACCGGCGGCGTCTATTTTGGCGAGCCGAAAGAGATCACCACCCTGCCGGACGGCTCGAAGCGGGCCGTCGACACGCAGGTCTACACCACCGCCGAGATCGAGCGGATCGCCCACGTCGCCTTCGACCTCGCCCGCAAGCGCTCGGGCCGCGTGGCCTCTGCCGAGAAGAACAACGTGATGAAGACCGGCGTCCTCTGGAAGGAGGTCGTCACCCGGGTCCATGCCGAGCATTATTCCGATGTCGCGCTCGAGCATGTCCTGGCCGACAACTGCGCCATGCAGCTGGTGCGGCGGCCCAAGCAGTTCGACGTGCTGGTGACCGACAACCTGTTCGGCGACGTGCTCTCGGATGTCGCCGCGATGCTGACCGGCTCCCTCGGCATGCTGCCCTCCGCCTCGCTCGGCGCCGCCGACGCCCGCGGCACCCGCAAGGCGCTCTACGAGCCGGTCCACGGCTCGGCTCCCGACATCGCGGGCAAGGGCTACGCCAACCCGATCGCGATGATCGGCTCCCTCGCCATGTGCCTGCGCTATTCCTTCGGTCTCGGCGAGGCCGCCGACCTGCTGGAGAGCGCCATCACCCGGGCGCTCGCCGGCGGGGCCCGCACCCGCGACATCGCGGCTGAGGGCGAGAACGGGATCGACACGGCCCAGATGGGCGACGCGATCCTGCACGAGCTGGAGTCGGTGCGGGGGGCGTGAGCCTCCGCGGCGGAACCGGCCGCCCGGCCGGCCCGCCCGAACACGCCCGGTTCCGCCCGAGCGTTCCGCCGCGGTTTCGCGGCCTCCCGGCCAACCCCGACGTGGCGGTGATCGGCGCGGGCGCGGCCGGGATCGCCGCAGCGCGGCGCCTGATCGCCCGCGGCCTGTCGGTGGCCCTGGTGGAGGCGCGCGACCGTGTCGGCGGCCGGGCCTTCACCGCCCTGATGCGCGGCCACCCGATCGATCTCGGCGCGCACTGGCTCCATGCCGGGCCGGTCAATCCGCTGGTCGCCCTGGGACGGGCCCGCGGCGAGCCCCTGCGGCGGGCGGCGCAGGACGGGCATCTCTGGATCGGACGCCGCCGGGGCCGCGCCGCCGAGCAGGCCGCCTTCTCCCGCGCCTTCGACGTGGCCGACCGGGCGATGACGCTCGCCGCCGGCCGGCGGGAGGACGGGCCGGCCTCCGGCGCCGTGCCGGCGAGCCTCGGACCGTGGCGGGAGCGGATCGGCCTCGTCCACGCCCTGGTCTCGGGCCGGCCCCTCGGGGAGGTCTCGCTGCACGACTGGCCGAGCCTCGAATACGGCGACAATTACTTCATCGCCGGCGGCTACGGCGCGTACCTTGCCCGCCTCGCTCTCGATCTGCCGATCCGCCTCGGCGCCGCGGTCTCCGGCATCGACACCACCGGGCCGGGCGTCCAGATCCGCCTCGCGGATGGCGGGACCCTCGCGGCCCGCGCCGTCGTCGTCTCCGTGCCGATCCCGGTGCTCCAGGGCAGCGTCCGGTTCGAGCCGCCCCTGCCCGCCCGCCACCGCGACGCGATCGACGGCTTCCGCGCCGGCATCTACGAGCACGCCGTGCTGCACTGGCCCTCGGCGCCCTTCCGGGGCCGGGACCGGCTCGCCAGCCTCGTCGGCGGCCGTCACGAGCCGCCGGGGATGCTGACCCGGATCGACGACACGCCGTTCCACTATTTCGAACTCGACGCGGCAAGCGCCGAGGCCGCCGACGCCCTGCGGTCCGGCCCGGATGTTGAGCGCCGCTTCGCCCGGGCGGTGCTCGCCGAGCATGTCGGCGGGCGCCGGATGCGGGACCTCGCGATCCCCGCGGTGACGGCGTGGCGCCACGATCCCTGGTCCCGCGGCGCCTGGGCCGTGGTCCCGCCCGGCCATGCGCAGGCCCGTTCCCTCCTGCACGAACCGGTGGCCGCGCGGATCTGGTTCGCGGGCGAGGCCAATTCCCGCCTGCAATGGGGCACCGCGGGGGGGCGCCTACGCGGAGGGGACCCGCGCGGCCGATGCGATCGCAGATCATCTCTCGGGTGACGTCGCGGGCGTGTGATCCTCGACCCTGTCGAGGCGAGGCTTCATCCTCGAGGGCCCCGGCGGCTGCGGGGCGGATGTCGTCCGCCGGATCGAGGGGAGAGGATCGTCGGTCCTCGCCCATCCCGCCTGGAACGAGGCGTCCCCCTTGCATCGCGCGCCTCGGGGATGCGAACCGCGGTTCGGAGGGAGCGGCCATGAACGGAATCGAGGCGATCGGGTATCTGGGCGCGCTTCTCGCCGCGGTCTCGGCGGGGACGCGCACGATGATTCCGTTTCGGATCGCCGCCCTCGGCGCCAGCGCTCTCCTCCTGGCCTACGGTGCCGTTGTGAGCAGCGGGCCCGTGATGCTCGCGGCCGGCCTCCCGATCCCGCTCCACGCCTGGCGCCTCGCCCAGATGCTTCGTCTCGTGCGCGACACCGGGCGGGCGGCGACCGGCGACCTCTCTCTCGACTGGCTGAAGCCGTTCGGCACCTCCCGGCGCTTCCAGGCCGGGGACGTGCTGTTCCTGAAGGACGATCCGGCCGAGGAGATGTACCTGATCGAGAGCGGGCGCTTCCGCATCGCCGAGCACGGGCTCGACCTGGCGCCCGGCGACATCGTGGGCGAGCTGGGGATGCTCTCGCCCGGCAACCGCCGCACCGGCTCGCTCGCCTGCGTCGAGGCGGGGACCGCCCGGTGCCTCACCTATGCGGAAGTCCGCCAGCTCTATTACCAGAACCCGCAATTCGGCTTCTATCTGCTGAGGCTCACCAGCGGGCGCCTGTTCGAGGCCGGGGTCGAGCGGCCCTGAGGCAGCTCACTCCGCCTGGCGCATGAAGGTGTCGGGCGTGCCCGTCCCGGCCTCGACGAAGCGGATGTCGCGCGGCTCCCGGCGCGGCGTGTCGACGGAGAGGAACACCATCGGCTCCTCCAGAATCGCGGGCACCGAGTGGACGACGCCGCGCTTGAACACGACGAGCCGGCCCGCCCCCACCTCCACCGGCGCCTCCTCGCCGAACCGCATCAGGCAGCGGCCCGAGAGGGCGTAGAGATACTCGTCGCAGGTGTCGTGACTGTGCGGCGGGGTCGGCCGATAGACCCGGAACACCCGGGCGCTCGCCGCCGGGTCGTCGGTGAAGCGGTGATCGGCCACCATCGTGGTGGAGGTGTCCGGCAAGCCGCGCACGGCCTCGGCCACGTCGAACACCGCGTGGCGCAGCGCTCCCTCCGGCATCCGCTCGTCCATGGTCCGGCCCCCGTTCGGTTCGCCGCGGACTATGCCCGCGACGCAGGCGGCTGCGAAGAGCCCGGACCGCGCCCGGTGAACGAAGTCCGCCGGATGTCGCCGTCAACACGAAAGCAGGGGAGTCGCCGTCACGTGATCGCCCGGTCCGGCCGGGAGCATTTCGCCCCGGCGCACGGCGATGCTACGAGTCGGGCGGGCGCTCACGGCGGCCCGGATGCGGCACGCGGCGGCCCCCATGCGAGGTTACGAGGCAAAGGCGCAGGTCATGGCGGACGTCGCCGCCGTGATCGAGCAGGCGCGGCGCGAGGGGCGCGACCCCGCGACGGCCCTGCGCATCGCCCGGGTGACGCTCGCCTATGTCAGCGGCCCGGAGCCCGATCCGGAGCAGACCCGCGCCCTCGCGGCGATCGACCAGGAACTGCGCCAGCTCTCGAACTGACCCGAGGCGGGCGGCAGCCACGCCTCGTCCAGGCCCGACCTATCCCGCCTGGGCGATCAGCGTCACGGCCCCGAAGGCGAGCACGGCGAAAACCGCCACGGCCATCAGAAGGAGGGCCGCCCGGGACTCGCGTAGCTCGTTCTCGCTCATGAGCTCAGCTTAAGCGAAGCCGGCGCGGCCTGAAAAGCTGGCTTGGCCCGCTACGTCGCCGCGGTCGCGCGGACTCACCGCCCCCGGCGCGAACCGGCCGCGGCCCTGTGGGCGCCGGGGGCCCGGCGCGGCGTCAGGACGACGATGTCCTCCGGCGGCACGGTGTCGGAATCCGGGCGCCAGGGCATGACGCTCCAGACCCCGTACCAATCCGGCGGCGGGGACGACAGGTAGCGGTGCGACGGCTCGCTGGCATGGATGAACGCGAAGCCCTCCGGATGGGGCAGGTCCCCGACCTCGAACCCGCAGGAGAGCAGGCCGAGAACGGGGGTCGGCCGCGACGGGCTGCGGGTCGCTACGGAGACGGACATCGAGGGCTCCTTCCCCGAACGGGACGGGGTCCGGCCCAATCCCGCGGGGTGCGGGGGGCCGCGATCCAAACAGCAAAAGCGCCGCCGCCGCCCCTCCCGCGGTCGGGCCCCCTCAAAACATGGTGAACATCGCCTCGACACGTTGAGGGATCGGCGCCGGCGGCCGGTCGTCCGGGTGTGCGGCAAGGGGAGCGCCCGCGGGAGCGGGCTGGTTCGCCGGTTGCGAGTTCGGGCCCGAGCCGCCCGAGCCGCCGCGATCCGTCTCGAAACGGGACAATCGCGGCGGCGGGAACGGCACGCCCGACCCGTGCCGGGACCGACCCCGCTTTGCCGACAGGACGTCCGATGCCGAACTCGTCCGGCGCGCTGCTGCGCCTTCTCCACCGCCGTTTCGCGACCCTCGGGCTCGCCTGCGCCCTGGCCCTCACGGTGACGTGGTGGTTCATCGTCGCTCGCGGCCTGTGGCTCGCCATCGAATGGGCGTCCGCCTGAGCCGCGCCGCGCGCAGGGTCGTAAAACGTTCTTTCTATAGAACCCGACGCGCAGAGAACATTCTTTTGCGCGGGAGGTTCTCGGGAGAACAATGCGGTGACTCCCACCAGGATGCGCTGTTTTCACAAGCAAATTCGCGCATAGGGTTGGCCTGCTAGGCGGGCCGCTCGGATGGCCGCTGCTTGACAACGTTCTTTAAAACGAACAATTCCTTCGTAACGAGCGGGCCCCGGCCCGCCCTGCGGAGGTGAGACGACGTGACTTCACGGATTTCCATCGGACCCGGCGCCACCCCTGTCGGCCGCGCGGCCCTGCTAGGCCTCGCCCTGGCGGTCGGCCTGGTGGGCGGCGCGCAGGCGCAGTCGGAGATCCTCAACGTCTCCTACGATCCGACGCGCGAGCTCTACCGCGACATCAACGCGGTCTTCGCCGAGGAGTGGAAGGCCAAGACCGGCGAGACCATCACGGTGCGCGCCGCCCATGGCGGCTCCGGCTCGCAGGCCCGGACCGTGATCGACGGTATTCCGGCAGACGTGGTGACGCTCGGCATCCCCTCCGACATCGACGCCATCAGCAAGATTTCGAAGAAGATCCCGGCGGACTGGCGCACCAAGTTGCCCAACGAGGGCCTGCCCTACACCTCGACGGTGGTGTTCCTCGTCCGCAAGGGCAATCCGAAGAACGTCAAGGACTGGGCGGACCTCGCCAATCCGGACGTGAAGGTCATCACGCCGAACCCCAAGACCTCCGCCGGCGGACGTTGGAACTTCCTCGCCGCCTGGGGCTACGCCTACGAGAAGGAGGGGAAGAACAAGGAGAAGGCCAACGCCTTCGTCGGCAACCTCTACAAGAACGTGCCCGTGCTCGACACCGGCGCCCGCGGCTCGACCGTGACCTTCGCGCAGCGGGGCCTCGGCGACGTGCTGCCGACCTGGGAGAACGAGGCCTTCCTCGTCCTCGAAGAGTTCGGCAAGGACAAGTTCGACATCGTCGTGCCGCCGACCTCGATCTACGCCGAGCCGCCGGTCGCCCTCGTCGACGCCAACGTCGACAAGAAGGGCACCCGCAAGCAGGCCGAGGCCTACCTTCAGTTCCTCTACAGCGACAAGGCGCAGGCGATCTTCGCCAAGCACCGGTATCGCCCGATGAAGCGCGAGGCCGCCAAGCCCGAGGATCTCGCCCTGCTGCCCGAGGTGAAGCTCTTCAAGATCGAGGACATCCAGGGCTCCTGGGACGAGATCCAGAAGGCGAATTTCGACAATGGCGGCCTGTTCGACCAACTCAGCAAGGCCGGGCGCTGATCCGATGGCGGCTCCCTTGGCCGCTCCTGCGGCTCCCCCCGTGCGGCCGCGGCGGCGCTTCCGCCAGAAGAGCGTGATCCCGGGCTTCGGGCTCACGCTCGGCTACACCCTCACCTGTCTCGGCCTCGTCGTCCTGCTGCCCCTCGCGGCCCTCGTGGCCAAGGCCGGAGGGCTCGGGATCGCGGGGATCTGGGAGGTCGCCACCGATCCGCGGGTGGCGAGCGCCCTGCGGGTCAGCTTCGGCGTGTCGCTGCTCGCCGCGCTCACCGCCTCGATCTTCGGCGGCATCGTCGCCTGGGTGCTGACCCGCTACGATTTCCCGGGCCGCCGGCTCGCCGACGCCGTGGTCGACCTGCCCTTCGCCCTGCCGACCGCGGTGGCCGGCATCGCCCTCGCCTCGCTCTACGCGCCGAACGGCCTCGTCGGCGCGCAGCTCGCCCGGATCGGCATCGAGGCGGCCTACACCCCGGTCGGCATCTTCATCGCCATGGTGTTCATCGGCCTGCCCTTCGCCGTCCGCACGGTGCAGCCGCTGATCGGCGAGATCGACAAGGAAGTGGAGGAAGCCTCCGCCATTCTCGGCGCCTCGCGGGTCGCGACGCTGACCAAGGTGGTGCTGCCGCCGCTGATTCCGGCGGTGCTGACCGGCTTCGCCCTCGCCTTCGCCCGGGGCGTCGGCGAGTACGGCTCGATCATCTTCATCGCCGGCAATCTGCCCTACGTCTCCGAAATCGCGCCGCTGCTCATCGTCATCAAGCTGTCCGAGTTCGACTACCAGGGCGCCAGCGCCATCGCGGTGATCATGCTGGCGATCTCGTTCCTGACGCTGCTCGCCATCAACCTGATCCAGGCCTGGAGCCGGCGGAGGTTCGGCTATGTCTGAGGCGATCGCCCACGGCCCCGCATCCCTGCCCTCGCCGAACCCCTCGCCCGCTCCGCGGGACGCCGCCCTGCGCCCCCGCAGCGTCGTGACGGAGGCCGGCTGGGTCCGCGCCGTCCTGATCGGCGTGGCGCTGGCCTTCCTGGCCCTGTTCCTGGTGCTGCCGCTGATCACGGTGTTCGCCCAGGCGCTGGCCAAGGGCTGGGGCGCCTATCTGTCCGCCTTCACGGAGCCGGATGCGCGCTCGGCGATCCGCCTGACCCTGACGGTGGCGGCGATCGCGGTGCCGTTCAACCTCGTCTTCGGCGTGGCGGCGGCCTGGGCCATCGCCAAGTTCGAGTTCCGGGGCAAGAACCTGCTCGTGACGCTGATCGACCTGCCCTTCTCGGTCTCGCCGGTGGTGTCGGGGCTGATCTACGTCTTGGTCTTCGGCTCGAACGGCCTGTTCGGCGCCTTCCTGATCCAGCACGACATCCAGGTGATCTTCGCGATCCCGGGCATCGTGCTCGCCACGATCTTCGTGACGTTCCCCTTCGTCGCCCGGCAGCTCATCCCGCTGATGCAGGAGCAGGGCACCTCCGAGGAGGAGGCCGCGCTCACCCTCGGCGCGTCGGGCTGGCACGCCTTCTGGACCGTGACCCTGCCCAATATCCGCTGGGGCCTGCTCTACTCGGTCCTTCTCTGCAACGCCCGGGCCATGGGCGAGTTCGGCGCGGTCTCGGTGGTCTCCGGCCACATCCGCGGCCTCACCAACACGCTGCCTCTGCACGTGGAGATTCTCTACAATGAGTACAACTTCGTTGCCGCTTTCGCCGTCGCCTCCCTCCTTGCCGGCCTCGCTCTTGTCACCCTCGCCATCAAATCCTTCCTCGAGTGGCGCTACGCCGACGACATCGCGGCGGGCGCACGGCGTCACTGACCGGATCGGGCAGGCGACCGCGATCCGCATCGAGGATCTCTCGAAGACCTTCGACACGGCGGCCGTCCTGCACGACTTCACCCTCGACGTGCGGGCGGGTGAGCTGCTGGCCCTGCTCGGGCCATCGGGCTCGGGCAAGACGACGCTGCTGCGCATCATCGCCGGGCTCGACTTCCCCGATCGCGGCCGGATCATCTTCGGCGGCGACGATGCCACGCGGGTGCCGGTGCAGCAGCGCGCGGTCGGCTTCGTGTTCCAGCACTATGCCCTGTTCAAGCACCTGACGGTGGCCGACAACATCGCCTACGGTCTCAATGCGCGCCGGCGCTCGGAGCGGCCGGAAAAGGCCGAGATCAAGCGCCGGGTCGGCAACCTGCTCGACCTCATCAAGCTTTCGGGCTTCGCCGACCGCTACCCGTCGCAGCTCTCCGGCGGCCAGCGGCAGCGCATCGCGCTCGCCCGGGCGCTCGCCGTCGAGCCGCGGGTGCTGCTCCTCGACGAGCCGTTCGGCGCCCTCGACGCCCAGGTCCGCAAGGACCTGCGCCGCTGGCTGCGCGAGATCCACGACCGCACCGGCCAGACCACGATCTTCGTCACCCACGACCAGGACGAAGCGCTCGAACTGTCCGATCGGGTCGCCGTGCTGGACCGAGGCAGGCTGGAGCAGGTCGGGACCCCCGACGAGGTGCAGGAAAAGCCGGTCTCGCCACTGGTCCTGAAGTTCCTCGGCGACACGATCGAGGTCGAGGCGATCGCGCAGGACGGCAAGGTCCTCGTGAACGGCCGCACGACGCCGCTGACGGCGCCGGCCGGGCTGACCGGCCCGGTCAAGCTCTACGCCCGGCCCTGGCAGCTGCAATTCGCCGAGGCCGACACGGCCCATCTCCACGGCACGGTGCGCTCGTCCTACCGCACGCAAGGACGCCAGCGCATCGAGGTGGATCGGGAGAACGCCAAGACCGTCGTGGTCGAGGCCTCCGATACGGCGCGCCTCGCGCAGGGGCGCCCGGTGGGGCTGCGGATCGTCGGCGGCTGGGTGTTTCCCTAACGGCGCGAGTGCGCCGCCTCCCCGTTCGGGGAGGCTCCGCGATGAGGTCGGGGCGGACGCGTGAAGCCCCGGCCCCGGATCGGGCGGGAGCGTGATCCGAGCGTCGGAGAACGCCCCGTCAGGCCCGGCCGGCCTCCGCCGAGAGCATCAGCGGATCGACGCCGAGGCCGCGCAGGGCCTGGTCGTACTTCGTGCCGAGGGTGGCATCGAAGATCAGCTCCGGGTCGGCCGGGCAGTTGAGCCAGCCATTGGCCAGGATCTCGTTCTCGAGCTGGCCCGCCTGCCAGCCGGCATAGCCGAGCGCCAGCACGGCGTTCGATGGCCCACGTCCGTCGGCGATGGCCCGCAGGATCTCGACCGTGGCGGTCAGGCAGACCCCCTCGTCGATCTGCAGGGTCGATTGGTCGATATGGAAATCGGCCGAATGAAGGACGAAGCCGCGCTTGGCATCGACCGGCCCGCCCATCAGCACCGGCATGTGGCCAACCCGCTCGCGCAGGCGGATCGCATCGGATTCGCGGGCGATGTCGAGCTGGATCAGCAGGTCGGGCATGCTGAGATCGGCGACCGGCTTGTTGACGATGATCCCCATCGCCCCGTCCGCCGAATGCGCGCAGAGATAGATCACCGATCGGGCGAAGCGCTCGTCGCCGATGCCGGGCATCGCGACCAGGAACTGGCCGTCGAGATAGGCCGGATCTTTGAGCGAGGAGGCGGGTCTCTGCATGGCACCATGCTAATGCGGCCGCGCCGATTGATCCACAAGGCAAACGTGCCCGCGAACTTGGAGCAGCCCCCTGCGCCGTCGCGCCGCGCCTCGACAGGGGCGCAGGCCACGGCTAACCCTGGCCGCGCACGAGCAAAGGCTTTGTCCGGAACGGACTTTCGCCGGACGAAAGCGAGGAGAGTACGGATGACGATTCAGGTCGGCGATCACCTGCCCCAGGTCACCTTCCGGGTGAACGGACCCGAGGGGCCGCAAGCCAAGACCACCGACGACCTGTTCAAGGGCCGCCGCGTCGTGCTGGTCGGCGTGCCCGGCGCCTTCACGCCCGCCTGCCATCGTAACCACCTGCCCGGCTTCGTCAGCAACCGCGAGGCGATCCTGGCCCGCGGCATCGACACCATCGCGATCACCTCCGTGAACGACATCTTCGTGCTCAACGCGTGGCAGCAGCAGAGCGGCGCCGAGGGCATCGAGTTCCTGGCCGACGGAAATGCCGAGTTCGCCAAGGCGGTCGGCCTCGACATGGACGGCACCGGGTTCGGCCTCGGCCCGCGCTCGCAGCGCTACGCCATGCTGGTGGATGACGGCGTCGTGCGGGTGCTCAACATCGAGGACACGCCCTCGAAGGCGGAGATCTCCGGCGCCGAGGCGCTGCTGAAGGTGATCTGACGACAGGCACGGGACAAGCCCTCTCCCCACGCCGGGAGAGGGTCGGCGCCGAAGCGCGTCGGGTCATGGGCGGACTCGATTTGGTTTGGATGGGGCGCTCCCCTCCCCCGCAGCGGGTGGGGGTTACTCTGAAGCCCAGCCGTAATCGCGCGCATGCGTCGCCGTGCGGTGGAACGTCAGGCGGCGGTCATATTCCAGCGGGTCCTTCGGCTGCACCAGCGCGCCGGGGGGCACGTTCAGCCAGTCGACCAGCCGGGTCAGCATGAACCGCATCGCCGCCCCCCGGGCCAGGATCGGCAGGGCCGCGACCTCGGCGGGTTCCAGCCTCCGCACGGCGTCGTAGCCGGCGATCATCGCGCCCGCCTTGTCGCGGTGGAACCGGCCGTCGGCGTCGAAGCACCACGCGTTGAGGCTGATGGCGAGGTCGTAGGCGAAGGCGTCGGTGCAGGCGAAGTAGAAGTCGATCAGGCCCGACACGCCGTCGCCGATGAAGAACACGTTGTCGGTGAAGAGATCGGCGTGGATCACGCCCGTGGGCAGGCCCTGGGGCCAGGAAGCCTCGAGCACGTCGAGATCGGCGCGGGTGCGGGCGGCAAGGCCCGGCGCCACGGTGTCGGCCTGCGCTTCCGCCTGCGCGAAGAGCGGGCGCCACGCCCCGACCGAGAGGCTGTTGTCGCGGCGCATGGGGAAATCCCGGCCCGCCGCGTGCAGGCCGGCGAGCGCGGCGCCGAGCGCCCGGCAATGCTCGGCGTTGGGTCGGCTCAGGGAGACGCCGTCGAGGAAGGTGACGATGGCGGCGGGGCGCCCGCACAGGCGGCCCAGCGCCGTGCCGGACCGGTTGCGCACGGGCTGCGGGCAGGCGAGCCCGGCCCGGGCCAGATGCCCCATCAGATTGATGAAGAACGGCAGATCCTCCTCCCGCACCCGCTTCTCGTAGAGGGTGAGGATGAAGTTGCCGGCGCCCGTATGCAGGAAGAAGTTCGAGTTCTCGACGCCCTCCGCGATGCCCTTGCACGAGAGCATGTCGCCGAGGTCGTACTCGGCGAGGAAGGCGCGCAGCGCCTCGTCGGAAACGTCGGTATAGACTGCCACGGTTGCCGCTACGCCTGAATCCCGCAAAGGAAAGGGGCGCCGTGGGGCGCCCCTGGGGTCGTCGCCGGACGTCCGGCGTGATCGCTGTCGAGAAAACTACTCGGCGGCCTCGCTGCGCAGCTCGCGCGGCAGCGGGAACGACATGTCCTCGATCGTCACCGAGACCTGATCCACCGTCACGTCGAAGCGGGCGGCGAAGGCGTCGATGATCTCCTCCACCAGCACCTCCGGGGCGGAGGCGCCGGCGGTGAGGCCCAGGCGACGCACGCCTTCGAAGGCGTCCCAGTCGATCTCCTCGGCGCGCAGGACGAGGCGGGTGATCGGGCAGCCGGCGCGCTCGGCGACCTCGCGCAGGCGCTGCGAGTTCGAGGAGTTCGAGGAGCCGACCACGATCAGGGCGTCGACCCGCGGTGCGACTTCCTTGACCGCCTCCTGGCGGTTGGTGGTCGCGTAGCAGATGTCGTCCTTGTGGGGACCGTGGATCGCCGGGAACTTGGCCTTCAGCGCCTCGACGATGTGCTTGGTGTCGTCGATCGACAGCGTCGTCTGCGTCACCCAGGCCAGCGCCTGCTCGGCCGGCGGGTTGAGCGCTTCGATCTGGTCGATATCCTCGACGAGGGTGATCGAGCCCTTGGGCAGCTGGCCCATGGTGCCGACGACCTCCGGATGGCCGGAATGGCCGACGAGCAGCACGTGGCGCCCGCGCTTGTGGTGGATCTCGGCCTCGCGGTGGACCTTGGTCACCAGCGGGCAGGTCGCGTCGATGGTGGTGAGCCCGCGCGAGACCGCGTTCTGCGGCACGGTCTTGGCGACGCCGTGGGCGGAGAAGATGACGGGCGCGCCGCTGTCGGGCACCTCGTCGAGCTCGCGCACGAACACCGCGCCTTTGCGCTTGAGCGTCTCGACCACGTATTTGTTGTGGACGATCTCGTGGCGGACGTAGACCGGCGCGCCGTAGATGGCGAGGGCGCGCTCGACCACGTCGATCGCCCGCACCACCCCGGCGCAGAAGCCGCGTGGCGCGCAGAGGAGAATCTCCAGCGGCGGCTTGTCGCCGGTCACGGCCGGATGCGGGACCCGGTCAGGGTCGGCGGTCAGGTTGATGGTGTCGGCGCTCATGATCCGCGATGTGGAGAGGGATGGCCGTGTCTGTCAACCGCAGCGGGCCCGAAAGCCGCCACAGGGTCAGAGGCCCGTCCGCGATGCAGGGAACATAACACATCTGCCGTCAGGCGGGATTCCTGCCGGCCGCAGGGGCCTATGCGCAGGGGGATATGTCTTCCGTATGGCCACCGGCATCGCTCGTCCGGGGCGGATCATCCCTGTCGCGGACCCTGCGGTGTGACGAACGACACCCGAATCGGCCTCGCGGTGGCGGGGCTCGCGGGATAAGGGGAGCTTAATCCCTCGAATTTGTCCCGCGAGGCATCGGGCTTCCATGGCGAGCGCCGCGACCCACGCCAGCTTCCTGCCGCCGGTGCTGACCTTCCTGTCGGCGGCGGTGATCGGCGTCCCGATCGTGCGGCTGCTCGGCCAGAGCGCCGTGCTCGGCTATCTCGTGGCCGGCGTGGTGATCGGCCCGGCCGGGCTCTCGCTGATCGCCGAGCCCGAGACCGCCACCAGCGTCGCCGAGATCGGCGTGGTGCTGCTCCTGTTCATCGTCGGGCTGGAACTCGAGATTTCCCGCCTCGTCTCGATGCGCCGCGACATTTTCGGCCTCGGGACCGCGCAGCTCGCCCTGTGCTCCCTCGCGCTGGCGGGGGCCGGATTGGCGTTCGGCCTGACGCCCGCCGCCGCGACCGTCGTCGGCATCGCCCTCGCGCTCTCGGCCACCGCGGTGGCGCTGCAACTGCTCGAGGAGCGCGGCGATCTCGGCAGCGCCTATGGCGGGCGCTCCTTCGCGGTGCTGCTGCTGCAGGACATCTCGGTCGTGGCGATCCTGGCGCTGCTGCCGCTTCTGGCCTCCGCCGGAGCGACCCCGAAGGACGGCTGGCTCGACGAGGGCCTGCGCTCCACCGCCGCCGCCGCCGCCGCCGTGGCGGGCGTCGTCATCGTCGGGCGCTACGGCCTGAACCCGTTCTTCCGCCTGCTCGCCGCGGCGGGCGGGCGCGAGGTCATGACGGCGGCCGCCCTCCTCGTCGTCCTCGGCACCGCCATGGTGATGGAGAAGGCCGGTCTCTCCATGGCGATGGGGGCGTTCCTGGCCGGGGTGATGCTCGCCGAATCGAATTTCCGCCACCAGCTCGAGGCCGATATCGAGCCGTTCCGCGGCATGCTGCTCGGCCTGTTCTTCATGAGCGTCGGCATGTCGATCGAGCGGGGGCTGCTCCTCGAGCACTGGCCGAGCCTGATCGGCGCGACGATCGCCGCCATCGCGGTCAAGATCGTGCTGGTCGCGGGGCTGTTCCGCCTGTTCGGCTCGCCCTGGCTCGACGCGGTGCGCGGCGCCGCCGTCCTGGCGCCGGCCGGCGAGTTCGCCTTCGTCATCCTGCCCGCGGCGGGCGACCTGCGGGTGCTCGACGCGGACGTGACCCGATTCTGCGTGGCGCTGGCCGCCCTGACCATGCTGGTCGGGCCCATCGCCGCCAAGGGTCTCGACGCCCTGATCGCCCGCCGCCCGGCCGAGGCGCTGCCGCCCTCCGATGTCGGCGAGGCGGCGGAATCCGGCGAGACCCGCGTCCTCGTCGTCGGCTTCGGCCGATTCGGGCAGATCCTGGCGCAGGTGCTGCTCGCCGAGGGCATCAGCATCACCGTGATCGACAAGGATGTCGGGCAGATTCGCGCCGCCACGAGCTTCGGATTCCGCATCTATTACGGCGACGGCACCCGGCTCGACGTGCTGCGCGCCTCCGGCCTCGCCCGGGCCGACCTCATCTGCATCTGCATCGACGATCCGGCGGCGGCGACGAAGATCGTCGACATCGTGCACGAGGAATTCGCGAACGTGCGCACCTATGTGCGGGCCTATGACCGGACGCACGCCATCGCGCTGATGAACCGCGACGTCGACTTCCAGCTTCGCGAGACCGTCGAATCCGCTCTCGGCTTCGGCCGGGCCACCCTGGAAGGCCTGGGGCTGTCCGCCGAGGCGGCGGCGCGGCGGGTCGAGGACGTGCGCAAGCGCGACATCGCCCGCCTCGTGTTGCAGCAGGCCGGCGCCATGCCCGACGGCAGCGGCTGGCTGCGCGGCGCGGCGGAGGTGCGGCCGGAGCCGCTCACGGCGCCGACGCGGCCCTCGCGGGCGCTCTCGGCGGAGACGCGGGGCCTGATCGAGACCCAGCGCCACGAGGCGGCGACCCGCGTCCTGGAGCACGAGGACGCCGCGCCGGATGCCTGATCCGGGTTCCGTGCCGGCGGTGGGGGCGGACGAGGGCGCGGCGCGCTTCGTCTCGGGTTCGATCCTGCGCCACGTCGTCGTGATGAGCGGCACCGGCTCGGTCGGGCTGATGGCGATCTTCGCTGTCGATCTCCTGTCGCTGTTCTACGTCTCGAAGCTCGGCGACCCGTCCCTCACCGCCGCGGTCGGCTTCGCCTCCATCGTCCAGTTCTTCGCCATCGCCATCAATATCGGCCTGATGATCGCGGCGGGCGCCCTCGTCTCCCGGGCGATCGGCTCCGGCGATCGGGCCGGCGCGCGGCGGCTCGCCACCTCGATCACGATGCACGGCCTCGTCGCCTCGGGGCTTCTCGCCCTCCTCCTGCTCGCGGGGCTCGATCCGCTGCTGCGGGCGATCGGCGCCGAGGGCCACACCCTGGAGGTGGCCAAGCGCTACCTCTGGATCAGCCTGCCCTCGAACCTGCTGCTCGGCCCCGGGATGCTGTTCACCGGCCTGCTGCGGGCGGTCGGTGCCGCCCGCGAGGCAATGTCGGTGACGCTCGGCGGCGCCGTCGTCACGGTGTTCGTCGATCCGCTGCTGATCTTCGCGGCCGGACTCGGCGTCGACGGGGCGGCGCTCGCGGTCTGCATCGCCCGGGTGACCTTCGTGGCCATCGGCCTGACCTATGTGCGACGCCGCCGCCTGCTCGAAGCGCCGGGCCTCGCCCGCGTCGTCGCCGACCTGCCCGAAGTGACGCGCATCGCCCTGCCCGCGGTGCTCACCAATCTCGCCCCCTCGGTCGCGAGCGCCTTCGTCGCCCACGCCCTGTCGGGCTACGGCCCCCAGGCGATCGCGGGCAACGTGGTGATCGAGCGCCTCGCCCCGGTCGCCTTCTGCGGCCTGTTCGCGATGTCGGGCTCGATCGGGCCGATCCTCGGCCAGAACTGGGGGGCGGGCCGCTTCGACCGGATGCGGGGCGTGCTGCGGCAGGGGGCGCTGGTAAGCGCGCTCTACATCCTGTCCGTCTGGCTCCTCCTCGCGCTCGCCCGCGGCCCCCTCGCCCGTGCCTTCGAGTTGACCGGCACCGCCGCCGATCTGTTCGGGTTCTTCTGCCTCGCCAGCGGACCGATCTGGTTCTTCAACGGCTTGCTGTTCCTCTCGAACGCCTCGTTCAACAATCTCGGCTTCCCGTTTCTCTCGACGCTGCTCAACTGGGGCCGGGCGACCCTCGGCACGATGCCGCCGGCCCTCCTCGGCGCGGCGTGGTACGGGCCCCCCGGCGTGATCGCCGGCACCGGCTTCGGCTCCGTGGCCTTCGGCTTGACCGGCCTCGTCCTCGCCTTCCGCACCATCGGACGGCTGGAACGGCGACGCACCCCCGGGGCGACGCTGGACCCCGAGGTGGCTGCGGCCGGCGAACCGGTGCCGACCGCGCCGTCGAGCGGGATGCGGCCCTGACCCCGCGGCGGCGCGACAAGCCCGCGCTTTCCATACCGAAATCGCCCCGGAACCCGGGTCATGGCTGGTCAGTGATCGTCCGATAGGACACAGTTCGGCCGGAGCCCGGCCCGGCGGGCCTCCGGTCAGGATGGACGGCGACCCGCGTCGAGCGCACATCCTGCGGGACGCGGATGGGTGTCGGTCAGGCCTTCGAAACCCTGGCCGAGTCCGGATGCGGTCGAGTCCGGGCGAAAAGGCGGCGTGAGGCGTCCGGCCATGTACACCATGTTCGACATCCTGCAGAGTCAGGGCGATGCCAGCGTGAAGGCGTTCGGTCAGCAATTCGGCCTCTCGCCGGAGCAGACCCGCCGCGCGATGGAGGCGCTGCTGCCGGCCCTCACCATGGGGCTCCAGCGCAATGCGAGCGCCGACCCGATGGGGATCGCGCGCATGTTCGGCCTCGGGACGCCCGCCGGCGCACAGCCGGCGGATCTGATGTCCGGCCTGTTCGGCTCGCCGATGCTCGGCCAGGCGGTGATCCAGCAGGCCGCGGCCGCGAGCGGCGTCGGCTCGCAGGCCCTGCGCCAGATGCTGCCGATCATGGCCGGCATGATCGTGGCCGGAATCGTCCACCTGATGCTCAACCCGCCCGCGGCCCCCGCAGCCGAGCCGACGCCTGCGCCGCTCGGCATGGGTCATCTCTGGACCGATTGGCTGAACGGGCTCTCGGCGATGGCCTCCACCCAGGCCGCGGCCCCGCCGCCGCCGCCCCGGCCCCAGATGCGCAAGGAGACGCCTCAGGCGCCCCCCGCCGCCGACACCACCAAGGCGTCGATGGAGGTGATCTCGCAGATGCTCCAGACCGGCGCCGAGGTGCAGGAGCAGAACGTCAAGGCGATGCGGGAGGTGTTCGACGCCTTCTGGAGTCCGCCCAAGGAGGCCGCCAAGACGGAGCCCGCTCCCGCCGCGCCCAAGCCAGGACCATTTTCGTCGCGCGTCGCGGAGCCGCCCGTCGGACCGGGCCCAGAGACGCCCAGCGCGCCCCCCCCTCGCCGCAAGCCCGCCGGCAAGGCCTGAGCCACGCGGACAAGGGGCCCGACGCGGGGCCCCCGACTCTGTGCCGGTCCGACAGGATCGGGGAAGCCGCGGTGACGGCCCGGCGGCGCTACTGCGCGAGGGTGTAGTAACCGACGATCGAGTCGAACATGCCCTTCATCGCCGCGCCGAAGACCGACATGCAGGCCACCACCGCGGCCGCCATGATGGCCGTGAGCAGCGAATATTCGATCGCTGTCGCGCCTTCGGTGTCGTGCCGCAGGCGCGCGGCGGAGGCCCCCAGGCAGCGGATGAGACGGGCAACGGATTCGACGGAAGCAAGCGTTCGCACGGCGAATCGTCCCGGACACTGACAGTTCAGCGACGCTACCCTCGCGGGGTTGAGACGACCTTAAGGGAATAGACGACAGGGACCCCAAACGTGGTTCGGTCGCGTCCGCGCGGGCATTTTCTGACCGCGTTCCGGGGGGGGGTACCCTCGACGCCCGCGGGCCATCGCTCGCCCGAGCCTCGGGCCTCGCGCCGAATCTTGTCCGGCGCCGCGCGGGCTCATCGGATTTCTCTGATCGCGACGCGTGGCAGCGGAACCCAAGGACATCCGAGGTCACCCTGCCGATGCGCCCGATCGGACGCACCGTCGCGGTTCGCTCGTCCTCCCAAGGGAGAGTCGGTGCGAGGCGCCGCCCCGCGCCTCGCCCGGCATCAGGCCTTGCCGGTTTCCTTACGCAGGGCGTCGATGCGCTTCGAGGCCTCCGCCTTGTCGAGATCGGCCTCGAACGCCTCGGGCGACTTGGCCTGCTCGGACAGGGTCTTGAGGTAGGAGGCCTGGGCGCCGGTCATCGGCTCTTCGCCCGTCGTCCACTCATCCGGATCCTTGATCCGGTTCGAGGCATCGGTCGGATCGATCTTCGGATTCTCGGGGTCGGACTTGGCAGCGTCAGACTTGGCGGCGTCGGACTTCGTGGCGCTGGTCTTGCCGGTCATGGAGGCGTCCCGCTTGTTCATGGAATGTTCCAGAAACGCGAGGGGCACGACAGAGTTCCGGGCGCGGTCACGCGCCCGGACGCGAGTCTTTCTCAGGCGGCCTCGGCCCGGGGCTGCACTTCGGCGAGGTAATCGTCCATCAAGGTCCGGGTCAGCTCGCCCGGGGTGAACCGGTAGGGACCGATCTCCGAAACCGGCGTCACCTCCGCGGCGGAGCCCGTGATGAAGCACTCGGAGAAGCCCGTCAGCTCCTCCGGACGAATGCGGCGCTCGACCACCCGGAGGCCGCGGCGCTTGGCCAGCTCGATCACCGTCTGCCGCGTGAGGCCGTCGAGGAACCGGTCGGCCAGGGGGGTGTGGAGCACGCCCGCCTCGATGAAGAACACGTTGGCGCCGGTGCATTCGGCGACGTTGTCCTCCCAGTCGAGCATCAGGGCGTCGGCATAGCCCTTGTTCTCGGCCCGATGCTTCGAGATCGTGCAGATCATGTAGAGGCCCGCCGCCTTCGACGCTGAGGGCACGGTGCGCGGATCGGGCCGGCGGTAATCGGCGATGTCGAGGCGGATGCCCTTCATCTTGGTGGCCGGATCGAAGTAGCTCGGCCATTCCCAGGCCGCGATGGCGAGATGGATCGTGTTCGCCTGCGCCGCCACGCCCATCATCTCGGAGCCGCGCCACGCCACGGGGCGCAGATAGGCTTCGGTGAGGCCGGACACCGCGAGAACCTGGGCCTTGGCGGTCTCGATCTCGTCGACCGAGTACGGGATCGTGAAGTCGAGGAGCTGCGCCGAGCGGTGCAGGCGCTCGGAATGCGCGCGACTCTTGAAAATCCGCCCGCCATAGGCCCGCTCGCCCTCGAAGACCGACGAGCCGTAATGGAGGCCGTGGGTCAGCACGTGGATCTTGGCCTCCCGCCACGGCACCATGGCGCCGTCGAACCAGATCGTGCCCTCGCGCTCGTCGAACGGGATGACGGACATTGTCTTCGGGTTTCCTCTGCGCAACGCGCCGCATCTCCGGTTGCGGCGCGGCAAGGTGGGTGGGCGACGACGGCGCGCGACCGCCGGGGACGGTCGCTGGCGGCGACGGCCGGACGGGTTGACGGGTAGCAACGAGGCTGAGATATGTCAACAACACTGACTTATCTGCCGGGATTCGGGTGAGGGCCGGTTCCGCCCCGCGATTCGCCCCCGGGCCGGCCCTGCGCCACCCTCTTCGCCGCCCCCCACGATCGAGGTTCCGACGACGTGACCCGCGTGATGACGAGACCCGCCGGGATCGAGGACGAGACCCGTCCGGATCTGCCCCAGGACCTGTCTCAGGAGGTGCCCACGGCTCCGGCCGGCGACAGCGACGACTTGATCGAACTGCTGTTCTTCGCCTACCGCGACTTCGTCGGCGATCCGGACCGGATCCTGGCGGAATACGGCTTCGGGCGGGCGCATCACCGGGTGCTGCACTTCGTCGACCGCTATCCCGGCCTCACCATCGCCGAACTCCTCGATATCCTGCGCATCACCAAGCAGAGCCTTAACCGCGTGCTGAAGGACCTGATCGATCAGGGCTATGTCGAGCAGCGCACCGGGACCAGCGACCGGCGCCAGCGGCTCCTGTTCTGCACGCCGTCGGGCCGGGCCCTGACGGCCGACCTCACCCGGGTCCAGGTGCGCCGGGTGGTGCGGGCCGTGGAGGATCCGGCCGGGGACGGCCGCGCGGACCGCGAGGCCCGCATCGCCTCGGCCCAGGGTTTCCTGATGGCGATGATCGAACCCGGCGACCGCGCGGCCATCCGCCGCCTGATGGCCCGCCGCGCCGCGGGGCGCACCTGATGTCCGGGTCGATGGCCGGAGCGGTCCAGAGGGCCCGGGCCGAATTGCCCGACCACGCCCCGCATATCCTGCTCGTCGACGACGACCGGCGGGTGCGCGAACTTCTCTCCCGATTCCTTTCGGAGCAGGGATTCCGCGTCACCGCCGCCGCGAACGCCGCGGAGGCGCGCCTGCGCGGCCAGTGCTTCCTGTTCGACGCCCTGGTTCTCGACGTGATGATGCCCGGCGAGAGCGGCTTCGATTATGCCCGCTCGGTGCGGGAGACGTCGCGGGTGCCGATCCTGATGCTGACCGCCCGCTCGAATCCCAACGACCGGGTGACGGGGCTGGAGATCGGCGCTGACGATTATCTGCCCAAGCCCTTCGAGCCGCGGGAGCTGATCCTGCGCCTCAACAACATCCTGCGCCGCCACGCCGCCCCTGCCGAGATGCGCCTGTCCATGGAGGGCGCGGTCAGCTTCGGCCCCTTCACCTTCCGGGCGGATCGGGGCGAGCTGAAGCGCGACGGCGAGAACGTGAAGATCACCGAGCGCGAGCGCGAGATCCTGACGATCCTCGGGGCGGCCCGGGGTGGCAATGTCGAGCGCGAGACCCTGGCGGGCAGCGGGGGCTTCGCCGCCGAGCGCACCATCGACGTGCAGATCAACCGACTGCGCCGCAAGATCGAGCCGGATCCGGCCAATCCGAGCTTCCTCCAGACCGTGCGCGGCATCGGCTACCGCCTCGTGGTCGATTGAGGCCGCACATGCCGGGCCCCGCCTCATCGGCCTCCCGGCGGGCCGGCGCGCTCGGCGTTCCGGTGCGCCGCCTGCACCGGGCCTGGCGCCGGGTCAGCCGCTGGATCGGCGACGCCCTGCCCAAGGGCCTCTATGCCCGCTCGCTGATCATCATCATTGCCCCGGTCGTCCTGCTGCAATCGGTGATCGCCTACACCTTCATGGAACGGCACTGGCAACTCGTGACCCGACGCCTCTCGGCGGCCGTCACCTCCGACATCGCGGCTCTCATCGACATCTACGAGACCTATCCACAGGACCGGAACGCCGAGACCCTCACCCGCATCGCGAACGAGCGTCTGAACCTCGACCTCGACATCCTGAAGGGCGCCAAGCTGCCGACGCCGGGCCCGCGGCCGTTCTTCTCGATCCTCGACGAGACGTTGTCCGACGAGATCAGCCGCCAGATCCGGCGCCCCTACTGGATCGACACGGTCGGCCGCTCGAACCTGATCGAGATCCGCGTGGCGATTCCCGAAGGCGTGATGCGGATCGTCGCCCGGCGCAGCCAGGCCTATGCCTCGAACTCGCACATCTTCCTGGTCTGGATGACGGGCTCGTCGCTGGTCCTGCTCGGCGTCGCGATCCTGTTCCTGCGCAACCAGATCAAGCCGATCCTGCGGCTTTCCGCCGTGGCCGAGGGGTTCGGCAAGGGCCGCGACATCGAGTTCAAGCCCCGCGGCGCCCGCGAGGTGCGGCAAGCCGGTCACGCCTTCATCGAGATGAAGCGGCGCATCGAGCGGGCGATGGAGCAGCGCACCACGATGCTCAACGGGGTGAGCCACGATCTGCGCACCATCCTGACCCGCTTCAAGCTCTCCCTCGAATTCCTGGACAGGACGCCGGAGCGGGAGGAACTGCGCCGAGACGTGGACGAGATGAGCCGCATGCTCGAGGGCTATCTCGCCTTCGCCCGGGGCGATTCCGCCGAGACCGCCGCCGCGACCGACATGCGCGTCATGTTGGAGGACTTGCGCAGCGACGTGGAACGGCTCGGGGCCCACGTGGCCGCGGTCGAGCTCGAAGGACGGCCGATGGTCACGGTGCGGCCGGACGCCTTCCGGCGCTGCCTGTTCAACCTCGCGGCCAACGCTGCCCGCTACGCCGACACCGTCGCGATCTCCGGCCGGCGGGAGCACCGCGCCTTCCTGGTCTCCATCGACGACGACGGCCCCGGCATCCCGGCCGAGAGCCGCGAGGAGGTGTTCAAGCCGTTCGTGCGGCTCGACGACGCGCGCCAGGATGCGGGCGGCTCGGGGCTCGGCCTCTCGATCGCCCGCGACATCGCCCGGGCCCATGGCGGCGACGTGATCCTGCAGGACAGCCCGATGGGGGGCCTGCGCGCCAGCGTCCGGATTCCCGCCTGAGGGAGGATGCGCGAAAATTCCGGTCCGGCGGAGTTTCCTCCCGGCAAAGGCCGGTGTTAAGACCGCTTCGCTTTTCCCGATCGCGGGCCGTGCCGTGCCCCGACCAACGCGAGTGACGTGAATGAACCCGCTGGTGCCGCTCTCGGTCCTTCTGCTCCTGCCGATCGGCGCCGTGCTCGCCGTGCTGTTCACCGATACCGGCATCGAGCCGCTACTATTCAAGCACGCGGTGGTGACCTTCGCGATCCTGTTCGTCGTCGGCGGCGCGATCTCGTTTGCCGCGAGCCGTCTGGCCGAGCGCTCATAAGGTCGCTCGCCGCGCCTGCGGGGAGACCGCGGGGGCCACGCTGAGGACCGTCCCCGCCTTCGGCCGGATCGGCGAGGAGAGCGCCTTCGCCGTCCTCGCTCGCGCCAGCGCGCTGACCGCGCAGGGACGCGACATCGTCAATCTCGGCATCGGCCAGCCGACGCCGCCCCGCATCGTCGAAGCGGGATCCGGGCCCTGCGCGACGGCCATCACGGCGATACGCCGGCCGTCGGCATCCTCCCCTTGCGCCAGGCGGTCACCCGGGACATCCGCGGTCTCGCCGGACTCGGGTCTGGTCGTGCCCCAGGCGGCAAGGTCACGCTGTTCAAGGCGATCCTGATGCTGGGCGAGCCCGGCGTCGAGATTCTGGATCCCGATCCGGGCTTTCCCATTGATCGCTCGATGATCGCGTTCACCGGAGCGACCCCGGTGTCGGTGCCGATCCCCGAGGCGAACGAGTTGCGTTCTCGGCGCAGGAGACCCTCGTCACCGGGCGCACCCGCCTGCTCATCCTCAACTCACCGGCCAACCCGACCGGGGGTGTGACGCCGGAGGCGGAGATCGCGGCGCTCGTGGCCGGGCCGTCCGCCCATCCGCAGGTGGCGATCCTCTCCGACGAGATCGACGGGACGATGACCGATGACGGCGCGGCGCATGTCTCGCGGTTGCACGATCCGAAGATCCGCGACCGGCTGATCGACCGCGACGGCGCCTCCAAGACTGACGCGATGACGGGCGGGCGGCTCGGCGGGTCGGTCTGGCCCGAGCCGTTCTAGGAGGCGGCGCGCGAACTCTCGGTCATCGCCCATTCCTGCGTGAACGCAGCCACCCAATGGGCCGGCGTCGCGGCGCCGGACGGGCCGCAGGATTGCGTGACCGAGATGGTCGCCGCGCTCGACCGCCGCCGCCGGCTCGTGGTCGAGGGGCCGAACGGCCTGCCCGACGTGTCGTGCGTCACGCCCATGGGCGCCTTCTACGCCTTCCCCAATATTGCCCCAACCGGCTGGACCGCGATGGCCCTCGCCGCCGCGCTCCTTGATCAGGCGGGCGTTGCGGTGCTCGGCGGGCCGGATTTCGGCCTCCCTGGAGAGGGCTACCTCCGCCTGTCCTATGCCAACCGCCCGAGGCCACCGCGCGGGCGCTGGAGCGGAGCGGGACCTTCCTTCGGGAGACGCACCCGGCCTGATACGGGCTCCGCTCGATCAAAGCGGAGCCCGTATCAGGCAAGCCCGCGCGGCGTTTGAGCGAAGCCCAAATCCGCCATTCCGAAGGGATCAACCGGATTGGGTATGAGGCGTGCTCGAAGGGCGAGGGCCCGAGGCCACGCGACAGATTTCATCCGGGCCGCGGTCGCATCTCGGAAGACCTGCCTCCGATCCAGGCAGTGCGGGACAATCTCGGCCTTTCTCGATTTTTCATGCATCCCATTCCCGGGGTCGGACGTTACAGGGCCATGCTTCGCTGTGCCTGGATCGCGGCGAACGTCACCAAGACGGAGATGCACGAATGAAGATCACGACCCTTCTGGCCGCCTCGGCGTTCGCTCTCGCGCTGCCGATGGCCGCCCAGGCCCAGGGCACCCTGCGCGGTGCCGAGCGCGGCGCCCAGGACGGTGCGGACGCCGCCGGCCCGGTCGGTGCGATCGTCGGTGGCGCGGTCGGCGCGGCCACGGGCACGATCGGCGGCATCCTCGGCGTCGAGGATCGTCCCCGCTTCCGGTCCTATGTCCGCGAGCGCAACGTCCGCTCCTACGACTATGACGGGCGCGTCGCGGTCGGCTCCGAACTGCCGAGCTCCGGCGTCACCTATTACGACGTGCCCGGCGATTACAGCGTCGCGCGCGGCACCCGCTACACCGTGGTGAACGATCGCCCGGTCCTCGTCGACGGCCGTCGCCGCATCATCGAAGTGATCGAGTAATCGAACGCCTCGCCGGTCCCGGCCCCTGGTCGGGACCGGCGCATGCGGCGCGCCGAGCGCTCGGGATCGCGTGCGTTTCTTCCCAATCGTGACCGTTCCCGGCCGAGCTGTCGGCAGTCGTGACCCCGGCCCCGGTGCCCCGCACCGGGGCCGTCGTCGTAGCACGGCCCCCCGAAGGACAATGTTTCCCGTTCAGGGGGCATGGGGCGTTCAATCCGCACGCAACGCATTGTCCCGATCGGTCGTTGATGGTGTCGATTGTCGCACATATCAGCAGGTCAGGACCATGAACCGGCCCGATCCCCCGAACGATGAGCCCCCCCTGCCGGAATCGGTTCGCGACCACCTCGGCCACGAGCTGCGCGGCGTCTACACTGTGACCCAGCCGGAGCCGCGCTTTCTCGGCGACGAGCCCGAGATCCCCACCCCGTTCGAGCCGCAGATCCGCCGCCTGGAGACCCGGCTGAAGACCCACGAGGAAGGCACCGAGGCCGTCGAGCAGGCCCTCGACCGCATCCTCGACGCCTTCGGGGTCGTCCCCGACAAGGCCGGGGAGAAGGACCGGTCGAGCGGTTGAGGCCGTCAGGCCCGCCGTTCCGCCAGCAGATCGCGAATCTCGCCGAGCAGCTTGACGTCCGCCGGCACCTCGGCCACCGCCTCGGGCTTGGCCTCTTCGCGCGATTTCAGCGTGTTCATCGCGCGGATGACGAGGAACAGCACGAAGGCCACGATGGTGAAATTGACGGCAAGCGTCAGGAAGTGCCCGTAGCCGACGACGGCGCCGACCTTCTTGGCATCGGCATAGGCCATGCCGGCCTGCACTTTCGACGAGAGCGGGATGTAGTAGTTCGAGAAATCGAGCCCACCCGTGACGGCGCCGATGATCGGCATGATGATATCTTGCACCAGCGAGGTGACGATCGCGCCGAAGGCCGCGCCGATGATGACACCCACCGCCAAGTCGACCACGTTGCCGCGCAGTGCGAACTTCTTGAATTCCTCGAGCATGATGGTCCGTCTCCCGGTCCGGCGACCGGTGCGACCGCCACGGCGGGTAGGCTAAGCCAGACTTCGCCCTTGCCCAGGGGCTGCGCGGCGCCGTCCACCGTGTAATCTCGCCACCGCACCCACGCGCGGCCGTCGGGTCGAGGTCTCGGGAGGCGGTGATGTCGGATTGGAATGCGGCCCAGTACCTGCGCTTCGCCTCGGAACGGACCCGGCCCGCGGCCGATCTCCTGGCCCGGGTGCCGCTTCGAACCCCCGATCACGTGGTCGATCTCGGCTGCGGGCCCGGCAACGCCACGGCCCTGCTGGCGGAGCGCTTCCCCGGGGCCAGCGTCGTCGGCGTGGACAGCGCGCCCGATATGGTCGCCCAGGCCCGCCACGCCCTGCCCCGGCTGCGCTTCGTCGAGGGCGACATGCGGGACTTCCACCCGGAGGCGCCGCCGGACCTGATCTTCGCCAACGCGGTGCTGCAATGGTTGCCCGACCATGCCGGTTTGCTGCTGCGCCTCGTCCGGCAGCTCGCGCCGGGCGGATGCCTCGCCGTGCAGATGCCGGACAATCTCGACGAGCCCTCGCACCGGCTGATGCGCGCGGTCGCCGCCGACGGTCCCTGGGCCTCCGCGATCGGTGACCCGGCAGCGGCCCGCACGCCGATCCTGGGGGCGGGTGCCTATTACGACCTCCTGCGCGGGGCCGGATGCGCGGTCGATCTTTGGGCGACCACCTATCAGCATCCCCTTGCCGACGCGGCGGCCATCGTCGCGTGGCTTCAGGCGACGGGCCTGCGCCCGTTCCTGGCGCCGCTCTCGACCGAGCACCGCGCGGGCTTCCTCGCGGCCTATGAGCGGGCTCTGGAGGCCGCCTATCCGCGCCGGGACGACGGGATGGTGCTGCTCGCCTTCCCCCGCCTGTTCCTCGTCGCTCGCCGCACGGCTTGATTCCCATCGGCGAGGAGGGTGACCCATCGTCGATGGCCGCCGCGACGGCGGGGCGGCGGGCCTCTTGATCTGATCAGTCAGGTCTCGACCGGGGACGGCGCCCGCACCGCGCAGGCTGGAACCGTGGGCGCCACCCCGCAGAGTTCGGGACGTCCGCCGCAGCATTCCTCCGTCAGGAAGGCGGTCAGGTGGCCGAGCGTCTCCGGCACGGCGGCGTAGAGAATCGATTGTGCCCGGCGCTGCGAACGCACCAGCCCGGTCCGCTCCAGATGGCCGAGATGGAACGACAGGGTGGAGGGGGCGCAGCCCACGGCTTCCGCGATCCGCCCCGCCGGAAGCCCCGCGGGGAATTCGCGGAGCAGCCGCCGGAGAATGCGCAGCCGGCTCTCCTGCGCCAGGGCGACGAGCATCGCCAGAGTTTCCGCTTCGTTTAGCATCAGTTCATTTTTTGATTGGTATCGAACTTAGAATTCTTACAGGAAGCTGAGCCGCAGCTGAGGCTGACAACAGAATGACCGACGTACCGACAAGCGCCAATCGGGCAGAGCGTCCCGATCATGACCGGGACGAAGGGGCCCGGGTGGCACCGGGTCACTTGGCACTGGCGCTGCGCGATTACTTTGACATCGCCTCCCAGGGCCCGCTTCCGATGCGGCTCAACGATCTCCTGTCGCAGTTCGAAACGGCCATCGCGATCCATGGCGGACGGATGGAGACCGTGTTCCGTGACGATCTCGTGAAGGCGTTGCCGATGCTGCGCACCTTCGCGATCTCGCTGACGGCGAATCCGACCCGCGCGGACGATCTTGTGCAGGAGACGATGGTGAAAGCATGGGCGAACCGTGAGCGATTCACGCCCGGCACCAACTTCACCGCGTGGCTGTTCACCATCCTGCGCAACCAATTCTACACCGAGGTTCGCAAGAACCGCCGCGAGGTGGAGGATGCGGACGGCGTCCATGCCGGCACCCTCACCGCCCCGGCGGATCAGGAGCATGCCGCCGGCCTGCGCATGGTGATGAATCTGATCGGGACGCTTCCCCTACCGCAGCGGCAGGCGCTGCTGCTCGTGGGCGCCGAAGGCTTCACCTACGAGGAGGCGGCGGCCCGGCTCGGCTGTCAGGTCGGCACGGTGAAGAGCCGGGTGAGCCGGGCCAGGGCCTTCCTCGCGGAATCCTTTGAGGGCCTGCCGGACGGGCTGTCCTCGGCCCGCGCTTAAGACGCGAGCCCGAAAGGGGTCGCCGCCATTCAGGAGCTGAGGCGGCGACATCGAGACGAGAGAGCATCGACCCGAGAGCCGGCGTCCACCTCTCAGGCCGCCGACGCCGGACGGGTCCGGCGCCGCCCTCGCCGCTCATACCAAATCCGGTTGATCCCTTCGGGATGGCGGATTTGGGCTTCGCTCAAACGCCGCGCGGGCTTGCCTGATCCGGGCTCCGCTTTGATCAAGCGGAGCCCGGATCACACGTCGAGATTGGCGACGCTCAACGCGTTTTCCTGGATGAACTCACGCCGGGGCTCGACCACGTCGCCCATCAGCTTGACGAACAGATCGTCGGCGTCGGTCGTGTCCTTCACCTTCACCTGCAAGAGCGAGCGCACGTCGCGGTCCAGGGTCGTCTCCCAGAGCTGCTGGGCCGTCATCTCGCCGAGGCCCTTGTAGCGCTGCAACTGAAGGCCCTTGCGGCCAAAGGCCATCACCGCATCGAACAGGCCGACGGGGCCGTGCAGAACCGTCTCGTCACCCTTGCGGGCGAGCGTCACGGGCTCCGCGTAGATCTCGCGCAGGGCCACCGCCCGGTCGGCGAAGCGGCGCGCCTCCTGCGAGGCGATGAGCGAGGCGTCGAGGGTCGCGACCTGCTTCACGCTGCGCAGGGTCCGGCTGAACACGTAGCCGCCTTCGGAGGCTTCCCCGGTCCAGCCCTTCTCGATCTCGTCGGCGATGGCATCGAGACGCTTGGCGGTGCGGTCGGCCAGCACCTCGGCCTCGCCCGGATGCTCGGCCGCGTCCCGGTCGAAGGCGCCGGCCAACACCGCCTGCTCCACGACCGCGCGGTCGTAGCGGGTGTGCAGACCGTTCAGGATGCCCCGGAAGGCCCGGGCCTCCTCGACCAGGGTCTTGAGCTGCGCTCCCCCGAACTCGGTGCCCGAGGCCAGCCGCAGTACGGCGCCGTCGACGCCCTGATCCATCAGGTAGTCCTCGAGCGCCCGCTCATCCTTGAGGTAGAGCACCTTCCGGCTGCGCTCGGCTTTGTAGAGCGGCGGCTGAGCAATGTAGAGATGACCGCGGTCGATCAGCTCCGGCATCTGGCGGAAGAAGAACGTCAGCAGCAGCGTGCGGATATGCGATCCGTCGACATCCGCGTCCGTCATGATGATGATGCGGTGGTAGCGCAGCTTGTCCGGGTTGAAGCCCTCGCGGTCGGTGCTGGACCGGCCGATCCCGGCGCCGAGCGCGGTGATCAACGTGCCGATCTCGGCGGAGGACAGCATCCGGTCGGCGCGCACGCGCTCGACGTTCAGGATCTTACCCCGCAGCGGCAGTACCGCCTGGAAGGTCCGGTCGCGGCCCTGCTTCGCCGAGCCGCCGGCCGAATCACCCTCCACCAGCAGCAGCTCGCACTTGCTCGGGTCCCGCTCCTGGCAATCGGCGAGCTTGCCGGGCAGCGAGGCGATGTCGAGCGCGCCCTTGCGGGTGATCGTCTCGCGCGCCTTGCGGGCCGCCTCGCGGGCGGCGGCGGCCAGCACCACCTTGGCCATCACCGAGCGGGCCTGGGAGGGGTTCTCCTCGAGCCAGGTCGAGAGACCCTCGTTCAGGATGTTCTCGACCGCGGGGCGCACCTCGGAGGAGACGAGCTTGTCCTTGGTCTGCGAGGAGAATTTCGGATCCGGCACCTGCACCGAGATGACGGCGGTCAGGCCCTCGCGGCAATCGTCGCCGATGAGCGAAACCTTCTCCTTCTTCGCGATGCCCGAGGATTCGGCGTAGCCGGTCATCTGCCGGGTCAGGGCCGCGCGGAAGCCGGCCATGTGGGTGCCGCCGTCGCGCTGGGGGATGTTGTTGGTGAAGGGCAGGACGGTCTCGTTGAAGGAATCGTTCCACCAGAACGCCACCTCGACGCGGATGCCGTCGCGCTCGCCGAGCACCGTGACGGGCTTGGTCATGCCGTCGACGGGTTTGCGGGAACGGTCGAGATAGCGCACGAAGGCCTCGACGCCGCCCTCGTAGCAGAGCTCCTCGCGCTTGTGCTCGGCATGGCGCGCATCGGTGAGCACGATCCGCACGCCCGAATTCAGGAAGGCCAGCTCGCGCAGGCGCTTCTCCAGGGTCGGATAGTCGAACTCGACCATCGTGAAGGTCTCTTGCGACGGCGTGAAGGTCACCTCCGTGCCGCGCCGGTCGCCTGCCGGGCCGACCACCTCCAAGGGCGCCACCGCGTCGCCGTGGCGGAACTCCATGCGGTGCTCCTTGCCCGCGCGCCAGATCCGCAGCTTGAGACTTACCGAGAGGGCGTTGACGACCGAGACGCCGACGCCGTGCAGGCCGCCGGAGACCTTGTAGGAGTTCTGGTCGAATTTTCCGCCGGCATGGAGCTGGGTCATGATGACCTCGGCCGCCGAGACCCCCTCCTCCTTGTGGATGTCGGTGGGGATGCCGCGCCCGTTATCCGAGACCGTCACGGAACCGTCGGCATTGAGCGTCACCGTCACGAGGTCCGCATGACCCGCGAGCGCCTCGTCGATGGCGTTGTCCACCACCTCGTAGATCATGTGGTGAAGGCCGGAGCCGTCGTCGGTGTCGCCGATATACATGCCGGGCCGCTTGCGGACGGCATCCAGGCCCTTCAGCACGCGGATCGATTCCGCGCCGTAGCTGTCGGCGGGTTCGGTGTTCGGGGAGTCAGCCATGAATTTCCTCGGGCAGGCGGCTCGTGAGCCTGTTTTCGAGCCCGGCGGGCCGGGCGTGCCTGCTATGTCCGTATCGGTTCCATATAGGCGTTCCCCCCTGATTTTGCATCGCTTTCGGCGCCGCATCGGCGTCGTTGCACCCGGATTTCTGAGCCTTTTCCGTTAATCCTCCGTTAGGCTGGACGACGCGCCGGAACACGGTGTCCCCGCCGGCCCCGAAGCGGACGACGGGGACGTCGATCTCCGTCGCGGGGAGCCAGTGCCCCATTCCGGCGCCGGCGCCCTAAGCGCCTGCGTCGCATCGGCTTTTGAGCAAGTGCCGGCGTCCCTCTCTCGGGCCGAGGCGTCAGCCCTGCAGAAACGGGTTGGTCAGGCGCTCCTGTCCGAGCGTGCCGGTCGGGCCGTGGCCGGGGATGAAGGCGACGTCGTCACCGAGCGGCAGCACTTTGTCCTTGATGCCCCGGATCAGCTGCTCGTGATTGCCGCCGGGCAGGTCGGTCCGGCCGATCGAGCCCTGGAATACCACGTCGCCGACGAGGGCGAAGCGGGCGTCCCGGCTCATGAAGACGACGCTGCCGGGCGAATGGCCGGGAACGTATAGGATGTCGAAGGTGAGCCCGCCGACGGTGACGGTGTCGCCGTCGTTCAGCCAGCGGTCGGGGGTGATCGGGCGGGCCGGCTCCAGGCCGTAGCTCTCGGCTGCGGCCGGCAGGCTGTCGAGCAAAAACTTGTCCGCCTCGTGCGGCCCCTCGACCGGGACGCCCAGCCGTTCCTTGAGTTCGGCCGCGCCGCCGGCATGGTCGATATGGCCATGGGTGAGCAGGATCTTTTCCACCGTCACGCCCTGCGCGCGGATCGCGGCCTCGATCCGGTCGAGATCGCCACCGGGATCGACCACGGCCCCGACCTTGGTGGCATCGTCCCAGACCAGGGTGCAGTTCTGCTGGAGCGCGGTGACCGGGAGGATCGCGGCGCGGGGCGTGGCGGGCATGGTGACTCGTCGCGTTTCTCGAAAAAAGACGTCCCGTTCTAGCCTCCCGCGGCGTCCGGCGCCAACGGCGGCCGCCTCACCCCTCGGGCGGGATCGCCCGCGGCCGACCCTCGTCGTCGATGGCGACGAAGGTGAAGGTCGCCTCTGTCACCTTCTCGCGGAACTGGGTCTGGAAGCGGCGAGCCCAGGCTTCGAGGTGAATCTTCATGGAGGTGCGCCCGACCCGGCCGATGCGGGTATAGACGCAGAGCACGTCGCCGACCCGCACGGGACGGATGAAGGTCATGGCGTCGACCGCGACCGTGACGACCCGTCCCTGCGCGCGCTCGACGCCCGCGATGCCGCCCGCCTGATCCATCTGCGACAGCACCCAACCGCCGAAGATGTCGCCGTTGGCGTTGGTGTCGGCCGGCATCGCGATGGTGCGCACCGTCAGGTCGCCGATGGGATGCACCTCGGCGCCATCGTCCGCTTGCGTCATCGATCCCCTCCCCAGGGTGCCGGCCGAGTCGTTGAGGCCGCGCGGGGACAGCCAAGCACGGGGCCCCCGGCCGCGCCAGGGGCAAGCCGCGGCGCCGTCAGGGCATGAGGCCGCCGAGTTCGAGGCCGGCGGCCAGGAAGATGGCGGCGGCGCACATCAGCAGTTCGAGGGGAATGTCCTGCCAGGACAGGGCGCGAGGCGCAGCCTCCGTGCGCCGCAGCCGCGCCACGTGATCGATCATCGGCGTCCTCCGGAGCGGCCCGTTCAGCGCGGACCGTCTCGCTTCATGCACAATCTTACATCGAAGGGGCGGCCGTCGCTAGAGCATCGGCCCGCGGGCGGAGGGCGGACGCTTGGAAAAAGCCGATCCGTTACAAAAACTTAAAGAACCAACACGGATCCCGCCTCCCGTCTCCCTCGCGAAGTCGGGCGGACGCGATAGCAACATCGTGCAGGGCGGCTCGATCCCACCGCCCCAAACCAAAAAACCCGGAGCCGCGAGGCCCCGGGTTCCCGACGACGCGCGGAGCGTCGATGTTAGTAGTAGAAGCGACGCGGGCCGTAGAAGCGACGCGGGCCATAGAACGGCCGGGCGTAGTACGGACGACGGTAGAACGGGCGCGGACCGTAGAAGCGGCGACCGTAATAGGGACGCGGGCCCCAGCCGCGACGACGGTAGTAGTACTGGGCCTTCTCGACCGTGGCGGGGGCGGTCTCCGCGAGAAGGGCGGCCGAGGGGCCGACCGGAGCGGCGGACGCACCCTGCGGAGCGGCGACGGCGAGGCCGAGCGCCATCAGCGCGGCCAGCAACAATGTCCTGAGCAAGTCGACCATTCCCTCTGCGGCATTCGCGGGCGGACGTGACCATTCTGCGTGACCCGCACGCGCTGGAACGTCCCAGCAACCGTGACGGTTTCATCGCGCGGCGCTTTTTCGAGCGCCCAGGCTATGCCGCTCGAGGGCGCCGAGGTCTGGCGCGAGGTCAGGGGATTGGGTCAGGCGATCTTGGTCGTCATGTCCACGACGGAGGCTTCGCCGCTGCGCTTCACGAGGGTGATCGCGTGTTCGCAATCCTCGCGACGGACATAGCCCTCGCCCGAATCGGCGATGACGTTGCCGTTCTGCACACGCAGGCGCCAACGCCACTCGCCGCCCGCATCCCGGTAGAGTTCGAACCGCATCGAAGGCCCTCCAAAAGGCTCGGGCCGGAGCGATGCCCCGGCCCGACCCATTTAGGAGATGTTACGAGCGCGGCGAGCGGTCGAGCCAACCGATCGACCGGCCCCCCTCGCCCGCGGCACCGCCACCGCCGGGCCGCGCCTGACGCTGGGCGGGGCGGTTGGCCGGGCGGGCGTCGGGCCGGCGCTGACCGCCGGCTTCCGTGGGCCGCTCGGAGCGGGGCTGCGCGTTGCCGCGGTGGGGCTGGC